>CALXSE010000030.1 GCA_944391085.1 uncultured Kiritimatiellota bacterium | reverse complement strand
GCCGTCTGGGCCCTTGTCTCCCTCGCCGCCTGCCTGCAAGGCTGCGCGCCGACCTACACCGTCGTCGCGGCCGACCGCGAGGTCGTCCCCGTCGCTCCGCAGGACCCCGATCCCCAAGGCCGTCGCGTCTACGTCGAAATGGAGGACGGCGCAACCGGCTGGTACGTGCCGGATTCCGTCATGGTGGAGCTCCTCGACGCCGACTGACCCGCCCCGTCCCAGTCGTCCCATTCGTCCCATTCGTCCCATCACCCACCAACCAAGGAGAATCCCATGCTCAACTGGCTCAAAAACCTCTGGAACTGGCTCCGACCCAAACTCGCCCAGCTCTTCACCCTCACCGCCAAATCCGTCGCACAAGAGGTCCTCGACCTCCTCAACGACGCCGAACTCCAGCACCTCGCCTACGAATCCGTCAAGGCCGCCGCCCAAAACGGCCTCAAGGGAAACGAGGCCTTCGACGCCGCCTTCGAGGCCCTCACCGTCAAGCTCCGCGCCGAAGGACGCGAGCTCGCCGACAACGTCAAGGACACCCTCATCCAAAACGCCTACTGCGTCCTCAAAAACGCCACGGAGGCCTGACCCATGCCGTCCGTCGCGGAGATCATCGGCCTCAAGACCCCCACGCCCACGGCGCTGGACACCGCGGGCATCCGCGCGCGCTGGTCCCAACGCCTGCGCGAGCAGGCCCTCTTCTCCGCGCGCATGACGCTGCAGGACTACCTTGACCGCGCCAAAACCGTGCTCATGCAGGTGGCCGACGGCACGCTCGACGCCTCCGCCGCACGCCTCGCCCTCACCGACACGCTCGCCCAGTTCGGCTACACGCCCGAGCCCGGCACGGCCGGGACGCTCAAGGACGCCCGAACCCTCGCGCGCCTCAACCTCGTCCTCAAGACCAACCGGCAGACCGCCGCCTCGCTGGCGCAACTGGCCGAGAGCGAGGACCCGCAGGTCGCCGCCCTCTTCCCCGCCTGGGAGCTGGCCAGCGGCGGCTACCGGAAGCACCACCGCACCGACTGGCCCCAACGCTGGAAGGCCGCCGGCGAGCGCGTCGCCTGGCGCGGCGCGCACCGCACCAAGATGGTCGCCCTGAAATCCTCCCCCATCTGGCAGGCCCTCGGCGACGGCGTCGGCGGCTTCCGTGACACCCTGGGCAACCCCTATCCGCCCTTCGCCTTCGGCTCCTCCTACGAATGGGTGCCCGTCGACCGCCTCGAGGCCCGCGAGCTCGGCCTGCTCGACGAGGCGACCAACCGCGCCGCCAGGCGCGCCGCCGCCCTCCTCATCACCGCCCTGGCCGTGAAGGCCATCCGCAACAAGGCCCGCCAGTGCCCCGAAGACGGCACCTATCTGGACAAGGATGGCCAGTGCCACAGCCCCCGCCACGGCGGGACGAAGGGGAATCGGGAGTCCATCGTCAAGGGGTTCAGAAGTCAATGCAGCCAGGAGGAAGCCGAGGCCCTTCTGCGTGAAGGCGTCGAAGCCAAAGATGACACCGGCTTCACGGTCTCCTTCGGCAATTCTGCGCTGACGCACTACCTTCACGGATACCGGCGGAAGGATAACACCCCCAAGCCGGAGAACCTGCGTTGGCTCCCCGCCGCCATCCACGCCGTCAAACATGGGGCGAGGCTTCTGCAATTCCCGAAGCGGACCGCGTGGGACGTGCTCAACCCGCCGCGCGGCACGCAGTACGTCTACACGGAAAGCATCGGCAACAATCACACCATCCGCGTTTACGCCTACGCGAACACGGGAAGGGTCTCGGGATGGCACGTGGTCTGACAAGAAAAACGCGCAGGTGCCAAAGCACCCACGCGCGGTCCGGGAAACCCCGAAGAATAGCTGACGGGGACGGCCCCGCGCCGTTTCCTCGTGGCATTGTCGCCGTTTCGACCCCATCGAGGAACGCCACTACTATCGCATAAATCGGAAAGGAATGCAAGCATGAGCCTCTTTGACGTTATCCTTCGCATCCTGCTCGGCTTTCTTCTGGCCGCGGCAATCAGCGCGATGATGCGCGACCGTGACCACGCGAAAGCACTCAGCGAATTGCGCATAGAGGTCGAGCGCTTAAAATGTGAACAGGCGTTCGACAAGCTTGAGCAGAATGGCACCAACGATCATGAAGAACAAATCGCGGAGCTTGATGCCAATGAATAGCCCGACACGCTTGGCCTTCGCCTTCGGCGTGCGCGCCTCCGCTTCGTCCGCGGCCACGTCCAGCGCGGCGTGCCCCTCCGCCGTCAGCCCCAGGATGAGCAGGATGCAGGGAACGCCCCCGGGCCCATACACCACGCCGTCTTTGGACAGCGTGATCCAGCCGCGCTGCGCCGCCTCGAACGCGGTCTGGAACGCCGGGTCCTCTTTGGTCATCTGGAACATCTTGCCCGACTTGGCGCGGGTCAGCACGGCTCGCATCGATTTCGTCATGGTTGGCTCCTTTGGCGCCCATGATAACACAGAGGAGGCCGCATGAGCGTAACGATCACGATTCCCGCGGAGCGGCTGGCCGGGTGGCGCCGGCGCTGGGCCGAGCGCATCACCCCGGGGCTTTTGGCCAAGGCCGCCGCCGGCGCCCTCCAGGCCCTCATCATGCGCCACCTCCAAAAGGTGGCGCGCGACCGCCACGACACCGCCAACCGCCTGGGCGCCACCCCCACGGGCTTCTGGGCCGGCTCCGCCCAGGCCGTCCGCCTCCACACCCACGCCAACGACGCCGAGGTCTCCGTCACCCATCCCGGCATCGCACGCGCCCTCCGCGACGTCATCATCCGCCCCCGTCGCGCCAAGGCCCTCACCATCCCCCTGCGCGCCGAGGCCTACGGCAGACGGCCCCGCGAGCTCGAACGCCTCTCCGGCGCCGATCTCTTCCGCCCCAAGGGCACCCGAATCCTCGCCACCGAGGAGGGCGGCCGCCTCACCCCGATGTACGCCCTCTGCGCCTCCGTCACGCAACGGCGCGACCCGACCCTTCTGCCTGACCCCAAGGCCATCGACGACGCCCTCGCACGCGCCGCACTCAACGCCCTCGAAACCGCCGCCTCCGCCGCCGCACGATAGAAAGGAACAAAGCATGAATCCCATCCAAAATCTACTGGCCTGGCT
>CALXSE010000029.1 GCA_944391085.1 uncultured Kiritimatiellota bacterium | reverse complement strand
AGAGGCAGGTGGGGTGGAACTGCACCATCTCCATGTTGCGGATCTTGGCGCCGGCGCGCCAGGCCGCGGCGATGCCGTCGCCGGTGGCGATGTCGGGGTTGCAGGTGTATTGGTAGACCTTGCCGATGCCGCCGGTGGCCAGGATGACCGCGCCGGTGCGCACGGCCCAGATCTCGCCGGTCTCGGTGCTCAGCAGATAGGCGCCCACCACGCGGTTCTCCCCGCCCTGGTCGTGCAGGAAGCGCGTCGTCACCAGGTCGATGAGCAGCGTGTTCTCGCAGACGTGCAGGCCCCTGGCGGCGCGGACGTGCCGGGCGAGGGTGCGCTCCACCTCGCGCCCGGTGATGTCCCCGGCGTGGAGGATGCGGCGGCGGGTGTGGCCGCCCTCGCGCGTCAGGTCGAAGCCCTCGGGGCAGGCCGAGCCCCCGCCCTTGGTGAAGGGCACGCCCATGTCGATGAGCCTGCGCAGGCACGCGGGCCCGGCCTCGACGATGCGCCGCACCACGTCCTCGTGGCACAGGCCGGCGCCCGCGTCGAGCGTGTCGGCCACGTGCAGGTCAAAGCTGTCGTCCGCGCCCATCACGCAGGAGATGCCGCCCTGGGCGTGCGCGGTGTTCGCCTCGTCCAGCGCGGCCTTCGTCACCAGCAGCACGCGCCCGTGCCCGGCCAGGCCCATCGCGGCCATCGAGCCGGCGATGCCGCTGCCCACCACCAGATAGTCGCAGTCGATCGTCCTCATGACACCCCCTCCAAAACCGCCGTGTGCCTGCGGCAGGCCCAACAGCCATACGCCACCGTCACGAAGAACGAGGCCGGCAGGCGCGTCCGCGCCGCCAGCTTCACCCCCAGCAGGGTCGTCCTCCCGCCCAGCCCCATCGGCCCGATCCCCAGGCCGTTGGCCTCCTCCAGCAGCCGCCGCTCCAGCGCCGCCAGCGCCGGCACGGGCGAGGCGTCGCCCAACGGCCGCAGGAGCTGCTCCTTGGCCACGGCGTGGCCCTCGGCGCGGTCGGCCCCGACGCAGACGCCCAGGATGCCCGGGGCGCACCCCTGGCCCTGGATGGCCTGCACCGCGTCCAGCACGCAGGCGCGCACGCCGGCCAGGTCGCGCCCCGCCCCGAGCCGCGCGTCGGGCAGGGAATACTGGCGCCCCATGTTCTCCGAGCCGCCGCCCTTCAGCAGGAGCGTCACCTCCGGCGCGGGCACGTCGGCCTCGGCGAAGTGGTGGACGGGGATGCCCGGGGCGACGTTGCCGCCCACCGTCGCGCCGGTGAGCGCGTCGACGGTGTTCTCGCGCAGCCAGCCGCGGCGGGTGGCCTCGCGCACGGCCTCGGCGGCGGCGCGCGTGAGCGGCCCCTGGGGCGTCCCCGGCGGCACGCGCCAGAAGAAGGTCGGCGTCCCGGTGTCCTGGCAGAGGGGCACGCCGCGCCCGCGCGCCACGCGGCAATTCTCGACGATGGTGCGCAGCGTCCCGCGCGCGGGCTCGCCCTCCTCCGCCGCGGCGCGCTCGAGCGCCCCGAGCACGTCCCCGGGCAGCTCGCACGCCGCGCGGCGCACCAACTCCAACAGCACAGCCTTGGCCTTGTCCATAACTGCCCTATGATAGCAAACGGCGCGGGGCCGGTCAGAGCCCGCCGAAGAAGAGCGAGGTGAAGGAGGTGATGGGGGCTGTGTCGCGCATGTTGTCGATGATCTGGCGGACGTCCTTGATGGTGGCCTCGGCCTCGTCGGCGAGGGTCCGGTCGTTGACGAGGCGGCCCAGGGTGCCGTGGCCGTCGTTGAGCTTCCGGGAGACGTCGCGGAGGTTGGCGGCGGTGGCCTCGAGGTCCGCCATCAGCGGCGAGCCGCCGGAGAGGAGGCGCCCCAGGGGGGCCTGCGGGTCGTTGAGCGCGGCGGTGGCGGCCCTGAGGTTGGCGAGCGTCTCCTTCAGGTCGTCGTAGGTGGAGGAATCCTCGCGCAGCAGCTGGCCCAGGAGCCCCTTGCCCTGGCGCAGGTCGGCCGAGACGGCCGCGAGGTCCCCGGACAGGCGCCTGGCGTTGTCGAGCGTGGCCTCGAGCGCGGCATACGTGGTGTCGTCCGGCGAGAGGAGGCGGCCGACCAGCCCCTGCCCGCCGCGGACGCGCGAGGAGATCTCCGCCAGGTCGGCCGAGGCCCCGCGGAGGTTGACGATGAGGGCCCGCACGTCGCGCGGGTCGAAGGCCTCGCGCAGTTCCCCCACCAGGGCCCCGAGCTCGCGCATCACGTCCTGCGGCGGCAGGCCGCGCACCCGCACGCCCTCGGGCAACGGCCCGTCGGCCACCCCCTGGTCCAGCTCCAGGCACGCCCCGCCGAGGACGGAGGTGGCGGCGACGCAGGCCGAGGCGTCCTCCCGCAGGGGGATGGACGCGTCGATGGTGAAGGTGACGACGACGCGGTCGCGGGCCAGGCGCAGGTGCCGCACGGCCCCCACCTTCATGCCGCGCACGGTCACCGGATCCTGCTCGCGCAGGGCGCCGACGCGCTCGAAGACGGCCTCGCGCACGACGTCGCGCCGGCCGCGGAAGAGATCCACGCCGCTGATGACGATGGTGAAGAACCCCAGCAGCGCCACCACGGCCGCCACGAAAAGGCCGGTCAGCAGGTCTGGCAGAAGGGATTGGGATTTGGCGCTCATGGCATGGCCTCCAGGCTTTGCGCCTCCAGGAAGGCGCGGACGTCGGGGTGCGGCGCGGCCAGCAGGTCGCGCGGGGCGGCCACCTGCAGGAAGCGGCCGCCCTTGAGAAAGGCGATGCGGTCGGCGATGCGCAGGGCGCCGGCCAGGTCGTGCGTCACGACCACGCAGGCGGCGCCGCGCGCCCGCCCGATCCGGGCGATGAGCCCGTCCACCGTGCGGGCCATGACGGGGTCGAGCCCCGAGGTCGGCTCGTCGAAGAAGAGCGCCTCCGGGTCCTCGATGATGGCGCGGGCGAAGGCGGCGCGCTTGACCATACCGCCGGAGACCTCGGCGGGGTAAAGGTCCCCCGCGTCCCCCAGCCCCACCTCGCCCAGGGCCGCGGCCACGCGCCGGGCGATCTCGCCCTCCGGCAGGCGCGCGCGCTCCTCCAGCGGCAGGGCCACGTTCTGCGCCAGCGTCTTCCAGCCCAAAAGCGCCCCGCCCTGGAAGAGGAACCCCACGCGCCTGCGCAGCGCCGCGAGCGCGCCCGCCGAGAGCGCCGAAAGGTCCTCCCCCAGCAGGCGCACGGCGCCCGAGGTGGGGAAAAGCTGCCCGGAGGCCAGGCGCAGCGTCACGGACTTGCCCGTGCCCGAGGGCCCGATGATGGCCACGATCTCGCCCTTCGCCACGCGCAGCGAGAGCCCGTCGAGCACCACGCGCGCGCCGAAGGCCTTGCGCACGCCCTCAAAGGCCACGGCCTCAGAAGACATAGAAACACCTCGTCACGAAATACCCGCCCACCAGGATCGCCAGGAAGGAGTAGACCACCGCCCGCCGCGTCGAGGCCCCCACCCCGGCCGCCCCCTGCCGCGTCGCAAAGCCCACCGCGCACGAGATCCCCCCGACGAGCACCCCGAAGAAGGCCGCCTTCAGCAGCCCCACGTAGAGATCCTTCGGCTCCGCGGCCTCCACCACCTCGCCCATGAACTGCAGGAAGGGGATGCCCAGCTGCGTGTAGCCCACCAGCCCCCCGCCCACGAAGGCCACCACGCACGTGTAAAACGAGAGCAGCGGCGCCATCGCCACCAGCGCCCACAGCCGCGGCGCCACCAGGAAGCGCACCGGGTCCACCCCCATCATCTCCAGCGCCGCCGTCTCGTCGCTCACCGTCATCGTCCCCAGCTGCGCGGCCATCGCGCTGCCCACGCACGCCGCAAGGATGATCCCCGTCATGAAGGGCCCCATCTCGCGCAGCATCGCGTACGAGAGCGTCATCGCCACCATCAGCTCCTGCGAGAACTGCCGGAAGGCGATCCCCAGCTGCAGGCTCAGGATCATCCCCGTGAACAGCGCCACCACCGTCGCCACCGCCAGCGAGCCCACGCCCACCACGTACAGCTGGCGCGCCAGATCCCGTCGCCCCGCGCGCCGCGCCAGCACCCCCGGCAGGGCCGCCAGCCCCGCCCCCGTCAGCCGCGCCGTCCGCCCCACCCCGGCCAAGGCCGCGCGCCAAAACCCGTCCACCGGCTCATGCAGCACCGTCATTCCTCATCCTCCGTCGTCCACCAGAACAGCCCCCAGAACAGCTCATGGCGCGTCTTCCGCTCCCCCACCCCGCGTTCCGCCGTGTAAAACGTCCAGAACGGCGCCCAGTTCCGCTCCACCGCGGGCACGTCCCGGATCGGGAAGAGGACCAGCGACCGCCGCCGCAGCCCCTCGTCCTCATGGAACGCGCTCGCGTAGAACGGCCACACCCGGAAATGGCTCGACTGCAGGCGCCCCCGCCCCCGCGCGTCGAACGCGTACGTCTCCTCGCTCACGTAAAACGGCCAGAACCGGCTGCGCCGCGTGAACTTGTTCTCCGTCGCCTGGCGCTCCCCCACCACCAGCGGATGCAGCAGCCACCACCCACTGCGCGTGTTCCGGTCCGTCATCCCCCACAGCCGCCAGGAGCGCCACGTGCTCTCCCGCGGGTCCCGGTACCGCTCGAACAGCGGCCACGGGCAGCGCAGCAGGAACGCCCCGTCGCGCGTGTGCCGCCACTGGAACAACGGCGGCAGCACCCCCCCGCCCCACTCGCTGTCCGTCCGCACCCGCTCGGCCAGCGGCCACAACATCCACCCCTCCCCCCGGTGGTTCGGCGCCGTGAAGCGCCTGTCGTTCCACACCGGCCACAGCACGAAGCGCGAGTCCACCCCCCGCTCCCGCTTCGTCCCATACAGCGGCCACAGCGCCCAGCGCGTCCGGTCAGCGTCATACTTCAGCGAAAAGAACGGCCACAGCCAGTAATCCCGGCGCACGCCCTGCGAGCCCCCCGTCCGATAGCTCAGCCAAAACGGGAAGAGGCGCCACCGGAACTCCTCCAGCAGCAGCAGCTTCGGCATCCGCCCCCACACCGGGAAAAGCCCCCAGTACCCATCCTCCTCCCCCGCGCGCCCGTTCACCCACAGCGGCGGGATCGAGAACGAATAATCCCGCGACCGGCGCGACGTCCTGTCCCGCTCCCACCAAAACGTCCAGATCACGCGCCACTGCCGCGCCTCCCCCCGCCACGAGAAATGCGTCAGCGGCCACGCCACCTCCATGTCCTCGTCCGCCGGGTTGCGCGCCGACCGCTCCCACGCGTAAAACGGCCTGAGCGCGAAACGCGTCAGCCCCACCCCCTCCCGCGAGCCCCACTCGAAGAACGGCCCCACGCGCAGGCGGAACGTCCCCGGCGCGTCCGGCGCACCAAACGCCGACGCTCCCAGCAGGCAACACGCCAGAGCCGTCCATAACATTCTCATTGGTTTGTAAAGTATACCACATCTCCCCTCCCCCGCCGCAACCCCCTTCCCGCGCCCCAGGGCAAACGCATCTAATTTTGCTGAAGATTCAAGAGGAGTTCGAGGTAGTCGGGATCCAAGGCGGCACGCATGATCATGCGGCGGAAACTGTCGGCGGGCGTTTTGTGGCGGCGGAGCAGATTCAGG
>CALXSE010000028.1 GCA_944391085.1 uncultured Kiritimatiellota bacterium | reverse complement strand
ACGCGCCAGAGGGAGCCCTTCCGGATGGCGAGGTCGTATCCGCCATCGGCATTTTTGGCGAAGGAGACCTTGAAGCGATGATCGAAGGGGGTGACGGGGGATTGTTTTTGTGCGGCGGCGGAGATGAGGGTGCCGTTTGGGGATTCCTGGAGGAGGATGCCGTCGCCTTTGAGGGGTCTGGTGGCGCGGATGGCGGCGATGACGTCTCGGAGGAGGTCGGCGGTGATTGCCTGGCCTCTGCAAGGGGGTTGCGGGATGATTGCCATGGTGTTGCGGCTCCTTTGCGGTCAGTTCCCGGAGGAGGCGGGTTGGTAGAGGTTTTCGTTCCACTTGTCGGCGCCGGTCCACTGTTGGGTTCGGGTGAAGGTGCCGTCGAGCGCGCCTTGGATTCGGTCGGCGGTTTTGAGCCAGTCTTCGGCGAGTGCGGCGAGTTTGGTGACGGCGTCGTTCATGTCGTCGTCGTTGGATTTTGGGACGCAGATTTTGCCGAGGTCTTCGCCGATGTCGTCGGGGATTTCGTTGAGGCGGGTGACGCAGGTGACGACGGGGGTGTAGACGAGGTAGCTTTCGATACCCTGGCGGATCATCTCGGCGAGCTTGCGGGTGTTTCCGGTGAGCTCCTGGCCGTTCCACTTATAGTTGTGGTAGTCGTCGGCGAGGGCTTGGTTGCCGGCCTGTGCGGCCCAGTTGTCGAGGAGGGTGAGGTCGGGTCTGTCGGCGGTGTTTTGGGCGTCGGCCATCCAGGTTCGGATGGGCTTTTGGATTTCGGCGGGTTCGAGGCCCCAGACCTCGACGTTTTCCTGGTGCTTTGCGATGGTGAGGGTCAGTCGGCCGCGCTTGCCGTTGAGGGCGGTGAGCTCTGCGGCGGCGAGGAAGCCGTCGGGGATGTCGTCCGCCGTGATGTCGATGGAGGAGATGGTCTCGACTTTTCGGCCGACGGTGAGGGTTTTGGCGAAGTCCTCGAGGTTGTCGTAGTCTCCCACCCAGGTGCGGGTGACGAGGGTGAGGCCGGGCTGCTTGGAGAGGCTGCGGGGTGTGTCAAGATGGGATTCGGTCATGGTTTCTCCCTTCGGTCGAAACGGAGGCTTGGAAGTTTGGAAGCTTGGAGGTTTGGCTTTCAGGGTGGGGCGTTGCCCCACGCCCCTTGTTTATCCGTAGACGGCTGCGGCGCGGGAATCGAGGGTGGCGCCGGAGGAGACGTCCTCGGAGGCGGCGGTGCGGAGGGTCTGAAGGATTTGCTGGAGGACGTCGAGCTGGCGTCGGTTGACGTCGGCGACGTTGACGGTGGCCCCAACGGTGCCGCCAATGGCGCCGAGGGAGTCCGTAACGCCGCTGGCGTCAGAAAGGCCTGCGGTGGGGGCCAGGCGAAGCTCCTCGCGGGTGCGCATAAGGGCCGAGAGCCGCCCCATCTGGATGCCCATCCGCTCACGGATGACGCGGTATTCCTCGGTGTCTGTCTGCTCCTCATCCTCCAGCTCGCCGCGGCGTTCTCGCAGGTAACGGAGGCTCATCTCCCCCGGACCATTCCGGATTTGGTCGATACGTTGGCCGACCATCGCCAGTTGCTCGTCGCGCCCCTTCGTGGCAAGAATCCGCGAGAAGGCTCGGTCCTGCTCGCCGACGGCCTGCCCAACCTCGACGGCGCGGAACTCCGCGGCAAGGTTCTGCCGGGCCTCTCGGACGGCCTTGGCCCCCTCCGAGAGCTCCTTGGCGATGCCCGTGGCCGCACCCGCGATGGCACCGATGGCCCCGCCGATGGCGGTGCCGATGGGCCCACCGACGACAGAGCCCACGGTGCCGCCGAGCGCGGCCCCGGCGACGAGGCCCCCGCCGATGTTACCGATGGCGCGGCCCATGCGTCCGCCGCCCTCACGGTTCCCGACGACGGTGGAGACGGTTTGAAGCCCCTGGTTGGCCATGAAGCCGACGGCGGCGATGCCAATCTGCTTGCCCACGGCTCCCCATCCCCCGGCGGCGGGCCCGGGGACGACGCCTCCTGCCGGCCCTGCGGCCATGTTCCCTGCGGCGACGCCGCCCTGGGCTGTGCCCTTGAGTTGTGTGCCAACCCTGCGGAGCTTCTGCTCGGCGTCCGCGGTGTTGGCGGTGACGTTGATGTTTACGTCAGCTTGCATGCCAAGTCCCTTTCTCGAAAAATCGCTTGCGCGCCTGGGGCGGATTGTGGTTTACTATGGGTGTTGTCGGCGCGTGCCTCCCGGAAGGCGATACACGTCGGCCGCCTGCCCACCGCCGGATGGTGGGAGCACTTTGGGAGTTCGTTCTCCCCTGTCGAGGGCTGCGATGCCCTCTTTTTTTTACTTCTCCAAGTGCCATCCCGAAACTCTTCCAGTGTCCACGTAGGCGTAAACGCGCATGACGCCATTCTCAAAAGGAAGCGAATAGACCGCCTGGGTGCCGCGCGGCGGGTTGAGGTAGTCCGGCGTCGTCCCGCGCGGGAACTTGAGGGTACGCGTACCGTTTCGGACGGCAAAGACCGCCACGGGCAGATATTCCAGATTCTCGGGTTTGGGTGCGTTGTCCTTTCGCCTTTGGCCAAAGAGGTAATGGTCGTGGACGAAGCGGTCGAAACGGATGCGTCGCCCATCCGAGCCGCGTATGTCCATCCCGGCATTCAGCCGTTTCTCCGCCTCCTGTCTGGAACATCGCCCTTTATAACCCTCGGCGACGCTTCGCCATCCCCCGGCGCCATGCTTGGGGCTGTGGCACTGGCCGTCCGTGTCGAGGAAAGCGCCGTCCTGGGGGCAGTGCTGGGCCTTGTTGCGGATGGCGCGGATGGCTGCCGTGGCGACGGCGATGGCGAGGACGCGGCGGACGGCGCGGTTGAGGACGGCGTGGTTGAGGACGGCGTGGTTGAGGATTGGGCGGGGACGGAAGAAGTCTGGCCCCAGGCCGGTCTTGGCGACGGCCTCGGCGATTTCGACGTCCGAGGGCGCGAGATTGGCCTGCCGGGGGATTTGTCCGTCCGGCTCAAGGCCCAGGCGAAGGGCCTCTGCGCGGGGGACGTCTTCCCAGTCGAGGCCGGAGCCGAAGGCGAAGGGTGGATAGGGGTTGCCCAGGGTGTCGCGGAAGCCCCCCGCGCCGTCGCCGAGCGCCTGCCAGATGGGCGAGCCCTTGAGGGCCACCATCCTGCCCTTGCAGGCGCCGCGCCAGCCGACGGCGTCGCCGGCGGCCTTCCAGCGCCGGGGCCAGTCGGTGCGGGGGATGGCGCGGGAACCCATGCGGGTGAGGCGCCAGGCCGGCCAGCCGTCGAGGACGTCCGGCGTCTGCTCGGCAAGGCGCGCGGCAGAGGCCGCCATCTGGGTTTGGGTGCGGAGGATGAGGTTCAGACGTCTGGCGGAACCCAGGTCGGTGAGTGCCCCGGTGTGGTCGGAGAGGCCGAGCTCGTCGAGGATGGCCTGGAGCCCGACGCGGGCGTCCGCGGTGTTGATGCGCCCGGCGGCATACTCGGCGCAGACCTTCTGGAGCCTGCGCACGTAGTCCATCTGGATGGTCCTGGCGGAGAAGAAGGCGCGTTCGCGGATCTGCGCGGCGAAGCGCGCGCGGATCTCGTCGCTTCCCCACGGCATGGGCGTGGGGGTCTTGGCCAGGATGGTTTGTTCCGGGGCGGGCATGGTGCACCTTTATCCGAAGTAGAGGTCCTCAAAAAGGGAGTTTCCCTTGTATCCGCATTGCGCGGCGGCGAACTGCCGCATCAGGAGCGCGAGTTGGACGGCGGGGATTTCCCAAAGGATGTGCCGCAGGGGCCAATGGTAGGTTCGCGCGGCCCATTCGGCAACGGTCAGCAGGGGGCCGTTGCCGGCGAGCGGTTTTTTGGTTTGGCCCCCTCATCCTCAGTGGCCTTTGGAAGGGCGGCGAAGTAGGCGGAGACGGCCTCCTGGGCGGCCCTTGCGCGCGTCCCGAGCTCGCCGGGGGCGAGGGTGTCGGCCCAGGCGAGGGCGTCCATCTCCAGCGTCTTGAGGTGGGCAACGCCCTCTGCGGCGGGGAGGGAGAGAAGATAAAGGCTAGGAAGAAGGTCAAGGAGAAGGGGCATGCCGGCCTCCTTGAGGAAGGGGCTGCCGATCTTCTCCAGGAGGGCCAGCTGGCCGAGCGTGAGCGGCTTGGGGTTGGTCAGCCCGTCGAGGGCCTGCGGGGGGTCGATCATGGGGATACTCCTTTTCTTTACGATGCGGAGCCGGTCTCATCGGTTGGGGTGACATCGTTGTGCCACCGCTCAAGGGAGAGCTGGACTTTACGGTAATCTCGGTTGTTTTGGAGAACGTTGACGGCGGTCACGATGTAACTGCTGTCACGGAAGGTAAGGCAAGTTCCGGTCTTGGGGTGGGTCTGCGTCTGTGGGATCTGGACGGTGAGGGAGAGCGTGAAGCGACGATCGTAGACGGTGTCGCCGATGACGGCGCCCTGCTGGTCATATTCGTACTGATGCTGGGGTTCCTCGGTCTCTGAACAATCGGTGACGACGCATCCGGTGTAGGGTGACGGGAGCGTCTCGACGACGCCCCATGCGGCATGGACGGGGGAGGACGGGTTTGGCGTGGCCATGGCGGGTTCCTTTCTTGGGTTGTCAGTAACGGAAGGACGCGACGGCCTGGAAAAGGCCGTCTGTATTCATCTCATGTGAGAGACGTTCGGGGGTGAAGTCGGGTTGTGTGAGGATCTGGGTGGTGCGCCAGGCGACGTCGAGTGCCGTCGCGAAGCCGGCATGGGAACGGTTGACGATAACGTTCTCGGTGGCGATAAGGTCGAGGGAGACAATAAATCCCGGTGGGTTGGGCTGCACATCTGCGATGGCAACGACCAGCAGGGGGCCTTCAAGAGAGAGCGTCGCACCATCGATGAGATCCTTGATGGAGCCCTCGTCCTGGATGAGGATGCGGACGCAGTGCTCGGTGAACCATGGATCCGCGGCCAAAAGGTCGCGGACGGTCTCCTGCAGGGTGCGAAGCGGGGAGAGATCGGAATCGGGGCCCATAGACGTTCCTTTCCTCTTAACCTTGTTTGCCGACGCGCCTAAGGGCGGCTTGAAGTCGGTCGGCGAGTGCGGTTCGGGCGGTTTTGGCCAGCTCGTCGAGCCTTGGGAGTAGCCCCGGGTCATGCGGGAGGGTGACACTGGGGCGGAGCGCGTAGAGCGCGCGGACGTCTCCGGTCGGCCCCTTGCCCATGAGGATGCCGCGGATGGCTGCCCCTGGGGCCTGAAAGAGCGTCCATCCCATACGCTTGAGCTCGGCGGCGCGCCTGCCGTACGAGACGCGGTCGAGGGGAATCGTAAGGGCACGGGCGCGTTTGGCGCGGATTGTCAACGGGCCAAGCGCACGGGAGAAACCCGGGGAACGGACGAGGACGGCACCGTGGTCGGTGTCCGCCTCCATGAGCATGGTGCGGGCGGCCTCCTCCAAGTGCCCTGTAGGGGCTGCGCCAAGGCGCGATGCCGTTTTGTGGCGCGATGCCGCGGCACGGCCCAGATGACTCCGGCAGAGGACGAGGAGGGCGTAGGCCATTGCGTGGTGGCAGGCGTGGCGCCCCTGTGGACCCATGGCGGCGAAGAGGCGGCGCATGGGCTCGTCCTGGACTGAGATGGAGACATTCGGCATGCTTGCCCTTTACGCCTGTTCGTTCTTGAAGACGAGGTAGGCGTTTTGGACGAGGGTGTCCTTGACGTTGTCGGCGAGCTCGCGGCCCTCGGCCTTGAGCCTGTCGCTGAGGGCCGCGAAGGCCGCGTCGAAGGCGGCGTTGCCCTTGAGCCCGGCCTCGGCGGCGGCCTTGACCGCCTCGTAGGCCAGGCGCTGGAGCGCGGCGTCGTTGACCAGGGCGAGCACCTCCTGGGCGACGTTCGCGGCCGTCAGCGTGAAGAGGGCCGCGAGCTTGGGTTTGGCCCAGGCCCAGAGCCCGGAGAACAACTCTTTCAGCCAGTCGATCATGTCGGGGTTCCTTTCGTTTGGGAGGATTGGTAAGTGGTAAATGGTAAATGGTAAGCGGTCGGCGGCAGGTGGTCACTCGGCGTCGAGCAGCTCCAGCATCACCGCGTCCGGGACGTACCAGCCGGTGGCGCCTTCCACGGCTTCCTCGTAGGCGCGCGGGGCCTCCTGCGTCTGCCGGACGGGCACCGCCTCCCGGTCGGCCGCGACGACGGTGTAGGTCGGCGCGCAGCCTTGCAGGCAGGCGGCGAGGGAGACAAGGGCCCAGACGGC
>CALXSE010000027.1 GCA_944391085.1 uncultured Kiritimatiellota bacterium | reverse complement strand
GGCCCTGCCCCCCGAGGCGCCCGGGCGTGAAGCCTTTGTGGCGGATGTGGCCCCGCCACCCCTGGCCCTGCCCCCCGCCTGTGCTCGGCTTTCGGCGTCCCGCCCATCCCCCTCCCCAAAAATCCCCAATCCCCTTGCACAAATCCTATCACACCCCAACCTAACCCCTTCTCCCCCAACACCTCCCCACCCCGTGCTAGTTTCCACTGGACGAAAGTATGCGTGACGCATTCTTTCCGTGCGTCTGAGGCGTGGGAGAGGGCCCGCGAGGGCCGTCACCACAACTCAAACACGATGACAAGATACCCCATTCCCGCCCCATTTGTCAACTGTCTGCATCCCATCGCCTTGATTGGGGAAATGGGGTGAATGGGGAGTACGCCGCCGCCTCAAGACTCGACGCCCCTGAAGAAAACCGACGACATGGCCTGCGGGGCGGGGCCCTTTCCGGGCCCGACCCGTTCGCGACGCCACGGCGGCGCGGCCCGGGAGGGCGCATCATTCCGGGGTACGCGCGTGCCGCTCAGCCCAATACGTGGCTGGCCAGCACACGCTGCACGGCATAGACGTCCACCGAGCGGTTGAAGGTCTTGGAAACCGTCGGTTCGGGGGAGGACGAGACCCAGATTTTCAGCTCGGCGTCCAGATCGAAATGCCCCGACGTCTCCAGGCTAAAGCGGGAGATGGAACGATACGGCAAAGATAGCATGTCCACTTTTTTGCCCGTCAAGCCCTGCTTGTCGATCAAGATCAGGCGCTTGTCCGTGAAGATGTAAACGTCGCGAATCAGCTTGAAGCCCATCTCGATCGTCTCATCATCCAAGAGGAGATTGCCATATTTCTTTTGCAGAGCCAGCTCGTCCGCCTGCCCTGCGTTGCCCATCAAAGCGCCGATCAAACCCATGTCCAACTCCTTTGCGCCGGACGCCGCCGCGACCCATTCGCGCCGCACGCCGGGAACACGATGGTAGTATAAAGAATTGCCCCGGGCACGTCAATCGCGTTCGGCGGTCAGTCCGCCATGGCCTCCTGTCACCGGGCCTGGGACAGGGACGGGCAAGCCGCCTTTCCTGGGCGGCAGGTCTCGCCGGCGGAATCAAAGCCCAAGGCGCCAAGGTAGGGCACACGGCGGCCAAAGACGCGACAAAGGCGGGCGGCTTGCGGAAAAAGCGGGAGTGTGCTATATAATAGAGGGAAAGCGAAGCAGAAAGGATTTCCTATGCGGAATGAGTATTTGGATCGGTTCATGGCGCAATTCCCCTTTGAGGGCCTGACCTATGACGACGTGACCCTAGTGACGCAGTACGCCGACTTCCTCCCCGACGACACCTCCCTCAAGACGCGCCTCACCAGCCGCCAAGAGATGAACATCCCCTTCATGTCCGCCGCCATGGACACGGTGACCGAGGCCCCCATGGCCATCGCGATGGCCCTCGCCGGCGGCATCGGCTGCATCCACAAGAACCTTGACGAGGACGAGCAGGCCTCCCAGGTGGCCCGCGTCAAGCACTACCTCAACGGCCTCATCGAGCGCCCCGTCTGCTTCCACGCGAACGACGAGGTGGCCTTCCTCATCGCCGAAAAGAAACGCCGCGGGCTCAAGTTCGGCGGCTTCCCGATCCTTGACGACCAGGATCGCCTCGTGGGCATGATTTCTGGCAAGGATCTGCGCTATTCCGACTGCGGCAGCGAGAAGCTTTCCGCCGTCATGACCAAAGCCACCGTCACGGCCGCGCCGGGCACCTCGCTCGAGGAAGCCTACAAGATCATGCGCGAGCACAAAATCGGCAAGCTCCCGCTCGTGGACAAGGACGGCCGCCTGGCCGGGCTCTACTCCTACACCGACGTCCAACAGCTCATCGAGAACCAGAACCCCGCGTACAACCGCGACGCCAAGCACCGCCTGCGCGTCTCCGCCTCCGTCTCCGGCGGCTCGGGCGACTACGGGCGCATGGAGCGCCTGGCGCAGGAGGAGGTGGACGTGGTGGTCGTCGACTCCGCGCACGGCCACACCAAAGGCATCATGGACATGGTGCGCTGGATCGCCAAGCATTACCCCGACATCGACATCATCGCCGGCAACATCGCCACGGCCGAGGCCGCCATCGCCCTGCGCGACGCGGGCGCCCACGCCGTCAAGGTCGGCATCGGCCCCGGCTCCATCTGCACCACGCGCGTGGTCTGCGGCGTCGGCATCCCGCAGCTCACCGCCATCTACAACGCCCGCAAGGCCCTCGAAGGCTCCATCCCCGTCATCGGCGACGGCGGCATCAAGCTCTCGGGCGACGTGCCCAAGGCCATCACCGCCGGCGCCGACTGCGTCATGCTCGGCTCCGTCCTGGCCGGCTGCGAGGAAAGCCCCGGCGAAAAGATCCTCAACGGCGGCCGCCAATACGTCGTCTACCGCGGCATGGGCTCGCTCGCCGCGCTCAAGAACGGCAAAGGCTCCCGCGCCCGCTATTTCCAGGACAACGAGACCGACGACGACCTCGTGCCCCAGGGCATCGAAGGCATGGTCCCCTACTCCGGCCCCGTCCACCGCATCATGACGCAATTCTGCGGCGGCCTGCGCAGCACGCTGGGCTACTGCGGGTGCCGCACCATCGCCGAGCTCCAGGAACGCGGGCAATTCTACCGCGTCACGGCAAACGGCGTGCGCGAAGCCCACCCGCACGACGTCACCATCACCAAGGAAGCACCCAACTACCGCTCGTAAGGGCAAGGAGCCGCCATGGCCGTGCAGCAAAGCAACCCCTTCGCGGACAAGGATTCCCGCGTCATCGCCCTCAAGCCGTCGGTCGCCCCGGCGGCCGCGCCGGCGAAACCCGCGGCCCCCACCCCGCCCCTGCTTGAGGTCGAGGGCCTCAACACGTGGTTCCCCATCAAGAAAGGGATTTTTGCGCGTACGGCCGGCTACGTCAAGGCCGTCAACGGCGTCTCCTTCTCCATGCAGGCGGGCGAGACGCTCGGCGTCGTGGGCGAATCCGGTTGCGGCAAAAGCACGCTCAGCCGCACCATCCTTCGCCTCGAAAAGCCCCACAGCGGCGCCATCCGCTTCCTCGGGCAAGACGTCCTGGCCCTCCGCGGCGCGGCCCTCCAACAATACCGGCGCGACCTGCAGGTGGTCTTCCAAGACCCCCACGCCACGCTCAACCCCCGCCACTCCATCCTCGACATCCTCACCGAGGCCATGCTCGTCCACGGCCTCATCAAGCCCAAACAGGCCCAGGACGTCGCCGCCGAGCTCCTCCGCGACGTCGGCATGCAGCCCGACGCCATGCACCGCTACCCCCACGCCTTCTCCGGCGGCCAACGCCAGCGCATCTGCATCGCCCGCGCCCTCGCCCTCCGCCCCAAGATGATCATCTGCGACGAGGCCGTCTCCGCCCTCGACCTCTCCATCCGCGCCCAAGTCCTCAACCTCCTCATGGAGCTCAAGGACAAATACCACCTCGCCTACCTCTTCATCACCCACGACATCGGCGTCGTCGAGCACATCGCCGACAACATCATCGTCATGTTCAAAGGCCAGATCGTCGAGCGCGGCCCCGCCGAAAAAGTCCTCCTCCACCCCGAGGACCCCTACACCCAGCGCCTCATCGCCGCCGTCCCCCGCGTCGGCGGCGTATAAGGATTTTAAGAAATTAATGAAAGAACCGAAATGGCCCATTACATTTTACTATCGATAATTGCGTGCCTGTCGTTCTATCTGCGCGGCGAAACCCAAGAACGATACACGCTTTATCCAACCCAAAATATGTGGACTTTCCTGAAACTCGACACCGCAACAGGACAAATCCGCCATGTCCAATATGGAATGGAATTGGAAGAACGCTTTGAGTACGAACTAAGTGAACTTGATATTACCTCATTAATTGGCAAAAAGCACATAAAAGGCCGTTACAAACTTTATCCCACACAAAATCGATGGACTTTTATTCTGCTTGACACATTGGATGGCAATACCTTTCAGGTGCAATGGGGCGAAGATTGTGGCATTGTTCCTATTTTGCCCGGAACCATTAAGCGCTCTGAAGACGATGAACCAACAAAACACGACAATGCTACGCCTAAAGACGAACTAGACAAGGAAGAGTCTCAAGTAAACTTTTTTGACCTCTTCAAATAAACCTGTAAACGGCGTAGTTTGAGCCACACCTCCTATTTCACCTCCACGCCGCCATGCAACATCGCGTCGTTTTGACCGTCAATCTCGGCACGCTCGCCGGGAACTACCGCGCCGTGTGCGGCGTGGCCGCGCCCTGCGCCGTCATGCCCGTGCTCAAGGCCAACGCCTACGGCCTCGGCGTCGGGCCCATCGCCCGCGCCCTCGTCGCCGCCGGCGCCCCGCGCATCGCCGTGGCCGAGCCCTTCGAGGCCCTCCAGCTCGCCGGCCTGGGCGTCCCCGTCCAAATCCTCAGCGGCATCCTCCCCGACGAAATCGGCCCCATGGTCGAAGCCGGCGTCACCCTCCCCGTCGTCTCCCTCGAGGCCGCGCGCGCCATCTCCGCCGAGGCCCGGCGCCAAGGCCGCGAGGCCCTCTGCCACCTGGCCCTCGACACCGGCATGGGCCGCGCCGGCATCCTCTGGCAAGAGGCCCCCGCCCTTCTCCCCGAGCTCCTCGCCCTCCCCAATCTCCGCCTCGAGGGCCTCTTCACCCACTTCCCCCTCGCCTACGAGAGCGGCTCGGCCTTCACCCGCGAGCAGCTCCGCCGCTTCGGCGCCGTCCTCGGCGCCGCCGAGGCCCTCGGCCACCGCTTCCGTTGGATCCACGCCGCCAACTCCGACGCCATCAACAACGCCCCCGAGGCCTGCGCCGCACCCTTCAACCTCGTCCGCTGCGGCCTCAACCTCCACGGCGCCTTCGACGCCGCCGGCTCCCTCCGCGTCCCCCTGCGCCCCGTCCTCACCATGACCACCCGCCTGGCGCAGATCCGCGACCTTCCGGCGGACACCCCGATCGGCTACGGCCACACCTATCGCACCCGCCGCCCCATGCGCGTGGGCACCGTCTGCGCGGGCTATGCCGACGGCCTCCCCCTGGCGCTCTCCAACCGCGGCGCCGTCCTCATCCGCGGCGTTCCCGCCCCTATCCTCGGCCGACTCTCGATGGACTACCTCACCGTCAACCTCGACGACCTCCCCGAGGCCCGCGTCGGCGACGTCGTCACGCTCCTGGGACGGGACGGCGGCCACGAAATCCCCGTCCAAGACTGGGCGGCGCTCAAAGGCACCCACGCCTACGACATCATCTGCTCCATCGGCTCGCGCGTCGCCCGGGAATACCGTGATTGATCAGAGCAATGCGTCGTCCCAGACAAGGGGCGCGCGCGGGATGGACGCCATCGAAAAGCGCGGGAGCAGCTCCGCGAGCGAAGAGACGGCCTCTCCCGGCGCAAGCCAGCCGCAGGAACGCGCAAGGGCCGAGAGGAGACGCCCCGGGGACAGCCCCGCAGCCCGATAGCTGGCGACCCGCGTGTCGCCATGGCGCTTGGCCAGCCGAAGGCCATCGCGCCCAACGACGAGCGGGAGGTGCCAGTAGGCGGGCGGCTCCCAGCCAAGCCGACGGTACAGCACGTTCTGGGCGGGCGTGACGGGGAGGATGTCGTCTCCGCGGACGACGTCGGTCACGCCCATCTCATGGTCATCCACGACGACCGCCAGGACATAGGCGGGCGCATCGCCGCGGGCAAGGACAAAGTCCCCCGTCAGCGCGTCCGCCGTCTGGGTCTGCGGCCCGGCGAAGGCGTCGACGTAACGGCCGTCATCCCCCGGGCCAAGGGGAAGCCGCCACGCGGGAAGGCGCCCTCCCGGCGGCGGCCCGGCGCGGCGGCGGCAGGTGCCGGGATAACGGAGCACCTCGCCGGGATGCGGGGCCGACTGCGCGCCCACGATATCGGCGCGCGAACAAAAACAGGGATAAAGCGGCGCAAGGCGGTCAAGGGCCGCCCGATAAAGCGGAAGCCGCCGGGACTGGCAGACAACGGGGCCGTCCCAATCGAAACCCAACCAACGCAGGTCGTCAATCAGGGCGTCCGCGGCGCCGACCTTGTGCTTGGGATGGTCGAGATCCTCGATGCGCAGGCGCACCTCACCGCCGCAGGCGCGCATCTGAAGCCATGCGACCATAAAGGTGCGGATGTTCCCCAGATGGAGCGCGCCCGTCGGCGACGGGGCAAGGCGGCCGACGCGCATCATGCGAGGGCCAGGGGCGTGGCCTCGCGGGTGTCGAGGTCCTTGGCCTGGGCGACGCCGGCGGCGACGTCGTCAGGGCCGAGGAAAACGGCAAACTTGACGGCGGAGGCGCCGGCCTTGGAGAAGAAGTGTTTGGGCTTCTGGGCGAGCAGGGCGAGGTCGACGGGATGCCCTTCGGCACGGAGCTTGGCCGCGAGCGCGACGGCGGCCGGGCGTTGCCCGGGCGTCATGTACCCGATGGCGTAGCCGCGGCGGGAGATGGGGCAGGCGTCGCCCAGAAGCTCGCGGAGCACCTCGCCGACCACCACATCGCCAAAGCCCATGCCGACGGCGGGGGTAGGCTTGCCGCCGACGAGGGCGAGGAGCGAGTCGTAACGGCCGCCGCCGAAAATGGCGCGGAAGCGACGCTGGACGTCGAAGGCCTCGAAGACGATGCCGGTGTAGTAGGAAAGGCCCCGGATGACGGCGATGTCGAATTGCAGCAGCTCGCCATAGCCCATCTGCCCGGCAAGGTCAAAGAGCCCGCGAAGGGTGGCGATGGCGGGGGAACCCGCGCCGGCAAGCGCCTCGGCGCCCTCAAGGGAGGTCACGGCAAGCAACTCGAAGGTCTTGGCGACGGCCGCGTCGTCAAGGCCGGCCTCGCGCAGGAGGCGGGCGATTTCCTCGTCGGGGATCTTGCCGCGCTTGTCGAGGGCGACGAAGACGGCGGTGTGCTGCTCGGCGGGGATGCCGCTGGCGGCCAAGAGTTCGCCGAGGAGCGCGCGGCTGGAGACATGGATGCGCCAGGCCTCGTCCGGCATCCCCATGGCGCGCATGGCGGAGACGGCGGCGCCCAGGATCTCGGCCTCGCAGAGGACGTCTTCGGAGCCGATGATGTCCATGTTCAGCTGGTAATGCTCGCGCTTGCGGCCGCGGGTCATGCGCTCATAGCGGAAGCATTGGGCGAGGGCGTACCATTTGATGGGGAAGTTGAGGCGGCTCTGGCGTGCGGCGACCATGCGCGCGAGGGTCGGCGTCATCTCGGGGCGCAAGGCCAGGTGGCGCCCGGACTTGTCGTCAAAGGCGTAAATCTGCTCGGAGACCTCTTCGCCGCTCTTGCGTTGAAGCAGCTCGAGGGATTCGACGACGCAGGCGTCGTAAGGCTGGAAGCCGAACCGTTCGGCGGCGGCGCGCCAGGCGTCGAAGACACGGTTTCGCCAAGCCATGTCCTCGGGATAGAAATCGCGCATGCCGCGCGGGGCCTCAAAGGAAACGTTGCTCATGGGATGCTCCTGGGATGAAAAGCGGCCGCGGCCCAAAGGCTTCGCGGCCGCGTTCGCGGGTCGGGCGCCGCTCAGCCGCGCAGACGCTGGGGCAGGTTGGCCTCGGCGAGCTCCTCGCGCAGGAGGCGGGAAGCCTTGAACTTGATGGTCTTGCGGTTGGGGATCCAGACCTCCTGCGTGGGCTTCTTGGGGTTGCGGCCCTTGCGGCCTTTGCGCTCGACGATCTCGAAGACGCCAAAGCCGCGGAGCTCGACGTGCCCATTGGTCTTGAGGTTGTCGAGGAGCGCCTCAAAAGTGGTGTCGATGATTTGATAGGCCAGCGCCTGGGGGATATGGTGGGTGGAGGCAATGGCCACGGAAATGTCGCGGCGGGTGCTGGTGGAAGGGATTTTGCGCTCGGCAGGAAGTTCGTCGTTCATGTGTGTATCCTTTTGTCTGGCTTGATCTATTAAAGGGTCTTGAGCATCTCGGCGATGGCGTCCGCGGCTTTGCCAGGGGCGATGACGACGGAGTCGCGCTCGGTGCGGGGGCGGATCTCGAAGCCGCCCTTGGCCAAGCTTTTGGCGCCGGCGACGACGCGAACGGGCAGGCCGATGAGGTCGGCATCCTTGAACTTGACGCCGGGGCGCTCGGCACGGTCGTCCACGAAGACGTCGATGCCGCGCGCCTCAAGCGCCTGGCCGAGGGCCTCGGCCTGGGCGACCACCTCTGCGTTGTCCGGGTCCAGGATGAGGAGATTGACCTGGCAGGGCGCGACGGCGGCGGGCCAAATGATGCCGTCGGCGTCGTTGCTCTGCTCCACGATGGCCTGAAGGGTGCGCGAGACGCCGATGCCGTAGCACCCCATGACGATGGGCTTGGAGGCGCCCTGCTCGTCAAGGTAGGTCGCGCCCATGGCGGCGGAGTACTTCATGCCCAGCTTGAAGCATTGGCCCACCTCCGTGCCGCGGCGGAGCGCCAGCGCGGCGCCGCACTTGGGGCAACAATCGCCCTCGCGGACGGTGACCAAATCCTCGTAAGCCACGACCTTCGCGTCGCGCGCCAGCGAGACGTGCGCCAAGTGGAACCCTTCTTTGTTCGCCCCCACGACCACGTCCGCGGCGCCCTTGAGCGCGCAATCCGCGTAGACGGGGAGAGAGACGCCCACGGGGCCGATGGAACCCACGGGGCCGGCAGCCTGGGCGACGGCGGCTTCGTCGGCCTCCTCCACCTTCGCGCCGCCAAAGAGGCGCCGCAGCTTGGTCTCGCTCAATTCGCGGTCGCCGGGGATGAGCACCATCGTGGGCTTGCCGCCGACGAGGAGAACGAGGCTCTTGACGATCTGGTCGATGGGGCGGCCCAGGAAGCGGGCGACCTCTTCGCAGGAGTGCTGGCCGGGGGTGGCGATCTCCTCGGGCGCGCCGGCCTCGGCCTGGTAAGGCACGGGCTGAACGCGGCGCTCGGCACGCTCCTGGTTGGCGGCGTAACCGCACTGGGGGCAATCCAGGATGCCGTCCTCTCCGCTGGCGGCGAAGACCATGAACTCATGGGAGAAGTTGCCGCCGATGTCGCCGGTGTCGGCCTCGACGGGCTTGGCCTTGAGGCCGACGCGCTCGAAGATGCGCACATAGGCCGCGTGCATCGCCCAATAGCTCTTGTCGGCGTCGGCCTCGTCCGCGTCGAAGCTGTAGGCGTCCTTCATGATGAACTCTTTGCCGCGGATGAGGCCGAAGCGCGGGCGGATTTCGTCGCGGAACTTGTCCTGCAGCTGATAGATGGTGCGCGGGAGCTGGCGGTAGGAGGCGATCTCGCTCTTGGCCAATGCGGTGAAGGCCTCCTCGGCGGTGGGCGCGAGGACGTACCAGGCGTCTTTGCGATCCTTCACGCGGAACATCCCGGGCCCCATCGACTCCCAACGCCCGGTCTGCTTCCACAGCTCAGCCGGCTGCAGGATGGGGAAGAGCGTCTCCTGCGCGCCGGCACGCTCCATCTCCTCCCGCACGATGGCCTCGATCTTGCGCAACGCGCGCATCCCAAGCGGCAAATACACATAAAGCCCGCCGCCCAGTTTGCGCATCATCCCGGCGCGAATCATCAACTTGTGACTGACGATCTCGGCGTCCTGCGGGGGTTCGCGCAACGTGTTCAGCAACGTCCCAGTCCAGCGCAACATTCCGGAAAATCCCTTCTTCTCTGAAAAACGCGCATAAGTATCTCAAAATCCCAGCCGAAAATCAAGTAAAATCGAAGTTTTCCAGCTTCTCCGGCCCGGGGTGGCAGGGGCCGTCTTTCCCCCGCCCGCGCGTCTGCCTGCCACTAAAAAGCCCCGGCCGTGCGGCCGGGGCTTTTTGAGGGTTGGGGTTGGGCCCAGATGCCTTACATCATGCCGCCCATGCCGCCGTCGGGCATGGCCGGGGCGGGGGTCTTGGGCTCAGGGATCTCGGTGACCATGCACTCGGTGGTGAGCAGGAGGCCGGCGATGGAGGCGGCGTTCTGCAGGGCGGTGCGGGTGACCTTGGCGGGGTCGACGATGCCGGCCTTGACGAGGTCGACGAACTCGCCGTTGGCGACGTTGTAGCCGACGTTGCCCTTCTCGCCCTTGACCTTCTCGACGATGAGCGCGGCCTCGAGGCCGGCGTTGCTGACGAGCTGGCGGAGGGGGGCCTCCATGGCGCGGCCGAGGATCTCGGCGCCGATCTTCTCGTCGCCGGAGAGGGTCTCGGCGCACTTCTCGACGGCCTTCTGGCAACGCACGAGGGCGACGCCGCCGCCGGGGACGATGCCTTCCTCGACCGCCGC
>CALXSE010000026.1 GCA_944391085.1 uncultured Kiritimatiellota bacterium | reverse complement strand
CCAACATCAAACGAAACAAAACATGATCCTCATTCATCCCTTTATATTTACCAAAATTAGATGCGTTTGCCCTGGCGTGAAATCTTTGTAAGGGACGCCGCGGGGCGGCCGACGGGGTGCGGCGTGTCTCACCCCGGGATACGGCGTCTCTCGGGTCGAGGTACGCCGTGTTCCGGGAAACGAGGCCCGCAAACACGTTGCCTGGGGCCTGGCCGCGGCCCTCCCCCGCGCTTGGCGAGGAATACGTTCCCATCCTAGGTTTTGCGCCGCGCCGGTTTTTATGTTAAACTGATTCTGTTCGCCAGAAAAGGAGGTCGCAGATGCAGTCATCCATCCCACAGGCCGCGCGGCCAAAGCCGCTCAAAGGCACGCTTTGGTTCGGCGCCGTCGGCGCCGCGCTCATCATCATCGGCGTTTCGGCCATGCTGTCCGCCAATTGGCATTGGGTGCCGCTGAGGGCGCAGATCGCCGTGGCGCTCGCGCCGCTCGCCGCGGCGTGGTGCGGGGCGTTGTGGCTGTGGCGGCGGGGCGGGGGTGGCGTGGTGGCCGAGGAGGTGCTGGGCACGGTCTGGTCGGGCGGGGTGATCTGCGCCGTCGCGCTGCTGGGGCGCGTGTTGCAGCTTTCCTCGGAGTCGTTCGTCTTCTGCGCCACGGTCACGGCGCTGCTCCTGCCGGTCGTGTGGCTGCTACGCTCCAAGGCCGCGTGGTGCGTCTGCCTGGGGTTCGCCCTCGCCACGGTCTGCACGGTGGAGGGGCTTAGGCTGTCGCCGTGGGGGGAGGCCGCGGGGATGGCCGGTGTGCTTGCCGTGGGGACGGCGGCGCTTGCCTTCCGGACGGCGGCGCAGTGGCGCGTGGGGGGCGTCGACGGCGTGGCGTGGCGGTGGCTGATCGCCTTCGGCGCGACGGCTTGGGCGATTGCCGCGGCCTTCGTGCTTTACGCGTGCGCCGAGCATGTGCTGGGACTGTCGGAGGCGTCCGCCCTGGGGGCCGTGATCGCCTTTCTCTTCGCGGTCGGCGCGTTCGCCGCGTGCGTGGAGCGCGGGCGCGCGCCGTATGACCGGCCGCTCTCGTTTCTGTTCGCCGTGGGGGGCGCTTGGGTGGCGCTGATCTGCATCGCGGTCGCGGCCGACCATGCGAACTTACGCGGCAGCGCCGCCTTGCTGTGGTGCGTTTGCGCGGCGACGTTGGTGGCGGCCGGGGTGCTGGCGGAGCGGCGCTGCCTGCGGGACGAGGGGGTCTTCCTGTTCCTGGCGCCGGTCATCGGCGCGTCCCTTGCCGTGGAGGCGGGGTGGGTGGCGTTGGGCGGGACGTTGGCGGTTGGCGTCGCGGCGATTGCGCACGGGGTCGTGACCGGTCGGCGGATGGTGGCCAACGAGGGGCTGCTCCTCGCCGTCGGCGCAGCGTGGTTCGGGTTCGTCGCGTTCGAGGCCGACCTGATGCTTCAGGGGGTGACGTTGCTTGGCGGCGGCGTGGCCTTGCTTGTGCTCAACCTGGCGTTCGCCCGGGGCGCCCGAAAGGAGGCCGACCATGACTAAGACCTTCCGCACCGTCGTCTTCGCCGCTGCCATCCTGGCGCAGGCCGCCGTGCCGGGGTGGATGCTCGCCAAGCATCACCTCATCCTCACGCGCGGCGATCGGGTCTCCCTGCCCGTCACCATCGGCGACCCGCGCGACCTCTTCATGGGGCATTACGCGCGCCTCTCGGTCGTGGGGGATTTGCCGCCGCTGCTCGAGGGCGTGCCCAAGGGTTATCTGCGCTACTACTGCGACCAACGCTACGCCAAGCGCCTTGACCGGGCGCGCGTCCCGTATCGGGGCGAGCTGACCGTGCGCGTGTGGCGTGGTTCGGCCTTGGCCGAGGCGCTCACCATCGACGGGAAACCCGCCCATGTGTTCCTTGAGCAGACGGGCGTCGCGGCGAGGGAGAAGGAGGACGGCCTGCTTCGGCTCGTCGCCTTCGACGACATCCCGGATCCTCTGTTTGAGGACCGCGAGGATTTCGCGGCCGTCACCGGGCTCGACCCTCTTTGGGACGCTCGCGGCATCGTCCTGCCCCTCACGCCTGAGGATTGGTGGCGCGCCAAGCGTGGGCCGCTCCCGGGCGATCCGCCCATGACCCCGCCGGAGGCCGCGCGCCGTTGGGATCGGATCTTCAAACTGATGAAGTGTTTCGCCCAGGAGGCCACGCCGATATGCTTCCCGATTTTCAACCGCCTTCCCGCCGGGTCTACGGGGTCTTTTCCCGAGCTCGCCGCCGCGTATTACAAGGCCATCCGGGCGGCGCATTGGCGGATTGGGAGCAGGGAGACGTCGCTCTTTTTTGTGGGCGACGCCGGGGAGATGCCGCCGCGCCAGGTGCTCGACACCATGAGGAAGGTCTTCTCGGGGGGCCGTTGGCTCCTGCCCGCCGCGACGCTCCCCAAGGGGCTCGATTCGGACGGCGTCGTCCTCCTGCTCGACGCGCCCCCCGCGAAGGATCCCGGCGCGTCGTGGATGCTGCGCGGCCCCGCGCCTTCCGGGTGGAAGCCCCCGAAGGGGTGCGTCGGCTTCCTCGAGCGGCGCGACCCGCTCGGCGACGTCGCCCCGCCCGTCCCCGGCGAGGCCGCGCGGCTTGTCGCCCGACTGCGCGCCCAAGGTGAGGGCGGTGTCACGTACAGCGCGCTGATGGCGTGCGTCGACGCGTTGTTCCGCGAGGCTGTCGCGCGCGGCGATGGCGCGTTGGCCGACCGCGCGCTCTTGCTCGACGACCGGCGCACGCTCCATGCGCTCTTCGAGCACTGTGTCTCCTATGATGAGTATCGCGCGCTCGTCGCCAGGCTGGCCGAGCGCGAACGCGCTGGCCGGCGCGTCCTGTTGGGCGGGTGGCCGGCCGTGGCGCCGCTTGCGGCCGACCCGCCCCCGCCGCCCCGGTCTACGCTCCTCACCGTGCGGGCGGTGCTGGAGTTGGCCGAGGCGCTGGGGTTCGGTCCGGACGCCGGCGAGTGAGCGGGCGCGGCGGACAAAAAAGGCCCCGACCGGTGCGGTCGGGGCCTTTTTGCGGTTTGCGCCTGGGTTAGGCGTTGAGCGCGGCGGTGATTTCGTCGAGCTTGGCGCGGAGCTCGGCGGGGATGCGGTCGCCGAACTTCTCCCAGGACTCCTTGACGCCGGCGACTTCCTTCTTCCAGCCCTCGATGTCCACGGCGAGGAGCTCATGGAGCGTCTCGGGGGTGGTCTCGCAGCCGGTCAGGTCGATGGCGTCGTCGGTGGGCATGATGCCGATGGGGGTGTCCTTGGTCTTGGCGGTGCCTTCGATGGCCTCGCAGGCCCACTTGAGGACGCGGGAGTTGTCGCCGAAGCCGGGCCACATGAAGTGGCCGTCGGCGTCCTTGCGGAACCAGTTCACGAAGAAGATCTTCGGGAGCTTGTCGGCGGCGATCTTCTTGCCCATCTCGAGCCAGTGGCCGAAGTAGTCGGCCATGTTGTAGCCGCAGAAGGGCAGCATGGCCATGGGGTCGCGGCGGACCTGGCCGATCTGGTCGGAGATGACGGCGGCGGTGACCTCGGAGCCGGCGGCGGAGCCCATGTAGACGCCGTGGGCCCAGTCCTTGGCCATGTTGACCAGGGGGATGGTGGAGGGGCGGCGGCCGCCGAAGAGGATGGCGGTGACGGGCACGCCGTCAGGGTCTTCCCATTCCTTGGCGATGACGGGGCACTGGACGGCGGGGGCCGTGAAGCGGGAGTTCGGGTGGGCGGCCTTGATGGGCTCGCCGGTGCCGTCGGGGCTGGCGACCATCTTGTTGGGCTTCTCCTTGGAGGCGTAGCAGTCGTTGCCCTTCCAGTCGATGCCGTGGGCGGGGGCGGGGACGCCCATGTCTTCCCACCACACGTCGCCGTCGTCGGTGAGCACGACGTTGGTGAAGATGGTGTTCTTCTCGCAGGCGTGCAGGGCGTTGGGGTTGGAGACCTTGGAGGTGCCGGGGGCGACGCCGAAGAAGCCGTTCTCGGGGTTGATGGCGTAGAGGGCGCCGTCCTTGCCCACGTGCATCCAGGCGATGTCGTCGCCGCAGGTCTCGACCTTCCAGCCGGGGAGCGTGGGGAGCATCATGGCCAGGTTGGTCTTGCCGCAGGCGGAGGGGAAGGCCGCGGTGATGAAGTAGCTCTTGCCCTCGGGGCTGGTGAGCTTGAGGATGAGCATGTGCTCGGCCATCCAGCCTTCCTTGCGGGCGAGGGCGGAGGCGATGCGCAGCGCGAAGCACTTCTTGCCGAGGAGGGCGTTGCCGCCGTAGCCCGAGCCGAAGGACCAGATGGCCTCTTCGCCGGGGTCGGTGAACTGGGTGATGTACTTCTTTTCCATCGGGGCGCAGGGCCAGGCGACGTCCTGCTGGCCGGGCTCAAGCGGCGCGCCCACGGAGTGGTAGCACTTGACGTAGTCGGCGCCCTTGTTGATGAGGTCGAGCGCCGCGTCGCCCATGCGGGTCATGATGCGCATGTTGCAGACGACGTAGGGCGAGTCCGTGAGCTCGACGCCCAGCTTGGCCAGGGGCGAGCCGATGGGGCCCATGGAGAAGGGGATGACGTACATCGTGCGGCCCTTCATGCAGCCGGCGTAGAGATCCCACATGATCTGCTTCATCTCGGTGGGATCCATCCAATTGTTGGTGGGGCCGGCGTTGTTTTTGTCCTTGCAGCAGATGTAGGTGCGCTTCTCGACGCGGGCGACGTCGCTCTCATGGGAACGGACAAGGTAGCAGCCGGGGCGCTTCTTCTCGTCCAGCTTGATCCAGGCGCCGCGGTCGACCTCGGCGGCGGCCAGGCGGTCGAACTCTTCCTGCGTGCCGTCGCAGACGACGACGTTGGCGGGGGTCGTGTGCTCGGCGAATTCCTTCACCCACGCCTTCAACTCAGGGTTGGTGATCTTCTCAAGGGCTTTGCAGCAGCAGCTCATCATGCTTCTCCGTTGCGGTGTTTGCCGTGGGGGCTTGGCCGCGCACCCGCGCTTCCGCCGCCATGGCCTGATAACGCCCTCTATTGTATCGCACCTCCGCCCCCCGCGCAACAGTTTTTGCTCCCTGCGCCGCGGGCCGAGAAGTGGTAATATGGAAAAGTCTAGGAGGTTTCATGAAGCGATTGCTCTTTGTCTTGGCGGTGACGGCCGCCGCCGCGGTTCAGGCAGGGTGGCAGGCGTTCCTGCGCGCGGAGCCGGACGAGCAGAAGCGCGACGACCGCGTCTTCACGACCCTTGACCGGCTCTTCAAGGCCGAGCGCGAGGCCGCCGAGGCCGACCGCCCCTACCTTCGGCTCTACACGACGCTGGTGTTGGAGCGCGCCCGGTACCAATTCCGACACGGCGAGGAAGAAGGCCTCCCCGACCCCGCCGCGGGGACTTGCCAAAACTGGAGTAGCAATCAGGCGCAGGCCCTTCTGGAGGCCCGCGCGAAGGAGGCGTTGGGCCAACGTGACCTCTACGCCAGGACGCCCGCCGCGCCCTTCCTTTCCGCCACGCGGCGCGCCCCGGACGCCTACGGCACCTCCGCCCTCGCGGTGCTCTGGCAGAACGTGCTCTGCGACCTGGACAGCGACCGCTTCCCGGACGTCCGCGAGCAGGTTCTGAAGGCTGCCGAAACCGCGGGTGATGATGTGCTGGTCGGGACGCTCCGCGTCGTTGCCATCAATGACCTGCCCTTCGAGCAACACAACGCCGCCTTGGAGGCCCTCGACCGCGAGCGCGTCTGGCCCGCCGACGTCCGAGCCCTCATCCTCAAGGAGCGCGCCGAGAACCTCCGCGAGGACGCCCAGGCGGTGGAGCGCCTCGCCCTTCTGATGGACGCGCGCGACCTCGCCGCCGACCACGCCTTCAAGGCGACCCTCCAGCGGGAAATCGAGGCGATGCGCCAAATCGAGGCGCAGTTCCTGGAGGTTCCCGCCCTGGTGCCGCCCGGCAAACCCTTTGACGTGACGGTGCGTTATCGAAACGCCAAGCGCTTCGCCTTCCAACTCGACGATGGGGAATGGGACGAGCGTGACCTGCCGGAGGCCAAGCCCTATGCCTGGGCAGAGGCGACGGTTTCCTTCCCCGCCCTCACGCCCGGCAGGCACACCCTCCTCCTCCGCGTGCCGCAGCGCTTCGACGAGCTGCGGCAACCCTCGGCAAAGAGGACCGTCATCGCCGCGCCCTTCACCGCCGCCCGCGTGCACAACGCCCCCTACACCGTCTTCGTGGCCGACAGCGAGACCGGCGCGCCCCTCGCCGACGCCGCCGTCACCCTCACGCCAAAGCTCGGAGAACCGGTCACGCGGGCTTCCGATGCCCTTGGGCTGGCCGCCTTCCCCGACCTCCGCCTGCCTCCCCACAGCGAAGCGCTCTCCGCCTCCGTCACTTGGCAGGGACAGACCATCGACATCGCGGATTATGCCTCCACGCCGCATGAACCCGACTCCTCGCCCTTCTTCGCCCTCAATGCCGACCGCGTCCTTTACCGTCCCGGCGAGACCGTCCATTTCCAAGCAATCTGCCTGCGCCGCGACCCCACCACCGGCGACGTCCGCCCCGCTCCGGGGCTCTCCGCGCCCCTCGTCGTCAAGGGCTTCCCCCCCAACGGCAATGCCCGCGACCTCGCGACCTTCGACCTCAAGCCCAACGCCGCCGGCTCATTCGCCGGCACGTTCACGCTCCCCAAAGACTTCACGGGCACGCTCCACGCCGAGGTGGAGGCATGGCGCGCCTCGGACTACGTCGGCCAGGTGCTAGAATTCAAGGCCCCCGCCTTCACGGTCGAGCTCCGCCGCGACAACCCCGGCGACCCCGTCACCGAACCCGTCCGCTTCGCCGGCACGGCCATCGACCTCACCGGCACGCCGCTCTCCGGCGCCACCGTCTCCTGGAAGGTCCGCGCCGCGGGCGAACCCGTCGCCGGCACGGCCACCGTCGGCGCGGACGGCGCCTTCGCCTTCGAAGCCCTCCTGCCCGGGCGCGACCACGGCCAATACGTCAGCGCAGAGGCCGCCGTCCTCAACACCAACGGCGAGCGGCAGAACGCCGCCTGCGGCTTCTGGTTGCCGCAACATGGCTTCGAAGTCGCCATCGCGCCGGACGGCTGGGCCGTCGAAGATGAGCCCTTTAACGTCACGCTCACCGCCGAGCGCGCCGTCTCCGGCACCCTCACCGTCCGACGCGACGACGCGGAAGAGCCCCTCCGCCGCGTCAGCTTCGCCCTCACGCAGACCGCCCCCGGCAAGGCCGAGGCCATCCTGCCGCTCACCCTCCCCGGCGGCAGCTTCACCCTCCAGACGGTCTCCGGGGCCGTCACCAACGCCACCGGGGCCATCGTCGTGCCGCGCGACGGCGATCTCTCCGTCTTCCCGAAGCACTGGCGCGCCACCGGCGCCCTCCTGCGCACCCGGCAGGCCGCCGACAAGCCCCTCAAGGTCGGCGAGACGCTCGAAGGCTTCGCCTCCACCGTCGGCAACGCCCCCAAGTTCCTCGCCGTCACCTCCCGCAACGGCCTGCGCAGCGTCCTTCCCCTGCGTTCGCCGTTCTTCAAGCTGCCCATCGAAGCCGACCTCGCCCCAATTTTCTCCCTCACCGTCTACGCCTTCGAGGGCGCCCGCCTCCGCGCCGCCACCCTTTCCTTCGACGTCGAGCCGCCCCCGGATTTGAAGGTCGAGGCCACGCGCTTCGCCGAGACCGCGCGCCCCGGCTCGAAGCAGACCTGGGAGATCACCGTGGACGACCCCGACGCCGAGCTCCTCGTCACCTGTTACGACAAGGCCCTTGACGAGATCCGCCCTTACGTCTGGACGACCCTCGCCGCCCGCTTCCCCACCTATCTCTACACGTGGGGCCTGACGCGCGATTGGTTCCCGCCCGCCTGGGGAACCACCGTGGCGGAACCGCTCCCCTGGGACTTCTGCACGCCCGGGCACGAAAGCCGCACGCCCACCCTCCTACTTCCCGGGGAAAGCTTCCTCATTTCCTCCTGGGGAGGGAGCAGGATCGTCAAACGTTCCGCCGCGCCCATGGCGGCCAACCTCCTTGGGGACGCCGCGATTGCCGCCCCCGCACGCGAGGAGTCCGGCGGCGCCGCCGCCCAGCCCCCTCCGCCCCGCATCCGCGCCGACTTCGCCAAAACCGCGCTCTGGGCCCCGCAGAAACGCCTGAAGGACGGCAAGGCGGTCTTCACCTTTACCCTGCCGGACACGCTCACCACCTGGAAGCTCATGGCCTTCGCCTTCACCCCGGACGGCCGCAGCGGCACCCTCACGCGCGACTGCCAGGCCCGCCTCGACGTCATGCTCCGGCCCTACCTCCCCCGTGTCCTGCGCGTGGGCGACCGTCTCACCCTCAACGTCCGCCTCGTCAACACCACCGACAAAGCCCTCAACACCTGGGCCGAGCTCAACCGCGGCGCGCGCAAGCCCGTCTCAATCCCCCCGAAAGGCTCCGCCACCGTCTCCTGGGACGTCGCCGCCCAGGCCGTCCCAGGCACGCAGACCTTCGAGTTCGCCACCGAGGGCGACGCCGTCCGCCTCGACCTCCCCGTCCTCGACAACCGCGTGGCCGTCGAGGACGTCTACCCCATCACCCTCGTGGACGACAAACCCACGACCCTCGACATCCTCGAGCCCGCCCCCTTCCGGGACCTCGCCGTACGCTGGGATCACAACCCCGCCCAGGCCGTCGCCGAGAGCCTCGCCCAGGTGCCCGAATGGCCCTACGCCAGTTGCGACCAGCTCCTCGCCAATCTCGCCGCCAGCCTCCTCCTGCGCGAGATGGGCCGCCCCCTCCCGGACGCCGACACCCGCGAGGAGGCCTGGCTCGACGCCCTCCTCAACGCCCGGAAAGGCGACCTCTGGCCCTGGTTCCCCGGCGGCCCCGAAGACCCCTGCGCCTCCGCCGAGATCTGCCTGCTCGCCGCCCGCCTCCATCGACTCGGCCTCGCCCCGAAACCGCTCGAGGACGCTGTCCTCGCCACCCTCAAGGCCAAGCCCAAGGCCCTCCCCTTCGCCGCATGGGCCTACGCCCGCAGCGCCTTCGCGGACATTTGGCCCCTGGAAGAAAACCTCTCCGACGCACTCCTCCTGGCCTACCGCGAAGCCGGGAGCGTGCAGGAACGCCGCCTCCTGGCCATCGCCGCCAAACGCCTCGGCGCGAAGGACGTCGCCGAGACCGGGCTCAAAGACGTGACGGACGCCCTCAACCGTTCCGACGTCTGGGGCGCCTGGTGGCCGCAGGAACGCCTCTGGTGGCACTGGTGGGGCACCCCCATCGAAAGCCACGCCCTCGGCCTCGAGACCCTCGTGGAGAACGGCCGCGCGGACGACGCCCGCGCCGCCGCCCGGTGGCTGCTCCAACACCGCCGCCTCAACGGCTGGGGCTGCACCCGCGCCACCCTCGCCGCCGCCTTTGCCCTCCGCCTCGTCGGCACGCCCGAGACCACCCTCGGCCCCGCCCCCACCCTGCGTCGAGCCAGCGAAAAGCTCCCCGGCATCCGCCGCGTCACCTACGCCCGCGAACAACCCGGCCTCAGCTTCGGCAGCGTCGTCGCCAAATACACCCTCCCGCTCGACCAAATCCCCGCGCCGAAAGCCGGCGAAGACGCCGCCCTCACCCTCACCCGCTCCTACACGCCCGCCAACCCAAAAGTCGGCGACACCGTCACCGTCACCCTGCGCATCGCCGCCGCCCAGCCCATGAGCCACGCCTGGCTTCGCGACGAACGCCCCGCCAACACCGAGCCGCTCCACCAGCTCCCCGCATGGGACTGGCAGACCGGCGCCTATGCCATCCCCGGCGACGTCGGGACGGACTTCTTCATCGGCCACCTCCCCCGCGGCGTCACCACCATCCAATACAAACTCAAAGCCACCCATGCCGGCGCCTGCCTCCCCGGCCTCGCCACCCTCACCCTCCCTCACGCCCCGGACTTCGCCGCCCGCACCGACGCCGCCCCCCTCGTCGTCGCTCCATAATCCACCGACCCGACCCAGGCACACCACCCTCCGCGGACTGACCGTTCCCCGCCCTCGAGCCCGTCTCCCCGGCGAGCCCGCCGGCTCGGCCTCTCCCCAACCGCCGCCACCAGCGAACATTGCCCCGACTGCAAGACGCAGACGGGGCCAGACAGGGCTTATGTACACTTCTTAGAAGGCCTTTCCGCGCCAGCCATCCCCCACTCGATACCTTTCCAATCCATCCCCGTTACGGTGTGCGGTTCCCATAAAAAGGCATGACACGGCAAGGGGAATATGATATGCTAAGGGCACTTTACGGGTGAGCCGTAAGATTGTTTTTGCATTGTCGCAAAACGTTCGTTCGCAGAGAAACTACCACTTTCGCAGACGATGAACGAAGTTTTGGAAAGGTGCGCGTGCTCGCGTGTCCATTTCTATTTGTCCATCGTCAGGCTGTGGTAGGCCTCTCTGCGGACAATTGGAGATGGACACGTTTATGTATGTGGAGAACATTCGGGCAGCCCTTTCGGGGATTTGGCGCACTTGGCGTGAGGGGTCGTTGGGGCGCGTGGAGAATCTGTTGTTGTCGGCGCTTGCCATCGGCCTCTTTTTGTGTGGGGGTGGGTATTTCTTTGGACGGGTCTGTTCGGCTTGGTACCTCGCGGCGGGGTTCGCCGTCACGGGGATCGGCGCGCTGTTGATCTCATGGCGCCGATTTGTGTCGTTGGCGGGGTTGTCCGCGCTTATCCTGGTTGCGACGGCGTTCACCTTTTCTTACACGGGGACGGACGCATTGAATTATCATTACCCGATGCAGCGCCTCTTGCTCGACGGTTGGAATCCGGTTTTTGATTCCACGATTGAGCGTTTCCGTGCCTTGACGGGCGATACGGTCACCGTGTGGCATACGCTTTTCCTGCCCAAGGGGCCGCACCTGTGCGGGGCCTTGGTCTCGGCGCTGACGGGGCTCGCCAAGACGACAGGGCTGATGCCCTTTTGATTGCGTTGGCACTGGATTGGCGCCGCGCGGAGTTCCGGTGGGGATGCGTTGCCCTGGCGCTCTTTGTCGTGGTCGTCGGCGCTTCGCCGTTGCTGACGGCGTGGGTGCAATACGGCGCGCCCTTTTACCCGAGCATGACCTTCGACCCAAGCGTGTCCACCCGGGATATCACCGCGGACTTCACGGGGAACGACGACGCCCTCGCGATGGGCTATCTCGCGCGCATTGTCTACGCCTGGATCTCCCCGACGCTCGCGACGAACGCGTGTGCCTGGTGGCTCGACCGCCCGGACTTTGCGCCAGTTTTCTCGGTCGTCGGCGGCGTCGGGGGGCTTGGCGGAATGTTTCGGATTCTCCTCTTGTTGTCGATTGTCGCCCTGGCCCTCTCACGGTTGAACGCGGTGACGCTCCTGTGCGTCTTCCTCTTTGTCAGCGCGAACCTGGCGCCGCTGAAATATATCGCCTATGCGAGGTATTTCCCGCAGATATGGGCAATCCCGTTCCTGGCGGCCTTCAATTTCCTTTACGCGCCACGCCCTTGGATCACGGCCTGGCTGGGGACAACATTCCGGTGGGGGCGTGCCGCAATCGTCGCCGGGATCCTCGCCCTGACGGTTCTGACGGCTGTCCGTTCGGCGCTGTATCAATGCCGGATGTGGGCGTTCGAACGGACCCGGCAGGAAGCGTTTGCCGGGATGCGCGCACAGTCCAAGGCCTGGCGATTGCTCGGCGATTCGCCCCATTCCTTTTCGCTGGCCAAACGCATGGCAGCCGCCGGGTTGCGCTTGACGGACGACCGCGACGCACCCACCTTTTCCCTGAACAGACAATTTCTGATGCCGGTCACGGCGGACTGTCCAGACCAAACCGAGGCTCTCAGCAATCATGTCCCCATTTGCGATTCGCCTGGCGATTTCCTCCATTTCTCACCCACGGCATGCTTCCCGCCGCCGCACCCATTAAAGGCCCTCTGATGGGGATGAGGGAACTTGCCCAAACGTGAATGGCAAAGGCTCCCCTCACCATGCGCGTTGTTCGGCTGCGGCTTTGCCTGGGCCGTGTCCTTGCGACGCGTTCCCATTTGTGATACCCTTGCCCCATGGAACAGACTCAGCAATGGTCCGCGATGCTTTACGATGGCCGCCATGGGTATGTGGCACGCTACGGCGATGCGTTGCTGGCATGGTTGGAGCCGAAGTCCGGCGAACACATCCTGGATCTGGGCTGTGGCACGGGGGATTTGACGGCGCGGATCGCACAGACCGGCGCCGAAGTGGTGGGCGTGGATGCCAACGCGGAAATGTTGGCACAGGCGCAAGCAAAGTTCCCCGCGCTCCGGTTCGTGCAGGCGGACGCGATGGCTCTTCCGGACTTTGGCCGTCCCTTCGACGGCGTCTTCTCCAATGCCGTGCTCCATTGGATTCCCGATTTGGCGGCTGTGGCGACCGGCTTGGCGCGGGTGCTGCGTGCCGGCGGCCGTTTCGTCGCGGAGTGCGGCGGGGCCGGCTGCAACGCCGGGATCACCGGGATGCTCGCACGCGTCGCCAATGAGCATGGCTTCGCCTTCGCGGATACGGGTCATTTCCGGCCTTTGGCGGAAATCGTCGCGCCGTTTGAGGCGGCGGGCTTTCGCGTGACGCGCACGGAATGGTTCCCGCGCGACACCTTGCTGGATGGGCCGGACGGGATGCTGAACTTCCTGCGGATGTTCCGCCGCGGCTGCATCGCCGACGTGTCGGAAATTGAGCAGGAAGCCCTCTTCGAAGAAACGGTGGAACGCCTGCGCCCAACGCATCTTCGTGCGGACGGTTGGCATGCGGATTACACCCGCCAGCGCCTGCTCTGTGTCCATCCGTGAGGCCCGCCCCCGGCAGGTGTCGCGGTATCGCCACGTCTCGTCATTCAGCCACTCAGGCCAACATCGGGTTTCCCCAGAGACCTGGACTCAATTCCGCCGGCTCAGGCTTTTGAAGCCGTAAGACAAAGGCAGACTTCAAGCCTCTCCTTCCGGGTGAAGTCCTTTCCCGAATGCGCGATGCCGCCTGCAATCGCCAACTATAATGATTTGGAGCAGGAGGGGTGAGAAGGGGGAAAAGGGGGGAAAGGGGCGGAATAGGAAGGACTTGTGGGGATTTTCG
>CALXSE010000025.1 GCA_944391085.1 uncultured Kiritimatiellota bacterium | reverse complement strand
CCTGAATCTGCTCCGCCGCCACAAAACGCCCGCCGACAGTTTCCGCCGCATGATCATGCGTGCCGCCTTGGACCCCGACTACCTCGAATTCCTCTTGAATCTTCAGCGAAATTAGATGCGTTTGCCCTGAAACGCCGCTTCAGCGTCGCCCGCGCAAAGGCGAAAGGCCTTACCCTCCCGCTTCCCACGCGCCGCCATCAACGCCCCACCCTCCCGCGTGTCCCAAACGGAAAACCCAAGCCCTCCCGACAGCCCCAATGCCCTCGGCAACGGCCTGACAAACAGAATCGCGTCACAAAAAGTCCGCGCGGGGTAAACCCGCGAAGGCAGACGTCCCCCAATGCCACTGACGGCGGCGAACGACGCCACCAATTGGCGACGACTCGCCTATCCCCCATCCCGCCGCTGGGAACGCCATCAGGTACGGTAACGGAACGGCCTCCGGCGCTCCTGCTGAAACAGGAGCCTTAAAAGCCTGAACGCCCTAAAACCTGAAAAGCTCAGCAGCCCGCAACACACCGCCGTTGCCGACACGGCACGGCATCGAAGGCTGGATGAGGCCAAAGCAAGCCACCTTTGTCCTTCCACCAGGCCAATCCCCGAGACACCTGCCAAGGATTCCAAACGGAAGGCGCGTACCGAACATCCCTCTGCCCCATCCCCTGCCTTCAATCATCCCATCATGGGCTAAACAGGAACAGGCCGTTACGCCCGTCTGGGGTTTCACAGACGGGCAACAACGGTTGGAGAAGACGAAAAGGCCCCGGGCGGACGCCCGGGGCCTTTTCGTTTGCCCGCACCGCTCATTGGACGGTGGAGGACATGGTGCCGGCGGCGGAACCGCTGTTCATGGCGCCGGCGCCCATACGCCCATCGGTGGCGGTCTTAAGGGGACGGCCAGCGGGGTCGACGAGGCGGGCGGTGAGAAAGACGAGGAGGTTGCGCTTCTCGCTGTATTCGCCGGTGGAGCGGAAGAGGAACCCGATGAAGGGCAGGTCGCCCAGAACCGGGATCTTGTCCTCGAAGGAGTTGCGGGTCTCGGTGATAAGGCCGCCCATGACAACGGTGGAGCCGTTGTACACAGAGAGGGAGGTGTTGATCTCACGGAAGTGGAACATCGGCTGAGGCATGGAGACCTGGTAGTACTCCACCTCGGCGGAGGTGACGATGCCGCCGGTCATGCCGTATTGGATGTAGGGGACCTGCATGCCATACTCGAAGTCGCCGAGGTATTCCACGACCTTGGGCGCAACGGTCAGGTTGATCATCTGGCCTTCCTGGGAAACCTGCGGGATGACGTTGAGGGAGACGCCGACGTCCTGCTTCTCGAAGGACTGCGGCTCGACGGCGAACTTGACGGGCGGGGCCTGGACGTTGGTGCCGACGTTGCCAATGCCCCAGTTGTTGTTGTCGTTGTTATCGTCGTTGTCGAGCTCGGTAACGTCGAACTCAGTGGGGTAGATCCACTCGGTGACGACGCGGATCTGCGCCTCCTCGTTGGGACGGGCAAGCACCTTGGGGCTGGAGAGCATGTCGGTGTCGGTGCGCTGGGCAAGCATATGGAGGATAAGAGAGACATCCATCTTGCCGAAGACGGCGGAGAACCCAAGGAACTCGTCGTTGGGGGCGAGGGTGGAGCCGCTGAGGTTGATGCGGTTGGCGTAGGTGGAGGAGTCGCCAAGGAAGCGCATGCCGTTGTTGAAGGAACCGCCGTGGATGGCGACGTTGGCGTCACCGGTGCCGCCAAGGGCCTCGGCCGCGCCGCGGAAGACACGGTCGCCGGTGGCGCCGATGCCGCCTGCGCCGGTGCCGCCGGAGGGGTTGCCCATGATGGAACTGTCCGTCCAGTCGATGCCGGAACCGATGGTGCCGACGATGTCGCTGTTGAGCTGCCACTCGAAGCCGAGGGAGTTGAGGTCTTCCTGGCTGACTTCGACGAAGCGGGCCTCGACCTCGATTTGGTAAGGCGTCACGTTGAGCTCTTCGAGGATGCCTTCGAAGATGGCGAGGTTCTGAGCGGTGTTCTTGACGCGGAGCTTGCCGATGGTGGAGAGATAGACGATGCTGGCCTCACCCTCGAAAGGCACGCCGAGCTGCTGGAAGAAGTCCTTCAGCTGATCCGGGGTGGCGGAGCCGCCGCCGAGGCTGGAGGTGCCGGAATCCATGCTGCCCCAGTCGTCGCCGCCGCTGCCGAAACCGGAGGAAGCGGAGCTCTGGAGATCGGACTGGACGCCGGTGACCTTGTCCATCAGGTCGCCCATGACGTTGTAGGTGCGGGTTTCCATCTCGCCCTCGACGAAGGTGGTGGGGACGATGATGACGTTCTTGCCGCGGACGATGTACTTGGTGTTGGTGACCATGCAGACCATGTCGAGGGCCTCTTTGAGGGTGACCCAGGTGAGGCTGATGTTCTGGATGGGCGGGAGGCCGCCGGAGGAAGCGGAGGCGTCGGTGGCGAAGGGATCGGCTTCGGCGGCGGGCGCGGCAGCCGCGGCGCCGGAGCTCATGTTGAGGACGAAGGAGAGTCCGCGCTCCTCGGGGGGAAGCTCGGGACGATCGTAGGTGCGGGACATCTCGGCGAACATCTGCACGGCGTCGGCCAGGGTGCTCGGCGGGCGGATGGAGAACTCGGGGAGGCGGATATACTGGAGCTTGGCGATGACGGCCTGCTCGTCGCGCTGGCCCTGCTCGTCGACAGGGGCGGCGGTGCCGGTGGAGACGGTGGGCGCGTAGAGCTCCTCGGAATCACGGGCAAGGGCGCCGACGGGAGTCCAGTTGAAGGAGACCTGGTCGATCATCTCGGCGTGGGTGGAGGCCTGAAGCTGACGGTCGCGGCTGTCCTTGCGCTTGGCAATCCGGTCGCGAAGGTTGATGGCAGCCTCGTTGTTGGGATCCTCGCGGAGGATGAGATCAAGCTGATCAAGGGCCTCTTTATACTTGGCGAGGTGGTAATAAACGGTGGCACGGCGGAAACGGGCCATCATGTCGAGGCGTTCGCGCTGATAATCCTCCTGGGCGTATTCGGGGAGCGTGGGCGTGGGGCGGATCTCCGGCGGGCGGTTGACTTCGGCCTGAATGGCGGCGATGAGCTCGGCGGCGCGGGGATGGCCTTCGCGCTGGACCTGCTGGGCGAGCTCAAGGGCGGCGGCGTAGTCCTTGTCGTTGGTGAAATACGAATAGGCCTGGCGATAACGGGCCTCACGGATACCGCGGTCGCATTCGTCCTTGAGGGGGAGGTTGGCCTCGTGCTCGCGGAAGAAGGTCTTGGCGTCGGTGTACATCTTGATGGCGGCCTTGTAGTGGTCGAAGGCCTTGCCGGGCTCGGGCGGGGTCTGCATCAGCTCGCGGGCGCGGTTGAGGCAGGCGGCGGCCTGGATGTCAAGGCCACGATTCTTCAGGCGCATGAGCATCTCAAGTTCGTTGAGGGCCTTGTCTTCCTCGGAGAGGACGACGGCGGGGGCCTCGGGATTCATACCGACCAGCAGGCCGCCGGTGGGCTCGGCGGCGGGGGCATCGGCGGTTTCGGCCACGTCCTCGGCAACAGCCTCATCGGCAACGACGGCTTCCTCGATGGCCTCGTCTTCGGCCACATCCTCGGCGAGGGCTTCATCCGCGGCCTCTTCGACGGCCACGTCCTCGGCGACGGCTTCATCCGCGGCCTCTTCGGCGGCCACGTCCTCAGCAACGGCCTCTTCAACAACGGCAGGCTCGACGATCTCTTCGGCCACGTCCTCGGCGACGGCTTCATCCGCGGCCTCTTCGGCGACCGCGTCCTCGGCGACGGCCTCTTCAACAAGGGCGGGTTCGGCTGCGGGCGCGGGGTCGTCGGCGGGCTGCTCCGGTTCAGCGGCAGGCTCCTCCGCGATGAGGTCGCTCAAGAGGGCGTCAAGGTCATCATCCTGCGCCGAGGTATAGCAAGCCGCCCCGGCAACCATAACGCCGACCATGGCATAGCGCACAAAGTGTGTCATAGCACGTTTTCTCCGCAGTTATTGGGTCAGGCCCAAATCCAAATCGTGATGTCAGTATAGCCCATCGCAACGGTTATTGCAACTCAAAAACCCGTTTGTCCGCATTTTTTTCGACCTTGGCGGTCTTTTCCGCCGCATTGAGCTCGCGGAGGGTAAAGGCCTCTCCCTTGACGGTGAAGGTCGCGCCCGGGGCGACGGTGACGGGTGCAACCCCCGGCAGGTCGAAAAGGATCTCGACCTTCTGCTCGAAGAGCGGCTCCCCGGGCCAATCGGTGTTCTTGGGGTCATGGAAGGTGAGCGTGGCGGTCTTGCCGTCGGAGATGCGCGCGACCTGGGCGGTGGAGACCTCCACGAGCAGGAGCGTCTTGTGCGGGCCGACGCGGATGGGCTTCTTGTCGCGCTTGTCGTAGGAGACGAGCCGGAAGCCGGATTTGCCGATGGGATCGCCGGTCTTGACGCGCAGGGGCGTGGAGCCCTCGACGCCGTCCGGCGAGACGGAGACGAAGGTGACCAGGAAGGGGGTGATCTGCTTGCCGTCGGGGCCGGTTTCGGCGGGCAGCTGCATGGCGTTGTTGATACGCAGGGGGACTTTCTCGCCGGAGATGGCGCCGAGCTTCATGCGCGTCTCGTAGCCGGGGTGGCTCTTCGGGTCGCCGGGGTCGGTCTTGGCGGCGTACTCCTCGGCGTTGGTGAAGCCGTCGGCGTCGGCGTCGAGGTCGGCGTCGTCGGGGTTCTGCGGGTCAAGCTTGTGGGCGACTTCCCAGACGTCCGGGAGGCCGTCGCCGTCGCTGTCGATGGTGGAAAGGTCGATCTTCTTTTCCTTGGGCTGCTCGGCCTTGCAGTCGGCGTAGGTACAGACGTCCGCGAGCGCGGGGATGGGGCGCGCGCACTTGACGCAAAGGAAGCGGCGCTCAGGGGTGAAGAGATCCGGCGCGGTGGCGTTGGCGCGCGGGCGGAGGGGCTCGACGGCGTCGGGCGCGGCGGCGTAGGTCTTGGGCTGGATGGTCTCGGAGGAGGGCGCGGCCACGCGCACGCGGTAGTCGTCGAGGTCTTTCTGGCGCTGGAGCCCGAAGAGGATGAGGTAGAGGAGGGAGACTGCGATGACGGCCAGGACGGCGACGGCGATCAGTCGGTCATACTGGCGCAGGATGGGGGGGAGTTCTTTCGCCATGGGTCAGTTCCCTTCCTTTTCTGGCGCGGGGGCCGCGGCCGGCTCGGCGGAGTAGACGTCGAAACGGAGGAGGACGTCGAGGGGGACGGCGTGCTCGGGGTCTGTGACGACGCGCTCGGCGGGGCTGGCGCCTTCGAAGAGGGGCTTGGCGGCGAGCTCGGCGGCGAGCTGCTGGGCGTTGGCGTCGCGCGCGCCGGCGGCGCGGCGGGCGGCGGCCTGGCGGGCGGCCTGACGTTTCTTCACCAGGTCGTCGACGCGGGCGGAGACGGGGGTCTTGCGCGCGACCGAGAGATCGGTGACGACGACGAAGAGCGGCTCGGCGGCCAGGGTGTTGAGGGTCTTGACGACGGTGTCGTAGGGCGCGTTGAAGCGGATGGCGTAGCTCTCGCGGCTGACGCCGTCCTTCGCCAGGACGGGGGCGACGGGGGCCCCGGCAAGGACGGCGGGCTGCGCTTCCTCGTCCTCCCCGCGACGGCTGCGGCGGCCGCGGCGCGTGGAGCGTTGTTCCTCCTCTTGGACGACGGCACCGTCGAAGCGGTCGCGCGTGACCTCGACGATGGAGACCGCGCCGTTGTCGAGGAGCAGGTTGCAGGCGTGCTCGATGACGGCGAACTGGCGGGCCAGGCGCGGGAGATCCTTTTCCTTGGGCAGGTTGCCCTGGGCCACATAGCTTTCAAAGGAGTAGTTCTGGGCCGGTTGCTGTGCGGAGGCGGCGGCCAGGAGCTGGGCCGCGGGCGTCTGCTGGCGCTCGTTGAGGGCGTGGACGCCCTTGACCAGGCGGTCGGCGAACTGCGAGACGGTCTCCCCCTGCGGGATGGGCAGGCCGTGGGTGAGCAGGGCGCGCGCCTGGTCGGCGACGGCGTCGGCGACCTCGGCGTCCCGCTCGCGCGTGTCGCGGTTTTCCTTGGAGGGATAGGGGCGCTCGGCGCCGTTGGCGGCGATGGTGCGCTCGGCGCGCTTCAGCTCGGCGCTCGACTCGCTGGCCGCGCCGATGGCGACGACGAGGCGGAAGGCAAGGAAGAGGACGATGAGCCCGCAGAGGGCGCCCGCGACGATGAGGAGCAGCTTCTGTTTTTGGTCCATGGGGTTACCTCCTGGCGCGGCGGCCGGAGCGGCCGGCGGCGTTGGGCTGGGCCTGGGGCTCGGCGGCGCGCAGGGTGGCCGTGATGTCGAAGGAGGTCATCCACGGCGTCTGCGTCTTTTTGCTGATGGGGATGTTCTTGGCGTCCTGGGCGAAGACTTCCTGCTTGGCGAGGTTCGCCACCACGGTCTCGTCGATGGTCTTGCCGGGGGCGGAGAGGCGCGGCTCGATGTCCTTCCAGACGGAGACGGAGAGGTTGAGGCCCTGGAGCGTCTCGCCCTCGCGCTTGGCCGAGAGGTTGTTGATCCACGGGCCGTTGGGGATGGCCTCGTCGACGGCGCGCAGGAGGGCCAGCCATTCGGTGCGCGCCTTGACGAGGGCGGCGTAGGCCTCGACGCGGGCCTCGGCGGCCTTGGCCTTCTTGTCGGCGTCGGCGAAACGGCGCTGGAGGTTGCCGAAGGCGCTCACCTGCCCTTCGGCGAGGGCGACCTTCTCGTCGAGGCGCGCGGAGATGGCGCCGACGTAGGCCAGCCAGATGCCGACGATGGCGATGAGGCCCGCTGCGGCGATGGCGAAGAAGGGGATGCGTTTGCGGAAGGCCTTGCGCGCGACGATTTCCTGGGAGACGAGGCTGATCTCGACGGGGCAGGTGAGGCCGCGGCGGAGGGCCAGGCCCACGAGCACCGGCAGCGAGAAGGCGTCGCGCCCGAACTGGTCGGCGTCCACGTCGCGGGGGTAGTCCACGGCCTGGAAGGGGTTGAGGAAGTCGGCCTCCACCTGCAGCTTCTCCTCGAAGAAGTTCTGCATGTAGGGCAGCTGCGCGGAGGCGCCGGAGAGGAGCACGCGCACGGGGGCGGAGCCTTCCTGCTGGCTGCGGTAGAAGGCGATGGAGCGGGTGACCTCGGCGTTGAGGCGCGTCATCACCGTGCGGATGACCTTCGAGAGGCGGTCGACGTCCGGGTCGTCCACGGCGAAGGCGCCGCCCTGCGCCACGATGCCCTGCGTGCACTTCAGGTGCTCGGCCTCTTCCAGTGAGAGGCCGAACTGCTTGGCGATCTCGGCGGTGATGGTGTGGCCGGCCACGGGGATGGTGCGGTAGAAGATGCGCTCCTGCTCAACAAAGACCAGGTTGGTGCAGCGCGCGCCGATGTCGATGACCAGCGTGCAGCCCTCGGCCTCGGGATAGTTGAAGCGGACGGCGTTGTAGAGCGCCACGGGCGCGACGTCCACCAGCTCCGGCTCGCACCCGGCGTTGAGCAGCCCTTTGGCGACGGCGCGGACGAGTTCGGCGCGCGCGGCGACGATCATGACGTGTTGCTCGCCGGCGTCCGGCTGGCCCACGAGCGCGTCGTCCCAAATCGCCTCGGAGAGGGGGAAGGGCACGTTTTGCTCGACCTCGAAGCGGATTTGCTCGCGCATCTTCTCGCCGTCCTCGGCGAGCACCTTGACGAAACGCGGGAAGGCCATCTGACCCGAGAGCGCCACCAGGATGCGGCCGGGGCGGATGCCGGCGGCGGCCATCATGCCGCGCAGTGCCTGCTCCAGCTCCACGCCGAAGGTGTCCGGGCTCTCCGCCGCGCCCTCGGGCAGCTCGCCGAAGGTGTAGCGCAGCAGGGCCGGGCTGCGGCCCGGGCGCACCTCGAACTCGGCCAGGGCCAAACGCGTGGCGCCGATGTTGAGTGTCAGAATCCGTTCCATAAGTCCTCTTCTCCCGCGTCTCTGGGGCGGCGCGTCACTCGGCCTTCACCTGGTCGTAATACTGGTCGCCGGCCATCACGAAGGGGGTCATCGAGCGGTCGCGCAGGATGCCCTCGCGCCGCACCACGCTCTCGGAGAGGTTCTCGATGCGCTCCCACCACGCGGCGGCCGTCGGCTTGCCGTCGGGGCCGCGCTCCTCGAGGATGGAATCGAGCTTCTTCCCGTCGACGGCCGCGTTGCCCGCCGCCTGGGTGACGATCTCGCCCTGCTGCACGCCGTCCACCTTGATCTGGACGGAGAAGACCATGGGGTCGCCATAGATCGCGACGGCGCTGGGCGGGACGCAGACGGCGGCGTAGTGCTCGCGGCCGGGGGTGATGGAGGTGTAGGTGATCGTCTCGGTGAGGAGGGAGTAGAGCTGCTTGGGGTTTTCCCAGCCGATGGCGCCGCCGGCCTGGTTCGCCTGGCGGGCGACGGAGGCGGCCTTCTTCGACTGCTTCATGTCGTAGAGGAGCGCGTAGGTGATCTCGACCTCGGGGATGGCGAGGATGGGCTTTTTCTTGCCTGCGGCGTCGGTGCCGATGTTGGCCACCTGATAGGCCACCTCGAAGTAGTGCCAGCCCTTCGCGTCGTCCTTCTGGTAATTGTCGGTGTGGTTGATTTTCTTCTTCCACTTCGCGTCGATCTGCGGCGCAGCGGTGGTGTAGTCGCTGTCGCCCCCGACGCCGGAGATCTCGCGGATACGGATCACCTGGTTCGGCTGCGCCGCCCCGCCGCGCGACGACCGCCCCTGCTGCGCATACGCGCCGCCAGCGCACACCAGCGTCACCGCCACCAACATCCAAGCCTTCATCGCGCACTCCTTTCGAGGCGGGCCGAAGCCCATTCACCAGATTGTCTGCGCACAGTATACCGCGCCCGCGCCGCGCCCGTCAAGCCCTTTTTGGGAGCCCGGCGCGCGTCCGGCTTGCGCCCGTGGGCGGCGACCCGTGCCGGGCCGGGCCCCGGCGCAAAAAGCCCCGGCGGCGCCGGGGCTCCCACAATACTTGTTCATCCTCTTACACACGACGCCGCAACGCCACCCCGGCCACGCCCAGCGCGAGCAGCGCCAGCGCCGTCGGCTCGGGCACGGGATTGGGGTTACTGGGGTCCAACGCCCCCTCGAGGTCGTCGCCGGACAGTACGATGTCGTCCGCGCCGACGTCGCCAAGCGCGCCGCTGGGCGGCTCCTGCTCCACCGCGCCGCCGGCCGCCGCGCCCCACGCCACCTTGTACGAGGCCGCGCCCGCAAAGGCGGTGGTGTCGATGGCAAACGTGAAGTTGGGGGTCGTGCCGTTCGTCGCGTAGACCGAGATGGTGTTCCCCTGCTTGACGACGGCCAGGCGGATTGTATCCGAGGCGTTGATGGTGCCCTGGATGTTGCCGCCGGGATTCGTGTTCGAGACGTTTCCGTACAGCTTCAGGTTGCCCTCGTTGGGCGCCTGCTGGATGCGCAACACATCCGGTACGCTCCCGCCAAGCAGGTTCCCCTCGGTATCATACGCCGCGACGGAGACCACCGTCAGCCACTCGGCCGGGTTCGCCTGCACCGTATACGTGCCGATGGCCGTGAAATCCTCGCCGGCCTTGAACTCCTGCGTCACCACCGCCCGGGCCGCGAGGGCGGCGCACAGCGACACACACAACACTAACGTACGTTTCATCCTTGTCCTTTCTGCCCCATACGGGGCGCTCCTTTCTCAGAAACGCGCTTATAATACCACCCCCCCCCATCAAGTCAAGGAGTTTGTTTCCAACGCCCTCTTTTCTCCCCGCGCCTTCCCGGTCAAGCGACGCCTAATGGGGTTAGTGGAAAGAAGGCGACGGCGTGCCCATGGCGCTTCGCCGCCACGTGGCGTAAAGCTGGCCTTCGCGGCTTTCCACGAGGGGCCCCTGCCGCCTGCCCCTTTTTGCGCCATGCGGCACGGGCGAAAAAAGGCTTGTGGTGGAGTCCGCTCCATGAGATATCGTTGGGTTGTTTTTCAAGAAAGAAAGAAGACAGACATGACCTTCAATCGACGTTCGTTTCTAACTGCGGCGGCCTGCGGCGGGGCCGCGGCGGCGTTGGGCGGGCCGGCCGTTGTGCCGGCGTTTTCCGGGGCTCGGCCGGTGGGGGCGCCGCCGGCGGGGGCGCGGGTGCTGATGCCACACCGGCGCGTCATCGGGCGCGGGGAGGCGGCGATGGAGGTCTCGGCCATCGGCCTGGGCTGCATGGGGATGAGCTTCCTGCGCGGGACGCACCCAAATCGCAAGGCGTGCATCGCGCTCATCCGCCATGCGGTGGAGCAGGGCGTGACGCTCTTCGACACGGCGGAGGCCTACGGGCCCTTCGAGAACGAGGAAATCGTGGGCGAGGCGCTGAGGCCGTTCCATGGCGAAATCCCGCTCACCACGAAGATCGGCTTCACCTACGAAGGCACGCGCTACACGGGCGTCAGCAGCGCCCCCGCCGTGCTCCGCGCGGCGCTGGAGAACGCCCTGCGGCGTTTCCACACCGATTGCATGGATCTGGTCTACATCCATCGGCGCGACTTTTCACGGCCCATCGAGGAGGTCGCCGAGACGATGCTGGGCTTCAAGCGGGAGGGCAAGCTGCGCCACTGGGGCCTCAGCGAGGTCGGCGGCGGCACGCTCCGCCGCGCCCACGCGGTCTTCCCGGTGACGGCCCTGCAGAGCGAATACAGCCTGACGTGGCGCGAGCCGGAGACCAACGGCGTCTTCGCGGCGTGCGAGGAGCTGGGCGTGGGGCTCGTCCCCTTCGGGCCGGTGGCGAAGGGGTTCCTCGGCGGCTTCGTGAACGAATGCACCCTCTATGTGGATACGCCGGTGGACAACCGCAAGCTGTTCCCGCGCTACACGCCCGAGAACATCCGCAAGGCGTTGCCATTGCTGGCCGCGCTCGAGGAGTTCGGGAAATCGCGCGGGGTGACGGTGCCGCAGCTGGCGCTGGCGTGGTGCCTGGCGAAGGCGCCCTGGATCGTGCCCATCCCGGGGACCTGCCGGCTGGCGCATCTGGAGGAAGACCTGCGCGCGGCCTCCATCACGCTCTCGGCGGAGGAGGTGGCGGCGCTGGACGCGCTCACGGTGGCGCACCCCGTGGTGGGAGACCGCTACCCGCCCTCGGAGGACGCGCGCGTCGACCGCGAGGCGTGAGCACCCCCGGCCCCCGTGGAAAAAGTTTCACGGGGGCCGCTTTTATGTGATAATAAGGGGAAAGGAGCCAACCATGACCATCCACGAAGTCTCCGAACGGACCGGGCTGACCCCGGACACCCTGCGTTGGTACGAGAAAATCGGCCTGCTGGCCCCCGTGCGCAAGACGGGCGGCAAGCGGAATTACTCGGAACGCGAGGTGCGGTGGATCGGCTACATCAAATGTATGCGCCGCGCCGCGCTCCCTGTTGACGCAATTCTTGAATATATCCGGATTTACCGTGGGAACGCGCCGGATTCCAAGGCCCGCCGCCGCGCCATCCTCGTGGAGCAGTATGAGCTGCTCAAAAAGGATTTGGAGGAACGGCGGCAGGCGCTGGACTATCTGCGCCTGAAGATCGATTGGTTCGATGGGCGCGTCTCAGACTTCGAAGCCGCCCTCAAAGGCTCCACCTCCGGCCCCCTCCTCTCCAACGATCCCGAACTGGCAGACGAAATCCACGCCCGCGCCGCCGGCGTCGCCCCGGCCATCCGCCACCCCAACGCAAAGCCCCCCACCCCGTGCAATCGGCACGGCGCCCCGGCGAACCCTTTGTGAGGCTCGCCCGCCCCAGGCGACGCGGCATGGCGTCGCCTGGGCAGGCATGGAGGCCTTTGCACTTTGCGAAGCGTTTGCGCTCTCTGAAGAAAGCCCCGAGACGTGGCGTGAGAAGCGCCTGACCTCGCCCCCGCACAGCCGGGAAGGACGCGCTTAAGGGCGCGGGCAACCGAGATGCTTGCGGAGGAAACCTTCGATCGCGTCAAAGGGGATGGCGGCGAGGTTGTCGTAGAGATCGGTGTGGACGGCGTTGGGGACAAGGAGGAGTTCCTTGTTGTCGCCTTTGAGGCGTTTGAAGGTGTCCTTGCCGAAGTAGCAGGAGTGGGCCTTCTCGCCATGGACGATGAGGACGGCGCCGCGGATTTCCTCGGCGAAGGCAAGGATGGGCTGGTTGAGGATGGAAAGGGTGGAGGTGACGTTCCAGCCTTCGTTGGAATTGAGGGAGCGGGGATGATAGCCGCGCGGGGTCTTGTAATAGGCGTGGTAATCCTTCACGAACCACGGGGCGTCGTCAGGGAGCGTGTCGGCGACGCCACCGGCGCGGGCGGAGACGCCGCTGGCGAAGTCTTTGGTACGTTGGGCGCAAAGAGCCTCACGCATGGCGTGGCGGGCCGCCTCACTGTCGGCTTGGTCGAAGTAGCCCCGGGCGGTGACGCGGCTCATGTCGTACATCGTGCAGGCGACGGTGGCCTTGACGCGGGTGTCGAGCGCGGCGGCGTTAAGCGCCAGGCCGCCCCAGCCACAGATCCCGAGGATGGCGACGCGCGCGGGGTCGACGGCTGGATGGGTGACGAGGAAATCGACCGCGGCCTGGAAATCCTCGGTGTTCACGTCGGGCGAGGCGACGTTGCGCGCCGCGCCGCCGCTCTCGCCGGTAAAGGAAGGGTCGAAGGCGATGGTCAGGAAGCCGCGCTCGGCCAGGGTTTGCGCGTAAAGGCCGGAGGCTTGCTCCTTCACGGCCCCAAACGGCCCGCACACCGCCACGGCAGGCAAGGGCGCCGCGGCCGCCCTGGGCGCGTAGAGATCCGCGGCCAGCTCAATCCCGAAACGGTTGAGGAAGGAGACCTTGCGGTGCTCCACCTTGTCGCTCTTCGGGAACGTCTTATCCCACTTCTCGGTCATCGACAGCATAAAACCTCCTTAATAAAATGTCCCTAGTATAAGGCCTTGACCAGACTCCAAGGCAAGTGCTTGTTGCGCCGACTTGGCATGTATCGGAAACAAAACCAAGAGGGGGGCAACGGCACGGAGGCCTTATATTCGGTCGTTTCTCCTCACGCGCAAGGCAGGATTTTGGCTGGAATGGGGCTGTGCCTGGGGCTTGGCTCAATGGGCTTTGCCCCTGAGCCTGGCGGCCGCATGGGGGATGAGTGCATGGGTCGGTTTTCCTCGGCCGAGAGGCATGGGGGCGCATGCGCGCTCCTTCCCCCTCTCGGGGAGATGGCCTGGGGCCGCCTCGGGGTTCCCCGGCCACGCGCATGGGCGTGCACCCTTGCCGAAGAGCTGTCATCGGCCACCCGCGCAGGCCACTCAAGGCTCGCACCAGATGGCAGCGCATCCGCCAGACCTGTCATCGGCGGCCAGACGCGGCAGGCCGGGGCATGCCTTTGCTTGGCGCGGCGTGCGCTTCCGGGAAGGGGGGACGCTGGGTGGCGGTCTGCGGCGGGGCTGGCGGCCATAGGGGCCATGGCGGATTCGGGGAAGGCGCATAAAAAAGGAAGGGGGCCGAGCGGTTGCTCGGCCCCCTTGGGGGAAGTC
>CALXSE010000024.1 GCA_944391085.1 uncultured Kiritimatiellota bacterium | reverse complement strand
CGGCATCGCCGCGGCCTGGCGCGCCGGCGCCAAGATCCGCAACATGGAGATGGTGCAGTTCCACCCCACCTGCCTCTACCACCCCAAGGCCAAGCGCTTCCTCATCAGCGAGGCCGTGCGCGGCGAGGGCGCCATCCTCGTCACGCGCGACGGCAGGCCCTTCATGGAGAAGTACGACCCGCGCGGCTCGCTGGCCCCGCGCGACATCGTCGCCCGCGCCATCGACAACGAGATGAAGACCCGCGGCGACCCCTTCTGCTGCCTGGACATCCGCCACAGGGGCGAGGCCTACCTCAAGGGCCGTTTCCCGGCCATCTACGCCAAATGCCTGGAGTTCGGCATCGACATGGCGCGCGACCTCATCCCCATCGTCCCGGCCGCGCACTACCTCTGCGGCGGCATCGCCGCGGACGTCGAGGGCCGCACCACGCTCCCCGGGCTCTACGCCATCGGCGAGTGCGCCTGCACCGGGCTCCACGGCGCCAACCGCCTGGCCAGCAACTCCCTGCTCGAGGCCCTCGTCTGCGGCTGCGAATGCGCCCGGGCGCTCTGCGCCGAGCCCGTCCCCAGCGCCGCGCACGTCGTCATCCCCGACTGGGTCTACGGCCATGCCGTGCCGACCGACGAGGCGGTGCTCGTGGCGCACAACTGGCAGGAGCTGCGCACCTGCATGTGGGACTACGTGGGCATCGTCCGCACCGACAAGCGCCTCCGCCGCGCCCTCCGCCGCGTCCGGAACCTCCGCGAGGAGATCAACGAGTATTACTTTGACTACCTCGTCACCGCCGACGTGCTGGAGCTGCGCAACATCGCCGACGTGGCCGAGCTCATCGTCTCCTCCGCCATGGCCCGCCGCGAGAGCCGCGGCCTGCATTACACCCTCGATTGCCCTGAGCGCCTCCGCCTGGCCAAGGATACCGACCTGGTGCGCGCCCCGGAGAAGGAGTGGTGATGGAGGTCTGGGTCAACAATCCTTTCGACAACCTTCCCGGCGAGGGGCGGCGCCCCCAGCGCTACAACCTCCTCTGCCGGGCCCTGGCCAAGGCCGGGCACCGCGTGACCTGGTGGAGCAGCGACTTCTCGCACGCCACCAAGGCCCCCCGCAGGCTCCCGCCCGTCTACGACGCCCCCGAGGGCTTCCGCGTTCGCCTCGTCCCCACCCGCCCCTATTTCGACAACGTCGGCCTGCGCCGCGCGCTGAGCCACCGGCGCTACGCCGCCGAGTGGGGGGCCATGGCGGAGGAGGGCGTCGCGCGCGGCGACTTCCCCAGGCCCGACCTTGTCCTCACCTCCTGGCCGCCGATGGAGACCGCCGCCGTGGCCCGCCGCTTCCGCGCGCGGTGGGGGTGCAGGGCCGTCGTCGACGTGATGGACGCCTGGCCCGAGAACTTCGCGCGCCTCATCCCCGGCCCCGCCTGGCTGCGCGACCTGCTCTGGCGCGTCCTCTGCGCCGGCCCCATCCGCCAGGCCCGCCGGGCCTACCGCGGGGCCGACGCGGTGAGCGCCGTCGGCGTCACCTACCTGGGGCTGGCCATGCGTTACGGCTGCCGCGCCCCGCGCCACCTCTGCTACCACGGCATCATGCGCATGAACAACGGCGCCGACCGTTACAGCCTTGACGAGGCCGAGCCCCTGCGCCTCATCTACGTCGGCAACATGGGCCGCAGCTACGACCTGCTCACCGCCGTCCGCGCCGTCCGCGGCCTGGCCCGGCGCGGCGAGCGCATCCGCTTCGACCTTGCCGGCACCGGCCCCCGCGAACCCCTCCTGCGCCGCGAGGCCGCCGGCTGCCCCGCCATCCGCTTCCACGGCTATCTCTCCAACGAGGACATGCAGCAGCTGCTGGCGGACAGCGACCTGGCCCTTGTGCCCATGTTCCCCGACAGCCGCGTCGCCGTCCCCTACAAGCTTGCCGACTACACCGCCGCCGGGCTCCCCATGCTCTGCTGCCTTTCCGGCGAGACCCAGGCCCTCATCGAGCGTTACGGCGCCGGCTCGCTCTACCGCCCCGGCGACCAGGAGGGCCTCGCCACCCTCCTCCTGGGCTATCTTCACCGGCGCTCCCGCCTCACCCGCGAGGCCCTCGCCTCCGCCCGCCTGGCCCGCGAGAACTTCATGATGGACGCCATCTACCCCGAGTTCGTCCGCTTCCTCGAGGAGGTTTGTTCAGATCACGGAGACCCACGGAGGCCCACACAGAGCGGCACGGAGAAGGGAGAGGGGGGCGGCGCGTGAGGGCTGACGAGCTGCCGCAGGCGACGCAGGACGAGGCCTCCCGGATCACCGGCCTCATCCTCAACGAGTCCATTGCCATCCACCGCAAGTATGGCCCCTTCCTGTTGGAGCGGTTTTACCGGGAGATGCTGTGCGCGCGCCTGAAACGGCAAGGGGTGGACGCGCGCATGGAGGTGCCCATCAAGGTGGAGGAGGAGGGCGTCGCCGTCGACCTCGCCTTTCGGGCGGACTTGGTGGTGGACGGCCTGGTCATCGTCGAGCTGAAGGCCCACCCGGAGATGCTTGGGATTTGGAACCAGCAGTTGCTGACGTATCTGCGCCTTTCCGGGCTGCATTACGGCGTCCTCGTCAACTTCGGCGTCGAGTTTCTCAAAGACGGCTACAGGCGATTTGTGCTTTAATGGCTTCGTGCCCCTCAGTGTCATCCTCCGTGAACCTCCGTGATCTGATATGAACGCGCAACAGACTTTTCTCGCCAAGATCTTGAGGCAGGCCGGGCTGAGCGACGCCCAGGTGGAAATCCTGCTGGGCGCGGATCTCTCCGAGGGCCTCGCCGCCGCCGTCGCGCGCCTGGAGATGGCCAGGGAGGCCGACTTCCTGGCGCGCCTGGCCCCCGCCCTTGGGCTGGAGTACGCCGACCTCTCGCGGACGCGCCCGACCGACGAGGCCCTCCGCCTGCTCCCCGCGCGCGCCGTCTACCAGTACAGCGCCCTGCCCCTGGCCGTCGAGGACGGCGTGCTCGTCGCCGCGCTCAACGACCCGCTGGATACGGCCGCGGCCGACGGCCTGCGCCTGGCCTGCGGGATGCCCGTGCGCATCCGCCTGGCCCCCGCCGAGGACATCGACAAGGCCATCAAAAAGTATTACGGCGTCGGCGCAGAGGCCATCGAGAAGATGATCGAGGACGGCCGCTACGAGGTCTCCGACACCGAGGCCAACATCTCCAAGATCGACGTCAACGAGATGGGCCAGGAGGCCTCCATCGTCCGCTTCGTCAACCAGATCATCGCCGAGGCCGACCGCCAGGGCGCCACCGACATCCACGTCGAGCCGATGGAGGACGAGCTGCGCATCCGTTACCGCATCGACGGGATGCTCCACAAGGTCGACGTCCCCCCCCAGATCAACCGCCTCAAGGCCGCCATCATCTCCCGCCTCAAGGTCATGGCCAACCTTGACATCGCCGAGAAGCGCCTGCCCATGGACGGGCGCATCGGCATCCGCCTCAACGGCGAGGACATCGACATCCGCGTCTCCACCTGCCCCACCGCCTATGGCGAGAGCGTCTCCCTGCGCCTCCTCCAGAAGGCCGGCAACTTCGTCCAGCTCAAGGATCTGGGCATGAGCCCGCGCGACTACGCCCTCACCCAGAAGCTCATCACCCGCCCCAACGGCATCATCCTCGTCACCGGCCCCACCGGCAGCGGCAAATCCACCAGCCTCTACGCCTTCCTCCACGAGATCAACAAGGTCAACGTCCGCATCATGACGGCCGAGGACCCCATCGAGTACGAGATGAAGGGCGTCAACCAGGTCCTCGTCCGCGCCGACATCGGCCTCACCTTCGCCCGCGCCCTCCGCGCCTTCCTCCGCCAGGATCCCGACATCATCATGGTCGGCGAGATCCGCGACGGCGAGACCGCCGAGATCGCCATCAACGCCTCCCTCACCGGCCACCTCGTCTTCTCCACCCTCCACACCAACGACGCCGCCGGCGCCTTCGCCCGCCTCATCGACATGGGCGCCGAGCCCTTCCTCGTCGCCTCCGCCGTCGCCGGCGTCCTCGCCCAGCGCCTCGCCCGCCGCCTCTGCCCCAAATGCCGCCGCGAGATCCCCCTCAAGGACGGCTGGTGGGATCAGCCCCACCTCCCCCCCCAGGGCCACGTCTACGCCCCCCAGGGCTGCGACGCCTGCGCCCACACCGGCTATAAGGGCCGCGGCGCGATCTTCGAGCTCCTCGGCGTCACCGAGCGCATCGGCTCGCTCATCGTCGCCCGCCGCTCCACCGCGGACATCCGCAAGGCCGCCATGGAGGAGGGCATGGCCACCCTCCGCCAGGACGGCTGGCGCAAGGTCTTCGGCGGCTTCACCTCCGTCGAGGAGCTTTTCCGCGTCACCGAAGACGCCAAATAGCCCCCTTCCCGCGAACCTGCCCCGCCGCGCCCCGGGCACGGAGGCCCGGGGCGCCTGGCCTCGCTTGCGCCCCGCCGGGGCCGCCTCCGCGCGGCCCCCGGGCGGGCAAACGGTTTCCTAACGGAGGGGCGACACGGGGCTAACGACCGTGTGGGATAGTGTGCGGCGTTTCAAGAACCCCCAAATGGGAGACACGAGAGAATGAAACGTTGCATGACTTTGGCTTTGGCGCTGATGCTCGGGCTGCCCGCGGTGGCGGCCGAGGGCGCGCAGCTGGAGCAGGAGAAGGCCGTGAAGGCCGATTTCGGCGGGGACGTGCGCCTGCGCTACGACTTCACGGAGGGCTTGCCCGACGACGGCCACGGCGAGAAGGGGCACACCGACTATGCCCGCGTCCGCACGCGCCTCTGGGGCAAGCTGACGGTGCAGAAGCTGGAGCTGTTCGCCCGCGTGGCCGATGAGTTCCGCTACTACAATTCCCGCGAGAGCGACAAGGGCAAGCAGCGCTTCCCCGACGTCGTCTACATCGACAACCTGTACCTGAAGTATTCCGACCTGCTGGGCTTCATCGACGTGAAGGTGGGCCGCCAGGACATGGCCTTCGGTAACAAGCGCATCATCAGCGACGGCACCGGCGGCGACGGCTCGCGCTCGACCTACTTCGACGCGGCCCGCCTGACGTTCAACTTCGACGAGGGCCGCACGTTGGACGCCTTCGCGATCTACGCGCCGGCGGACGACTGGCTGCCGACGCTCGGCCACACGCACGACGCCAAGAGCAAGCACAAGAAGGGCTACGACTACGAGACCTCCGGCTACGGCCAGAACGAGTACGGCGCGGGCCTCTACTACCAGGACCGCTCCAACAAGGCCTTCGGCTGGGACGCCTACTACGTCTTCAAGATCGAGGACGCCGACCACGATTATGACTACGGCGACTTCCTGGGCGACCGCAACGCGGTGACGGGCGGCCACGACGACAGCTTCACCACGCACACCTTCGGCGTGCGCCTGCTGCCGCAGTTCACCAAGAACCTCTCCGGCGAGGCCGAGCTGGCCATGCAGGTGGGCGACGACAGCCACCTGGCCATGATGGCCTACGGCGGGCTGACCTACTCGCGCAAGGACTGGGCGCTCTCGCCGAAGTTCACGGCCGCCGTCCAGTACATGAGCGGCGACGAGGACGGCTGGGCCGGCGACAACGCCTGGCACCCGGTGTTCAACCGCGAGACGGGCGTGGGCGAGATCGTCGCCCCGATGTTCCCCAAGTACGCCTACAACAACTTCCTCTACCCGCACGTGAAGGTCGACCTGACCCCCGCGAAGAACCAGAAGCTCTCCTTCCAGACCGGCCCCATGTTCGCGCCCACCGCCGAGAAGATGAGCGCGACGGAGGATTACGGCACCTTCCGCGGCTACTACGCGCAGGTGAAGTACTCCCTGGACATCGGCAAGATGGTCAGCTACGACTGCCTGAAGGGCGTCGGCATGGCCTTCCAGGGCGAGTACATGTCCAAGGGCGACTACTTCGCGGACGGCGAGGACGGCGACGCCTGGTTCGGCCGCATGGAGCTCACCTACAAGTTCTGATCGGTTGGTCCCCCCGGGCGGGCGCGAGCCCGCCGGGGGCCTTTAACGAAAAGCTAACCTCCCCCAAACAATGCCCGCACGCTGACCTGCGATACTGTGGGCGTCTTTCAGAGAAACAGGAGAAACGACACCATGAAGCAAGCATCCCTCCTTTCCGCCGCCGCGGCGGCCGCCCTCCTGCTGGCGGGCTGCGGCGAACAGGCCGCCACCGTCACGCTCAACGGCGCGGGCGCCTCCTTCCCCGACCCGGTCTACCAGGCGTGGACGTACATCTACTCGCAGGCGAACAACACGACGGTGAACTACCAGTCCATCGGCTCGGGCGCCGGCATCAACCAGATCAAGGGCGGGACGGTGGACTTCGCCGGCACCGACGCGCCGCTCTCGCGCGAGGAGATCGCCGAGTCCAAGCTCACCCAGTTCCCGATGGTCACCGGCGCGGTCACCCCGATCGTGAACGTGGCGGGCGTCGGCCCCGGCCAGCTGAAGCTGAGCGACGAGGTGCTGGCCAAGATCTTCATGGGCCGGATCACCAAGTGGAACGACGCGGCCATCACGGCGCTCAACCCCGGGCTGGCGCTGCCTGAGCAGGACATCCTGGTGGTCTACCGCTCCGACAGCTCGGGCACGACGAACATCTTCACCGAGTTCCTGACCGACCGCGACGCCGATTGGGCGACGACGGTGGGCGCGGGCAAGAGCGTGAAGTGGCCCACCGGCCTCGGCGGCCAGAAGAACCCCGGCGTCTGCAACAACGTCCAGCAGAACTCCGGCTCCATCGGCTACACCGAGTACACCTACGCCATCGAGTCCAAGCTCACCACCGTGCAGATGCGCGCGGCCGACGGCAGCTGGGTGAACCCCGACTCCACCAAGTGGCCGCTCGTGGGCACGACCTACCTGCTGGTGCGCGACGACATCCCGGCCGACAAGAAGGCCGCGCTGCAGGCGTACGTCTCCTGGTGCTTCTCGCCCGACGCCGCCGCCAAGGCCACCGAGCTGCACTACACGCCGCTCACGGCCGCCCAGGCCCGGCAGAGCCGCTTCTTCCTCGGCGCGCTGAAGGACGCGTTCGTCAAGTGAGCCTTCCGCGGGCGGGGGCCCGGCCCCCGCCCTTCCCCCCAGAACCCTTCTACTGACAGTCCCTATGAGAGCTTCCGCTTGGAGCGACCCTGTCTTCCGCTGGCTGTGCATGGCTTGCGCCGCGCTGTGCGGGCTGCTGATGGTCGCCTTCTTTGTCCAGCTGGCCTTCGCCTCGGGCGAGGCGTGGTCGCGCTTCGGGCTTAACTTCTTTGTCTCGACGGAGTGGGACCCGGTGCGCCACGTCTACGGCGCGCTCCCGGCCATCGCCGGCACCGTCTGCACCACGGTCATCGCCCTGGTGATCGCCCTCCCCCTGGCCTTCGTCTCGGCCCTGTTCATCGTGGACGCGCCGCCGTGGCTTTCGCGCGTGCTGGGGCAGGCGGTGGACCTGCTGGCGGCCATCCCCTCGATCATCTACGGCATGTGGGGTCTCTTCGTGCTCGTGCCGCTGATGGACCGGCTGTGGGTGGCGCTGGGGGTGGACAACGCGTTCGGCGGCATCGGCCTGCTGACCTCGAGCCTGATCCTGTCGCTGATGATCCTGCCGTACATCTGCGCGGTGATGCGCGACGTGCTGCGGATGACTCCGCCCATGCTGCGCGAGTCCGCCTTCGGCGTGGGGTGCACGCGATGGGAGACGGCGCGCGACATCCTGATGCGCTACGGCATCCGCGGCCTGCTGGGCGGCATCTTCATCGGCCTGGGCCGCGCGCTGGGCGAGACGATGGCCGTGCTCTTCGTGGCCGGCAACATCATGAAGGTGCCCACGGGCCTGCTCGACGGCTGCACCACCATCGCCGCCACGCTGGCCAACAACTTCGCCGAGGCCGAGGGCGTCCAGCGCAGCGCGCTCTTCGCGCTGGGGCTGATCCTTCTGGTGATGGCCTTCGTCATCCAGGTGCTGGCGCAGTATTACCTGCGCATGACCGGCGCCAAACGCGGGGAGAAGTGACATGGAAACGATCGAAAGACCCGTCGTGGCCGAGCGCCCCGCCGCCCCCCAGGCGGACGGGCCCACGCTGGTGGGCCTGGGCCGCCCGCCCTACAAGACGCTCTTCTGGCGCAAACTGCAGGACAACCTCGTCCAAGGCTTCTCCGTGGCCGCGCTGGCCCTGGCCGTGGGCGTGATGGTCTGGATCCTGGCCACCATCCTCATCCGCGGCTCGGAGGCGCTGAGCTGGGACTTCCTGACCACCGTCTCGGCGCCGCACGGCTTCAAGGGCGGCATCGGCAACGCGCTGGTGGGCACGCTCTACGTCACCCTCTTCGCGGCGCTCATCGCGGTGCCGCCGGCGATCTGCGCGGGCATCTGGCTGGCCGAGTTCGGCAAGCGCTCGCGCCTGGCCGACACGCTGCGCTTCAGCGCGAACGTGATGATGGGGATGCCCTCCATCGTGGTGGGCCTCTTCGTCTACATGATCCTGGTGGTGCCGATGGGCGCGAACTCGGGCCTGGCGGGCTCGGTGGCGCTGGCCATCCTCATGTTCCCGGTGGTCATGCGCACGACCGAGGACATGCTCATGATGGTGCCCGACACCCTGCGCGAGTCCGGCCTGGCGCTGGGGCTGACGCGCTGCCGCGTGACGCTGCAGATCATCTGCCGCGCGGCGCGCAACGGCATGGTCACCGGCGTGCTGCTCGCGGTGGCCCGCGTCTCGGGCGAGACGGCCCCGCTGCTCTTCACCGCGCAGTTCGCCAAGGGCTGGCCCACCCACTTCTTCACCGGCCCCACGGCCAACATCCCCGTGCTGATCAACGACTACGGCATGAGCAACTTCGAGGACCTGCAGACCGCTGGCTGGGGCGCCTCGCTCGTCATCGCCGCGCTCGTGCTTTCCATCAACATCATCGCCCGCGTCGCCTTCCGCGACAAGAAGGACTAATCTCATGGACACCCCCAGACAGGAACCCCAGATCAAGATCCGCGCCCGCAAGCTCTCCTTCTTCTACGAAGGCGGCCACCAGGCCCTCTTCGAGAACGACCTGGACATCCCCGAGCGCCGGATCACCGCCGTCATCGGCCCCTCGGGCTGCGGCAAATCCACCCACCTGCGCACCTACAACCGCATCTACTCCCTCCACCGCGGCCAGCGCGCCGAGGGCGAGGTCCTCCTCGACGGCCAGAACATCCTCGACCCGAAGACCGACCTGCTCACCCTCCGCCGCCGCGTGGGCATGATCTTCCAGAAGCCCACGCCCTTCCCCATGAGCGTCTTCGACAACGTCGCCTACCCCCTGCGCCTGCACTTCAAGCTCGGGCGCAAGGAAATCGAGGAGCGCGTCGAGGCCGCCCTCCAGGGCGCCAGCCTCTGGGACGAGGTCAAGGACCAGCTGCGCAAGTCCGGCCTCGCCCTCTCCGGCGGCCAGCAGCAGCGCCTCTGCATCGCCCGCGCCATCGCCGCCGAGCCCGAGGTGCTGCTGATGGACGAGCCCACCAGCGCCATCGACCCGGTGGCCACCCTGAAGATCGAGGATCTGGTGCTGCGCCTGCGCGAGCGCTTCACCATCGTCATCGTCACCCACAACATGCAGCAGGCCGCGCGCATCAGCGACCGCACCGCCTTCTTCTACAAAGGCCGCATCGTCGAGGTCGGCCCCACCAAGCAGATCTTCACCGCCCCCAGGGAGAAGAAGACCGAGGAATACATCACCGGCCGTTTCGGTTGAGTTATAATACCCCTCAGGATACCGCACCACGCAAGGACTTCAGGAAATGAGAGACCGCTTCAACTTCGAGATCGAATCGCTCAAGCAGCGCCTGCTTGACCTCGCCACCTCCGCCGACCGCGCCCTCGTGCGCGCCCTCCGCGCCGTCGACGGCTCCGCCCCCGCCGACGACGCCCGCTCCGTCATCGCCTCGGACGCGGCCATCGACGCCGAGGAGGTCGCCATCGAGGAGGAATGCCTCAAGCTCATGGCCCTCTACCAGCCCGTCGCCGGCGACCTCCGCCTCATCGTCACCATCCTCAAGGTCAACGGCGAGATCGAGCGCGTCGCCGACATGGCCTCCAACATCGCCGCCCGCGCCATCGACATGGCCGAGGCCCACGTCCCCCCCGAGGCCCGCTTCGACTTCGCCCCCATGCTCGAACGCGCCCACAAGATGCTCCGCGGCGCCCTCGACGCCTTCGTCTGCCACCGCTCCGACCTCGCCCGCAAGATCATCCTCGAGGACGACGCCGTCGACGCCCTTAACGCCGCCCACTACGCCAACGCCCGCGACAGGCTCCTCAAGGACCCCGCGCTGGCCAACTACACCCTCGACTGCGTCACCGTCTCGCACTGCATCGAGCGCATCGCCGACATCGCCACCAACATCTGCGAGGACGTCGTCTACCTCGAGGAAGGCCAGATCGTCCGCCACCAGAAGCGCATCCAAGCCTGACCCCGACGGAGGCCCCCGCCATGGCAAACATGATCCTGATCGTCGAGGACGAGGAAGCCATCCGCGACCTCATCCGCATCAACCTCGTCGCCGCCGGTTTCACCTGCGACGAGGCCGAGGACGGCCTCCAGGCCGTCGCCAAGGCCAAGGCCCAGCGCCCCGACCTCATCCTCCTGGACTGGATGCTCCCCGGCCTCGACGGCCTCGGCGTCCTGCGCAAGCTCAAGGCAGACCCCGCCCTCGCCACCGTCCCCGTCCTCATGGTCACCGCCAAAGGCGAGGAGAACGACATCGTCCTCGGCCTCGAGATGGGCGCCTCCGACTACGTCACCAAGCCCTTCTCCAACAAAGTCCTCATCGCCCGCATCCGCGCCCTCCTGCGCCGCGGCGAGGAAGACGCCCCCGAGGAGGTCATCCGCTACGCCTCCCTCACCCTCCTTCCCGGCCAGCGCCGCGCCACCCTCGCCGAGCGCGAGCTCACCCTCACCTGCGGCGAGTTCGACCTCCTCGCCCTCCTCTGCTCCCGCCCCGGCCACGTCTACACCCGCGGCCAGATCGTCGCCCGCACCAAAGGCGAGGACTACCCCGTCACCGACCGCGCCGTCGACGTCCAGATCGTCAACCTCCGCCGCAAGCTCGGCCCCTTCGGCGAACGCCTCGAGACCGTCCGCGGCGTCGGCTACCGCATGCGCGGCTGAGGGGCCCGCACGCCCGGCCCCACCCCCACACCCTCGACCCCCCCAACCCGAAACCAGCCATGATGAAGCATCGCGACCTCATCTTCCTCGCCGTCCCCCTCAGCGTCCTCGTCCTCGTCGCCGTCGCCATCGGCCTCCTCGTCCACCAGTTCCGCGCCTTCGAGCGCGCCTACGTCCAGGACGCCCGCGAGACCCTCGTCCAGGACACCCGCTTCGTCGCCCAGGTCATCTCCCCGGACCTCGCCGCAGGCCGCCTCCCGGCCATCCAGGAGACCTTCGCCTTCTTCCGCGGCAAGCCCCTGCGCTTCACCCTCGTCGCCCCGGACGGCAAGGTCGCCGCGGACTCCGACGCCGACGCCGGCGCCCTCTCCAACCACGCCGACCGCCCCGAGATCCGCGACGTCGCCTCCGACGACGACTTCGTCACCCGCTACTCCGTCACCATGAACGCCTGGCTCCTCTACCACGCCATGTCCCTCGAGGACGGCTGGGTCCTGCGCGCCTCCCTCCCCGCCGAGGCCGTCGGCGCGGCCATCTCCCAGGCCCGCCTCGCCGTCCTCCTCGCCCTCTGCGCCGGCCTCGCCCTTGCCCTCGCCCTCGCCCTCTACCTCTTCCTCCGCGTCCGCCCCCACTTCAACGCCCTCCAGGCCTCCGCCGTCGCCGTCGCCCGCGGCCGCCTCGACACCCCCATCGGCGTCCCCGCCGACGGCCCCCTGCGCGAGCTCGCCAAGGCCGTCGCCGTCATGGCCCGCCAGCTCCGCAACCGCATCGACGAGCTCCGCCGCGAGCGCGACGACTTCGACACCCTCTTCAACACCCTCCGCGAGCCCCTCCTCCTCGTCGCCCCCAACGGCGACATCCTCCGCTCCAACCGCGCCGCCGCCAAGCTCTTCGGCGAGGCCGTCGCCCGCCCCGGCTTCCGCATCGAGCGCACCGCCTGCCCCGACCTCATCGCCTACGTCCGCGCCGCCTTCGACGAGCCCACCCTCCACGGCCGCGAGATCCCCTTCGACGACGGCGGCACCCCCCGCGCCCTCCTCGCCCACGCCGTGCGCATGGAGCGCGAAGGCGCCCTCTGCGTCCTCATCCTCCTCACCGACCTCACCGACCTCCGCCGCCTCGAATCCTTCCGCTCCGACTTCGTCGCCAACGTCTCCCACGAGATCAAGACCCCCCTCGCCGCCATCCTCTCCACCGTCGAGACCCTCACCGACATCCCCCTCGACGACGCCGGGCGCCGCCGCTGCCTCGACATCCTCGCCCGCCAGGCCCGCCGCCTCAACGACCTTGTCCAGGACATCCTCTCCCTCGCCGCCATCGAGCGCCGCCAAACCTCCGGCGCCAGGGACTTCCACGACCTCCGCCTCGACTCCCTCGCCGCCGACGCCCTCGCCCTCGTCCAGGACGACGCCGAGCGCGCCGGCGTCAGGCTCCTTGCCGACCCTGACCCCCTCCCCCCCGTCACCGTCCGCGGCGACGCCCACCTCCTCGAGCAGACCCTCGTCAACCTCCTCTCCAACGCCCTCCGCCACTCCGGCTCCCCCACCGTCACCCTCGGCCTCAAGGTCGAGGACGGCGCCGCCCTCCTCTCCGTCGCCGACCACGGCTGCGGCATCGCCGCCGAGCACCTCCCCCGCCTCTTCGAGCGCTTCTACCGCGTCCATGCCGACCGCTCCCGCGAGAACGGCGGCACCGGCCTGGGCCTTGCCATCGTCAAGCACGTCGCCCTCCTCCACCACGGCTCCGTCGACGTCCGCTCCACCCCCGGCCAGGGCTCCGTCTTCACCCTCCGCCTCCCCCTCCCCTGAGGCGGCGCCCTCCCAAGCCGCGGCCTGCCGGCGCCCATGCGCCGACGGGCCGCGCCTTTTTATCCCCCCGCGCAGACGCGGGCGCGCCGCCCGCCGCGTGCCTCCCCCGCACGCCTCCTCCCCGGCGGGCCGCCGCAGGCCGGGCGCGGGCAAGCCATCCCCGCCGTTGGGGCACGCCCGGCCGGCGCTCCCCACGCCCGGGAGAGAAGGGCGCGGCTCCCCGTCATCGGCCCGTGACGCGGCGGTTTCGGCCCTTGGGGACGAAAAAAAGGGCCCCCGGCGGATGCCGGGGGCCGCTTTGATGGCCGTGGGGCCGCTTACGCCGCGCGGCGGCGGAGCGCGATGCCCGCCACGCCCAGCGCCAGCAGCGCCAAGGCCGTCGGCTCGGGCACGGTCTGGACCGTCACGTCGCTGGCTTCCAGGATGCCGTTGTAGGCGACGAGCTCGACGTCGGAGGTGACGCCCTCCGCGCCGAACTTCAGCGTGTCCAGCGTGGCCTTCCAGAAGTGGCCGGAGACCTGGGTCGAGGCCACCTCAATGCCGTCCAGATAGAGTTTGGCGGTGGCCAGGGAGTTGCCAGCGGCGTTGTTGAACGCCACGCCGATGGCGTGGGTGCCGTCCAACACGCTCACGTTCGTCGTGGTGGCAGTCGCCGTCGCCGTGTCCCAAGTCGTCCCGTTGGTGTTGCTGACGTTGAGCGTCAGGGAGCCATCGGCGTTGAGGCTGACCCGGAAGCCGTTGATGTTGGGCGTGCTCCCGGGGTTGTTGCCGGTCCCGACCTGGCTGTTGCTCAGCTCGAGGATGACGGTCGACCCCGTGACGGAGCTGCCGAAGGTCATCTTCGCGGCGTAGGTCATCATGCCGCCGGAGGTGCCATCCCACGCCGAGACGGAGGGGGCGCCGGAGGCCGTGCCATAGCCGGTCTCAGGGGTGGACGTCCAGCTCCACGCGACGGCCTGGGCGGCGCCCAGGGCCAGCGCGGCGAAGGCCGCGGTGAGAAGCGTTTTCTTCATGTTGTGTTGTTTCTCCTTTCCGCCCCGACGGATGGCCGAAGGGACCCGGGGCGGGAAAGGGGAGGCCCCTTCGGCTTGTGCGCCACAGACACACGCCCGTGCGCGCCCACTTTCCGCGCAGGGCCCACGAAAAGACGCACCGCCTTTTCGCGCATCTATCTTGGCCCTGAGAAGCCCTCCACGAATACGGAAAAGCGGTGCGCCAAACCGGCGCACCTTGCTTGACACGTTGCTCGTGGATGAAGTTCTCAGGTTCAGACAGGCAACCTTGCCGCGCAAAGCGCAGAATGCCGCGGCTCTCCCACGGCGTGCCAACAAGATAGCACATCTCCCCCGCCGCCGGCAACCCTTTTTCCCCGGTCCGCGGCGGGTGAATCGTCCACAATGTAATTGCGCACTTGTAGGACCGAAGCGAAGAAAGAGGAAAGATGGACGGACCTTGGG
>CALXSE010000023.1 GCA_944391085.1 uncultured Kiritimatiellota bacterium | reverse complement strand
CCCGCCGACAGTTTCCGCCGCATGATCATGCGTGCCGCCTTGGACCCAGACTACCTCGAATTCCTCTTGAATCTTCAACAAAATTAGATGCGTTTGCCCTGCCGCCCCGCGCGCGCCCCTTGCGTGGGAGGCGCGCGATGTGGTAGAATACGCGCGATTTTTCGGTGGGGCACCCCCCAATCCCGTCCCGCGCGGCAGATCCGCGCCTTTCCCTGAAAACACCTTTCCTGAACAGATGGGTTCTTTGGCGTTTGCATTGACCGGCGGCATCGCATGCGGCAAAAGCATGGCGGAGGCCGCGTTCCGCGCCTGCGGGTGCCGCGTGCTCGACGCGGACGCGGCGGTGCGCGCGCTGGAAGGGCCGGGCGGCGAGGCCGTGGGGGCCATCCTCAAGGCCTTCGGGCCGTGGGCGGCCGCGCCGGACGGCGGGGTCGACCGCCGGGCGCTAGGCGCGGCGGTCTTCGCCGACGCGGCGGCGCGGGCGCGGCTGGAGGCCATCGTCCTGCCCCTGGCGCGGCGGCAGGTGGAGGCCTGGCGCGCCGCGGCGCGGGAAGGGGAGATCTCGGTCTTCTCGGCCGCGACGCTCTTCGAGCAGGGCTGGGAGCGGGGGTGGGACGGCGTGGTGGCCGTGGCCGCCGCGCGCGGGACGCAGATCCGGCGCATGACGGAGACGCGCGGCATGACCCGGGCTGAGGCCGAGGCCCGCCTGGCCGCCCAGCTCCCCGCAGAGGAGAAGGCCCGCCGCGCCGATTGGACGATTTGGAACGACGCGGACGACCCCCGGGCCCTCCGCGCGCAGGTGGAGCGCCTGGTGGCGCAGTGGAAGGAACGACTTTGAGTGGAGCCAAGGAACCGACAATGAGCGAAGAAGAGCAAGTGCCGCAACAAGCCAACATCCAGGCCCGGCGCGTGGCGCGCCCAAGGGCCGGGGCCGGCGCGCGCGGGCGCGCCGCCCGCCCCTCCGCCCAGCCCGACGCCGCGCCCCAGCCCATGCCCGAGGCGGAGGCCCCAAGGCCCCAGCCCCTCCCCGAGGCGCCCCAGGCCGCCCCCCAAGAGGCCCCCGCCCCTGCGGCGGAGGCGCCCGCGCCCCAGGCGGCCATCGGGGAAGGGGCCGCGCAGCAGGAGTCCTCGCGCCAGGAAGGCCGCCGTTGGCAGAACCGGAAGGCCCGCTGGGAGCAGCGGCGGAACCAGGGCCGCCAGCAGCAGCAACAGCAACAACAGCAGCCCCCGCCGCCGGACGCCCTGCCGCCGGACACGCCGCCGCTTTACCTGAAGGAGCTCGAGGGGGTGCCCTTCGAGCAGCTCGTCGCCCTCCTGCCGCCCGAGCAGGCCGAGGACGCCATCAACATGCGCCGGCACGAGGTGATCATCGCCATCATCCGCAGCTGGCTGCGCCGGCGCGGCACGGTCATCGCCACCGGCTCGCTGGAGGTGCTCAACGACTGCGGCTTCCTGCGCTCGGCGGCGAACAGCTACCTGCAATGCCCGGAGGACGTCTACGTCAGCCAGCAACAGATCCGCCGCCACGGCCTGCGCTCGGGCGACCTGGTGGAAGGCCCCCTGCGCGAGCCGCGCGACCGCGACCGCTTCTTCCCGCTGGCGAACGTGACGCTCATCAACGGCCTGCCGGTGGAGCAGGCCAAGCGCATCGCGCACTTCGAGTATCTCACGCCCATCTTCCCCGACCGGCGCATCCTGCTGGAGACGGCGAAGACGGAGCTGGCGACGCGCGTGATGGATCTGGTCACGCCCGTGGGCTTCGGCCAGCGCGGGCTCATCGTGGCCCCGCCGCGCACGGGCAAGACGGTGCTCCTGCAGAAGATCGCCAACGCCATCAGCGCGAACTATCCCGACGTGGAGCTCATGATCCTGCTCATCGACGAGCGCCCCGAGGAGGTCACCGACATGCAGCGCAACACCAAGGCGCAGGTCTTCTCCTCCACCTTCGACGAGGAGCCCCAGCGCCACTGCGCCGTCTCCGAGATGGTCATCGAGGTGGCCAAGCGCAAGGTCGAGAGCGGCAAGGACGTCGTCATCCTCCTCGACTCCATCACCCGCCTGGCCCGCGCCTACAACACCGCCGCGCCGCACTCGGGCAAAATCCTCTCCGGCGGCCTCGACGCCAACGCCATGCACAAGCCCAAACGCTTCTTCGGCGCCGCGCGCAACATCGAGCACGGCGGCTCGCTCACCATCCTGGCGACGGCCCTCATCGAGACGGGCAGCAAGATGGACGACGTGATCTTCGAGGAGTTCAAGGGCACCGGCAACATGGAGCTGCGCCTGGACCGCGCCCTCTCCGACCGCCGCATCTTCCCGGCCATCAACATCGAGCAATCCGGCACCCGCCGCGAAGACCTCCTCTTCCACCCCGACGAACTCAGCCGCGTCTGGGCCCTGCGCAAGGCCCTCACCCCCGTCGGCGCCGCCGAGGCGATGGACGTCCTCCTCAAGCGGATGCGCCTGACGGGCTCCAACGCCGAGTTCCTCATGTCCATCAAGGAAGGCTGAGCCATGCCCAACAACCGCCCCGGCGGCAACACCGTCCACCGCGTCGCGCGGCCCCGCACCAAAAGCCCCTCCCGCGCCTTCGGCGAAAGCGCCGAATGGTCCGACCACCGCGGCTGCGAGGGCCTCTACGCCAACAAGCCGCTTGACCTGTTGCGCTGCCTGCGCCCCGCCCAGTGGCTCAAGAACCTCCTCCTCCTGGCCGCGCCCTTCTTCGCGTGGTTCGACCCCGCCCAGCGGCCCCACCTGCAAGACCCCGTGCGCCTACAGGAAACCCTCGGCCTGGCCTTCGTCGCCTTCGCGCTCATCGCCTCGGCCGCCTACATCCTCAACGACTTCGCCGACCGCCGCGCGGACGCCCGCAACCCGCTGAAGCAACGCCGCCCCATCGCCGCGCGCCGCGTCTCCGCCGGCGCGGCCGCCCCCCTGGCGCTCCTCTGCCTGGGCGTGGGCCTGGCCGCGGCCTGGCGCCTCGGGGCCTACGCCGGCGGCGGCCACGCCTTCCTGTGGCTGGCCCTCGGCTACGCCGCGCTCCAGCCCCTCTACACCTTCTGGGCCAAACGCTTCGCCGAGCTGGGCGCCTCCGTCGTGGCACTCGGCTTCGTGGCGCGCGCCGCAGGCGGGGCCATGGCCGTGGGGGTGCGCCTCTCGCCGTGGCTGCTGGTGTGCGTCTTCCTGCTCGCCGCCTTCGTCGCCCTCTGCAAGCGCCGCGGCGCCCACTTCGAAAAGGGCGCCCAGGCCCCGAGCGCCGCCGAGGGGCGCATCCTGGATCTGGAAATCGGCGCACTCGCGGCCGCCACGCTGGCCTGCTATGCGCTCTACACGCTCGCGCCGCAGACGGTGGCGAACTTCGGCACCGAGCGCCTGGCCTGGACGGTGCCGCTCGTCCTCCTGGGCCTGTGCCGCTACCTGCGCCTGACCTACGCCGAGCGCCGCGCCGCCCAACCCGAGCGCGCGCTCCTGCGGGATCCGTGGCTGCCGCTCCTGCTCCTGCTCTGGGTCGCGGCCTGCGCGGCCATCCTGGCCTGCGCCTGAGCCCTTCGCAAGACAAAAGCACCGCCGCGTTCCCGCGGCGGTGCTTTTGTTTCAGGGCCGGCGCCTACCGATGCCGCCCTGCCCCGAAACCAGGCCTTGCTTCTGGCCTATGCCGGGCACGCGCCGCCCAACCCGGGCGCATGCCGTGATCGCGGCCCCTGCCCCGGGCCGCCCTGGCCCGCGCATGGCCTTTCCCAGGACAAAAAAGCCGCCGCGGGAACGCGGCGGTGCTTTTCAAGGCCTGGGGGGCGCCGATTAGTCGGCGGTGATGCCCTTGTCCTGGAGGTACTTGATGACGGAGCCGACGGTGGTGAGCTTCTCGGCGTCCTCGTCGGGGATCTCGGCACCGAACTCTTCTTCGAAGGCCATGATAAGCTCGACCTGGTCGAGGGAGTCGGCGGAGAGATCGTCGATGAAGGAGGCCTCGGGGGTCACCTGGGCGGCGTCCACGCCGAGCTGGTCGACGATGATGTCTTTGACTTTCTGTTCGAGGGACATGTTCTGTGCTCCTTGGGGTTGTTCAGGCCCCCGCGGAGGGGGCTCGGTTGTGAAAGGGTCGGGGTTCAGAAGGCCATACCGCCGCTGACGGCGAGGGTCTGGCCGGTAATGTAGGCGGCCTCGTCGGAGGCGAGGAAGCGGATGGCCTTGGCGACGTCCTCGGGCTCGCCGAGGGCCTGGAGGGGAATCATCTGGGCCATTTTGTCCTTGGCCTCTTGGGAGAGGACTTCGGTCATCTTGGTCTTGATGAAGCCGGGGGCGACGGCGTTGCAACGGATCTTCTTCTTGCCGTATTCCTTGGCGAAGGTCTTGGTGAAGTTGATGACGCCGGCCTTGGCCGCGCCGTAGTTGGCCTGGCCGACGTTGCCGAAGAGGCCGATGACGGAGGCGGTGTTGACGATGCAGCCGCCGCAGGGCTTGCCGTCGGGGCCCTTGTTCTTGCCCATGGGCCGGATGACGGCCTTGGAGAAGAGGAAGACGGACTTGAGATTGGTGGAGAGGACGGCGTCCCACTCGGCCTCGTCCATGCGCAGGAGGAGGTTGTCGCGGGTGATGCCGGCGTTGTTCACGAGGATGTCCAGGCGGCCGAGCTGCTCGACGGTGGCCTTGACGGCGGCCTCGACCTGGTCGGCCTTGGAGACGTCGCACTGGAGGGTGATGACGCGGTGGCCGTAGGCCTCGACCTGGGGCTTGGCGGTCTCGAGGAGGGCGGGGTTGAAGTCGAGGAGGGCGACGTCGGCGCCGCATTCGGCGAAGGCCTTGGCGGTGGCCAGGCCGATGCCGCCGCCGGAACCGGTGACGAGGGCGACTTTGCCGGTGAAATCGTACATGGCGCGTCCTTTCTTAGGCGGAGACTTTGGGGAGGGCGGCCTCGAGGGTGGCCGTGTCCTGGACGTTGGCGACGGCGTTGGCGCGGTCGATGCGGCGGATGAGGCCGGAGAGGACCTTGCCGGGGCCGAGCTCGAGGAAGAGCGCACCGGGGGCCATGACGGCCTTGACGCAGTCGGAGAAGTGCACGGGGCTGTCCACCTGGCGGAGCATGGCGGCCTTGATGGCCTCGCCGTCGTCCTCATGGAAGGCGCCGGTGGCGTTGGAGAGGACGGGGATTTGGGGCTTGGCGAAGGGGATGTCCTTGACGAACTCGGCCAGGCGCTCGCGCGCCGGGGTCATGAAGGGGGAGTGGAAGGCGCCGGCAACCTGGAGGACGACGTTCTTGACGCTCTGGGCGGCGGCGAGCTCGGCGGCCTTGGCGACGGCCTCGTGGGTGCCGGAGATGACCTGCTGGCTGTCGGAGTTGATGTTGCTGACGGTGCAGCCGGAGCCCTCGCAGATGGCGGCGAGCTGTTCGGGGGTCGCGCCCATGATGGAGATCATGCCCGAGGGCTTGGCCTCGCAGGCTTCCTGCATGTATTTGCCGCGGGCCTGGAGGACGCGCAGGGTGGTCTCGAAGTCGAGGACGCCGGCGGCGCAGAGGGCCGTCCATTCGCCGAGGGAGAGGCCGGCGGCCGCCGCGGCGGGCGCGTCGCAGCGTTTGCGGAAGGCGGCGTGGCAGGCCATGGAGACGGTGAAGATGGCCGGCTGGCAGACGTCGGAGCGGGTGAGGGCCTCGGCGGGGCCTTCGAAGCAGAGCTTCTTGAGGTCGAAGCCGAGGACGTCGTTGGCCTTGTCGAAGAGGGCCATGATCTCGGGGTCGGCCTCGGCGAGGTCTTTGCCCATCCCGGGGAATTGGGCGCCCTGACCGGCGAAGAAGAGGTTCAGCATGGTCAATCCTTCCTTTCTGGCCATCTAGTTTAGCGTTTTTCGGCGGCGTTTTCAACCGGGGCGCCGAGTTCCTCGTCGAGCGGGACCTCGGGGAGCGCGGCGATGCGCTCGGCGATTTCGCGCGACACGTTGTGGGCGGCGGCGCGGGAGCCGGCAGCGCAGGCGTAGGCGATGGCCCGGTGGGTGGAGGAGCCGTGGGTGATGATCACCGCGCCGGGCACGCCCAGCAGCGGCGCGCCGCCGTAGACCTCCGGATCCATCTGGTGCTTGAGCTTGTTGAGCGCGGGCAGGAGCAGCAGGGCCACGGCCTTGCAGAAGAGGTTGCCCATGATGACGCGTTTGAGCCAGTAGCCGATGGCGTGCGCGGCGCTCTCCGAGGTCTTGAGGATGACGTTGCCGACGAAGCCGTCGCAGACGATGACGTCGGTCTTGCCCCCAAAGACGTCGTGCCCCTCGACGTTGCCGCGGAAGCGGATGCCGGGCGTGTAGTCGCGCAGCAGGGGGAAGGCGTGCTTGGTCAGCTCGTTGCCCTTGCTGTCCTCGGTGCCGATGGACATGAGGCCCACCACGGGCTCCGCGCGCCCGAGGACGAGGCGGCTGTAGATGTCGCCCATCACGGCGAACTCGCGCAGCCATTCGTGGTGGCAGTCGGTGTTCGCGCCGGCGTCGAGGAGCAGCAGGGGCCGCCCCGCGTCCTGCGTCGGCATGACGGTGGCGATGGCCGGGCGGGCGACGCCTTTGATGCGCCCGAGGATGAAGAGGGCGCTGGCGGCCATCGCGCCGGAGTTGCCGGCGGAGACGGCCGCGTCGGCCTGGCCTTCCTTGACCATCCGCATGCAGACGTTGATGGAGCAGTTTTTCTTGCGGCGGACGGCCGCGGCGGGCGCGTCCTCCATCGCCACCGATTCGTCGGTGTGCACGATGGAGAGGCGCCCGGAGCCCAGCAACGCCTCCACGTCCGGCAGGGGGCGGATCTTGGGGTGGCGGTGGCGGAGGGCCTTGCGGATCTCCGCCTCGTCGCCCACCAGGATGACGGCGTCCTCGGTCGTGGCCGCGGCGACGACGCCGCCCCAGACGATCTCGTAGGGCGCGTTGTCGCCGCCCATCGCATCGAGCGCTATCCTCATCTCTGTCAGCCCCCTTGAACGTGTGGGTTGGTCCGCGGTCGGGTCTGCCGCCTTGGGCGGGCCGCGCCTTATGCCTGCGCGGCGTCCTCGCCGACGTTCAGCACCTGGCGCCCGTCGTACTGGCCGCAGGCGGGGCAGGCGCGGTGCGCCAGGCGCGTGGCGCCGCAGGCGCAGGTCACGGTGCCGGGGACGGCGGCCTTGATTTGGCCGCGGCGCTGGCGGACGCGCATCTTGGATTTCTTCCGTTTCGGAACTGCCATGGTTCGCTCTCTTTCTTTCTAAGCGCTTGTCGCTCTCACTCACTCTTGCGGGGCCCATCCGTCCAGCGCGCCCCAGGGGGAATCGGCTCCCCCCTGCGCGCAGCCGCACGGCCCTTCGTTCAGGTTTTTGCCGCAGGTCGGGCACACGCCCTTGCAGCCTTCCCCGCAAATCGGATACGAAGGAAGAACAAGAATAATACCTTCTCTGGCCGTTTCCGTCAAGTCGAGCTCCGCCGCGCCCCCCGTCTCGAAGGTCTCGCAGACGCTTTCCTCGGCGAAGACGCGCCGGAACTCGCCCCCGCACCGGCCGCACAGGCACCGGCACGGCAGGCTCAGGCGCCCGCGCACGAGCACCTCGCCCCCGGGCAGCAACGTCGCCTCCAGGTCATAGGCCATCGGCCCGTCGGGGCGCACCTGCTCCAGGTCGTCGATCTCCAGGAGCGACGCCTCGAGCGCGCCCCTGAGCCGTTCGGGCTCGCCCTCGCGCAGGCGCCCGACGTCAACGGTCAAACGCGCCGGTGTTTCCAACCGCCCCTCCCTGGATCCGCTGTTCCGGGTGCGCCGCCAGATACGCACGCAGGTGGCGCTCCACGCACGGCGGCACGAAATGGGCCGTCGCCCCGCCGTAGCGCGCCACCTCGCGCACCGTCGAGGCGGTGATGTAGCTGTGCTCCTCGTTGGGCATCAGGAAGAGCGTCTCCACCTCCGGCGCCAGCTGGCGGTTCGTCAGCGCCATCTGGAACTCATACTCAAAGTCGCTGTACGCCCGCAGCCCGCGCACCACCGCCCGCACCCCGTTGCGCCGGCAGAATTCCACCAGCAGGCAGTCCAACGGCATCACCGAGACGTTCCCCAGCCCCTCCTCGGCGATGGCCTCGCGCACCATCTCCATGCGCTCGTCGATGCCGAACAGGCGCGTCGGCTTGGGCGAGATGCCCGCCACCGCCACGATCAGGCGGTCGAACAGCCCCGCGCTCCGACGAATCAGGTCGAAGTGTCCCTCCGTCATCGGGTCGAAGGTCCCCGGATAAACCGCCGTTGTCTCTTTCATGCCCGCTATTTTACCACATCCGCCGCGGCCGTGCCCTCACCGCCGCGCCAGGCGCCGAACGCGCCTTTCATCGCCCTGCCGCACTGTGATAGAATGGGCGCATGAGAACGTTCCTCGACAAAGCCGCCTACGCCCTTACCTGGCCCTTCTTCGCCTGGCTCGCCGGCATCGCCCTCACCCTCGCCCCGCACGGCTTCTACTTCCCGGCCTACGTCTACGCCGGCAAGACCTTCCTCTGCGCCCTGCTGCTGCTCCTCTTCCGCCCCTGGCGCTTCGCCCCCCTCTTCCGCCGCCGCGGCGACGTCGCCCTCGGCCTGCTCGTGGGCCTGGCCGTCTACGTCCTCTGGGCCCTCCCCGAAAGCACCCCCTGGCCCGCCGTCACCGACTGGTACCGCCGCTGGCTCGTCATGTTCCCCGGCACGCTCCCCGACTATTCCGCCTCCTGGTGCTACGCCTGGGGCCACTCCCCCACCCTCGCCGTCCTCAAGCTCATCGGCTCGGCCTTCGTCATCGCCCCCATCGAGGAGTTCTTCTTCCGCGGCTTCCTCATGCGCTGGCTCACCCAGCGCGACTGGCAGGCCCTCCCCCTCCACGCCGTCAGCCGCGGCGCCTTCTGGGCCACCGCCCTCGTCTTCGCCTTCGAGCACGACCGCTACGTCGGCGGGCTCCTGGCCGGCCTGGCCTACGGCGCCCTCGCCACCCGCACCGGCAGCCTCCGCGCCCCCATCGTCGCCCACGTCGTCACCAACCTCCTCCTCGGCCTCCAGGTCCTCCTCCGCGACGCCTACCACTTCTGGTAAGCGCGCGGCCCGCCTGAGCCGTGAAAAAGGAAAAGGGCCGCCTTCCGGCGGCCCCGTTGGGACGGGCCGGCGGGACGCTCAGTCGAAGATCCACCAGGCCTTGTCGCGCTCAAAATCGAGGATGGCGCCGGTGGCCGCGTTCACGGTGGCCTCGTACTCATACGCGCCGGCGCGGAACTCGATCTCCCACTGCGGGACGCCGTCGTCGATCTCGAACTTCGCGCGGTAACGCTTGATGTCGGCCTCGGAGACGCCGGCCTGCGCAAGGACGATCGCCTTGGCCTCGGCCTCGGTGGCGGTCTTGGACGCCGTCGCCGCGGGCACGGCCGGCACGATGGGCGCGGCGGCGGAAGGCAGGGCCTTGGGAAGGGCCTTGCGCTCGGACTTGAGGATGGCGCCGGTGTTGGCGTCGACCTCGTAGTCATACCTATAGGCGGCGCCATCGTGGAAGTCGACCTCGTAGACGGCGCGGCCGTCATCGAAGTCGGGCGTCACGAGGAGGGCGTTCTGGGGCACGGCGGAAAGGCCGGCGTGCTTGAGGGCCGCCTGCGCGGCGGCGTTGGGGTCGATGGCCGCGACGGCCAGGCCGGCGGCGAGCGATGCGGTGGCGAACAGGGCGTTCTTCATCTGCGGTCTCCTCTCAGTGATCGTGGATTGCAATCAGTTTAACAAAAAAAGGGCCCGCGCACGAACGGCGCGGGCACCCCGGCGGGGTGCGGCAAAACAGACGCACCCCACGCGCCCCCGCCACGCAGAGGCGGGGCACCCTGAGGCCGCTTGCCTGGGTTGTGCGCGTAGCACCGCCCCACCCCGCGGCGCGGGGCGGCCCGCCGCGTCAGGCGAATCACCGGCGGCGCCTCACTCGGCGGCGCGGGGGACGGCCCAGGCCTTGCGGGCCTTGGCGTCGATGATCAGGTCGAGCGCGCGGAGGGCGTCCGCGCCAAGGAGGGGCTCCTCGCCGTCGCGCAGGAGCGGCTCGAGGGGAAGCGCAAGGGCGCCGACGCGCAGCGTGCCGGGGGCGCCCTTCCTGAAGTCGGCGGCCCGGGTGGCGTTGACGCCGGCGGCGTCCAGTGCGGCCCGGCCCTCGCCCGCGGGCCAATGCGCGCCGTCCATGAAGGTGAAGGTGGCGCCGGAATCGATGAGCACGGGGAAGGTGGTCTCGTCGCCCTCGCGGGTGGCGACGACGTGGAAGCTGTTGTCGGCCACGTCGAGGAGCGGCAGGAGCACGGCGCCCGCGGGCGTGGGCGGGGCGGAGAACCACGTTACCGCGCCGTCGCGCAGGGAGAGGCGGAAGGGCGCATAGCCCAGGGCGTTCATGCCAAGGATGCCGTCCACGCGCACGCCGACGGCCTCGGAGAGGTGCCCCAGGGGCAGGGCCATGCCGACGAACCGGGTGAGCTCGGCCTCCCCGACCCGAAGGGTCTGGATGGGGAAGGCCAGGGGGGCGGACTGGACGTTGGTCTGGCCGCCGAGGGCGATGGGCCGGAGGGGCAGGTCGGGGAAGGTCTTCCTGAGGAAGTCGACGTCAAAGGTGGTGTGGCTGGCGCCGGTGTCCAGGAGCAGGGTGCAGGGCTTGCCGTTGAGGGTGGCCGGGAGGGTCTGCAAATTGTTGCCGGGGTGGACGGCGAGGGCGGCGCGGTTGATCTGGACGGCCGGCGGCGTGGGGGTGAAGAGGGCCTCCTGCGCGCGAAGCAGGCAGGTGGCGAGAAGGGCCGCGGCGAGGATGGGCAGACGCATGTTAATTTCCCCTCAGGTGAAAGACGGTGAGAAAGAGGATACGCAGGTCAAAGGCCGTGGAGCGCCGGGCGATGTACTCAAGGTCATACCGCACCTTCTCGGCGCGCGTGATGGCGTTCCGCCCGTGGATCTGCGCCCAACCGGTGATGCCGGGGCGGACGTCGTGGCGGTGCCGCTCGGCGGGGGTATACTCGTCGAGGTACTCCATGAGCAGCGGCCGGGGGCCGACAAGGGCCATCTCGCCGCGCAGCACGTTGATCAGCTCGGGCAGCTCGTCGAGGCTCGTGGCGCGGAGGACGCGCCCCACGCGGGTGATCCGCTCCGCGTCCGGCCCCGTGCCGGGGCGCATGGTGCGGAACTTGAGGATGGTGAAGGGCCTGCCCCCCAGCCCGGGGCGCCTCTGCCGGAAGAGGAGCGGCCGCCCCCCGGGCAGGAGCGCCAACGCCACGAGCGCCATCGCGAGCCCCCACAGGGGCGCGCCGGCGATGACGAGGAAGAGCTCCAGCGCCCGCGGCATGGCACCCTAAGCGGCCCGCAGGCAACGCAAGACGGAACCAAAGGGACGCACGCGCCCCCCTGGTTCCGCCGTCGCCCGCCAGGGCCGTGACGCGCTTCAGGCCGTGCGCAGGCGGGCGGCCTTGCCCGTGCGCGAACGGAGGTAGTAAAGCTTGGCGCGGCGGACCTTCGCGTGGCCGGTCACCTCGATCTTCTCGATGGCGGGGGAGGCGAAGGGGAAGACCTTCTCGACGCCGATACCGAAGGAGATGCGGCGCACGGTGAAGGTCTCGGTGATGCCGCGGCCGTCGCGAGCGATGACGTCGCCGGCGAAGACCTGCACGCGCTCCTTGTCGCCTTCCTTGATGCGCACGGAGACGCGCACGATGTCGCCCACCTGCAGCTCGGGGCACTTCTTCGGGTTCTTTTCCGCCGTGAGGGCGTTCACTTTTTCCAAGGCTTTCGCGATCATAGCCGTAATCCTTATCGTTGCTTCAAATCTGGCCGATGCCGGGCCGTCCGGTCAAGCATCTGGGCCCTGCGCCAGCGCGCCGCCTGGGCATGGTCGCCGCGCAGGAGCGCCGGGGGCACGGCCTGCCCGCGCCACACGGGCGGGCGGGTATACTGGGCCTGCTCGAGGAGCCCCTCCTCGGAGAAGGAGTCGTGCCCCGTGGCTTCCTCGCCGCCGCCCAGCACGCCGGGCAGGAGGCGGACGACCGCGTCCGTGACGACCGCCGCGGGCAGGGCCCCGTTGGTCAGCACGTAGTCGCCGACGCTCAGCTGCTCGTCGGCGAGGAGTTCGAGGGCGCGTTCGTCGATGCCCTCGTAGTGGCCGCAGAGGAAGACCAGGTGGCTTTCCTTCGCGAGCCGTCGCGCCTCGGCCTGCCGGAAGGGCCGGCCTTGGGGCGACATGGCGATGACGCGCGTGCCGGGGCGGCGGAGGCTTTCGACGGCCTCGAAGAGCGGCTCGGGCTTCATCAGCATCCCGGCGCCGCCGCCGTAGGGCTTGTCGTCGAGCGTGCCGCGCGCGTCGTGCGCGAAGTCCCGCAGGTCGATCGCCCGCAGCTCCGCGGCGCCCTGGGCCGCCGCCCGGCGCAGGATGCTCTGCCCGAAGAAGCCTTCCAGCATCCCCGGGAAGATCGTCACCACGTCGATGCGCAGCGGCATCGTGGCCCCCGGCCGCCTCAGGCCTGGGCCGCGGCGGCCTTCTTCGCCCGCTTCACCAGCGAGGCGACGGTCTCCGAGACCTGCGCGCCCTGGCTCTGCCAATAGGCGATGCGCTCCAGGTTCAGGCCGCACTTGTCCTCGGTCTTGCGCGGGTCGTACCAGCCCAGGATCTCCAGGAACTTGCCGTCGCGCGGGCTCCGCGAGTCGCAGGCCACCACGCGGAACGTCGCCACGCGGTTGCACCCGGTCTTACGCAATCTGATCTTGACCATTCTGTTCAGTCTCCAAGCCCCGCGCGTCGCTACCCCGCGCCCGGGCCAATTTCGGTTTCTCTTCAGCCATTCGGATGAATGAGTGACATAGTATGCCAAACCCGCCCCCCAGAGCGCAAGCAAAAAATGGCCGCGCGGGGAAAGGGGCCGCCGCCGGGGCGGGTCGCGCGCCGGCGGCGGGGGCGGGTGGGCTTACGCCTCCTCGGCCTCGAGGGCGGCCTCGACCTCGTCGGAGAAGTCGGCCGTGTGGTAGACGTTCTGGACGTCCTCGTTGTCCTCGAGCGCGGCGATGAAGCGGTTGAGGGCCTTGGCCTGGGCCACGTCCGACACCGGCGTGGTGGCCATGGGGATGAGGCGGACCTCGGCCTCGGAGGTCTCGATGCCGGCCTTGTTGAGCGCGTCGCACACCGCCGCGAAGGCGCTGGGCGCCGTGAGGATCTCAAAGCCCTCGTCGTCGGCGTTCACGTCGTCGGCGCCGGCGTCCAGCGCCAGCATCATCACGTCGTCCTCGTTCAGGTCGCCCTTCGGCAGCAGGATCTGCCCCTTGCGCTCGAAGTTGCGCGTCACGGAGCCGGACTGCCCCAGCTCGGAGTTGTTCTTCTTGAAGATGTTGCGGATTTCCGCGGCGGCGCGGTTCTTGTTGTCGGTGAGCACCTGCACCACCAGCCCCACGGTGCCGACGTAGCCCTCGTAGGTGATCTCCTCGAGCGCCTCGGCCTGGAGCTCGCCCGTGCCCTTCTTGATGGCGCGGTCGATGTTGTCCTTGGGCATGTTGATGCCCTTGGCCTTCGCGATCAGGTTGCGCAGGGAGGGGTTCGTGTTCGGGTCGCCGCCGCTCTTGGCCGCGAGCATGATCTCCTTGGCCAGGCGGCTGAACATCTTGCCGCGCTTGGCGTCGGCCGCGCCCTTGGCGTGCTTGATGGTTGCCCATTTGCTGTGTCCGCTCATCGTTCTCTTCCTTTCTGAAGTGAGTTGAAGTGGTTGTCCTGAAAACTAACGCACCGCCCCGTAGCCCGCGGCCATGTCCTGGCCCAGCATCCGCTCGGCGGTCTCCTCCCCGCACTGCTGCACCCAGCCCGTCTCGAACCCCAGGTCCCCGACCAGATCCACCAGCGGCTCGAACTCCTCCGCCCTCAGCCGCCTGTCCCACCCCGGCAGCGTCCTCGCCCGGCCCACCGGATTGTACTGCGCCATCACGCTCACCGCCACCCCCGTGCCGAGCGCGTTCCGCAGCCACGTCAGGCTCTCCGCCGCCTCGTCCACCCGCCCCGGCAGCGCCAGCACCCGCACGATCAGCCCCCGCCGCGCGATCCCCTCCCCATCCAGCTCCAACGGCCCCAGCCGATCCCAGAACCAGCGGATCGCCCGCCGCGCCGCCCCCACGTAATCCGGCGTCCCGCTCCCCGCAGCCGCCGTCGCCTCGCGCGCATACCGCAGATCCGCCAACGCCACGTCCGCCAGCCCCGCGAACGCCTCCAGCGTCTCCACCCGCTCGTAGCCCGACGTGTTGTACACGAACGGCAGGCGCACCCCCTCCGCCAGCAACGGCCCCGCCGCCTCCGCGATCTGCGGCAGCCACGGCGTCGGCGACACCAGGTTCCAATTGTGGCACCCCTCCGCCGCCAACGCCCGCATCCGCGCCCGCAGCTCCGAGACGGGGATATCCTCCCCCGCCCCGCCGCTGCTCCACTTCGCGTTCTGGCAATACACGCACCGCATCGTGCAATGCGAGAAAAAGAGCGTCCCGCTCCCCCGCGTCCCCGAGATCGGCGGCTCCTCGCCGAAATGCGGCCCCCAACGGAACACGCGGGGCAACGCCCCGCTCCCGCAATAACCCACCCGCCCATGCAGACGGTCGACGCCGCACCGGCGGGGGCAAAGCTCGCAATGCTCCAACGGGAAATCCATAAGCACATGATTATACCACAAATCCCCAAAAGAAACCACCCCCTCGGCGGGAACGCGCCCCCCGGGAAAGGAATCAAGAAAGAGGAAGGAGGACGGGCAAAAGGAAGGAGGGCGGGGGAAACCGTGTGCGCCCCGCGTTCCGCCCCGCGTCTCCCACCGACCGCGCCACGGGAAAGCACGCAAGGCAAGGCCGCCGGACGCTGGGCAGAAAAAGAAACCCGCAAACGGAAAGCGGGCACGGAGGCGGGCAACAAAAGGCGGCGGGATGGCAAGCGGCAACCGCCCGATAAAAATCAGACGGGCGGCAGGAAGGCGGGCGGCTGGAGGCAAAAGACCCGGCGGAAAGCGGGCGGGCCGCAGGAAGGCGGGCGGCTGGAGGCAAAAGACCCGACGGAAAGCGGGCGGGCCGCAGGGTGAATGACGGCGGAAAGAGGCGGAAGGGAGCGGCCCCGGTGAAGAAGGCACGCCGCGCACCGGCTTCGTGTCTCCCAGCAAACGCGCCACGGGAAGGCGGGCAAGGCAACGGGGCAAAGGGAAAAGGACGAGGGGAGGCCCGTGTACGCACCGCAGGGGATGGGCAGGCTCGGCTCGCCGAGAGGCTCCCCGGCCTATGCCCGCGCACAAACAAGACAATGCATTCCCAACTCGCGGCGCCAAACCAGCCCCGCCCTATGCCTGCGCAAAAAAAGGGCCCCTTGCGGGGCCCCTCTCACAGGCGGCGGACGCCTCAGCGGATGCGGCGCCGCAACGCCACGCCGGCCACACCCAGCGCAAGCAACGCCAAGGTCGTCGGCTCCGGGGCCGCCTTGTAATTGCCGACCAGCCACGTCGGATCAAGATATTGAACCGGATTGGGATCGACTCCCGGCTTCGGGACGGAAACTCCATGCTCTGAAAATATAAGCTTGCCATTCTCACCAGCCTGGGCAATGGCAAAGGAATCCGCCTCGCCGGGATTCTCGTTGTCAAAGAGCGCGAAGTAGCAAAAATATGTCCCCTCCGTATTAGAGGGGATGTCAAACCCCACGATACCCGTGGAGCCCCACTCCAGAATACCGGATGTGGCGACGACGTTAGCACCACCGGAGGAGGTGCCCGTCCTGGCGGCGCTCAACACATCCTGCCACTCCATCTCGCTGGAGGAATAGACCATGTAGGCGGACGAGCTATTTGCCCAACCCGTTATTTGGGCATCATCCCACTTCCAGTTCACATGAACCGCGAAGGCGGCACTCGAGAGGGCCATGCAAGCAAGCGCCAACAACAACTTTCTCATTTCACTTCTCCTTGGTCTCGACACCCAAACTCACTTGGCGCTCGCGGCGGCACGGTAGTAGTAGAAAGCCTCGCCGGGGGCGATCGTGACGGAATCATCGACAAACGCCGGGATGCTCCAATCAAGCCATTTCCCCCCGCCAGCCTGGGCGTTGTACACGTAGGCATAAACCTTGTAGGTCGCGCCGCCGTCTTCGATGCACTGGATTTGATCGCCATCCTGCGCCGCCGCGACCTGGGAAAGCGGAACCGCAGTGTCGGTGTCATTGCCGTACGCGACCATGCCGGCGGCGGGCGACGGGATCAGCTTCTCGCCCTCGGCGAGCGTCCGGCCCTTCTCGCCGACAAAGTAAATCGTGTTGGGGGTCGTGTTGGGGGTCCTCGAAGCGGGGAGTTGCAGCCAGAGCACGGTGCCCGTTTCCACCTGCGGCTCCGTCTCGTCGGTCAGCGCCTCGGTTCCTGCCGTGGAGTTCGCCTTGACCCACTTACCGTTAGAAGAGACTGTGTAAATGGTCTGCGTGTTGCCTTCCCCGGGGAGAATCAACGTGGTGCCCTCGCTGAGCGTGGAGGCCGGCAGGAAGGAGCCCAGCGCGACGAAGTCGTTGCCGGCCTGCCCCGTGATGTCAAACCCGCGGACGGGGACACAAAGGAACTGATAGCTGGCGGTGGTCACCTCCGGCGTCTTCGAGATGATCACCGCGGTGTTGTTGCCCTGCACGGCGGCCGTCGCGGCGCTGACACAAAGCGCGCAACCAGCCATCAAAGCCAAGGTCTTCTTCATGCTTATTCTCCACTTTCCTCAACGCGCCCAAGGGCTTGAAGCCTGTAGAAGCGTGTCGGTTCTCCTTCGAACATCGGAATCTCAAGGGACTCCGCTTCTTCAATACGCAACTTACTATAGCGCATTTCGTCCTCAAGCGCAAGCCCCTTTTCTTTCGCCACCTCGGCAAAGGGCCGCCACTCACCGTTCAGCGCGGTGGCCGTCCAGAGCGCGTAAGGCGTGAGGCCGGAGGCCGTGGGCGGCGTGAGGCCAAGCGTCAGCGTGCCGCCCTCCTGCGTCATGGACGCCACGCCGGGGGTCAGGGCCGCCTCCGCTGCCTCGACGGAGCCGGCAGGCGTACCGTTATCGTCCACCGGCACCTCGTTATAGGCGATCGTGAACTCGGCGGCCTGATCGGTCAAAGCCGTCTCCAGATAAGTCGGGGGGAAAAGCGGAGGCCACAACCCCTCCAGCACCCCTTGCCGTTCCTTCGGCACATTCAGCACGTAAGGGGACGTGAAACCAGCACTTGGAAGGCTTTCAGAGGAACAGATAAACGTCGCGCCCCAGGCATAAATCAGGGCGTTCTCCCCACCCACGTCGACAGCTCCCTCGGCATTCGACGTGCGCGTGTCGAAGGTGAGCAGGTAAAGGGAACAGGAATAGTCTTCCGGCAAGCTCCCGCCTCCATTAGGCCAGGAACAGATCAGCTCACGCTTGTCATAGCTTCCGTTTTCATTTGTCCCAAGGTTGCCCCACCCATCCGCAGGCAGCCCGTCTTTCATCGGAATCCTGACCTGCTCCTGGAAGTCCGAAGAGCCGACATTCGGCCAAACCAGGCTGGTGTCGGAGTCGGTCGGGGTGACGGTCCCGTCCGAGGAAACGGTGAAGGGAAGCGGGCTCTCTGCCGAGAGCTCCTCCTTGGTCAGGACGTAAAGCGGGGAGATGAACTCGCCCGCCAGCAAGGGCGTCCCGTCAGCGTAACACACCGGTTCGGAGATGCCCTCCCCCGTACGCTCGCGCACAAACGTGATCGCCGGCGTCGAGGGAAGAGAAGGGAACTGCGCCGCGGCGGGGAGGGCGAGGCCGAGGGCCGCGAGGGCAAGGCAAAGCTGTTTTGGGAAAGTCATGGCGCATAGGATACCACAGGGGTGGGGTTTGCGCAAGTTGTTTTTGTGCAAGGGCCCCGCCTCCGGAGGGGCGACGGGGGCCGCCCTCCCGCAGGCCCGCCGCCCAACGCGCCGCCAAGGGCCGCTTCCGCCCCGTGGACGTGGGGCAAGGCCCGGCCCACAGACCCCGGGCGCGTGTCGGGCCGCAAAAGGCTGTGGGCAAGCGGGGGGCGATGGTGTATAATGGGCGCGGTTCGTTTATCGGGGCGGGCACGCATGAAAATCGTCCATACGTCTGATTGGCACCTGGGGGCGCGTCTGCACGACCGCGACCGCGGCGCGGAGCACGACGCCTTCCTGGGCTGGCTGCGCGCCCTGCTGCGCGAGGAGCGGCCCGACGCGCTGCTCGTCTCGGGCGACGTCTTTGACCTGCGCCAGCCCGGGCCCGCGGCCCAGGAGCGGTATTACCGCTTCCTGGCCGGGGTGGCGGAGGATCGCTCGTGCCGCCGCGTGGCGGTGACGGCGGGCAATCACGATTCCGCGTCCCTGCTGTCGGCCTCGGGCCGGGTGCTGGGCCTGCTGGGCGTGACGGTCGTGGCCAGGGCCGCGCCGGACGCCGCGGGCGAGGCCGTGGCGGTCTGCGACGAGGCGGGCCGCACGCTCGGCGCCGTCGCGGCGATCCCCTTCATGGGCGAGCAGGAACTCTGGAACCTGGCCCGGGCCGCCGGCCGCGCGGAGGGCGACCGCGCGGCGCGCGCCGAGGCGGGCTTCCGCGCCCACGCGGCCGCTATGCGGCGCATTTTGAACGCGTCGGCCAGACGCCGCTGAATTCGCGAACAATTC
>CALXSE010000022.1 GCA_944391085.1 uncultured Kiritimatiellota bacterium | reverse complement strand
GGCAGGGATGCGCAGGCTGGTCAAGCGGCTGCTCAAAAAACACAAATACCCGCCGGAAGGCGTGGAAGACGCGACACAAACCGTCATCCAGCAATGTGAGCTGTGGACCGATTACGACTCAACTGCCCAAGGATTCAAACCAAAACGTGAAAGCGCTTAGTACGTTGGCGCAAATAAGCGAATAATGATGTTCCCCTTAGGCTCCCCCACCAACCATTCTTAGGTACTGAAAAGAAGGCACACTGAAGCACGTTACGGAGGGGAACGTCACGGGCACACAAGAATCCGTTCCTACTTGGCGTAGAGTTTGACGTGAAGGAGAAATGCCTAAGCGAAGGCAAAGAAATCCATGAAGCCCAAAGCAGGAATGTAACCTGATAAACCGAAATGACTTGAACAAGACACCCGTAAGTTCGCCAGAGCTTGTCTCAGATACGTTCCTTCCAATTCACAAGCCATAAACCATATTGAAACACATTGTTTCCTTTACCTTACGTCCCGGCCTTCCCCTACCTTAAAGCCAGGCACAACCCCCTTAGAACGACAACTTCTTCGACAGGCATGCGCACCAACTGCGGCAGGGACAGCGGAAGGCAAAAAAACCCCGGCCAGGGGCCGGGGCTTTCTTGCCGTTGGGGCGAGGCTCACATCTGAGCCATCGCGGAACGGGAACGGGCGCGGATGCGAGCACGCGCGGATTTGCGACGGGCCTTTTCGCAAGGCTTCTCGTAGTAACGGGTCGCACGCAACTGCTTGATCAGACCCTCCTTGTCGAGGATCTTCTTCAGGCGCTTCAGGCCGCGCTCCACGGACTCGCCCTTTTTCAGACGAACCATGATCATGTTTGCTCACCTCCTTTCATGGGCTCCGTCGGGGAAACCCGACGAATTGGCCATGTAGTATAGCACAATCATGTTGGCTTGGAAAGGCTTTTTGTCACGTCAGCGGCAAGGAGCAACCCGGCGGACGCAGTGACGGGCATGAGGGAGCCAAGCGGAGCGCCGAGGAGCTGCGGCGCGGGGGACTCGCGCGACCAGACGCACCGGATGCCACGCGCAAATCCGAGTGCCCGGAGCCCTTGCCGCACGCGGCGGGCCAAGGGGCAAACCTGCGTCTTGGCAAGATCGGTGACGCACAGGGCCGATGGGTCGCGCTTGCGGGCCGCCCCCATCGCCGACCACGCGGGAATCCCTCGGCGAAGGCTTTCGGCCAACAGCGCGAGCTTCGCGGGCACATCGTCAATCGCGTCCACGACGGCCGCCGGGCACGCGCGGTCAAGCAAAGCTCCCACGTTCTCGGCGTCCACCCGCAGACGCTCCGCGGTCGCCAGGCAAGTCGGGGCGATGTCGCGCAGCCGCGCGGCGGTGGCCTCGGCCTTGGGCTGGCCAAGGGTGGAAAGGGCGGCGAAAGGCTGGCGGTTGAGATTGGAGTGCTCGAAGACGTCGCCGTCCACAAGCCAGAGTTCCCCCACCCCGCTGCGGGCGAGCGCCTCGACGCACGCCCCGCCGACGGCCCCAAGGCCCACCACCAGCACCCGCGCCACACGGAGCCGCGCCATCGCCTCCCCCCCCAACAGCGCCTCCGCACGCGACAAGGTCTCATTCATAGGTCAGGCTCCAGAAACTCATGCAAGGAAACGTCGAACTGCGCCCTCGGGCCGCGCGCCAACCACAGCGCCTCCATCTCTCGGGCCAAACGGGCACGCTCATCCGCCAAGCCCGATTCCCCAAGCGCGCGCCGCACGGCCAAGCGTTGCAGCCCCAGCGCGTGACGCGCCTCGCGGGCCAGGAGAGACTCGCCCAGGGCCGCGCCCGCCGCGGTCAGAGCGTCCAGCTCCGCCAATGCGGCCCGCAGGGCTTCACGGTCGAAAGCCGGGGCCTTGGCACGGGGCAAGTTATAGGCACGGAAGAGCAAGGTCGAGTTCCCGGCCTCGGCCTTCGCGATTCGATAGGTGTCTCCCAGGCGCAGCAAGAAGGCGCCCAGCCCGGCCACGCCCACCAGGCGGTCAAGGTCGTCCATCGTCCGTCCCGCGGCGAGGGCGATGGCGGGCAGGCTCACGGCGAGGGGCTGCCAGTGGCCGGCGTCGCCCCAGTCCACAAGGAGCAGGCCGTCGGCCCCGGCGGACGCGGCCCGGCGCAGGTTCTCCCGCATGTTCGCGGTGCGCCCGCAGAAACTCCGCCATGAGGAGGTGCCAGGCGCGACGAGGGTGCGCAGGCCGGCGGCCTTAAGCGTCGCCACGCCGCCGGGCAGGTCGTCGCCCGCCTCGTACCCCCAGACGATCCAATCGGCGTCCGGCAGTCGTTCGGCGGCAAGGGGAAGGGCCTCGGGATGGCGTAGCAGCATGTCGGCCCAGAACTCGGGCCGCTTGCCATGACGCCGTGCGACGTCTGCCATGCGCGAGAGGTGGTCGACGTAAAGCCGTGCCTTGTCGCGGCCCGCGGAGCGGCCCTGGCCCAGGTCGAAGACCTCGTCGCCGCCGAGGTTCGCCACATCGGCATGGGGGAAACAGGGCAGGAGGGCCTCGAGCAATCCCTCAACGAAGGCGACGGCTTCGGGATCGGTGGGGCAAAGGCCGGTCGGGATTTTCTGGACGCTCCCCCACGGCGTGAGGGCGCCGCCCTGCGGCAGTTCCGCGAAACGACGATAGTCCGGCAGACGGAACCACCGCTCGAAATGCCCCAAGGTGTTTTGGTTCGGCACGAGCCTGACGCCCCGCGCGGCGCAGTAATCGCCCAAATCCAGGAGCGCCTCTGGCGTGTAAGGGTCGATGCCGCGCCAGACGGCCTCATGGCCGGGATAGGCGAAAACGTTCTCGAAGTAAAGCTCCAGTCGATTATAGCCCAGCGCGGCGAGCAAGCCGGCCATCCACTTGAGCGTCCCCGGCGAATAGACACGGTTGCGGGAGACGTCAAGCATCAGGCCGCGCGTGGGGGGCACAAAAAAGCCCCCGGGCGACGCGGGGTCGCGCGGGGGGATGGGAGCCGGAGGCTGGCCGCTCACAGCGCGGGGGCGCAAGCCTCGCCCTCGGTCAGGCGGCGATAGCACTCGGCATAGATGGCCTGCGTCTTGGCGATGACGTCGTCGGGCAGGGCCGGGGCGGGGGGCTGGTGGTTGAAATGGATGGAGTCCAGCCAGTCGCGCACGAACTGCTTGTCCATGCTGGGCGGGTTGGCGCCGACGGCGTAGGTGGCCTTGTCCCAAAAGCGGGAAGAGTCCGGGGTCAGCGCCTCGTCGGCGAGGACGACGTTGCCCTGCCCGTCCAGGCCGAACTCGAACTTCGTGTCGGCCAGGATGATGCCGCGGGCCTCGGCGTGCTCGGCGGCGGCCTTGTAGAGGGCGATGGAGAGGTCGCGCAGCTTGCCGGCGAGCTCGGCGCCGATGTCCTGCGCCATGTGCTCGACGGTGACGGCCATGTCGTGGTCGCCGATGGCGGCCTTGGTGGTGGGGGTGAAGAGCTCTTCGTCGAGCTTGGAGGCGTTTTGGTAGCCCGCGCGGAGGGGCTGGCCGTTGACGGTGCCGGATTTCTGGTATTCGGCCCAGCCCGAGCCGGTGAGATAGCCGCGCACGATGCACTCGTAGGGGACGACCTTCAGCTTGCGCACGAGCATGGAGCGGCCCTGCAGCTCGGGGATGGCGTTGAAGGGCGCGGGGTAATCGGCGACGTTGTCGGTGATAAGATGGTTGGGGCAGAGGCCGGCGAGCTTGCGGAACCAGAAGACGGAGATGGAGTTGAGCACCTTGCCCTTGCCGGGGACGCCGTCGTCCATGATCACGTCGAAGGCGCTCAGGCGGTCGGTGACGACGATAAGCATCTTGTCGCCAAGGTCGTAGATGTCGCGCACTTTGCCCTGGATTTTCTGCGCGCCGGGGATTTCCGTCTCCATCAACGCGCCGCGTTTGTCAAGCTTCATGTCTACTCCTTGCTGGAAAGTTGCGCTTATTGTAGCATAGTTTGCAGGGGCGGGGGCGATGTGGTATGCTGTGGGCGTAAATCGGGAAAGCGAGCAGACAATGAAGGCTGAACTCATTGACGGCAAGGCCTTGGCGGCGGAGACGCGCGCAAAGGTCAAGGCCGGCGTGGCCGAGCTGAAGGCGAAGACGGGCGTCACGCCCGGGCTCGGCGTGGTCTTGGTGGGCGACGACCCGGCCTCGCGCAGTTACGTGACGGCCAAGGAGCGGGCGCTGGAGGAAGCCGGGATGCGCTCGGTGGACGTGCGCCTGGGCGCGGAGACGACGCAGGAGGAGCTGCTCGCCGTCATCGCCCGCCTCAACGCCGACCCGCAGGTGCACGGCATCCTGGTGCAGCTGCCCCTGCCCAGGGGCCTGGACGCCGACGCCGTGATCGAGGCCATCGCGCCGGAGAAGGACGTCGACGGCTTCACCCCCATCAACGTGGGCAAGATGATCTTGGGGCAAGACTGCTTCCTCCCCTGCACGCCGCATGGGGTGCTCCGTCTGCTGGGGCAGGCCGGGGCGAACACGCGCGGGGCGCACGCGGTGGTCGTGGGCCGCAGCGCCATCGTCGGCCGCCCCCTGGCCAACCTCCTCTCGCGCAAGGCCCCGGACGGCGACGCCACCGTCACGCTCTGCCACTCCGCAACGCCCGACCTGGCACGCTTCACGCGCGAGGCGGACATCCTGATCGTGGCCGCCGGCCGCCCCGGCACCGTCACCGGCGATATGGTCAAACCCGGCGCCATCGTCATCGACGTGGGCGTCAACCGCGTGCCCGACCCGACGGCCCAGCGCGGCTACCGTCTGCGCGGCGACTGCGACTTCGAAAGCGTCGCGGCGGTGGCCTCGAGGCTCACCCCCGTGCCCGGCGGCGTCGGCCCCATGACCATCGCCATGCTGCTTGAGAACACCCTGAAGGCCGCCGTGCGCGCGGCGGGAGGCGCGTCGTGAGCGACACCGAGGACATCATCCGCCTGGGGCCGGAGATTTTCGCCAAGGACGCCAAAGGCACGCTCCAAACGCGCATCGGCACCATCTTCCTGCGCACCCCCGGCCTCATCACCATCCGCGGCATCCACGCCATGCAGCGCCTCGCCTTCATCGACGCGCTCAACAAGCGCCGCGCCGCGCAGGGCCTGCCCAAGCTCACCCAAAAAGAAGAGGAGGCCGAGATCGCCGAGAGCGTCGACCTGCTCTTCGACGAGAACTACGCGCTCATCCGCCCAGACCCGGACAATATGCCCGTGGCCATCCGCGGCGACGAGTTCCTCCAAAAGTTCGTCTCCAAGCGCAAGATCCGCTATCTGAACATCCAGAACCGCCAGGTGCGCGACGCCCTGCGCACCCGCGGCGAGGCGTGGCGCATGGCCCCCGTGCCCCGCTTCGAGGAAGAGATCCGCGCCCTCATCAAGAACGCCCACGTCGGCATCGACGGCCGCGCCATTTATTACTACAACCACCTCACCGGCACGCGCTTCCTCACCCTCGGCGCCTTCCGCTCCCTGGGCGCCCTCCCCGCGGAGGAACTCCGCACCCTCCTTGAGGAGATCCACCTCAACGCCGGGCGCGCCAACCGCTTCGCCAACCCCGAGATCGATTCCCTCCCCCACGGCGCCCTCCCCGCCGAGCTCCGCCAGGGCATCGACTTCGCCGCGATGGACGGGCCCACCCTCCGCGCCACCTACCAGCGCCTCCTCGCGGCCTTCGAATCCGCCGTGGACGACCCCTGCCTGCGCGAGGACGACATCGACGACCCCAGCTGGCGCAAAGCCCTCTCCGCCGCGCTCATCGAGGCCCCCAACGAGACCGGCGTCTCGGCCGTCATCGAGGGGCTCTCCCCGGAATACTTCATGCAGATCGAATGGCTCCCCGGCGGCCGCGTGGAGGAGGGCGAGCTCTTCTTCGACCCCGTTTTCATGGAGGCCGACCGCCATCCCGAGGACGAGGCCCTCCAGCACCTCTGTGACCCGCGCGCCCGCGCCATCCTCTTCAACTACGTGCGCGAATACTCCCAGATCGAATACGTCAACATCGGCCGCACCCGCCGCTCCCTCTCCCAGCGCAAAGGCCAAGGCCCGCGCGCGCTCGTCTACATCGTCGAGCTCAAAGAGCGCCACCGCCCCCGCCCCCAGGTCAAGATCATCCGCATCCAACGCTGGACCGTCGCCACCCACCTCGCCGCCGGCCGCCCCCTCCTTCAGGCCATCATCGACGCCGAGGACTACACCGACTACGTCATGGACCGGCGCCTCGGCGCCCGACAGCTGGGGATGCACCTGCCCCCCCTCATGGTGCCGCGCACCTTCCGCGAGATCGTCAAGACGCCCGACGGCTCCGCCCAGAGCGTCCAGACCGGGTACTTCGAGCGCGACTACATCTCCGGCTTCGCCACCAACAAAATCCCCGAGAACTTCTACGCCTCCCCCGCCTTCCGCCAAGGCCTCTGCCGCCTCCTCGGCCAGGCCGCCGCCCCCAACATCATCGTCGGCCGCGCCGCCGTCGAGGGCGGCCGCACCATCTTCGACGACGGCGACGAGGTCATCCTCCTCAACGCCTTCCAGCTCCCCGACCGCCTCATCCTCGCCGAGCCGACCGGCTCCTTCGTCAACTACAAGCGCCCCTACGGCGAGACCATCGCAGACTACGCCGCGGCCATGAACCGCCGCAAGCACCTCTTCCCCGACTTCAAGCTCGCCGCCCGCATCTTCGTCGACAGCTTCGAGGACGAGCTCGCCCGTATCCAGCGCCTTTACCGCGAGCGCCGCGACGGCTTTGACGGCCTTTTCCGAGACCGCCCCCTCGACGAGAACGGCTCCATCTCCTGGCGCTGGAAATGCGTCCTCAAGCGCCTCGACGCCGTCAACGCCCACGCCCTCGCCTGCCAACTCATGGATTGCATCGACCTCTGACCATGCCTGACCACAACCGCATCGCCATCGCCTGCGGCGGCACCGGCGGCCACATCCACCCCGCCCTCGCCACCGCCGAGCGCCTCCGCGCCCAAGGCCACGACCTCGCCCTCATCCTTTCCGGCACCCGCCCTGCCGAACGCCGCGCCGCCGAGGCCTGGCAAGGCCCCCTCCTCCGCTCCGGCATGCGCCCCATCACCGACCCGCGCAACCTCCTTGCCGTCCTCCGCTGCCGCGCCTTCCTCCGCCGCTTCCGCCCCCACGCCCTCCTCGCCACCGGCGGCTACACCAGCTTCGCCCCCGTCGTCGCCGCGCGCACCCTCGGCATCCCCGTCATCCTCCACGAGGCCAACGCCCTCCCGGGCCGCGCCGTCCGCTTCCTCTCCAAGCGCCTCCGCGTCGCCGCCGTCGCCACCTCCTTCCCGGAAACCGCCGCCGCGCTCCCCTGGGCCAACGTCGTCCAAACGGGGCTCCCCCTCCGCCAAAGCGTCCTCGACGCCCTCGCCCGCGCGGAGAAAATCCGCGAGACCGCCCCCCACGCCGGCTTCCATATCCTCGTCACCGGTGGCAGCCAGGGCGCCCACGGCCTCAACCTGCTCGTCGCCCCCCTCCTCGCCTCGCTTGCCCTCAGCGACAAAACCGTCACCCTCACCCACCAATGCGGCCCCGCGGACGTGGACACCCTGCGCGCCGCCTACGCCAAGACCCCCAAACAGGCCGAGGTCGTCCCCTTCATCGACGACATGGGCGCGGCCTACGCCCGCGCCGACCTCGTCATCGCCCGCGCCGGCGCCGCCACCTGCTTCGAAATCGCCCGCGCCGCCATCCCGGCCGTCTTCATTCCCCTGCCCACCGCCGCCGACGACCACCAGCGCCTCAACGCCCAGGCCCTCGTCTCCTGCGGCGGCGCGCTCTGCGTCGACCAAAGCGCCCCCCCGGATCGGCTCGCAGAGGCCATCCGCCAGCTCTACTCCGACCCCCTCCTGCGCAAAATCATGCGCCAGGCCCTCCAAGACCTTCCCCGCCCGGACGCCGCACAGGCCCTTGCCGACCTCATCCTCGCCCACGCCGGCGAACGCCCTTGAGTCTCCCCGCCTCCCCTCCCCGGGGAAGCGGGCGCCGCCATCCCCGGGAACGCGCTTGGCAGGAAGCGAGACGCGAGGGCCGGGATATGGTAGACTATCGGCGTTATGCTGAAATCAATGACAGGATTCGGGCGTGGCGAGGCCATGGGCAAAGGGTTCGCCGTGACGGTGGAGCTCTCCTCCGTGAACCGCAAGCAGTTCGACGCCACGCTCTGGCTGCCCAAGGAGTGGCTGAGCTTCGAGGCGCGGCTCCTGGGGCTTCTGCGCACGGCCATCTCCCGCGGCGCCGTGAAGGGGCTGGTAACGGTGCGCCCGCTCTCCGGGGCGGACGCCGCGGCGGCGTTGGAGGCACGGTTACGCGTTGTGCGCGAGGCGGCCGGGCGGCTGGGCCTCAAGGGCGAACCGACGGTCTCCGACCTCGCGGCCCTGGCCGCCGCCGCGCCGGAGCCCCCGCCGCCGGAACCGACCGAGCCCGTCTGGGAAACCGTGGAGGCGGCGGCCCGAGACGCGCTCAAGGGGTTGGTTGAGACCCGCCGGGCCGAGGGCGGGCGCATCGCCGAGGACCTGCGCAAGCGGCTCGAGGGCCTGCGCGGCATCCACGCCCAAATCGCCGCCCTGGCGCCCACCCTGCCGCCGCTGTGGAAGGAGGCCCTGCGCAAGCGCCTGGCCGAGCTCCTCCCCGCCGGAACGGCGCTCGACGCGGGGACGTTGGAGCGCGAGGCCGCGCTTTTCGCCGACCGGTGCGACATCGCCGAGGAGCTCACGCGCCTGGCCTCGCACTTCGCCCATGCCGAGACGCTCCTCTCCGGCGAGGCGCCCGGCGGACGCCCGCTCGACTTCCTGTGCCAGGAGCTGAACCGGGAAGCCAACACCATCGGCTCAAAGTGCGCCGGCACGGAGATCCCGCGGTTGGTGCTGGCCTTCAAGACGTTGCTGGAAACCTTCCGCGAGCAGGTGCAGAACCTTGAATGAGGACGTCGAAATCGTTGAGCTGAGCCCCGGCGACCTGTTGGCCGAGGGCTTCCACGCGCGGCTGAACCGCGCGGCGCTCAACCACGCGCCGCTGGTCTTCCTGATCCGCAACGACGGCTTCGCCGACGGGGTGCCCCTGCCGTTGGCCTTCGCCAACCCGTGCCTGGTGGATTTGGCGCCGTGCTACCGCATCCGCGGGGCGCGGGTGCGCCCGGAGTCGCTCGAGGCGACGTTGGCGCGGGCGCGGGCGCTCTGCGCCGCCGGGCACGGCCCCTTCCTCATCGAACTGTTGACGGCCCCGCAGGGTCAGGCCTAGGAGACGCGAGACATGGACACCCCCATCAACCTCTTCACGCTCCCGCCCGGGCGGGTTCATATCATGGGCATCTGCGGCGTGGGCGCCGCCGGCGTGGCCTGGATGCTCCATCTGCGCGGCTGGAAGGTCTCGGGCTGCGACCATCATATCCCGCCCACGCTCAGCCGCTTCTTCGCGCGCAATGGCATCGACATCCTGCAGGGGCACGACCCTGCGCACCTGGCCGACTGCGACGTGCTGGTCCACAGCGCCGCCATCCGCCCGGACGAGCCCGAGCTGGCGTTGGCCAGGGCCGGGGGCATCCCCGTGCTCTCGCGCGGCGAGTGCCTGGCCGGATGGGTGAGCGGCCTGCGTTCCATCGCCGTCTGCGGTACCCACGGCAAGACGACCTCGGCCTGCTTCGCCACGCGCCTGCTGCAGTGTGTGGGGCAGAATCCGCTGTGGTGCCTGGGCGGCTACACGCCGCGCCTGCTCACCAACGCCGGGCCCCGACACGGGAACCTGGCGGGGAGGTTGCCGCCCGACCAAATCGCCGTGGCGGAGGCGGACGAGAGCGACGGCACGCTGGCCTATGAACACCCCGCCGTCGCCCTCATCACCAACATCGAGCTGGATCATCTGGATCATTTCGCCGATGCCGCGGCGCTGGAGCGGTGCTTCGCCACGCTGGTGGACAACACGCGCGAGGGCGTGGCCGTCTGCGCAGACGCGCCATGGGCCATGCGCGTGGCCGCGCGGTTCCGCGGGCCGATCCTCTCCTACGGGTTCTCGCAGGACGCGATGCTCCGCGCCGAAAACGTGCGGTGCGCGGCGACGGACTCGCGCTTCACCCTGATGCACGGCTCGGAGCGGTTGGGCGAGGTCGCCCTGGCCGTGCCCGGCCGGCACAACGTCTGCAACGCGCTCGGGGCCATGGCGGCCTGCATGCTCCTGGGGATGGACGCGCACGCCCTGGCCGAGGCGTTGCCGCAGGCCTGCGCCGAGCTGCCCAAGCGCCGCTTCCAATGGTTGACGCCGCAGGATGCGCCGGTGCGCGTGGTGGTGGATTATGCCCACCACCCCACCGAGATCCAGGCGATGCTTTCCGTCGCGCGCCTGCAACAACCCCGGCGGATGCGCGTGGTCTTCCAGCCGCACCGGTATTCGCGCACCCGCAAGCTGCTCAACGATTTCGTACCAGCCTTCGACGGCGTGGACGAGCTTATCCTGCTGCCTGTCTACGCGGCAAGCGAGGATCGCTCGATGGGATGCGAGAGCAACGAGCTTTACGCCGCCATCCGCGCCCACATGCCGAATGCCAGGATCCTCCTCGCGCGCGGGCCGGACGAAGTGGTGCATTACCTGCTCAAGACCATGCAGCCCGGCGATTTGTTCCTGGCCGTCGGCGCGGGCGACGTGGAGCGTATCGGCTACGCCCTGCGCGACGCCCTCCCCCCGGGGCAGACGCCCACGGCTCCCGTGGAGACGCTGGGCCCCATCCTCGGCGAAGAGGTGGAGTTCCTCGCCGACGAACCGCTCGCGGCCCACACCCTGTATCGCGTGGGCGGCGTGGCCGACTTGCTGGCCAGGCCCAAAAGCGTGCCCGCGCTCTCGGCCCTCTGCGTCCTTTGTGCCAAGCGGGGCATCCCGCTGCGCTTCCATGGAGGCGGCTCGAACACGTGGTTCTCCGACCTCGGGCTCGACGGCGTCCTTTGCCTGCTGCGCGGGCCGGCCTTTGAGGGCTTTGCGAGGGAAGGCGACGAAGTCGTCGTCGGCGCGGGCATGGCCGGCCCGACCCTGTTGCAAAGGCTTGAGGCCGAGGGGCTCTCCGGACTGGAGTTCATGCAGGGCATCCCCGGGACAATCGGCGGCTGGGCGCGGATGAACGCCGGCGCGCATGGGCACGCCGTCTGGGAACGCATCACGGCGGTGCGCGCCGTGCTGCGGGACGGCCAGCTGCGCCACATCCCGGCGCACGCCCTCACCGCCGGTTACCGTTCCGTGCGCGGGTTGGCGGACATCGTGGTCATCGCCGTGACCTTCCGCCTGGTTCCGGCCGAGCCTGGGGCCATCGCCGCCAAACGCCGCGAGTTCGCCGCCAAGCGGACGGATTTGGGCGGGTTGCGGTGCTGCGGCTCGCTTTTCCGCAACCCGCCGGGCGTGGCCGCCGGGGCCGTGCTCGAGGGCTTGGGGGCCAAGGCCTGGCGCATCGGCGGGGCGTTCGTCGCGCCCCGGCACGCCAACGTCCTGGCCGCCGGGGAGGGGTGCACGGCCTCGGATTTGCTGGCGCTCATGCAGCGGATGCGCGACGCGCTCGCCGCGGCCGTCGGCGCCCAGCCGACGCCCGAGGTGCAGGGCTTCTGAGGCGAACAGGGCCGAATGGAGAACGACGAGAGGCTCTACGTCTTGCCCTGGTGGGCCTTGCGGCGGCCCTGGGCGCGTTGGGCGTTGCGGCTGACACATCCGCTTGTCGAGCGGGCGCTGGGGTTGCGGCGGCTGAGCACGCTCTATGAGCGGGCGCGCCATGCGCCGGGGTTGGGGGCCTTCCCAAGGCGGATCCTGGAGACGATGGGCGTACGCGTGGAGGTGTCGCCGGAGGACGCCGCGCGGATCCCCGCCACGGGTGGGCTGATGGTGGTGGCGAACCATCCCTTCGGCGCGGTGGAGGGCTTGGCGTTGCTGGAGCTGGTGCGCAAACGGCGGCCGGACGTGAAAGTGATGGCCAATTATCTGCTCTCGCGGATCCCGGAATTGCGGGATGACCTCATCTTCGTGGATCCCTTCGGCAGGCCGGATTCGGTGGCGCGCAACGTCAATGCCCTGCGGCAGGCGCTCCAGTGGCTCCGCGGGGGCAAGGCGCTCATCGTCTTTCCGGCGGGCGAGGTGGCGAGCTTCGCCCCGCATGCCTTCCGCGTGCGCGATCCGGCATGGCATCCATCGTCGATGGCGCTGGCGCGCCACGCGGGTCTGGCGCATGTGCTGCCGGTCTTCGTCCCCGGGCGCGCGTCGCCCCTCTTCCATCTGGCGGGCAAAATCCACCCGCGCCTGCGGACGCTGCTCTTGCCGCGCGAGATGATTCGCCTCTGCGGCAAGCGCCTGCCCCTGCGCGTGGGGGCGCCGCTGGCGGGCGAGGCGCTCTTCCGCCGTTTCGCGTCTGACGCGGACGCGTTGCGTTACCTGCGTTTCCGCACCTTCCTGCTGGCCGGGCGCACGGATGCCTCGCGGTTCGAGCAGCGGATGCGGCAGCTGACGTTGGACGACGACGCCCGCGAGAACGCGCCCGTCATCTCGCCGGTGCCACCCTTCCAGATCGAGGATGAGCTCCGGGCCCTGCCGCCGGAGGCGCACCTCGGCACGGTCGACGCGTACGACCTTTACGCCGCGCAGGGGCGTGAGATTCCCCTGGCCCTGCGCGAAATCGGGCGCCTGCGCGAGCTGACCTTCCGCGCCGTGGGCGAGGGCACGGGGCGCGACCTGGACACCGACGACTTTGACTCGGCCTACCACCAAATCATCCTCTGGCAGCGGGCGCGCCGCGAAATCGTGGGATGTTACCGCCTGGCGCTCTCGGACGTCCTGGCCGAAAGCGCGGGGCTCGGCGCGCTCTACACGCGCACGCTCTTCCGTTTCGATGAACGCTTCCTGGGGCATCTGCCCGGGCCGGCGGTGGAGCTGGGGCGTTCGTTCGTGCGCCCGGGCTACCAACGGGCCTTCGCGCCGCTCCTGTTGCTTTGGCGCGGCGTCCTCACCTTTTTGGCGCGGCATCCGCGCTACACGGTGCTCTTTGGGCCGGTGAGCATCTCGCACGACTTCCGCGCGGCCTCGCGCGACATCCTCATCGCGTATCTCCGGGCCAACTGTTTCGACCGCGCCCTCGCCAAGTGGGTCTCGCCGCGACTGCCGCCCAAGCGCCCCCACTTCGCGGAATGGCTCAGCCCGGAATACGCCGATTTCCTGCGCACGGAGGCCGACGTGAACGCCGCGCTTGCCGAAATCGAGGAAGGGCGCCGCGAAATGCCCGTGCTCATCCGCCAATACCTCAAGCTCGGCGGGAAAATCGCGGCCTTCAACGTCGACCCTGATTTTGGTACAGTGGTGGACGGTCTGATCGTGGTGGATCTGTTGCGGGCCCCACCGCGCGACATCGCCCGCTATATGGGCAGGGAACTTTACGAGGCGTACCGCAACGCGCCACGCGAGGGTTGACATGCGGATTCTCATCACAGGCGGCCGGGGGATGCTCGGCAGGACGTTGGTCAGGCGCTGGCAGGACGCGCACACGCTCTTCGTGGCGGATTTGCCGGAGTGCGACGTCACCATGCCGGAATCGCTCGCCGCGGCCTTCGAGGCCTTCCGCCCCGAGGCGGTCGTCCATTGCGCCGCGATGACCAACGTCGACGCCTGCGAGGCCGACCGCGAGCGCGCCTACCGCCTCAACGCCGAAGGCTCGGCGAACGTCGCCCGCGCCTGCGCAAGGGCCGGGGCGCGCCTCATCGCCATCTCCACCGACTACGTCTTCTCCGGAGACGAGCCCGGGGAGCGCGCCGAGACCGACGCCACCGCGCCGCGCACCGTCTACGGCGCCACCAAGCTCGCCGGCGAAGACGCCGTCCGCGCCCTTTGCCCCGACCACATCATCGGCCGCGTCGCCTGGCTCTACGGCCCGGGCGGCCCCAGCTTCGTCCACACCATGGTGCGCCTGGCCCGGGAGGATCCCTCGCGCACGCTCACGGTGGTGGACGACCAATTCGGCAACCCCACCTCCACCGACGCCGTGGCCGGCGCGCTCGAGGCTCTCCTCGCCCGTCCCGAGCTCCGCGGCACCTTCCACCTCACCTGCGAGGGCGTCGTCAGCTGGTGCGGCTTCACGCGCGAGATCCTCCGCCTGGCCGGCCTTGGCAACGTCTCCGTCCGCCCCTGCGCCACGGAGGCGTTCCCGCGCCCCGCGCCCCGCCCGCGCCACTCCGCCCTCTCCAAGGCCAGGCTCGCCGCCGCCGGCCTGCCGCCCATGCCCGCGTGGCAGGAAGCCCTCGCCCGTTTCATCCCCGCCGAATGGCCCGTTTGACGGATAGGCTTCTTTTTGCTATAGTTTGCGGCCACTTGACCGATTTATCCCTTTTGAGAGAGGAACCGACCCATGAAGATGACCTGGCAACCTTCCAAGATCAAGCGCGTGCGCAAGATTGGCTTCCGCGCCCGCATGGCCACCAAGGGCGGCCGCCAGATTTTGGCCCGCCGCCGCGCCAAAGGCCGCAAGGCGCTGGTGCACGCCTAAATGGACGATTTGGGGAATCGCCCAATCATGCCGTTCCCCATGGGCGGTTCCGCCCAAGAGGAGAACAAGCACGCGGGAGGCAACGGACGCTTGCCTCCCCTTTTTAATTTCGCGCCTTACCGTCTGCCCGCCAAACGTTACGAGGCGGTCTTTGCGCGCGGGGCCTCCGTCGCCTGCGGCTCGATGGTGCTCAAATGGACGCCCAACGGCCTGGACAAGACCTGCCTCGGCGTCGTCAGCGCAAAAAAGGTCTTCCGGCTGGCCGTCCAACGCAGCCGCGTGCGCCGACTGATGCGCGAGGCCTTCCGGTTGGAGCGCCCGAGGTTGAAGGCGGGCTTCGACCTGGTGCTCTTGGGGCGGCGGCGCCTGGCCGAGCAGGATTGCCGCCAGACGCGGCGTGACCTGCTGTGGCTGTGCCGCAAGGCAGGGCTGGTCGATGCGTAAGGCCCTGGTGACGGCAATGGTGGCGATGGTGCGCTTTTACCAGCAAACCCTGCATGGTTTCATCGGCTACGGCGCCTGCCGTTTCACGCCGACCTGCTCCGAATACATGGTTCAGGCCCTGCGTCAGCACGGCCCCCTGCACGGGCTTGGCCTTGGGCTGTGGCGGATTTTACGATGCAACCCCTTCACGCGCGGGGGGTACGACCCGGTTCCCCCGCCAAAGGGAGCCAAGAAGGAACGAACCACTTATGAACAAGACTGAGAAACTCTGGGTGTCTCTCCTCGTTGTCGCCCTCGTGGGCTACATGGCCTGGCAGCAGTTCGGCCCCAAGCCCGAACCCGCCCCGGCGCCCACGCCCGCCCCCGCCGCGCAGGCCGCCGCCGCCACGCCCGCCCCCGAGCGGCCCGCGCCGCCGCCCGTCCTCAAACCCACCGTTCCCGAGACCCTCCACACGCTCGGCAACGACGCCGTGAAGCTCACCTTCTCCAACCATGGCGCGCGCCTCGAACGCGCCGAGCTCAGGCACTTCCGCGCCGAGAACACCGAGGATTCCGCCCCCGTCACCCTTGAGACCGACTCGCTCCTGAACCTCACCTTCCCCGGCAAAACGCAGCCCCTTGTCTACGCCGTCTCCCCCGTCCCCGGCGAGAACGCGCTGCGCTTCGACGCCACCCTCCCCGACGGCGTCCGCCTGGAGCGCACCGTCACCCTCAAAGACAACTACACGCTCACCGTCAAGGACGCCTTCCTCGCCGACGCGGACACCGACCTCGCCGGCTACACCCTCAGCGCCGGCGCCCTCCGCAAGCCCGAAATCGGCGGCGAGATCCTCGGCGTCGACCTCCTCGCCGACGGCGAGCGCAAGCCCGAACACCTCGAGACCCAGCTCGGCGACCTCATCGGCGCGCCCAGCGCCTTCCTCGGCTGCGGCACCAGCAGCGACCCCACCGGCGTCCCCCTCTCGCGTACCGTCCCCTACCCCGCGCAGACCTGGGCCGCGCTCAAGACGCGCTTCTTCGTCACCCTCGTCCAGCCCCCCACCCCCGCCACCGCGCACGTCACCGTCGGCCGCGACCCCAACGCCCCCACGATGAAGATCGACCGCGTCTCCGCCACGCTGGACTATCCCCCCCTGCGCCTCCAGGCCGGCGTCCGCAGCGCCGTCGAGACGCGCCTCTACGTCGGCCCCAAGGAGCTCTCGCGCCTCAACGCCTTCGGCGAGCACGCCGGGCAGGTCATGGACTTCGGCTTCTTCGGCTGGCTCTGCGGCCCCCTGCTCTGGCTCCTCAACTTCTTCGACCGCCTCATCCCCAACTATGGCGTCGCCATCATCCTCCTGACCCTCCTCGTGCGCCTCGTCTTCTGGCCGCTCACCCACAAGAGCACCGTCGCCATGCGCAAGATGACCGCCATCCAGCCCCAGATCAAGGACATCCAGGCCAGGTTCAAGGACAACCCCCAGAAAATCCAGCAAGAGACCTTCAAGCTCTACCGCGAGAACAAAGTCAACCCCTTCTCCAGCTGCCTCCCCCTGCTCATCCAGATCCCCATCTTCATCGCCCTCTTCGTCGTCCTGCGCTCCGCCGTCGAGCTCCGCTTCGCCGGCTTCCTCTGGATTGCCGACCTCTCCCAGCCCGAGAACCTCTTTGCCGGCGTCCTTCCCGTCCCCCTCAACATCCTCCCCATCCTCACCGCCGTCACCATGGGCCTGCAGACCCATCTCAGCCCCTCCACCGGCGACCCCGCGCAAAAGCGCATGATGACCTGGATGATGCCCATCATGCTCCTTTTCATGTTCTACTCCATGCCCTCGGCCCTCTGCCTCTACTGGACCGTCTCCCAGGGCCTCTCCATCCTCCAGATGTGGCACATTCAGCGCACCACCAAGGCCCTCCCCGCCCCCGCCAAATAACGGCGCACGGGCCAATCAAACAGCCCCGGTCAAACCGGGGCTGTTTGATTTACAGCGCAACCTGAACCCACGCCGCTCCGCCCACAACCGTTGGCGCCGCCCCACGCCGGGAACGGCGCATCCCCCTTACGACGCCCATCGCTCAACGTATGGCAAGGCCTTTGCCGGGAATCCCCCGAACCAGGTCATTCCCTGTCGCGGATGGCGACGCGAAGCTCGATGGCGCCGGCGGGGAGATCGGCGAGGGGAACCTCGACGACGCAAAGCGCCATGCCGCACGCAGGGTCAGACACAAAGACGGGGTCTGGGTGCGTGTACTCGCGCGAACCTATGACAACAACGGCCTCACGCCCGATGAGGGTTCGCGAGACGGTCTGGCCCTGGCCGCCCTCGCGCAACCCAACAGCCACACAGAGCGTCCCGTCCCGCATGGTCACGCCGGCCACGCCGAGGTCGTAGGCATAAGTGAGCGTCGTCGGGCCGTCTGCGGTTTTCGCGGCGATGAACCGGCCGTCGAGCAGGCGCGCCACCTCCTGCGCCTCGGCGCCGGAGACGCCATCTCCCGCCGCGGTGCCACCCGGTCTCGGGCGCAGCCTGGAGGGCCATCTCGAAGTGGTCGAAGACGGGGATGAGCGCGCCGAGGAGCCGCTCGTTGGCGCGGGCGGTGCGCTTGCGCAGATTGTCGAAGTCGGCCAAGAAGCGGAGGTGGCGGTCCCGCGCCGCCGCCAGCTCGGACTCCAGCGCGGCCACGCGGGGATCCTCCGCGCCGGGCTCGGCCTCGGGGGCCGGGGCGGGCGCCTAGGGCGCCTCCTGGGCGGGCTGCGTCTCGGGTTCCTTATGCTTCCAAATCGTCCATGTTGCCTCGGATTCCTTTCTGGTGCCGGAAAGGGGAGTCGAACCCCTACGCCTCGCGGCTGCGGATTTTAAGTCCGCTGTGTCTGCCATCCCACCATTCCGACTTTTTAGGTGCCTGGTATACCACATCCCCCCGCCGCGGCGGCAGTCCGTGCCGCCGCGGCGGCAAAAAGGCCGCCCGGGGAGGGCGGCCCAGAGGGCACGCGTGCGGTTGTTCACGGCTGCCGATCTTGGGTGGGGCTGGCGGCTGTTTGGGCCGCCGAGCGTTCGACGACCACCTTGATGAAGCGATTGCGCCCCAGGCTGAAGGTCAGCCCGGCCTCGCCCAACGTGGCGGCCCCCAGGTAGTCGGCGGCGTCCACCTCCGCCTCCAGCGGTGCCATCGCCTCGCCCAGGCGCTCCGCCGCGCACACCTGCAGCACGCCCGTGGCCAAAGGCCGTGCAAGGGTCGCGCCGGCGGCGGGGATCACGCGCACCCGCGCCGTCCCGGTCTGCGGGTCAAAGGCCACGATCCGGAGCGTCGGCGTCTCGAAACGCGCCGTCAGCGTGCCATCCTCCGCCGTCGTCGCCGGCACGATGCCCAGATCCAGCCCCGCCAGGATGGCCGCCTCCGTACCCTCGGCGCGGATTGCGCGCACACCGCCCAGACGGTCGGCGAGCAGGTCGCGCAGGAGGTCCGCGTCCTCCGACGAGAGCGGCGTCTCGGCGGATACGGGAATCGCCCCCTGCTGGTTGGTCTCCAGCGTCGGGCCGTCGCCGGTGGCCACGCCGCCGAGGACGAGCGTGTTCGGGAAGAGCGGGTTCATGCCGGCCTGCAGCTCCTCGGCGAAGGTGTAGCCGTCGCCGTCCGTGTCGGAGGCCCCGTCCTGGTCGTCCACGCCGTACCAATAGCGCGAGAGGCGCGTGTGCGCGTCGTCCACGAAGTGCGCCGTCAACTCCACCTTGCCCACACCGGAATTGCCGACGACCGTGACCGCGTCGAGGGCGCGCCCCCAGACGTCCACCTGGCGCACGCCGTTGCGCGTCCACTGGGCGAAGCGGTCGTCCGGCGAGAAGGCGTCCGTGGTGTGGCTTTGGCCGGGGCGCAACACCACCAGCTCCGTGGCGAAGACCCCCTCGGGCTCCGAGCGGATGGTGACCTCGGGGTAGCTGTTCGGGTTGTAGAGCAGGACGGCGCTGTCGCCGGTGGCCACGCCGCCGAGGACGAGCCGGTTCGGGAAGAGCGGGTTCATGCCGGCCCGCAACTCCTCGGCGAAGGTGTAACCGTCGCCGTCCGTGTCGCTCGCGTCGTTCCACGCCAACGAACCCTCCGTGTCGTAACCACCCGGCTCGCCGTACCAATAGCGCTCTTCCGCGTCCGCCACGCCATCGCCGTCCATGTCCTCTGCGGTGTCCGCGTAGACCGCCGTGAGCGTCACCACCGCGCCCTGCGGCGTCACCGTCACCGCGTCAAGCGCCCGCCCCCACACGTCGCGGTTCACGAAGCCCGGCTGCTCCGGGCTCACCGTCCAATGCGTGAAGCGCCACCTCGACCGCTCCGACGGCGCCTCGACCGACGTGAAGGCCTCGCCCGTGCGGACAGACGCCTCCTCCGCCAACGTGTTGCCCAGGTTGTCCACCTGCAGCACCTTCACCTGCACCGCGGACGACTGCCCCCAGCCCTAGGCGGCCAACGCCCCGCCCAGGGCCAACGCCACTGCCGGCACAAACCTGCGCGCCCTTCCCATGGCTCACTCCCCCTCGTCAATCTTCACCGATACCTGGCGAAGGCCCTCTGAGGCGAAGTCCAGGCGCGTCGCGCTCTCCGCATACGCGAGCTCCTCCCCGGCAAGCACCTTGTAGCCCATCTTCCCGTAGAGATAGTTCAGCAATGCGGTCGCAGCAGTGGTATCCGTTCCGATCAGTTTATTCCCATTGGCAACGTCCACGCCGCCCACGGACACGCGCCCGTCCTTAATTTGCAACTGCTCGTCCCCCTCCGCGAAGCACCACACGAGTGCGTCAAAGAGCCACGGTTCCGTCAATGAGTTCCGCGTGATGGTCATCGCCTTGTGCGTCTCCGTCGCGGGGATTGTGATCAATTCCTGCGGCAGAAGCGGCCCTTCCTGCACCAGGATTTCCACCGCCACCTTGTCCAAGTCCGTGTCCCAGTCGTTTGCCACCTCCCACACGAACGTGTGCTCCACATTTGTTTCCACGCTCTCCCCCTGCGGCACACCCTCGCCCGTCCGCACCGGCACGATGTTGGCGAAACTCCGCACGCCATCCTTGAACGCCACCGCCCGCACCTTCACGCTCGGCAAGTCGCTCGTCACCGTGTACGACACCTTCATCGTCTTCGGCGTCGTCATCTCCGCGCGAACGTCCACCTTCGCTCGATTGACAACCAAAACATCCGTAACCGTGGATCTAAGGTCGCCTTCGTCTGCTTCTTCCAGCACCTTCTCCCATGCGGCGCCGTATTCCAGAGGAAAAGAAAAAATGTCGGAATAGTTCCAAGGAAAATCATCCCAAAACCATTTAGGTGGAGGACCTTGGAATTGTATTGAGTCCAGTGAATCACAACCATCAAACGCCCAGCCCATCGAGGCCACACTCCCTGGAATGACCACCGACGTCAACGAACTGCACCCGGAAAACGCCCCCTCCCCAATCGTGGTCACACTCCCTGGAATGACCACCGACGTCAACGAACTGCA
>CALXSE010000021.1 GCA_944391085.1 uncultured Kiritimatiellota bacterium | reverse complement strand
AGAAGTGCCGCCAAAACGCTACACAAGCCTTTCATCGCAACCCTCACAGTTTGTGCCACAGCACGCCCAGCACCTGCGAATACGCAGAGTCAAGCCTCGCCAGTCGGCGGCGGTGAGTGATTGTCCTCTAAAAACGATAGCTCATTCATCTTTCGAATACGTGCTCGTATCTCTTCCAACTGTAGATACAAACTGTCAATCTCGGCATATAAATATTCTCTGATGTAATCCGTATCAAAGATTTCCTGAAGAGACACATGCACTTGACCATCTTTGACTTTATATTGAGATAAGTTTGCATAACTCCATCCTATCGGAGGCTTCGCAGAGGTATATGGGCAAGTCTCAGGAATTACGCAAGAGGGATGTTCATCAAGATAGATGTCACGCCACGTTCCATAGCCAGGGATTTGGTCCCCCTTGACAAGACTCTCAATGAGGGATTTGAATGCATGAGTCGCTACACCCTTATGCTCTACACATAACATTTTCCAGTATTTAAGAAACTCATCATTGGTACTTATATTCTCTTGCGCAGAAAATAAAAGAGAGAGGATATCTTTTTCTTTCCGTACAAATCCCTTCCATCCCTTTTGGCGATATATATTTGCCTTTCGGTAAATGGATTTGAGGGACATTCCTCTTAGACCTTTTCCGCTATATCTCTGAATCAGAGACGCGGCAACCTTCTTTCGTTCTGTTGGTGTAGCAGCTAGGAATTCGGAACAAATACTGCACCATAAATACACTTCCTCAAACTTCTCCTCTTTCATCTTTCGTAAAATGCGAAACTCTTCGGGTGTTACGAACATTTTCATAGCACCATCTCCTCATTTCCCAGCCAACTTCACCAACAGCGCCTGGATGTCCGCCAGCTGTCCGCGCAGCCGTGCCAACTCCCCCCGCAATTCGTCCCGCAGCGCCTCCGCCCAGGCCGGCGGCTCGCCCCCCGAAGGGGTTGGCGTCGCCGTGTTGTGCACACGCGCACCCGGAGACCCCACCGCCAGCGCCCCGTGATTGTCACGCAATGAAACTGCCCTACCATTGAATGAAAGATTTTCAACTTTCTTTCGAAACTTGTCAGAAAATGGGCTGGCGCCTCTTTCGACTGCTGAAATATAGGCACGCGCCATTCCAAGCGCGTCCGCTAGTTCTTGTTGTGTAAGCCCCAGACGTTCCCTAATCTCGCGGAGTGAAAGATTTTCGTCCATAATGAAAGATTTTCCTTGCTTGATGTAAGATTTCGTGCTACATTCTTTCATGTTCTAGGGCAACTGTTGCCCTCCTACACGGACAGTATACCAAAGAAGGGACAGAGGCATGCAGACAAAGAGCCGGTTGCGGCGGCGCGAGACGTGGGCCGGGGTGAACGCCCTGGCGGAGGAGCTCGGGGTGAACCCCGGGACAGTGAGCCGGGTGCTGACCGGGCAGAAGCGGAGCCTGCGCATCGAGGCGGCGGCCTTGGCGCGCGGCTGGCGGCCCGGGCGCCAGGCGGCGAAGGCGCGCGCGGCGGAGGCGGCGCGATGAACCGCGTGGGTCTGGCGCGTTTCCGCGCGCTGTCCGCCCCCCTGCCGATGGCCGGGCGCCCCCGCGGGCGGCGGCGGCAGTTTCCCGAGGGGACCGTGCGGGTGAACCTGCTGGTCTCGCCGGAGACCTACGCGGCGCTCGACCGCCGGGCGCGGGCGGAGGGCCATTCCATCAGCCAGGAGGCGCGGGCGGCGCTCGACCGCCACCTGGCCCGCTGATTTTCTGAGAACCCAAACCAAAGGAGAACACCATGAAGAAGGAAGAACAAGCGCCGGGCACGGAGCGCGTCAGCGTCACGCTGGTCGTTGACTTCGCCGGCTTCGGCAAAACCGCGGACGTGCGCGTCGAGGGGTGCCCCACCGAGGGGCTTTCGGAGGAGGCGCTCCAAATCCGCCTTCGCCTCTTCAGCGCCATGCTGGCAGGATTCAAGAAGGAGTTCGGCCCAAAGAGGAGGCGGAAATGAGGCTCGCCAAAAAGGAGAACACCATGAAGGCATTTCACGAGGACTTGTTCCGCCCGGGGCCGCTGTCGCGGCTGCTGTGGGCGTGGAAGGCCCTGCCCGCGGGCAGTCGCCGCAAGCGGTTCGCCGACGCGCTGTGGTTCTGGCTCCATGGCGACGAGGCCGCGGCCGACGCCGTCCTGCGCTGAGCGCAAGGCCGCAAAGGAGACGCACCCATGCCCCGCCCCATCCAGACCGACCTCTTCGCCCCGCCGCCCGCCTGGCTGCGGACGGTGCTCCGGCGCCTGCCGGCGCAGGACTTCCTGAGCGTGGCGGACGTGGCGCTGGCCTTCTGCGCCTCCACCACCACCGTCACCGAGTGGATCGAGGAAGGCCGCCTCGAGGCCGTGAACCTCAACGCCGGCACCGGCAAAAAGACCTTCTGGAAAATCCCCCGCGAATCCGCCGTCGCCCTGGCGCGCCATATGGCCGCGGGCGTCTGACGACGCCCCGTAAATGGCGAATGGTAAATGGTAAATGGCGCGCCCCTGCGGGGCGACCGGCAAACCAAGCCTCCAAACTTTCCGTGCAGGCGCAAAGCGCCAAACCTTCCACGGCTACCTTCCAAACTTCCAACAAAGGACAAATGACATGAATCCCACCCAGGAAAACGCGGTTGCAACGACGGTGCAGGCGGATTTGGCGCCCACCCAGGAGGAAATCGCGCTGCTGACCCGGCAATACCAAAAGGCTCTCGACGGCCTCTTCGAGGCGTACCAATTCGGGATGATGCTCCGCGCCGTGAAAGAGCGGCTCGATGCGGCCGATGGCGCGGGGGCCTGCGCGGCCCCCACACCCCCCGCGGAAGCGCAAGGCGCTTCACCCCGGCCCGCGCCGGTCGGCGCGGGCGTGGAGGCTCCCATTACGGAAAATCAAATACTTGTTTGCGAGTCCGCGCGCGGACCTGCAAAAATTGAGGACGAACTACGAGGCGGCTGGAATCGCGGGACGGGCCTCAAGGCGTGGCTGGCGCGGTACTGTCCGGAGATCAATTACTCGACGGCGAAGCGTTTTCTGGCGGTGGCGGAGAAGACGGTCGCGGCGCTGGCCTTGGCCGACGAGGCGGAGGCGTCCGAGGCGGCCGCCGTTGGTTCGGCGTCCCCTGCGTCCCCGGAAAGTTGGGGTGAAGCGCCCTGCGCTTCCGCGGGTGAAGGGGCGCGGAGCCCCTTCCCGCCGGAGGCAAAGGTGCGCGCGTTTTTGGCCGGCAAGAGCCAGCGCGCCGTCCTCCGTCTGGGCGGGAAGCGCGAAGGCGCGGGGCGGAAGGCCAAGGACTGGGCGGCCGCCCTCGAGGCCAGCCCCGAGGTGGCGTGGAAGGAGATCGAGGAGCCGCTGGGCCGCCTCAGCCGGCTCATCGTACGCGAGCGCCGCCACGCGGTGCTGACGGCGGTGGATCTGGCGACGTTGCGCGACGCGATCGATTTGCTGCATGAGGTCGTCCACGCAGATGCGTGAATGGGGTTTTTGGAAATCACAAAGGGCACAAAGGTCACAAAGGGGGCGCGGGCGAGGCCCGCGCAGGACAACGGAGCAAGATGATGGAAGGCATCCTCGAACAATCTGGCAGTCCCGCGTGCGGCAGCACGCCCCAAATCTGCCTAAAATCTGCGGCATCTGCGGTTTCCCAGGGTTGTCCATGCGCCATCCCAACAGAGGACTGGGCGCGGCTGGCGGGGCGTCTGACGGCGCGTCAGCTGGGGGAGCTGCGCGAGTGGGTCGCCGTGATGCACGCCTTTTTGGCGGCGGCGCCCGAGGGGCGGGCGCTGGCGGCGGGTCGGCTGGCGGCGGCGCACGCGGGGCTGCGGGGGCTCTCGCTGAAGTCGCTTTACCGCAAGGCCGCGGCGTGGCGTCGGCGCGAGGCGGAGCGTCCCGGCCGCGGGTGGGAGGCGCTGGTGCCCGCGGCCGCCCACGCCGCCCCCGCGGGGGTCGCCGCCAACGCCGCCTTCGTCCGCTTCTGGCAGGGGCTGGTGCTCGAGAACCAGCGCGTCAGCAGCCGCGCGTGGGGCAAGCTCCTGGCGCGGCTGCGGGCGGGCGAGGCCATCCCCGGCCTGGGCACGTGGCGCGCCATCTGGGCCGCGGAGTTTCCCGGGCGCCCCGTTCCCCCGGCCTGCCCCTACCGCGCGGGCGTCCTCTTGCCTGCGGGGTGGAGCAAGCCCAACCTGATGCGGCTGCTGCCGAGCAAGTGGGCGCTCACCGCCGCGCGGCAGGGGACGCTGGCGGCGAGCGCGCTGCTCCCCTCCGTCCCCCGCACGCGCGCCGGGCTCCTGCGCGGACAGATCGTCGAGATCGACGACATGTGGCACGACGTCAAGGTCCGCGCCGCCGACGGCGCCCCCGCCGAGCGGTGCGTGGAGCTCGCGCTGCTCGACGTGGCGACCGGCTTCCGCAGCTACCTCCTCAAGCCCATCCGCCGCCGCGACGACGGCACGCGCGAGGTCGTCATGGCCCGCATGATGCCCTACCTCATCGGCTATTGGCTCTGCGTACAGGGCTACGCGCCCGGCGGCGCCACGGTGATGGGCGAGCACGGCACCGCCGCGCTCGACAAGCGCCTGGCCGCGGCCGTCGAGGCGGCGACCGGCGGCAAGGTGCGCTTCATGGCCGGCGGCAAGCTCTCCAAGCCCCTCGCGCAGGGCCTCTGGGAGGGGCGGCCCCGCGGCAACTTCCGCTTCAAGGCGCGGCTCGAGGGCTCACACAGCCTGTTGCACGATTTGTTGGCCGACGTGCCCGGGCAGGTCGGCAAGGACCGCGACGCCGCGCCCGAGGACCTCTACGCCCGCGACAAGGCCGAGGGCGCGCTCCTCCGCGCCTGCCGCGCGCTGGCCGCGCGCGACCCCGGGCTCCCCGAGCGCCTCCGCTGGCCCTACCTCCCCTTCCAGGACTATTCCGCCCTCGTCGCCCAGGCCGTGGCCGACCTCAATGGCCGCACCGACCACGCCCTCGAGGGGTGGGCGGAACAGGGCTTCGTCGAGACCGCCTGGCGGTTGGGCCCCCGCGAGCCGTGGCGGCCGCTGGCCGACCTCGAGGGCCTCCCCCCCGCCGTCGCCGCCGCCGTCCGCGCCGCCCTCGGGCAGGACCCCGCGCTCACCCGTCCGCGCCGCCTCTCCCCCGCCGAGGCGTGGGAGCGCCGCGCGGGCGACGTGGTGCGCGCCGACCGCGCCTTCATGCCCCTCATCCTCGGCGAGGGCCTCGCCATGCGCGCCACCGTCTCCGCCAAGCTCGAGCTCCGCGTCAAGGACCCCGCCATCGACTTCGCCGCCACGGTGGCCGGCGTCGTCCGGACCCCCGAGGGCGCCGAGCGCCTCCTCCGCCGCGGCCAGGAGGCGCTGGTCTGGGTCAACCCCCTCGAGCCCCTGGTGGCCTACGTCGCCGAGCCCGCCAAGGACGGCTCCTGGCGCTACCTCGGCCTCGCCCCCGTCCTCGCCCCCAGCCATCAGGACGACCCCGAGGGCGTCGAGGCCAACCTCAAGATCCGCGCCAAGATCCAGGCCCTCGAGCGCCGCGAGATCCTCCCCTGGGCGGAGACGAAGGCGGCGCAAAAGCGCGCCGACGACGATTGGAACGCGCGGCTTTTGGAAAGCGCGAAGGACGCCAAGGACACAACGCAGGGGAACTTCGGGCGTGCGGGGGCCCCCACGGCCCCCGCGGAAGCGCAGGTTGCTTCACCCCGGCCCGCGCCGGCCGGCGCGGGCTTGTCCGGCGCCACCATGGACGATTTGATTTAACCAAGGAGTGAACAATGGACATCGACACAGCAAACCAAGCCTCCAAGCTTCCCGTGCAGGCGCAAAGCGCCAAACCTTCCACGGCTAGCCTCCAAACTTCCGGACACGGCGAAGCCGTGGCCAAGCCCACGGGGCTGGCGCTCATGAGCGCGGACACCGTGAGCCGGGCGCTCGCGCCGCTGGTGGACGAGGGCACGCTCACGTGCGACGACCGCGCGCAGGTGCTCTGGCTCATCGGCGAGATGCGCGCCGAAGGCCTCAGCTACGCCGAGGCCGGGCGCCGCATCGGCTACAACGCCAGCACCGTCAGCCGCGTCCTCAACGGCGCCTACCAGGGCAGCTGGGGGAACGTCCTCGAGAAGATCCGGCAGTACCGCCACCTCCGCGCCGAGCGCGCCAGGCTGGCGAGCGCCGCCTTCGTGGAGACGAGCGTCTGGGAGCGGATCCGGCAGACCTGCGACCTGGCGCTCATCCACCAGATGCCCGCCATCGTCGTCGGCCCCAGCCAGCTCGGCAAGACCACCGCCCTCCTCGAATACAAGCGCCGCTCCGAATACGTCGTCCGCTACGTGCGGATGCCCGCGGCGCCCGGCTTCCGCACCGCCCTCAACGCGCTGGCCGAGGCCTGCGGGGTGACGACGCGCGTCTCGCCCGAGCAGCTCCGCCGCCGCGTGGCGCAGGCCCTCGACAGCAAGAGCCTCCTGGTGGTCGACGAGCTCCATCAGCTGGCCATCTCCTCCGGCCGCCACGCGGCGATGAAGATCATGGAATACATCCGCGAGCTCCACGACCTCTCCGGCTGCGGGCTCGTCGTCTGCGGCACCCGCGCGCTGGACCACGACCTCATCCAGGGCCCGCTCAAGGGGTGGCTGGAGCAGTTCGCCGAACGCTGCATCAAGCGCCTGGTGCTGCCCGACGACCTGCCGTGGGGCGACCTTCTCAAGGTCGCCGCCGCCTACGGCCTGCCCGAGCCCCCGCCCGAGGCCGAGCCCACCTTCCGCCACATGCGCCTCAACCGCTACACCAAGCTCCTCGCCCTGGGCGGCAACCTCGCCGCCAAGCGCGGCGAGCCCCTCGCCTGGCCCCACGTCCTCAAGGCCTACGAGCTCGTCGCCCGCTGATTTCGGAAATCACAAAGGTCACAAAGGTTTGTGGGGCGCCGCCCCACACCCCGGCAGGGGGAGACACCCCCTGCACCCGCAAACGAAAGGACACACGATGACGGACAAACAGAGAGTCGCCTTTTTCAAGGTCTTCCAACAGGCGTGCGACCGGCAGTGCATCCCGCCCGGCGAACGCGAGGCCTGGCGCCACGAGATCGTCCGCGAGGCCTGCGGCGTCCCCAGCCTCAAGGCCGTCGATTCCGGCTCGGCCTTCGACCGCCTGATGGCCCACGTCAGCCGCCTGGCCGAGAGCCACGGCGAGGCCATGCGGTGGGGAACCGCCGAGGGCCGCCGCCTGGCCAAGATGGCCGAGGCCTGCGCCCGCCAGTGCTTCGAGATCGCCCAAGCCCTCCCCGACCTCGCCGAGCAATGGGCCCCCGGCGCCATCCCCTACCTCCGCGGCGTCATGGCCCAGGCCGGCTGGCGCGACGCCCTCCACGCCGAGGACGGCGAGTGGTGGCTCGACCTCGACCTCCCCCGCCTCCAAAAGCTCTTCCAGATGCTCGACACCCACCGCCGCCGCCTCCTCCGCCGCGTCCCCTTCGCCAAATGGGAGGAGCTCCCCGACGGCACCCGCGGCCCCATGCGCCTGGCCTTCTCCATCCGCGCCCGCTACGTCGTGACGGTGAACGCCCTCCTCAAGACCGAGCACGCCGCCCCCGGCAAGGACCACCCCCGCCCCTTCCGCATCCGCCTCATCGACGCCTGAGGGACCAACCAAGCCTCCAAGCTTCCAAACCTCCAAACTTCCAAAAGGAGTATCCATGAAAACCAAACCCACCCCCGACACCCCCCAAACCCTCGAGGACGTCGAGCGCCTCATGGGCGAGCTGGCCCTCAAGGACGCCCGCCGACGCGCCCTCACCGCCAAGATGGACGCCGAGCTCAAGGCCGTCCGCGACCGCTACGCCGCCGACCTCGACGCCCTCGACGCGGCCGCCAAGGACCTCGAGGCCGAGATCGCCTCCTGGGCCGAGCTCCACAAAGAGGACTTCGGCGCCAAGCGCTCCATCCTCCTCACCCACGGCACCATCGGCTGGCGCCTCGGCAACCCCGCCATCCGCCTCAAGCCCCGCGTCAAGGCCGAGCAGGCCTTGGCCATGGTCAAGGAGCGGCTCCCGGCCTACGTGCGCACGGTGGAGGAGCTCGACAAGGCCGGCCTCCTGGCCGCCGTCGCCGGCAAGGCGCTCGACGCCGAGGCCCTCGCCGCCTGCGGCCTGCGCGTCGCCCAGACCGAGCGCTTCTACTGCGAGCCCAAGACGGAGGAGGCCTGACGGCCCCCTCCGTCGGAGAACAGAGAACGGAACGCCCTGACGGGCGACGGAGAAAACGCCATGGAAGACACAGAACCCAAAAACATCCCCCTCCTCGACAAAACCACCCTCCACGCCCTCATCGGCAAGATCATCGCCGCGCGGCAGGCCATCGCCGTCGTCCGCGTCATGGAAGAGGGCCAATACCTCGGCAAGGAGGACCGCCGCGCCCTCAAGCTCGCCGACCAGGCCCTCCTCCGCATCCTCCGCGAGATTCGCAAGGAGGCCTCGTAAATGGACGCCGCCGAGCGGGACCGCCTCGAGGCCCGCGCGGCCGCCCTCGAAGAGGCCCTCGCGCGTTACCGCGACTGGCGCGCCAAGCAAACCGCGAAGGAGGCCCAGCTCCTCGATGCCCTCAAGGCCCACCGCGCCTACCTCGCCAAAGGCACCGACCGCGCCTATCGCCTCTCCGCCGAGCTCTCCGGCATCCGCGTTCGCCTCGCCGAGGAGCGGTGACCAATCAGCTAATCAGACGCTTTGCGATTCGCGATTCACGAAAACAAACGGCGGCTCGCCCCACGGGGCGGGCCGTCCGTTTTTGCCAAATCTGGCAAAGTTGCGGGAGTTGCCCTTAAACCGCCCTCGGCCCTGTGCGACACTGTGGGCATGAACGCGACGCACGCCCTTCCCAAAACCATCCGCCCCGGCGACGAGCTGGAAGTGCAGCTCTCCCCCTACGGCGCCTTCCCCGGCCTGCGCGGGGATGAGCGCGTGATCCAGCGCTGCGACCGCGCCGCCTTCGAGGCCGTCGTGGCCAACTTCCGCCCCGAGGTCCTCGTCGACTTCGAGCACCACGCCGAGACGGGCGGCGACACCGAGGCCGCCGCCTGGGTGCAGCGCGTGCGCGTCGACCCCGTCAAGGGCCTCATGGCCACCTTCCGCTTCACCGACGCAGGGGCTTCGGCGGTCGCCAACCGCCGCCTCCGTTTCCTGAGCCCCGTCTGGGAGCTCGACGGCGAGGGCCGCCCCGTGCGCCTCGTCTCCGTCGGCCTCACCAACAAGCCCAATCTGCCCGTCCGCCCGGTCCTCAACCGCGCCCCCGCCCCTTTCACCACCAACAAAGGAACCACCATGGAACCCGACACCAACGAACCCACCCCCGCCGCGCCCGACTTCCGCGCGCGCCTCCTCGAAATCCTCGGCCTCGGCCCCGACGCCGATGACGGCGCCATCCTCCAGGCCGCCGAGAACCTCGCCCAGGTCGCCGCCGAAGCCCAAGAGGCCGCCCTCAACGCCGAGGCCGACGCCGTCGCCGAGGAAAACAAGGACAAGATCGCCAACCGCGACGCCTTCAAGCGCCTCTACGTCGCCAACCGCGACGCCGTCCGCGCCACCCTCGCCTGCCTCAAGGCCCCCGCGCCCGCCCCCGCCGCGCGCCCCGTCTGCAACGCCGCCGCCGCCCGCCGCCCGGCCGCCCCCGCCAACCCCCTGGCCGCCTGCAACTCCCCCGAGGAGCGCTGCGCCGCCATCGAACGCGGCCTCCTCTGAGACCCAAGGCAGCCAAGCCTCCAAGCCTCCAAACTTCCAACCTTCCAAAAGGACACTCCAATGGCCACTTCCCTCACCTCCCCCAATCTGACCTTCTCCACCAACAAGGCCATCATCGCCTCCCGCAAGGCCCTGGCCAAGGTCGGCTACTTCGCCACCGACTTCTCCGCCGACGCCGTCCAGCCCGGCACCACCATGAAGGTCCCCGTCTTCAAGCACGACGCCGCCTCCGAGTTCAACGCCTCCACCAACAACTACGAGACCGTCGACGGCACCGTCATCTACGTCCCCGTCACCTTCGACCACCACGTCAAGCACACCTTCGGCTTCACCGACAAAGACTTCACCCTCGTCAACGGCACCAACTTCTGGGGCAAGGCCGGCGAGGCCAGCGGCATCGCCATCTCCAAGGCCATCGCCTCCTCCGTCTCCGCACTCATCAACAAGACCAACATCAAGAAGTCCGCCACCAACGAGGTCGTCTTCTCCTCCGTCTCCAAGACCACCGTCGCGCAGCTCCGAGACGCCTGCGCCAAGGCCGACATCGACCCCGGCGAGACCGTCCTCATGCTCTCCCCCAAGCTCTTCGCCGACCTCCTCGCCACCCTCGACGCCAACGTCTACGGCGGCCCCGAGGCCATCCGGCTCGGCATCGTCCAGGGCCTCTACGGCTTCAAGGCCGTCATGGAGAACGGCGACCTCTCCGCCTCCGCCGACGAAAAGCTCAACGGCGCCCTCATCCCCACCGACGGCATGGTCGTCGCCGCGCGCCTCGTCCCCGTCCTCTCCCCCTCCGTCTACGAGGAGATCGGCACCACCCGCGACGAAGTCTCCGGCCTCGTCCTCGGCGCACGCCGCCACGGCGACCCCGCCACCGGCTCCAACTACGCCACCATCGAGGCCCTCTTCGGCGCCGCCCTCGCACAGCCCGAAAAGTGCATCCGCCTCGTCTCCGCCGCGACGGCCTGACGGCCGTCGGGAAGTTTGGAGGCTTAGAGGCTTGGAGGCTTGGCGCGCCCGAAGGGCGACCGGCGAAGCCAAAACCAACCTTCCAAGTCTCCAAACTTCCAAGCTTCCGCGCGGCCCCGCCGCGCAATGCCGTTGCAAAGGCCCCTGCAAGCCCGCAGAATCGTTGCAAAGATTTTCGGCGCAGGATTTCACCCCAAAGCCCCACGAGGCCCTCTACGGGCCTCTGGCGGCCCCAAGGCCAAAAAGCTGATTGGCTGATTGGCCCAGGTGGCGGGGCTCCGCCCCACACCCCGCCCCCATCCGTCGCGCGCTTGCCGCGCGCTCTGTTCTCCGTTCTCCGTTCTCCGTTCTCCCGGGAGAAACCGCCATGTGGATGATTCTGACCGCAGATTCACTGCTCTCCCGCCTCTCCGCCCCCGAGCACGAGGCCCTCGACCGCGCCGCCGCCGGATGGGCCCAGGAGGCCCCCTCGACGCCATCGCCCACGAGGTCGCCGAGGATTGGCGCGGCGGACTCCGCCGCGTCACCGCCCTCGACAAACGCCCCGACGCCGTCCCCTCCGAGATCCTCCTCCACATCCTCGCGGACTTCCGCTACCGTGCCTTCACCCGCCTGCCGGGCATGCGCAGTCTCCTCGACGAGCGCCGCGTGGCCGAGTGGGACCGCGCCATGGCCGTCCGCGACGCCCTCGCCAAGGTCTCCTACCAGCTCCCCGACGAGGACAACCGCGAGCCCGAGGAAGCCCTCTCCCTCCCCACGCCCCAAATCGCCGTCACCCACAACCATATCCTCGACTAGGGCCCCGTCAGGGGAAGATCACAGAGGCACACAGAGGTTCACACAGAGACGCACAGAGAAGGGTTGGACATGAACACCCAGGACAACACGACCGCAGCCACGCCTGACGCCCCGCAGGGGCGCTCCGTTCTCCGTAGCCGTGGAAGGTTTGCCCCTTCGGGCCTGCACGCTCCGTTCTCCGTTCTCCGGAACGCGGGCGCCCCTGCGCTCGCGTTCCAGTGGCAAACGGAAGTGAGCGCGCCCAAGCCCTTCCGCGCGCGGGCCTTCCACGGCGAATCCTTCCCCCTCGCCTGCACCCCCACCCAATACGCCAAGCCCCTCACCGGACTCTCCGGCGCCGCCGTCGCACTCCGCTGGCAGACCGACGGCATGGACCCCGACGAATGGTATGAGGCGCCCGGCGCCTACGACCCCGCCACCGGCGAGCTCTCCGCAGCCTGGTCCCCCGACTGCGACACCGGCGCCGACCGCGTCCGCTTCTTCCTCGCCCTCGAGACCCCCGGCGGCGCCTCCTTCCGCGCCTTCGGCACCCTCGACCTCGCCCCCTCCCCAGGATTCACCCCCGCCCAGCGCCTCCCCGAATCCCAGCTCGACAAACTCCGGGACGCCCTGGCGGACGAGACCCAGGCCCGGCAACAGGCCGACAACGCCCTCGAAACCGCCCTGCAGGTCCACACCAAGCGCTGCGTCCCCCTCCTCGCCCCCGGCGAACACGCCGACCCCGACACCCACGGCAAAACCGCCCTCGTCACCCAAAACGGCACCCAGGGCGGCTTCGCCGTCTCCGGACAGGCCGGCGCCGACCCCGACAGCGAGGCGTATGTCACCCGCTACCAGTGCGACGCCATCACGGCCTTCGGTGCGGATGAGACGGTGGTGGAGCGCTACCTCATCGGCCCGCAGGCCCGCAACCAGGACGACGCCATCCTGCGCATCGGCGACCTCGCCGCCACCAAGCCCGTCACCGTCACCCCGGAATCCGTCGGCTACGTCCAGAAGGTCACCCTCGCCCTCCAAATCGACCGCGACACCCTCGCACACGCCGCCGTCAAAGACGCCATCGACTGGGTCCCCTCATCCAAGGCCGTCAAGGCCGCCCTCGACCAGAAAGCAGAGAAGACCCACACCCACACCACCGCCCAGGTCACCGGACTGGACGCCAAGCTCAACGCCAAGGCCGATGCCGCCCACACCCACACCACCGCGCAGGTCGCCGGGCTGGACGCCGCCCTGGCCCAGAAGGCCAACAGCGCCGACGTCTATCCCAAGGCGCAGACGTACACCAAGGCCGAGGTGGACGGCAAGGTGGCGGGGGTCTACCACTACAAGGGCTCCGTCGCCAACCGCGCCGCCCTCCCCTCCGCACCCGCCGTCGGAGACGTCTACAACGTCCAAGACGAGGACGGCCAGAACGTCGCCTGGACCGGCTCGGCGTGGGACGCCCTCGGCGCCACCGTCGACCTCAGCGCCTACAGCACCGCCGAGCAGACCAATGCCGCCATCCAGGCCAACATCCAGCAGGCCTACAACGCCCTCTCCACCGCCACCGCGCAGGCCATCGCCGCAGAGGCCGTCGCCCGCAACCAGGCCATCGCCCAGGCCGTCGCCCCAAAGGCCAACAGCGCCGACGTCTACCCCAAGGCCCAGACCTACACCAAGAGCGAGGTGGACGCCGCCATCGCCGCCGCCGTCGCCGCCGCCAAAACCCAGCTCCTCGCCCAGATCGAGGGCCTCTACGCGCCCCTCTCCTCCGTCCAGGCCACCGCCGGCGGCGTGACCTACCGCTGGGGTTGGGACGACACCTTCCAAACCTTCGCCATGAAACCCGTGGAGGACTGAAGCCGATGAAAACCATGAAACACTTTGCGCTCTTTGCGGCCCTTTGTGTCCTTTGTGGGAGCCGCGCAGCGTCCGCGGCGGAGACGCCGCCCGCGCCCCCCACGCCCTATCGCTACCAACTCGTCACGGACGGCCAGACCATCTGGCCGCTGGACACCGTCGCCACCAAGGCCTCCGTCAACGCCGCCACCAACCAGGTCGCCTCCGTCGAGGCCTCCGTCGCCGACCTCGCCGGCCTCACCGAGACCCTCGGCTCCCGCGTCAACGCCCTCGAGGCCACCCTCGACGACCTCGCCGAGGACGGCGTCTGGGCGCTGGAGGGCTACGTCAACTCCATCGGCGTCCTCTCCGGCACGCCCGAATACAGCGGCGAGATCGAGATCCTCGAGGTCACCACCGCCGCCAACGCCGCCGACGCGAGCAAGACCGACCTCACGCTGAAGGTCGCCTTCAACCCCGCCCCCATCTCGGCGAGCCAGGTCACCATGAAGGGCGCAGCCGTCCTCGACGACGCCTTCGAGGAGCTCACCTACACCTGCTCTTACCCCGACACCGTGGACGTGCCCGGCGAGACCCGCCCCGTCTACGCCTTCACCACCACCTTCTCCACCCCCAGTGGTTTCTGCAAGGTGGTCTCCACCGAGGGCGCCGCCGTCGGCGTCGGCGACTACCTGCCCATCAGCGGCGGTCTCTCCGTCAACGGCGTCAACGGCCGCACCCTCACCCTCACCGCCGATGATGGCACCACCCTCACCTTCATCGGCGGCCTCCTGGTCGAGGAAACCCCCGTGACGACGATCGAAGAGAACTGAATCACAGCGCAACACAGAGGAGCACAACATGAAAGCCAACCATCCAAACGTCCAAGCGTCCAAGCGTCCCTTGGAGCGTCCTGCCGGCGGTAGCCGGCCCAAAATCTGCCCCAATCTGCGGAATCTGCGGTTCCTGACCCTTCTGTCCGTGGGGTTTGGGCTCGCGCTGTGGCTTCGCGCCGACACCAAGCCCGAGGAGCCCGACCCCACCGAAACCCAGATGATGGCCGTGGACGGCACCCTCGAAACCCTCTATCCCGAGCTCCCCAAGGTCGGCCTCATGGCCAAGTCCCTCCGCCTCGCCACCGAGGACCTCCAGGAGACCGAGCTCACCGTGGACGAGCTCATCGACCTCGTCGAGGCCTACACCAACGCCGTCCACCAAATCGAGATCGAGCTCGACATCGAAACCCAAGCGGACGAAGGAGGGCTGCAGGAATGAAAACGGCCACGCCCGTCGCCCTTTTGGGCGCTCTGTTCTCCGTTCTCTGTTCTCCGTTCTCCGCCTTGGCGGCTTCGCCGCCGACGCTCGTCACCTGGGAGTTGGATCCCTTCGCACAGACGACCGAGAACGTCGTGGCCGCCCTCGCGCGCGTCACCCCCCAAGCCGACGGCGGTTATGTGATCGACGTCGCCTTCGACATGGAGCCCTCCCGCGCCCCCACCATGCAGTTCCTCTTCTCCTCCTCCAAGGGCCGCACCGTCTCCGTCCTCTGCGAGGAGGGCGCCTGCTCCTTCCCCACCCAGACGATGACCCTCGAGGGCCGCTGGGTCTATGGCTACACCCTCCCCGCGCCCACCCACAACGGCAAGGCCATCGACCCCGCCCGCGTCGCCGTGATGAAACGTTGCCGCTTCGGCGGCACCGGCGGCCGCCGCTTCGAGGGCGGCGGCTACATGGTCGTCGCCGACGAGGGCGTCTACGTCGGTCGCTCCGGCACCTTCTCCATCGGCGGCCAGACCCACGCCTTCTCCGGCGGCGTCCTCCTCGAACCCACCCTCCCCGCCGCCGAGACCCCCGCCCCCGCCGCGCGCGCCCGCGCCGCCCTCCCGCCGGACACCCCCACGATGATCCGCGGCAAACGCCTCTCCTTCCCCGTCTCCCTCCCCGCCAAGGAGCCCACGCCATGATCCGCCTCGTCCCCCTGCTCCTTCTCGCCGCCACCGCCTGCCTCATCGTCGACACCACCGACTGGGCTCTCCCCATCGAGGCGTGGCTGGCCGAGCAGACCGCTGAGGCCCTCCGCGCCGTCTTCGTCGGCGTCGGCGCCGACGCCGCCCTCACCGGCACCGTCGCGCCCGCCTGCGCCGGCCTGCGCACCGCCACCGCCGGGGCCATCCTCGGCGCCTGCCTCGCACGCCGTCGCTGGCTCGGCGCCGCCGTCGGCGCGCTCTGTGGCCTCGGTCTCAACTTCGTCCGCCTCGTCGCCGTCGAGGCCGTCCTCCGCGTGGACTTCGAGGCTGGCATGATGCTCCACGACCTCGCGCTCTACGCCGTCGTCCTCCCCACAACCCTCCTCGCCGCGTGGCTCTGGCGCGTCGCCTCCCGCCCCGTCCGCGCCACCCTCGCCGGGTGCGCGCTTTACCTCGGCGCCCTCCTCCTCGCCGTCGACATCCCCGACCCGAGAGAGGAGATCACAGAGGCCCACAGAGGTCTCCACAGAGGCGCACAGAGCATCGCATGGACGGAATTGCCCCAGGCCGCGAACGTCGACCTCACAAACTTTTACCTCGACCTCGCCCGTCGCCCCGCAGGGGCGCTCTGTTCTCCGTTCTCCGTTCTCTGTTCTCCAAGCGGCGAAGCCGCTTCCCTTTCCCGCCCCGGCGTGGGCGCGTCTGCGAAACCCGGCCCCTCGGGTGAGGCCGGCCGGGGCGCCGCGCCGGGGCCTTCCCTTTGACCGCAGGAGCGCCAAGCCTCCAAACTTCCAAGCTTCCAAACTTCCATGAAAAAGCTCCTCGACATCCTCCACGCCCTTTGCCTCGCCCTTGCCGCCTGGCTGCAAGCACGCCGCAAACGCGCCGCAAACCAAACCCGCTCCGCCATCGCCAACCACGACAAAGAAACCCTCAACACCATCCTCCAGGAAAGGAGAAACCATGACTGACCTCCCATCCGTCGCCCGTCAGGGCGTCTGTTCTCTGTTCTCCGTTCTCCGTTCTCCAGGCATGTTGACCATGGCGTTGCTTTTCTTCATCCCCTGCATGCTCTTTGCCTCCGGCTGCACCACCTACACCGTCCTCCCCGCGGACCGCGAGGTCGTCCCCGTCGCTCCGCAGGACCCAGACCCCCAGGGCCGCCGCATCTACGTCGAAATGGAGGACGGCGCCACCGGCTGGTTCGTCCCCGATTCCGTCATGCTCGAGCTCCTGGAGGCCGAGTAATCACCCGTTTGCGAAAGAAATCGCCCGTTTTCTTTCGCAACACCCCTCAGACGGGCACCCTAAGGAAAGGAATCTTTCGCATGAACCTGCTCAAAAAGCTCTGGAATTGGATCTGCGGCGTCGGCCGCACCTTGCTGACGGCCATCTGTGAGGCCGTTGTCGACCGTGCCAAGGAAGTCGCCAAAGATGAGGAACTCGTCAACCTCTGTCTGAACGCCATCCAAGCCGCGGCGGCCGAGGGTCTCACCGGAGACAAGGCGTGGGTGCGTGCCCGAGATGAACTCGTGGCGGCACTCAAACGCGCCGGCCGTGAGCTTGGCGATTGCGCCGTCGATACGGCACTTCAGCTCGCCTACGATGCTTGGAAGCACACCCAGGAGGCCTCTAAGTGAAGCGCACGTCTATCCGTCGCCCCGCAGGGGCGTTCTGTAGCCGTGGAAGGTTTGCGCCTTCGGCGCTGCACGCTCCGTTCTCCGTGGCCGTGGAAGGTTTGGCCCTTCGGGCCTGCACGCTCCGTTCTCCGGCGAACGACAACAAGGAGTGAGCCCCCATGCCCGGCGTCGCGGAGATCATCGGCCTCAAAACGCCCACGCCCACGGCGCTGGACACCGCGGGCATCCGTTCGCAGTGGTCCCAACGCCTGCGCGAGCAGGCCCTCTTCTCCGCGCGCATGACGCTCCAGGGCTACCTCGACCGCGTCCAGACCGTGCTCATGCAGGTGGCCGACGGCACGCTCGACGCCTCCGCCGCACGCCTCGCCCTCACCGACAAGCTCGCCGAGCTGGGCTATACGCCCGAGCCCGGGACGGCCGGGACGCTGCGCGACGCCCGCACCCTGGCGCGCCTCAACCTGGTGCTCAAGACCAACCGGCAGACGGCGGCCTCGCTGGCGCAGCTCGCCGAAAGCGAGGACCCGCAGGTGGCCGCCCTCTTCCCCGCCTGGGAACTCGCCAGCGGCGGCTACCGAAAGCAACACCGCACCGACTGGCCCCAACGCTGGAAGGCCGCCGGCGAGCGCGTGGGCTGGAGCGGCGCCCACCGCACCAAGATGGTGGCCCTGAAAAGCTCCCCCATCTGGCAGGCGCTGGGCGACGGCGCGGGCGGCTTCCGCGACACCCTGGGCAACCCCTATCCGCCCTTCGCCTTCGGCTCGAGTTACGAGTGGGTGCCGGTGGACCGCCTGGAGGCCAAGGAGCTCGGCCTGCTGGGCGAGGCCACCAACCGCGCCGCCCGCCGCGCCGCCGCACTCCTCATCACCGCCATCACCCTCCGCGCCATCCGCAATCGGAACTGCCCCGATTGCGGCGCCTTCGTGACCAAGGGAGGCAAGTGCAACAATCCCGAGCACGATGCCGGTGGCGAACCCGCAAAGGTCGAAGTCAAGGAAGACGTCAAGCAAAGCCCCGAGCCCAAACACGGCGGCGTGAAGGAAGACGTCAAGCAATGGCAGGAGAAACCTGCGCGTGGGCAGACCTTGAGCGACCTTGCCTGTACGCCGAACGAAGGTTTAACCTTCCTTCATGCGAATGCGCAGACCAAAGACAGGGACGGTAAGACCATCACTTGGCCGAAGCGGCTCGTGGGCAAGTATCAAGATGGGGAAGGCCGCCCGCAGGGGCCGGACCCGCGCCGCTTGACTTTGGTTAAAGCCGCGGTCGCGACCGTTCGCTATCCCGGGCGGGTGGAGCGGGACTATCGCGGGAATCAATCCTTCTATTACCGGGAGTTCGGCGAGGAGGCCGTGGTCGTCTTCGTAGACGAAGCCACCCATGAGGTCAACGACTTCATGCGCGGGAGCGTGGGGCAGGTGCGCCACTCCATTGGCGGCAAATACTTCAGGAGGGGGAAATGAAAGCGGCCGGCCTTCCCGTAATCGGGCTAGACCGGCCATCACGGGGGCAAGCCCCCGATCGGATGCGCGTCGTCGGGCTTACACCCCGTCACGGAGCATCGAGCCTCTCAGCGTGTAAGCGCTCTGCGTCGACCTCGGCACTACTATCTCATAAATCGGAAGGAAATGCAAGCATGAACCTGTTTGACCACATTCTTCGCATCCTGCTCGGCTTTCTCCTGGCCGCGGCAATCAGCGCAATGATGCGCGACCGCGACCACGAGGAGGAACTCAAGGCCTTGCGCACCGAGATTGAGATGTTACAAACCAAGCTTCCAAGCCTCCAAGCCTCCAAACTTCCGCAGGCGACTGAAGGGAGCCTGCCATGAGCGTAACCATCACCATTCCCGCGGAGCGGCTGGCCGGCTGGCACCGGCGCTGGGTGGAGCGCATCACCCCGGGCCTCTTGGCCAAGGCCGCCGCCGGCGCCCTCCAGGCCCTCGTCATGCGGCACCTGCAGAAGGTGGCGCGCGAACGCCACAACACCGCCAGCCGCCTCGGCGCCACCCCCACCGGCTTCTGGTCCGGCTCCGCACAGGCCGTCCGCCTCCACGCCCACGCCAACGACGCCGAGGTGAGCGTGACCCACCCCGGCATCGCCCGCGCCCTCCGCGACGTCATCATCCGCCCCCGCCGCGCCAAGGCCCTCACCATCCCCCTCCGCGCCGAGGCCTACGGCAGACGCCCCCGCGAGCTCACGCGCCTCTCCGGCGCCGCCCTCTTCCGCCCCAAGGGCACCCGCATCCTCGCCACCGAGGAGGGCGGCCGCCTCACCCCCATGTACGCCCTCTGCGCCTCCGTCACACAAAAGCGCGACCCAACCCTCCTGCCAGACCCCAAGGCCATCGATGACGCCCTCGCGCGCGCCGCACTCAACGCCATCGAAACCGCCGCCTCCGCCGCCGCACGATAGAAAGGAACAAAGCATGAATCCCATCCAAAATCTACTGGCCTGGCTGAAGGCCACCCTCGACGCCGACCCCTGGTACGCCGAGCATGGCGTGGCCGTCCTCATCGAAAACCAGCTCGACATCCTCAGCGAGGTGGAGCGCGCCGTCCTCTCCGGCACCGGCTGCGCCCTCATCCTCCGAGCCCCCCGCGCCGAGAACAACCGCCCCGCGCTCAACGTCTCCGTCGAGCTCCTCGCCCTCGAAAACCCCACCCTCAACCGCTGCCGCCCCAACGCCGCCACCGCACTCGACGCCGCCTGGCACGCCGCCCTCGCCCTCGACGGACCCAACCTCATGCTCCGCACCGTCGAGCACGTACCCCAGGTCGACCTCTTCCAGGCCACCGCCACCTTTGACACGTTGGTCACCCGTGAACGGGCGCCCAACGTGGGAGGCTTGGAGGCTTAGAGGCTTGGAGGCTTGGCTGTCCACCCTTCCGGCCACACCGTCGCCGAAGGCGACAGCCCGGGACCCAACCTCCGAAGCTCCTCCAAGCTTCCAAACTTCCAACCATCCAAACTTCCGTTTCAACAGAAAGGAACACCACCATGGCAACCAACCCCACAAGCATCACGACCCCCGGGTGGGGCGTCAGCAAAACCCTCGGCGGCGACTACGCCGAATGCATCATCACCGACTGGGAGTGCGCCGACGAGCCCCAGGTGGCCTACTGCCAGGACCAGAACGGCGCCGTCGTCCACCGCCAGGACTACGACAAAAAGACCACCGTCACCGCCACCCTCATGGCCCCTACCACCGTCACCCTCCCCACCTTCACCGCCGGGAGCACCGCCACCCTCACCGTCGACTCCAAGGTCTTCGCCATCCTCTCCTGCCGCGAGGTCCAGAGCAACCGCGACTTCCGCAAGCTCGTCCTCACCCTCGAACGCTACGAAAACTGGCCCAGCGCGTAGTAACATCACGGAGAACCGGAAATGAACGCAATGGACAAAGACAATCCAGATGCACCGCAGGGGCGCGACGATTCGCGATTCGCGATTCGCGATTCACGGGTTGACGGCGGCGAGCCCGCCGGCAACCCCCAGACGGTCCTCGATGCCCTCGCCGACCCCGCGCCCCTCACCCTCGGCCAGGTGGCCCTCCTCGAGAAGATCAAGAGCCCCCTCCTCGGCGCCGGAAACCCCGCCGCCGCCGACGTCATCCCCGGACTCTTCCTCCTCTCCATCCCCTCCGCCCAAGGCGCCAAACACCTCGACACCCTCACCGAGGACGCCTTCACATGGGCCGACTCCCTCGCCCCAGGCGACTTCTCCCGCCGCTGGGTCGCCGCCCTCAAGGCCCTCCGAGACTTCTACGCACTCCTCCCCGCACCCACCGAGGACGAGCCAAAAAAAGCCTCGCCGGCAACGGCTGGCTGATCGCACTGGCGGAGTGGGCGGCAAGGACCTACCACTGGCCCCTGCCGCACCTCCTCCACCGCCTCCCCGCCGCACAGCTCGCCCTCCTCTTCCGTCAATGGAAGACCGCCGTCGCCGGCTACCAGGGCTTCTCCCTCCTCGAAGAGGAACTCATGGCCCGCCTCACCGCACGCCGCTGATTGGAGAGCCCGAAGGGCGACAAAGACGCCAAGCCTCCAAGCTTCCAAACCTCCAAACTTCCGTTTCGACTGAAAGGAGAAACAATGGCTGACAGCACCATCACCCTCCGCGTCGTCGGCGACACCGCCAAGGCCGGCAACGCCCCCGCCGCCCCCACGCAGGTACCCGGCAACGCCCCCGCAACCGCCCCGCAAGCCCCCGGCGCCCCCACCGCGCCGACGGCCGCCCCCGCAACCGCCCCCTCAACCGCACAGAACGCCCCCGCCAACGGCGGCAAATCCCTCGCCGGCCAAATCGGCGCGATGGCCGGAGGCCTCTTCCTCCAGCAGGGCGTCTCCGCATTGGCCAACGGACTCTCGGGCTTCCG
>CALXSE010000020.1 GCA_944391085.1 uncultured Kiritimatiellota bacterium | reverse complement strand
CCCCCGCCCCCGGCCGCCGGGGGGGGGGCGGGGGGGGGGGGGGGGGGGGCGGCGGAGAGATAGAGGGAGAGGAGGGGGGGGGGGGGGGGGGGGGGGGGGGGGGGGGGGGGGGATGGTAGTATAAGTGCCAATCGCGGCGTGGTGCCGCGAGAGGAAAGGAACGAAACGATGAAGAAAATCGGTTTGTTGGTTACCGGCCTGTGTCTGGCCGGCCTTGCCCAGGCGGTGACCCTGGACTGGAACGCGCTGAAGCATGTCTCGGGGTATGGCTCCGTCGCGTCCGGGGCGACGTCCGCCGGCGCCGTCAGCGATCTGGAGCTTGGTAGCAAGTGGACGATCGTCGCCAACGTGAACTTTTCCACCCTGCCGAGTGGCGAGGGGTGGCCGGTCATCCTCGGCGTCTCCTCCTCCAATGGCGGCAGTGCGAATGGGCAGCAACAGAGCCCCTGGCGTTTCATGGCGCCTAACAATACTGTCCAGGTGACGGGCAACGCCGCTTCCGAGATCGCGCTGGCGACCGGCGGCATGGAGTTCGTCATCGAGGGGGATGGTAACACCCTCACCTTCTCCGTCAACGGGACGAAGGTCGGCACGATCTCGGCCTCCGCCGACGCCATCTCCGGCCTGGCCTGGGGCCGCCAGGCGGTCGTGCCGGGGGTCGACGCCGGTACGGACAAGAACGTCCTCGACGGCACGTGGGCGATGGACATCGCGTACGTCGACGGGAAGAATTACGCGGAGACGCAGGCGGCGATCGCCGCCCTGCCCGAGCCGACGGCGCTGGCGCTGCTCGCGCTGGGCGTGGCCGGCGTGGCGCTGCGCCGCCGCGTGGCGTAATCGTGCCTATCGTGGCAAGAGGCCCCCGACCTTGAAGGCCGGGGGCCTTTTCTTGGGCGTGGCCGCGGCGGGGCTTCGCTTTGCGGTGGGCGCTTGGGGCGGCGGTTTGGTACACTATTGGGCCATGAAGGGCGAACGGCTGACGAGCGAGGAACGGGTGGTGCTGGCGAACCGCGTCACGTGGCTCTCGGTTTGGGTGAACGTGGCGCTGACCGCGGCGAAGCTGGCGGCGGGCCTGGTGGGGCGCTCGGCGGCGATGGTGGCGGACGCGGCGCATTCGGCGAGCGACTTCGCGACGGATTTCGCGGTGCTGGTGGGGATGCGCCTGGCGGGGCGGCCGCAGGATGGGGATCATCCCTACGGCCATGGGAAGTATGAGACGCTGGCGGCGGCGGTGGTGGGGATCGCGCTGTGCGCGGTGGGGCTGGCGATCGCGTTCCATGGGGCGCACGCGCTGTGGCTGGCGTTGGCGTGGGGGGAGCTGCCGGCGCGGCCGGGGATGGTGGCGCTCTGGGCGGGAGCGGCGTCGATCGGGGTGAAGGAGTGGCTGTATCAGGCGACGGTGCGGGTGGCGCGGCGGACGGGGAACGACGCGCTGCTGGCGAACGCCTGGCACCACCGCAGCGACGCGCTCTCCTCCATCGCGACGACGGTGGGGGCGGGCGCGGGCGCGCTGTTCGGGGGCAAGTGGTCGGCGCTGGACCCGTTGGCGGCGACGGCGGTGGGGCTGGTGCTGCTGAAGATCGCGTGGGACATCGTGCGCGACGCGCTCGACAAGCTGGCCGAGCAGGGGATGACGCCGGCGGAGAACGCGCGGATTCTGGAGCTGGTGCACGGGGTGCCGGGCCTGTCGGAGCCGCATCACCTGCGGAGCCGGCGGGTGGGGAGCGTGGCGGTGATCGAGATGCACTTCCGCGTGGACCCCGAGATGACCGTGCGCGAGAGCCACGCCATCGCCTGCGGGGTGGAGCGGGCGCTGCGCGGGGAGTTCGGGCCGGACGCGATCGTGACGATCCACGTGGAACCTTGGAAAGAGAGGAGCGAGACATGAGCAGGATTTGGGCGGCCGCGGCGCTCGCGGCCCTGTTGGCGGGCCCGGCGGCGGCCATCTGGCCCTTCGGCGAGAGCGAGGAGGCGCGGGCCGCGGCGTTGGCCACGCGCGTGGCGGAAAGCCTGCGCGAGCCCAACCGCGCCATCGCCCAGGCCCAGGACGCGGTCGAGCGCGACGACACCGAGGAAGCCATCCGCCAGTTCCGCAGGGCGCAGGCGCTCATCGAGGAGATCGAGGCGCGGGAGGATACCTCGGGCAGCGCCTGGGCGCCGATGCGCATCAAGAAGTTCCATTGCCTCTCCATGCTCGACGCGCTGGCGCTGGAGCGCGCCGAGGTGCAGGACGTCCGCCAGGCCGTGACCGACACCACCGAGCTGGAACGCCGCCTGGCCGAGGAACGCGCCCAGCTGAACCGGGCCGAGGAGGAGAAGGCCGCCAAGGAGCGCCTCTACGAGCCGCCCAAGCCGCCGACCCTGGCCGACCAGCTGCCCCCCGCCCGGCGCGACCTGGCCGCCGCGGAGGCCGCGCGCGACGCCGCCGAGAAGCGCCTGCTGGCCACGCGCCTGCGCGTCCAGGAGGCCGAGAAGGCCCAGTCCGCCGCCGCCCAGGCCGCGGAGGCCGCGCAACGGGCCTTCCAGGAGGCCGCGCAGGCCCTCTCCTCCGCCAGAGCCCGCGCGCAGGGGGGCGGGCTTTTCGCCGCCGCCACCGTGCCGGAGGCCGAACGCGGGGAGGCCTCCGCCGAGGCCCGCGCGAAGGCCGCCGCCGCGGCCCTCCGCCGCGCCGACGAGGCGCTCGACGCCGCCCAGGCGCACCTCCGCGCCGACGAGGCCGCCGCCGCCCAGGCCCGCGCCCGGGCCGACGAGGCCGGGTTGGCCGTCGAGACCATCGAGAAGGCCCTCGCCCAGGAGCAGGCCGAGGCCGCCGCCCGGGAACGCGCGCGCCGGGAGGCCGAGGAGGCGGAGCGCAAACGCCGGGAGGCCGAGACGCTCCTGCTCCGCCAGCGCCAGGCCGAGGCCGAGGAGCGCGCCCGCGAGGCCGCCCGGCGCCGGGCCCAGGCGGACGCCGCCGCGAAGGCCGAGGCCGAGCGCGACGCCCGCGCCGCGGAGGAGGCATACGCCGCGTGCCGCGGGATGTGGGAGGCCAAGCGCATCGACCTGTTGGAGTCGGCGCTGGCGCAGAACGCGGTGAAGTGGCCCGAGCACCACGGCTTCATGCTGTTGCTGGCGCGGCTGCGCCTGCTGCAGGGGCGGCCGGACGACGCGCTGGAGATCGTCGGCTCCATCCCGCAGGGCTCGGAGGCCGGGTTCGAGGCGCAGCTGGTGGGCGCGGGGGCCTTCCTGACCAAGAACCGGCCCGAGGAGGCCATGCGCGTGCTCGAGGCCGCGATGAAGCGCCGGCCGAAGGACCCGCGGCCCTACTTCAACATGGCCGTGGCCTTCATGCGGATGCCGGTGGCGGACCCGGACCGGAAGATCGCGGCGGAGTTTTACGTCAAGAGCGTGGAGCTCGGCGGCAAGCGTTCCGCCGACGTCGAGCGCCGCCTGAACATGGAGTGAGCCATGGCCGAAGACCCCATGCATGAGAAGACCCTCGCCACGCGCCGCATCTTCGAGGGGCGCGCGCTGACCGTCGACGTCCTTGACATCGAGATGCCCGACGGGCGCAGGACCACGCGCGAGGTGCTCCGCCACCGCGGCGCCGTCTGCGTCCTGGGGCGGCTGCCGGACGGGCGCTTCGTCTTCGTGCGGCAATACCGCAAGGCCGTGGAGCGGACGCTCCTGGAGTGCGTGGCCGGGTGCATCGAGGCGGGCGAGGCGCCCGAGGCCGCCGCACGCCGCGAGACCCGCGAGGAGAGCGGCCACGAGGTGGTCGCGCTGACGCCGCTCGGCAGGTCGCTCCCCGCCCCCGGCTACTGCGACGAGGTGCATTGGCACTTCTACGCCGACCTCAAGGGCGAGCCCGACGTCCAGCGGCTGGACACCGACGAGAACCTCCGCCCCGTGGCCCTCTCCGCCGGGGAGATCGACGCGGCCATCGACGCGGGCGGGCTCGACGACGGCAAGACCATCATCCTCTGGCACCTCTACCGCCGCGCGCAGGCCGCCGGCAGGCTCCCATGAACCCGCAGCGGCAGTATTGGGACGCCATCGCCGGGGAATACCGCGCCATCACGCGCATCGCGGCGGACGATTTCCACTACGGCCCGCTCCTGGCCGGCGAGCGGGAGCTGCGCCTGTTGCCGCCGCTGCGGCCCGGGATGGCGGCGCTCGAGCTGGGCTGCGGCGAGGGGCAGAACTCCCTTTGGCTGGCCCGGCGGGGGCTCCGCTGCACGGCCATCGACATCTCCGAGGGCCAGCTGGCCTATGCCCGCCGGGACGCCGCGCGGGCGGGGCTGGAGGTGGACTTCCGCCGGTGCGCCATCGAGGCGTTCGAGGCGCCGGAGGCCTCCTTCGACCTCATCACCAGTTCGCACGCCTTCGAATTCCTGGCCGATCCCTTCGCGCAGGTGCGGCGCGCGGCGCGGTGGCTGAGGCCCGGCGGCAGCCTCGTGCTCTCCACCGTCCACCCCGTCTACAACGGCGAATGGGTGAGCGTGGACGAGGAGGACGGCACGGAGACCTGGGGGCGCTTCCTGCCCAGCTACTTCCGGCCCGTCGACGACGTGCGCGAGCAGCCCTCGGGCGAGGGCGCGCCCATCGCCAGCCGGGCCTGGCCCGTGAGCGCGTGGTTCAACGCCTTCCGCGCCGCGGGGCTGACGGTCGAGCGGCTGGAGGAGCCGCCCGCCAGCCGCACCCCGGCCTATGCCTCGGACGACTGGCTCGAGGCCTTCGACGAGTGCGCCGCCATCCCCACCACCCTCATCCTCGTGGGGCGGCGCGGGTGACCCCCGGCTTCGAGGTCTGGCTCCGCGGCGCCGACCCCACGCTCAGGGTCGGTCTGCTCACGCACCAGGCCGCGCTCCTCTCCACGGGCGAGACCTCGGCGCAGGCGGCGCGGCGCGTCTTCGGCGGCAACCTGCGCGCCCTCTTCGCGCCCGAGCACGGCTATTTCGGCCTGGCCGCGGCGGGCGAGCGCACGCACACCGCGCCGCACCCGCTCTGGGGCATCCCCATCCACTCGCTCTACGGCGAGCGGCGCAGGCCCGCGCCCGGGGATCTGGCGGGGCTGGACGCGCTCGTGGTGGATTTGCAGGACATCGGCGTGCGCTGCTACACCTACCTGGCCACGCTCAAGCTGGCCCTCGAGGCCTGCGCCGAGGCCGGCCTGCCCTGCGTGGTCTGCGACCGGCCCCTGCCCTGCCATGGCCTGCCCGACGGCCCCGCGGCCGAGCCGGGGCTCCTCTCCTTCGTCGCGCCCTGCGCGCTGCCCTTCGTCCACGGTCGCACGCACACCGAGGTGGCCGCCTGGCTAGGCCTGCCGCACGTGCCCGCGCCGATGGCGCCCGGGCCGGGGGCCGAGTTCCTGCCGCCGAGCCCCGCCATCCGCGATTGGACGGCCGCGCGGCTCTACCCGGCCACCGTCTTCGCCGAGGCCCTGCCGCAGCTCGACGTGGGCCGCGCGACGGCCTGGGCGTGGCGGACGCTCCGCGCGCCGTGGTTCGAGGGCCCGGCCCTGGCCGACGCGCTCAACGCGCTGGGCCTGCCGGGCGTGGCCTTCCACGATTTCACCCAGCCCGACGCCGGCGGCATCCGCCTGAGCCTGACGGACAACGCGGCCTTCAGGCCGTGGGAGACGGGGCTGGCCATCCTGCGCACGCTCCGGCGACGGTACGGCGACGCGCGGCTCTTCGGTCACCCGCTGGCGCGCCCGGCGTGGATGGGAAAGCTCACGGCGCTCGCCCACTGGCGCGACCTGATTTGATAGACTAACGCCATGAAGCAGATTGTCCTGACCGTGCTCATCGGCCCGGGGATGGGCCGCCGCCTGGAAGTGCCGCCCGCCGGGGCCACCCTTGGCCGTTCCTCCAGGATGGCGGATCTGTGCCTGCCGGATGGGCTGCTCTCGCGCATCCATTGCCGCTTCTTCCTTGAGGGTGGCCGCCCGATGGTGCAGGATCTCGGCTCCTCCAACGGCACCGCGCTCAACGGCAGGCCCCTGGGCGCCGACCCCGCCGCGCTGGGGCCCGGCGACGTGGTGACGGTGGGCGAGACGGCCCTGCGCGTGACCCTCGAGGGCGAGGCCGCGCCCGCGCCGCAGCCCCCGCTCGAGGCCCCCGCCGAAGCGCCCGCCGCGCCGCCCCCGGCGGACGCGCACGTCGACCTGGGGCTTTCCGCGGCGCGCCCCGAGGCCGCGCCCCCCTCCCGCCGCGGCCCTCTGCTGGGCCTGCTGGCCGGCCTGGCGGCGATCGCCCTGCTGGCCGTGGGCGCGTGGCTCTTCCTGCGGCAGGGGCGGCCCGCCGCGCCCGTGGACGGGCGCGCCCTGCCCGCGGCCGGGGAGCAGCCCTTCGAGTTCCGCTACGAACGCCTGGCCATCGACGAGCGCACCCTTTTCCGCTACACGCTGACCTTCGACGACTCGGGCCGCCTGGCGCTGGCCATCGACGACCTCGGCGCGGAGGACCGCTCCTTCTCCAAGGAGAAGACGCTCGGCCCCCAGGCCCGCGCCGCCCTCCGCCGCGAGATCGTCGCCTCGCGCTACGCCGCCATCCCCCTGCTGTACCCCGAGCGCAGCGAGAGCGGCGCGCTCGAGCGGCGCGCGCTCACCCTCGTCTTCGGCCCGGAGATCTGGTCGCGCACCGCCGAGAACGTCGCCAACCAGGCCTTCGACCGCCTGTGCGACAGGCTGGAGGCCTTCGCGCGGACGGAGCTGGGCGCGTGGGGCACGCAGTATTCCGTCGCCGAGCTGCGCGAGCGCGGCGAGGAGCAGCTGCGCGTGGCCCGGCGTTACTGGGAGCAGCGCGATCTGGCCGACGATTACCTCTTCAAGTGCGTGGAGGCCTACCGCGCCGGCCTCTCCTATCTCGAGACCCTCAACCCCAAGCCCGCCTTCGCCGCCGACCTCGAGGCCGGGCTGCGCGAGGCCGAGGGCCTGCTCGACGAGCGCCACCGCGCCGCCCTCTTCGCCGTCGACCAGGCCCTCAACACCCAGCGCTACGACGAGGCCATCGGCGCCCTGCGCGGCATCCTGCGCCTGATCCCCGACCGCGACGACCCCCGCAACGCCGAGGCCACCGAGCGCCTCCTCTCCCTCGAGAACCGCTACAAGAAGGGAGGCCGCTGATGCGCCGCGCGCTCCTTGCGTCCCTTGTCCTCGCCGCCCTTTCCGCGCCCGCCCAGCAGGCGCCCCTCCCGGCCACCCTGCGCGTGACGGTCGACCCACCCGCGACGCTCTGGGTGAACCACGCGGAGGTCGGCGCCGACCGCGCCTTCACGCTTGACGTCGCGCCCGGCGAGCCCACCGTCCTGCGCGTCTCGGCCCCCGGCTACGAGCCGCAGTGGCGCACCGTCACCCTCGGCCCTGGCGAGCGCGGGCTGGAGCGGTTCACCCTCGCGCGCAGCCCCATCCCCGTCCTCTTTCGCGCCGAGGGCGGGGTGACCGTGCTCTGCGAGGGCGCGGAGCTGGGCGTGACGCCCTTCCATGCCTTCTTCGACGAGCCGCGGGCCTACCGCATTGTCCTGCGCGCGCCCGGCTTCCAGGAGCGCGTCCTGCGCCTGGATCTCTCCAACGGCAAGCCGCGCGTGGTGGACGCCTCGCTCGTCTCCTCCACCGGCGCCATCGCCGTCTCCAGCCGGCCTTCCGGCGCGCGCCTGCTCCTCAACGGCGTGCCGCAGGGGCAGACGCCGCTGACCCTCGAGGGGCTCCGCACCGGCGAGCACACGCTCACCCTCCGCCTCGAGGGCCACAAGCCCTTTTCCCACACACTCACCCTCGGCCCCGGCGAGACCGCGCGGCTCGACCTGCCGCTGGAGCGGCTGCCCGCGGGCCTGACCGTCTCCACCATCCCGCAGGGCGCGCGCGTCTACGTGGACGGCGTCTTCCGCGGCGAGAGCGACCTCACCCTCCCCGACCTGCCCGCCGGCGCGCACACCCTGCGCGTGGAGCGCCCCGGCTACGCCCAGGCCGAGCGCGCCCTGACCCTCGAGGCCGGCGCCACACGGGTGGAGGAGTTCCGCCTCGAGGTCGTCCGCGGCACGCTCTCGGTGCAGACCCAGCCAGGCGCGGTGGAGGTGTGGGAGGGCAACCGGCGCCTGCTCACCACCGAGCCCGGGCCCGACGGCTTCACCTCGAAGCCCGCCACCCTCTCCCTCCCCCCCGGGCGGCACACCCTCACCCTCAAGGCGCGCGGCTACGCCGACCTGGACCGGGCCGTCGCCGTCGAGGCCGGCAAGACGGCCACGCTCCGCGCCCAGCTGGCCTTCAAGCCGGATTTCGAGGTGCGCACCGACACGCGCACCTACACCGGCGTCTTCACCAAGCGCACGCCCGAGGGCGGCTTCACGCTGGAGCTCAAGCCCGGCACCTTCCGCACCTTCCTGCCCTCGGAGATCCGCGCGTCGCGCTTCCTCGAGGGGGCGCTCGAATGACCTTCCGCCTCATCGACACCCACTGCCACTTCGAGCCGGGCGACGACGCGCCCGCGCTGCTGGCCGAGGCCGCCGCCGCGGGCGTGGGCGTCCTGGCCGTCGGCGGGAGCCCCGCGCTCAACGCCGCCGCGGCGGCCAGCGGCACGTGGTTCGCCCACGGCCTCGACTGGTCGGCCGAGGCCGAGCCCGGGCCCTTGCCCGAGGATCCGCGCCTGGTGGCCGTGGGCGAGCTGGGGTTCGACTTCCACTGGAAGGACCCCGGGAGCGCGGACGCCCAGCGCGCCTGCTTCGAGGCCCAGGCCGAGGCGGCCCGCGCCCGCGGCCTGCCCGTCATCGTCCACACCCGCGAGGCCGACGACCTCACCCTGTCCGCCCTCCGCGCCCTGGCCCTGCCGCGCGCCGGGGTCATCCACTCCTTCACGGGGGGGCGGGCGCTGGCCCGCGCGTGCCTGGATCTGGGCTACTTCATCTCCTTCTCCGGCATCCTCACCTTCCGCAACGCCGGGGCCCTGCGCGAGGTGGCGCGGTACGTCCCCGCCGGGCGCCTGCTGGTGGAGACCGATTCGCCCTACCTCGCGCCCGTGCCGCACCGCGGCAAACGCAACCGCCCGGCGTACGTCGCCGCCACCGCCGCCTGCCTGGCCGGCCTGCGCGGCCTGTCGCCGGAGGCGCTCGCCGAGCTGACGACGGCCAACGCCGCGCGGCTCTTCGGGCTGACGTGATCAGTGGCCGTAATGCGCGCCGCCGGAGTCGCCGCCGTCCCCGTCCGCCCTGGGGCGGCGGCAGGTGTGGCCGAAGCGCGCCAGCCAGGCCAGCCCCCGGGCGCGCCAGGCGGGGTTGGCGAAGGTGCGCAGGGCCGAGCAGTAGCGGCAGCCCGAGAAGGTCAGGCCGGTGGCCGAATAGTCGGGCAGGTGGCGGCGGATGTGGCGCAGCCAGGCGGGGTTGAAGGCCACGAGCCCCACGTCGCCGGCGTCCACGGGGATGAGGCGCACGTCGTCGAAGCCGCCGAGGACGAGGCCTCCCTCGGTGGGGTTCGCGCCGCCCACTTCGCCGAAGGGCTTGGCCACCGCCAGCCAGACGAAGGCGCCGTCGGCCACGGAGAGGGGGGCGGAGGCGCCGAAGTAGTCGTATTGCCCGCGGAGCGTGCCCGTGATGGGGAGCCCGCCCGGGCGCATGGCCCGCCAGGGGCCCCAGGCGCCTGCGTCGTAGGCGCTCCAGGGGACGGTTTGGCGGCGCTCGGCGCCGCTTGCGGCGGGGCCGTGGGCGGGCGGGGGCAGGGTGGGGTGGCCGAGGTCGGCGAGCTGGGCGTCGAGGGGGACGCCCTGGGCGAGGAGGTCTTCGAGGCTCGTCAGCCGCTCGCCCAGGCGCAGGCCGAGGAAGGGCTCGGTGGCGTAGTCCGGGAGCGGGCCGAAGTCGGCGCGCCCGGAGAAGCGCTGGAGGAAGGGGTAGGCGTTGAACCAGAACCAGCACCAGTCGTCGGCCAGGACGGCCTCGTAGAAGTCCTGCGCCAGCAGGAGGTGGCCCGAGGGGTCCGCGCCGGGGCTGGCGGGGGCGGCGTGGAGGGGCTGCGCGGCGAGGGTGTGGGCCATGTCCCGGAAGGCCTCCTCGGCGCCGGGGAAGAGGCCGTTGAAGGCCGCCTCGTCGCCGATCTCGCGGAGGAGCCCGGCGCACTCGGGGATCTCCGGCAGGCCGTTGGCGCGGGCGGTCTCGCTGGCCGAGAGGAGGGCCAGGAAGGGGGCGGCGAGGGCGACGCGCTGGCGGAGCCCGTGGAGGGCGCGGGCGGCGTGGGCGTTGGGGACGGCGTCGGCGAGCATGTAGGCCTGGATGAGGTTCAGCTCGCCCACGAGGTTGAGCCCGGCGGCCTGCCAGCGGGCGGCGGCGAGGGCGGCGGCGTCCCCGCCGTCGCGCAGGGCCAGGCGCTCGGCGGCGTGCCGATAGGCCGTGCCCACCCACAGCGTCAGGGCCGCGAGCGCCACGAGGAACCCGAGCAGGAGCACCACGGCCTGTCCGCCGCGGTCAGCGTGCGAGGTAAAGCGAGGCATGGTCTTCCACCGCCCATTCGGCGGCAAGCGTGCGCGTCGGCCCGGCCGTGCCCAGGCCGAAGAGGGCGCCGAGGCGCCGGGGCAGGGTCGTGGGCGTCTCGAAGGCGGCGCGGACGCGGCACGTCCCGCCCGAGCGGCGCACGTCGTGGCTGAGGCCCCGCCAGCCTTCGTAGTCGAGGATGCCGTCGGCCTCGGCCCAGTCCCGGGCCTGGAGGTAGGTGCGCACGAGGGCCAGCTCGCCGGCGCCCGGGGCCACGGCGCGGCCGTCCCCCGGCACCAGGCGCCGGCCTGAGACGGGGATCATGCCCACGCGCAGGGATTTCTCGCGCTGGAAGCCGTTGAGGCCCACCGCGTCGGCCCGGGCCGCGCTGGCGGCGCCGTTCTCCAGCAGCAGGCGCGCCACCGCGCCGAAGGCGAAGTCGTAAAGGAAGAGGAAGGCCGCGACGAGGAAGAGCAGGACGATGAGGCTTTCCACCATCGCCTGCCCGCGCCTGGGGCGGGTGCTCGCGCGGCACGGGGGCATCAGTTCAGGTCGCCCGTCTCGTCCAGGCGGCGGAGCGCGTCGCCGCTGCCGTCGCTGAGGTCCTGGTAGGCGTCCTGGGCTTCCTGGCCGACCTCCTCGTCGAGGGCGGAGGTGGCGCCGGAGACCTTCTTCGCGATGGCCGAGCCGAAGAGCGACCAGAGCGCGATGCCCGCGATGGCGATCAACACCACGATGATGATGTATTCCACCATCGCCTGACCCTGCTTGCCGTTTCTCATGCGCATGGCAACGTCCTTTCTCACGGATAGCCGGAGCCGAGCAGCGTCTCGGTGCGCGCCTCCTGCGCCCGGACGGCCCGGGCGAGCAGCCCCGCGGCGGCCGCGGCGCCCAGCAGCGTCACCAGCACCAGGATGTACTCGACCATCGTCTGCCCGTTCCTCATGCGGGCATTGTACCACATCCATTTGCTACAATGTCGCGCATGGACGCACCTACGCTTTTCTTTGACTTGGACGGCACGCTGATCGATTCGCGCGGCGACATCGCCAACAGCGTCAACCTCACCCGCGCCGACTACGGCCTGCCCCCGCTCCCCCTTGAGGCCGTCACCAAGATGGTCGGCAACGGCGCGCGCCAGCTCATGCTCCGCGCCATGCCGGGCTTCGAGGGGCGCCTGGACGAGATCGTGGAGAACAACCGCCGCCAGTATGCCGCGCACCTGGTGGAGCGCACCTTCGTCTTCCCCGGCGTGCCCGAGGGGCTGGAGGCCCTGCGCGCGCTCGGCTGCCGGATGGCGGTGACCTCGAACAAGACCTCCGCGCACATCCCGCGCATCCTCGAGCGCCTCGGCATCCTCAAGTATTTCGACGTGACGGTCGGCGGCGGCGACGTCCCGGCCCTCAAGCCCGCGCCCGACCTGCTCTACCTCGCCGCCGAGCGCATGGGCGTGCCCGTCCGCCCCGACGACTGGGTCATCGGCGACCATTACACCGACCTTGAGGTGGGCCGCCATGCCGGCGTCAGGGTCTGCCACTGCGCCTACGGCTTCGGCCAGCCCCGCGGCGAGCGCTTCGACGTGGAGGTGCAAGACCTGCGCGAGTTCGCCGCGCACCTGCGGGGCCTGCTCGGATGACGGCGGCGCGGCGGCGCTTGGCGGGGTGGGGCCTGGGCGCGCTCCTGTGCGCCGCGCTCTGCCTGAGCGTCCCGCTCTGCACCCGCCGCGCCCTGCCCCCCGGGATGGGGCTCTCCCCCGCCCCGGGCGCCCTGCTGGCCGCGCTCGGCGGCAGCCGCGGCGTCTTGGCCGAGGCCGCGTGGCTCCGCCTCAACGGCCTCCAGCGCGAGGGCCGCCTCGCCGAGCTGAGCCTGCTCACCGATTTCCTCGTGGCGCTCGACCCCTCGAACGTCGAGGCCTGGGCCTTCATGGCCTGGAACCTGGCCTACAACGTCAGCGCCGACGCTTCCTCCCCCGAGGGCCGCTGGCGCTGGGTGCGCGCGGGGCTCGACCTGCTGGGCCGCGGCCTGCGCGCGAACCCCGGCGACCCCACGCTCCTGCGCCAGCTCGGCTGGATCTGGGAGCACAAGATCGGCGGCGGCGCGCCCGACCCCGCCTTCCCCGGCGGGTACCCGGGGGAGACGCTCGACCTCCGCGCCCGCGCCGCGGCCCTCCCCCCGCCGCCGGATGCCGCGGGCCTCGAGGCCTTCCTCGGCGCGCCGCCGGACTGGGCCGCCCCGGCCTGCCGCGCCCTGTGGTGCTACGTCCGCGCCGGCCACGCCCGCGACACGCTCCGCGCCCTTTCCCTCTGGCTGGCCGCCTTGCCGCCGGCGCGCCAGGCCGCGCTCCTGCCCTGCTTCCGGCGGGTCGTGCTCGCCGCCTGGCCCACGCTCCCGCCCGACCAGGCCGGCCAGTGCCGCGCCGTGGCGCGGGAGCTGCTCCGCGCCCATCCCGGCGACCCTTCGCTCCACGCCCTGCTCAAGGAGACCGCCCCATGATCCGCACCATCGGCGAGACCGTCGTCGCCTTCGACTGCGAATGGGTCCCCGACCCGAACGCCGCCCGCGCCCTCTTCCCGGACGCCGCCGGGCTCCCCGAGCCCGAGCTGCTGGCGCGCCTCTGGGAGCACAACGGCGCCACGCCCGAGGATCCGCGCCCCTTCGTCCGCCTCATGCAGAGCCGCGTCGTCTCCGTGGCGATGGTCATGCGCAGCGCCCCGAAGGTCAACGGCGGCGACCCCGAGCTCCGCCTCGTCTGGCTGCCCAGGGACCCGGACGACCCCGCCGCCCGCTCCGAGCGCAAGGTCGTCGGCTCCTTCCTCGCGGCCATCGGGCGCAGCCAGCCCCAGCTGGTGGGCTTCAACTCCCGCGCCGCCGACCTGCGCATCCTCGCCCAGCGCGCCCTCGCGCTCGGCATCCCCGCCAAGGGCTTCCTCAGCCACCCCCAGAAGCCGTGGGAGGGCGTGGATTACTTCGCCCGCGACAACGATTGCTCCATCGACCTCATGGAGCTCATCGCCGGCCCCTTTTCCGGCCGCGCCGCCGCCCTCTCCCTCCACGAGGCCGCCACCCTCTGCGGCATCCCTGGCAAGTTCGACGCCCACGGCGACCAGGTCCTCGACCTCTGGCAGCAGGGCCGCTGCCGCGAGATCGTCCAGTACAACTGCTACGACGCCCTCACCACCTACCTCCTCTGGCTCCGCCTCGCCTGGGTCTCGGGCCGCCTCCAGACCGACCAGTACGAGAACGAGCAGGCCCTCCTGCGCGACCTGCTCATGGGCCTCTGCGACGCGCCCGAGACCGCCTTCCTCGAGCCCTACCTCCACGAATGGGATCGCCTCGCCGACCTCCGCGAGCGCTTCCCCGGCTAAGCGAAAGGAACGCCAATGCCCATCCTCGATTCCGTCCTCGGCGCCATCGGGCGCACCCCCCTCGTCCGCCTCTCGCGCCTCTGCCCGGGCCCCGCCGAGCTCCTTGCCAAACTCGAATCCCGCAACCCCGGCGGCAGCGTCAAGGACCGCGTCGGCCTGGCCCTCATCGAGGCCGCCGAGCGCGAGGGCCGCCTGGCCCCCGGCGCCCTCCTCATCGAGCCCACCAGCGGCAACACCGGCATCGGCCTGGCCCTCGCCGCCGCCGTCAAGGGCTACCGCCTCATCCTCACCATGCCCGAGACCATGAGCCTGGAGCGCCGCAAGCTCCTCGCCGCCTACGGCGCCCAGCTCGTCCTCACCCCCGGCGCCAAGGGGATGCAGGGCGCCATCGACGAGGCCCTGCGCCTCCACGCCGCCAACCCCGGCAGCCTCATCCCCCAACAGTTCGAGAACCCCGCCAACCCAGCCGCCCACGAGGCCGCCACCGGCCCCGAGATCCTCCAAGACCTCGGCCGCGCGCCGGACGTCTTCGTCGCCGGCGTCGGCACCGGCGGCACCCTCACCGGCGTCGGCCGCGCCCTCCGCCGCGCCGACCCCGCCGTCGAGCTCGTCGCCGTCGAGCCCGACACCAGCGCCGTCCTCAGCGGCCGCCCCGCCGGCCCCCACAAACTCCAAGGCATCGGCGCCGGCTTCATCCCCAAAACCCTCGACCGCGCCCTCATCAGCCGCGTCCTCCCCGTCTCCGCCGAGGACGCCGGCGCCGCCGCCCGCCAGGCCGCCCGCCGCGAAGGCCTCCTCATCGGCATCTCCGGCGGCGCGGCCCTCCACGCCGCCCTCACCCTGGCCCGGGATCCCGCCTACGCCGGCAAGACCATCGTCGTCCTCTTCCCCGACACCGGCGACCGCTACCTCTCCACCTGGCTTTGGGAATGAGCCCCCGGCGCGGACGCGCGGCGGAAGGCCGCCGGGTTTTCCCCCGGCCGGCCCCCCAAAAAAAAGGGCCCCCGGCGCGCCGGGGGCCTTTTTTTGTCGCCGTAGGCCGTTTAGGCCGCGCGGCGGCGGAGCGCCACGCCGGCCACGCCCAGCGCGAGCAGCGCCAGCGCCGTCGGCTCAGGCACGGAGTAAGCCGTGCGGATGTCGTCGATGGAGGCCGCGGCGAAAGCGACCTGGGCATCCGACGAGATGCCGAGCCCCTGGGTCGCCTCGTCCAAGGAGACCTTGTTGCCAAGGACGAACTGGTTTAGCGTCCAATTCTCGGAGACTGTGAGGTTCGCGTAGTTGTAGATTTCCACGCCGTCGACGAAGAACGAGACGGTCATCGTGGTGCCGGAACGCTCGACGGCCAGCACAAGCTCGTGCTTATCGCTATCCGTCAGCTGCGAGATGGAACGGTCGGCAAGCTGGTCCTCCTCGTGGCTGCCGACGCCGAAGCGGAGGTCGTTGCCGCTCAGCCAGACGGTCGGGGAGGAGTTGGGCGTGCCTTCGTTGCCGATGCTGAGGAGCGACTTGCCCTTGGTGCCGTCGTCCGTGAAGGAGGCGACGACGCGGATGGCGCCGGCGGTCACCGTGCCTTCCCCGGAGGCCGCGATGGCGGAGGGGAGGGTGCCGAGGTCGCCGGTGGTGTAGCCTTCGATGGCGTCCCAGTCGACCGTCACGGCGTGGGCGGCGGAGAGGGCGAGCGCGGCGAAGGCCGCGGTAAGGAGGGTTTTCTTCATGGGTTTGCATTTCTCCTTCCCCGCCCGACAACGTGGCCGAGGGGATCAGGGGCGGGGAAGCAGGGGATCCCCTCGGCTGGTGCGCCACAGACACACGTCCATGCGCGCATGTCCGCGCTTCCGCCGCAGGCCCACGAAAAGACGCACCGCCCTTTCGCACCTCGCGGAGGCCCTGAGAAGCCTGATAAGGATGCGAGAGGGAAGTGCGCCCAACGGTGCGCACTTCGCCGATTCCGCCGCCTTATCAGAAAGTTCTCAGGTTTCCACGAGCGACTTGTCGCGCAAAGCGCAAACGATGCCATGGCTCTCCCATGGCGTGGCAATAAAGTAACACAATACCCCCACCTTGGCAAGCCTACCCCGTGGGCGCGGCGTTCGGGCCTTTGCCCCCGGGGCGGGCGTGGGAAGGGCGCGCGGATTTGCGCTATAATAGGCGTTTTCAGCAAGAGGATTCTGACATGGACAAGAAAGAGGCGCCGAAGAGTTCGTTGGATGCGTTGGTCTCGCTGTGCAAGCGGCGGGGATTCATCTTCCAGAGCTCGGAGGTCTATGGCGGCTTCGCGGGGTTCTGGGACTATGGCCCGCTGGGGTGCGAGCTCAAGCGCAACATCAAGGAGCGCTGGTGGCGCTTCATGGTGCGCGACCGCGAGGACGTGGAGGGGCTGGACGCCTCGATCATCATGCACCCGGCCATCTGGAAGGCCTCCGGCCACCTGGACACCTTCTCCGACCCGATGAGCATGTGCAAGGGCAACTGCCGCAAGCTCATGCGCGCCGACCAGATCTGGGAGATTTTCGACGACTCCCCCATCAAGGCCGCGCTCGAGCCGCTGGTGGGCGACGCCGGGGCCGTGGCGAACTGGTGCAAGGGCAAAGGCAAAAGCCTCGCCCCGGGCCTCTACACCGTCCAGCACCCCGAGCACCTGGAGGCCCTCTTCGAAACCCTCAAGACCGTGCCGGACGCCCGCGCCCTCTTCGTCCTGCTGGCCACCCCGGCGGGCGAGCCCGAGGCGCTCCCGTGCCCCAACTGCGGCGGCGTGATGACCGAGCCGCGCCCCTTCAACCTCATGTTCAAGACGGTGGTCGGCCCCGTCGACGACCCCTCGAACGTCGCCTACCTGCGCCCCGAGACCGCCCAGGCCATCTTCGCGGAGTTCCCCAACGTCATGGTCTCCAGCCGCCAGGCGCCCCCCTTCGGCATCGGCCAGATCGGCAAATCCTTCCGCAATGAGGTCACCCCCCGCAACTACATCTTCCGCTCCCGCGAGTTCGAGCAGATGGAGCTGGAGTTCTTCATCAAGCCCGACGAGGCGGTCGAGCTCCTCTGCGGCCGCGTCGAGCCCCTGACCGAGGCGACCGACCTCTCCGAGCCCAGGCCCGAGTGGGGCTGGGCCTGCTGGCACAAATACTGGGTCGAGCAACGCAAGCGGTGGCTCGTCGCCAACGGCCTGCCCCGGGACGCCTTCGTCGAATACTGGCAGCAGCCCGACGAGCTGGCCCACTACGCCCGCGCCTGCGTCGACATCGAATACCGCTTCCCCTTCGGCACGCAGGAGCTCGAAGGCATCGCCGCGCGCTCGGACTTCGACCTCACCCGCCACCAGGAGCACTCCGGCAAGAGCATGGAGGTCTTCGACGAACCCCTCAAGCTCGCCGCCAAAAAGCTCTCCGACGCCGAGAAAGAGGCCTTCCGCGCAAAGGTCGCGGCCGACTGGCAGGCCCGCGGCAAGACCGCCGAGGCCGCGCGCGCCTTCGTCGACAAGCTCTTCGAGGGCAAATACATCCCCCACGTCATCGAGCCCTCCGCCGGCGTCGACCGCATGGCCCTGGCCCTCCTCTGCGAGGCCTACGAGGAACAAAAACTGGTGGACGACAAAGGCAAGGAAGACGCCCGCACCGTCCTCCACCTGGCCCCGGCCATCGCCCCCGTCAAGGTCGCCGTCTTCCCCCTCGTCAAGAACCGCCCCGAGCTCCGCGCGCTTGCCCGCGCCATCTTCCAGCGCCTCCAGAAACGCTGGAACTGCTTCTGGGACGAGACCGGCGCCATCGGCCGCCGCTACCGCCGCCAGGACGAGATCGGCACCCCCTTCTGCGTCACCGTCGACTTCGACACGCTGGAGAAGGACGGCACCGTCACCGTGCGCGACCGCGACACCATGGCCCAGGAGCGCCTCTCCGTCGAGGCCCTCATCGCCAAAGTCGACGCCGCCCTCGAGGCCTGAGGGCTCGCGGAAAGCGCCGTGCGGGGCCGGGCGCTCGCCGTCCGGCCCCGCGTGTTTTATTGCCGCCCCGCGCCCGGGGCGTCAGGGGCGGAAGAGGCGCAGGCGCAGGGCGTTGGAGACCACGAAGACCGAGCTCAGGCTCATCGCCAGCGCCGCCGTCATCGGGCTCAGGCGCAGGCCGCAGGGCGCGTAGAGGCAGCCCGCCGCCAGCGGGATGGCGACGGCGTTGTAGAAGAAGGCCCAGAAGAGGTTCTCTTTGATGGTGCGCAGCGTCGCGCGGCTCAGGCGGATCGCCCGCGGCACGTCCAGCAGGTCGCTCCGCGTCAGCACGATGTCCGCCGCGCCGATGGCCACGTCCGTCCCCGCGCCGATGGCCACGCCCACGTCGGCGCAGGCCAGGGCCGGCGCGTCGTTCACGCCGTCGCCCACCATCGCCACGCGCCGGCCCTGGGCCTGGAGGGCACGGACGGCCTCGGCCTTGCCCTGCGGGAGCACGCCGGCGACCACGCGCCCGACGCCGGCCCGGCGGGCGACGGCCCTGGCGGTGCGGGCGTCGTCGCCCGTGAGCATCACCGTCTCCACGCCCATGCGGCGGAGCGCCTCGACGGCGGCGCGGCTGGTCGGCTTGAGCGTGTCGGCCACGGCGATGAGGCCCAGGGCGCGGCCCCCTTCGGCGAACCAGAGCTCCGTCTTGCCCTCGTCCGCCAGGGCCTCGGCGCGCGCCGCCAGGGCCCCGGTCGGGACGCCGTTTTCCTCCAGCAGCGCGCGGTTCCCCGCCAGGCAGTCCGCGCCCCCGACCCGCCCGCGCAGCCCGCGCCCGGGGAGCTGGGCGAAGTTTTCCGCGGGCGGGGCCTCCGCGCCGCGGCGGGCGGCTTCCTCGGCGACGGCCTGCGCCAGCGGGTGGCCGGAGAGGCGCTCCAGCGCCGAGGCCACGCGCCAGAGCCGCGCCTCGTCCACGCCCTCGGCGGGGAGGGCGTCGGTGACGGCGGGTTTGCCTTGGGTGAGCGTGCCGGTCTTGTCCAGCGCCACGACGTCCACGGCGTGCGCGGTCTCGAGGGCCTCGGCGGATTTGACGAGGATGCCGCAGGCCGCGCCGCGCCCCATGCCCACCATGACGGCCGTGGGCGTGGCCAGCCCCAGCGCGCAGGGGCACGAGACGACCAGCACCGAGACGGCCATGGTCAGCGCGAGGCCGACGCCCGCCCCGCACAGCAGCCATACCGCGAAGGTGACGAGCGCCACGGCGATGACCGCCGGGACGAAGACGCCCGCCACGCGATCGGCCAGCTTGGCGATGGGGGCTTTTGAGGTGGTCGCCTCGTCCACCAGGCGGACGATCCGCGCCAGCGCCGTCCCGTCGCCGACCTGCTCGGCGCGGATCTTGAGGTAGCCGTCGCGGAGGGTGGTGGCGCAGGCGGCGCGGCTCCCGGGGGCCTTGTCCACGGGGATGGATTCGCCGGTGAGGGCGCTTTCGTCCACCGCGCCCCGGCCTTCCTCCACCGTGCCGTCGGCGGGGATGGCCTCGCCGGCCTTGACGAGCACGAGGTCCCCCGGCGCGAGGGCCTCCGCCGGGACGCTTTCCTCCCGGCCGCCGCGCAGGAGGCGGGCGGTCTTGGGCGCGAGGGCGATCAGGGCGCCGAGGGCCTCGGTGGTGCGGCCCTTGGCGCGCGCCTCGAGCCATTTGCCCAGGGTGACGAGGGTGAGGATCATCGCCGCGCCGTCGAAGTAGAGGTCGCCCGCGAGGGCCTCCGCCGCGGCCGTTTCCCCCGCCCCGAGCGCCGCCGCGATTTTGTAGAGCGACCAGACGCCGTAGGCCAGCGAGGCGCCGGAGCCCAGCGCCACCAGCGAATCCATGTTCGGCCCGCCGCGCAGGAGCGCCCGGAGGCCCTCGCGGAAGAAGCGGCCGTTGAGGCAGGCCACGGGCGCGGCCAGCAGCAGGAGCGTCAGCGCGAAGACCCCCGCGCCCTCCGCGCCCAGGAGGCCCTGCGGCAGCGGCCAGCCCATCGGCCGCCCCATCGAGAGGTAGAGGAGCGGCACGGCGAAGAGGGCCGACCAGCCGAGCCGCCGCCGCAGGGCCGCGGCCTCCCGCGCCGCCCGCTCCGCCGGGGTGGGGCTTGCGGGCCGGGCCGCGGCCCCCCGCGCGGGCGCCTCGAGCGGCGCCGCGCCGTAGCCGGCCTTTTCCACCGCCGCGACGACGTCCGCGGGGCCCGCCCCCGGGCCGTCGAGCGTCACGGCCATCTCGCCCTTCAGCAGGTTCACCGCACAGTCCCGGACGCCCGGCAGCGCGGAGACGGCCTTTTGCACGCGCGCCGCGCACATCGCGCAGCTCATCCCGGAAACGGAAAATCGAGCCTTCATCTTCTTGTTCCTTTGGTTAGGCTAAAGTGTAGCACACTTTGCGCCCGGCCGGCCTTGACGCGGGGGGCCTCCATGCGTTACCCTTTCGACCCATGGAACGGTTTCTGATCGCCTTCGCGCTGACGTTGATGGCCGGCCTCTCCACGGGGCTGGGGGCGGCGATCGCCTTTTTCGCGCCCAAGACGAACACGCGGTTCCTCTCCGTCTGCACCGGCCTTTCGGCGGGCGTCATGCTCTATGTCTCCTTCATGGAGATTTTGCCCGAGGCCTTCGTGCAGATCGGCCTGGCCGACTTTGCCGAGCGCCCCGCCGCCGCGCTGGGCACGCTTGGCTTCTTCCTGGGCATCGCGCTCATCTTCCTTATCGACCGCCTTGTCCCGGACGCCGAGAACCCCCACGAGACGCACGCCAGGAAGGAGTACGCCGAGCTCCGCCTGCCCGATCCCTCCGCCACCCCGGCCGAGCGGCGCGCCTACCGCCGCCGGACGCGCCAGACGCGCCGCCGCCTCCTGCGCATGGGGGTCTTCACCGCGCTGGCCATCACCGTCCACAACTTTCCCGAGGGGCTTTCCACCTTCCTCGCCGCGCTGGTCGACCCGCATCTGGGCGTGGTCATCGCCATCGCCATCGCCCTGCACAACATCCCCGAGGGCATCTCCGTCTCCGTCCCCATTTACTACGCCACCGGCGACCGCCGCCGCGCCTTTGTCTGGAGCTGCCTGGCCGGTTTCGCCGAGCCCCTCGGCGCGCTCGCCCTCTGGGCCGTCCTGGCCGCCTGCCACGGCGCGGTCTTCTTCTCGCCCCCGCCGTTCCTGCTGGGGATGGTCTCCGGCGCCGTCGCCGGCATCATGGTCTTCATCTCGCTTGACGAGTTGCTCCCCGCCAGCCGCGCCTACGGCAAGGGGCACGATTCCCTCTACGGCCTGGTCGCCGGCATGGCCCTCATGGCCCTCTCCCTGCTCCTGCTCTGATGGAACGGCTCCTGCTGGCTTTCGCCCTGACGCTCCTCGCCGGCCTCTCCACGGGGCTGGGGGCGGTGGTCGCCTTTTTCGCGCCCGGGGCGAACCTGCGTTTTCTCTCCGTCTGCACCGGCCTTTCGGCGGGCGTCATGCTCTTTGTCTCCTTCGTCGAGCTTTTCCCCGAGGGCGTCGCGCGCCTGGGCGCCGCCGGGCTTGCCGAGCGCCCCGCCTTCCTCCTGGGCGCGCTCGCCTTCTTCCTGGGCATCGGGTTCATCTTCCTTGTCGACCGCCTCGTCCCCGGCCCCGAAAACCCGCACGAGACCCACTCCCCCGCCGAATACGCGTCGCTCCGCGACCCCGCCGCCCCCGCGCCCCCCGAGGCCCGCCACCACCTTGAGGAGGCCGCGCGTCGCAACCGCGGCCACCTTTTGCGCATGGGGGCCTTCACCGCGCTGGCCATCACCGTGCACAACTTCCCCGAGGGCCTCGCCACCTTCCTCGCCGCCCTCGACGACCCCGCCCTCGGCCTGGCCATCGCCGTGGCCATCGCCCTGCACAACATCCCCGAGGGCATCTCCGTCTCCGTCCCCATCTACTACGCCACCGGCGACCGCCGCCGCGCCTTCCTCTGGAGCTGCCTCTCCGGCCTGGCCGAGCCCGTGGGCGCGCTTGTCCTCTGGGCCGTTCTGGCCCTCTTCGCGGGGGAGGCGCTCGCCCATCCGCCGCCGGCGCTCATGGGGGCGGTCTCCGCCGCCGTCGCCGGCATCATGGTCTTTGTCTCGCTCGACGAGCTGCTCCCCGCCAGCCGCGCCTACGGCAAGGGGCACGATTCCCTCATCGGCTTGGTCGCCGGCATGGCCGCCATGGCCCTCTCCCTCGGCCTCCTCTGACCGCGCGGACAAAATAAGTCTTTATACTTGACGGGGGGGGGGGGGGGGGGGGTGGGTGGGTGGGGGATTTCTGGGGACGAGGGTGGCGCGGGGGACGACACAAAGAACCAACACGGAGTAC
>CALXSE010000019.1 GCA_944391085.1 uncultured Kiritimatiellota bacterium | reverse complement strand
GCGATCTCGAACGCGCGGTACATGATGTCGGGGCGGTGGTTGCGCACGGCGCCGGAGGAGAGCTCGATGCCGTTGCACACCACGTCGTACTGATAGGCCAGGATGTCGAGCGGGTCTTTGGTGTTGAGCGCCTCGAGCCCGCCCTGGGGCATCGAGAAGGGGTTGTGCGAGAAGATGGTGGCCCCCGTCTCGGGATCCTTCTCGAAGAAGGGGAAGTCGGTGATCCAGCAGAAGCGGTAGGCGTCCCGCTCGATGAGGTCGAGATCCTGCCCCATCTTCTTGCGCAGGGCGCCCATCATGGCGGGGGCCTTCTCCGCCGTGTCGCAGATGAAGAAGATGGCGTCGCCGTCCTTCAGGTTGCCGCGTTGGGCCAGGGCGTCGAGCTCCTCGGGCTTGAGGAACTTGGCGATGGGGCCCTTGATCTTGTCGGTGTCCCAGACCAGGTAGGCCAGGCCCTTGGCGCCGAGCTCCTGCTTGGCCCAGGGCTCGAGCTTGTCGAAGAAGCTGCGGGGCTTGGACTTGATCTGCGGCACGGGCAGGGCGCGGACGATGGCGCCGCCGGCGATGGCCTTGGCGAAGGCGCCGAAGCCGCTCGCCGCGAAGAGGTCGGTCACGTCGATGATCTTCAGCGGGTTGCGCAGGTCGGGCTTGTCGGAGCCGTAGGTGAGCATGGCCTCGCGGTAGGGGATGCGCCGCCAGGGGGCCTGGTCGATCTGCCAGCCCTTGGGGGCGAACGCGGCGAAGGCCTTGGAGAGCACGTCCTCGACCACGGCGAAGACGTCGTCCTGCGTGGCGTAGGACATCTCGATGTCCAGCTGGTAGAACTCGCCCGGGGAGCGGTCGGCGCGCGAATCCTCGTCGCGGAAGCAGGGGGCGATCTGGAAGTAACGGTCGAACCCGGCCACCATCAAGAGCTGCTTGAAGAGCTGCGGCGCCTGCGGCAGGGCGTAAAACTTGCCGTGATGAACGCGCGAGGGCACCAGGTAGTCGCGCGCGCCCTCGGGGCTGGAGCAGGTGAGGATGGGCGTCTGGTACTCGCTGAAGCCGTGGGCCTCCATCTGCTTGCGCAGGAAGGAGATGAGCTTGGAGCGCAGGACGATGTTCTTGTGGACGCGCTCGCGGCGGAGGTCGAGGTAACGGTAAGTCAGGCGCATGTCCTCGGCCGGGTCGGTCTCGTCGGGGATGTAGAGCGGGGTGGTCTCGGAGGCCGACTCGATGACGCATTCGTTCGCCACCAGCTCCACCTCGCCCGTGGGCAGCTCCGGGTTCACCGTCGAAGGCTCGCGCAGGACGACCTCGCCGGTGAAGGTGACGACGCTCTCGAGCTTGATTTTCTCGATGTCGCCGAAGAAGCTGCGGCTGGGGTGGACGACCACCTGGGTGAGGCCGTAATGGTCGCGCAGGTCGATGAAGAGGATCCCGCCGTGGTCGCGCTTACGGAAGACCCAGCCGGACAGGCGGGCCGTCTTGCCCGCGTCGGCGGCGCGGAGCTCGTTGCAGGTGTGCGTGCGGTAAGGATGCATGGCAAAGCCTCAGATTGATAATTGCAAATCGCCTGACAGTATACCACAATCCCGCCCGCCGGGCGCGCGGATCATCTTCGCGCCCGCCGCGCTTCCCGGTCGGCGCAGAAAGGCTTGCAAAGGGGTGGGGGAAGTGTGCTATCTTATTGGCACGCCGTGGGAGAGCCGCGGCAAACGCTTCACTTTGCGTGACAACGTCGCCTGTTGAAACCTGAGAACTTTCATTATCAAAGCGACACGTTCTGCAAAGTGCGTCATTTGGCGCACTTTCTTTGCATGTGCTTTGATAGGGCTTTCTCAGGGCCTCAACAGGAACATGGAAAGGCTGTGCGCTTTTTTATGGGGTGTTGTGGCAAGGCGAGGCGTGCGCGCACGGGCGTGTGTCTGTGGCGCACAAGCCGAAGGGGCCTTCCCCTTTCCCGCCCCGGGTCCCTTCGGTCATCCGTCGGGGCGGGAAGGAGACACACCGCAACATGAAAAAGACGTTTCTCACGGCGGCCTTCGCCGCCCTCGCCCTCTCCGCCGCCCAGGCGGTGACCATCGACTGGGAGCGCGAGAATCAATCCAACTACACGTACAGCGCGACGGGCAGCTTCTCCGTCTGCCTGGTCGTCGACTGCGACTTCGCTAGTCTTGGTGCCCAATCCAACAGCCCCATCGTCACCTTTGGGGCAAGCGAACGCGCCTTCCTGGCCTATTCCGGCACGGACGGCTTGGGCGTTCGGATGGGGACGCAGTGGAGCGCGGCGGCCTCCGGGACGGCCACCGGCACGCACACGGTCATCCTGACGGCCACGCGCCAGGCCGACGGCTCCTCCAAGATCGCCTTCTACGTCGACGGCGAATTGGATGACCGCCTGGATGCCTCGAACTTGCCCTCGATTACCTTCGGCGACAGCATTGAGCTGACCTTCGCGGACGGCTCGGGCACCGCCGGCCAGACGTGGACGATCGAGGACGTCGCCATCTACGACGACGTGCTGACGCAGGCACAGATCGACACCTTGGCGAAGACCCAGGACATCCGCAGCGTCCCTGAGCCGACGGCGCTGGCGCTGCTCGCGCTGGGCGTGGCGGGCGTGGCGCTCCGCCGCCGCGCGGCGTAAGCGGCCCCACGGCCATCAAAGAGGCCCCCGGCGGCTGCCGGGGGCCCTTTTGCTTTGACGCGGGCGGCCTTGCGCCCTGCCGGGCGGGCCTCAGAGGCGGCGCTCGCCGTTGACGAAGACGGCCTGGACGGAGAAGTCTTCGTCGTCGAGGACGGTGATGTCGGCGATGTAGCCGGGCTCGATGCAGCCGAGGACGTCGCCGAGGCCGTGCTCGACGGCCTGGTTGTGGGAGGTGCACTTGACGAGCTCGCAGAGGCGGAAGCCGGTGACCTCGTGGACGTTCTTGAGGGCGACGTTCATGCGGAGGATGGAGCCGGCGAGGGCGCCGTTGGAGGCGAGGCGGGCGGCGCCGTCCTTGACGATGACGTCGAGGCCGCCAAGGGAGGAGGGGCCGTCGGGCATGTGGCTGGCGCGCATGGAGTCGGTGATGAGGAGGATGGCGTCGGTGTCCTTGGTGTTGAAGGCCAGGTCGATCATCTCGGGGCAGAGGTGGATCTTGTCGCAGATCATCTCGGTGCGGAGGTCGTCGAGGAGGAGGCCGGCGCCCACCAGGCCGATGTCGCGGTGGTGGAGGGGGGTCATCTGGTTGCAGAAGTGCGTGAGGTGGCGGAGGCCCGCGGCGTAGACGGCCTTGAAGTCCTTGTAGGAACATTTGGTGTGGCCGGCGGAGGGGACGATGCCCATCTCGAGGCACTCGCGGGCGAACTTGGCGCCTTCGCCGACCTCGGGCTCGGGGGCGTAGGTGATCTGGCAGACGGGGGTGATGGCGTTGAGGCGCTTGACTTCCTCGATGTCGGGCTTGCGGAGGAAGGCGGGGTTTTGGGCGCCGCAGCAGGCGGGGTTGATGAAGGGGCCTTCGAGGTGGACGCCGAGGACTTTGGCGTATTTCTCGTTTTTGCGGTATTCGGCGACGTGGCCGAGGGCCTTCTCGAGGTCTTCGGCGGCGACGGTGAGGGTGGTGGGGCACCAGGAGGTGCAGCCTTCCTCGAGCTTGGCCTTGGCGATTGTCTCGATGGCGGTGGGGTCGTCGGCGTCGCAGACGTCGACGCCGGCGGCGCCGTGGGTGTGGACGTCGATGAAGCCGGGCATCACCAGGCGGCCCTCGGCGTCGTAGACCCAGTCGGCGTCGGTGGGGTAGGGCGTGCCGGGCTCGAGGATCTGGGCGATCTTGCCGTCCACGATGACGATGGCGCCGTCGTCGAGCTCATACCCGGGGCTGACGATGTACGCGTGTTTGATCAAACCTTTAGCCATAGTCTGCTCTCCTTTAGCGGTGTTGCATAGACTGCCTCATACTATATCGCTTTCCCGCCGTCCCCGCAAGCCGCCGTCAGGTGGCGGGGAGTGTGCTATACTATGGCGTTTCCTTCAGGAAAGGAGTGCGCGAACCATGTGGGATTATACCGAGAAGGTGATGGATCATTTCCGCCATCCGCGGAACGTCGGGGCGATCGAGAACCCGGACGGGAAGGCGACGGTGGGCTCGCTGGCGTGCGGCGACGCGCTGACGTTCATGTTCAGGCTGGGGCCGGACGGGCGCATCGCGGAGGCGAAGTTCCAGACCTTCGGGTGCGCGAGCGCGGTGGCCTCGAGCTCTGCGCTCACGGAGATGGTCATCGGCAAGACGCTCGAGGAGGCCGAGAAGATCACCAACAAGGACATCGCCGATTACCTCGGCGGGCTGCCGGACCAGAAGATGCACTGCTCGGTGATGGGCCGCGAGGCGCTTGAGGCCGCCATCCACAACTACCGCACCGGCGAGGAGAACGTGGTGCAGGTGAACGACGAGATCGTCTGCACCTGCTTCGGCGTCTCGCGAGCGGAAATCGAGCGGGTGACGCGCGAGAACCACCTCCACACCGTCGAGGAGGTGACGAACTACTGCAAGGCCGGCGGCGGCTGCGGGATGTGCCGCGAGCGCATCCAGGAAATCGTCGACGAGGTGAACCACGCGCAGGCCGCCGCGGCCGAGCCGCCCAGGCCGGCCAGGAAGATGACCACCCTCCAGCGCATCAAGCTCATCGAGCAGACGCTCGAGGAGCAGGTGCGCCCCGTGCTCAGGAAGGACGGCGGCGACGTGGAGCTGGTGGACGTGGACGGGGACACGGTGCGCATCGCCTTCCGCGGGATGTGCGCGGGCTGCCGCAGCGCGGCCATCACGCGCGACAACCTCATCGCGAACGCGCTCCATGAGTTCGTCGACCCGGCAATCGAGGTGGTGATGGAATGAGCGCGCCCTTGGTCTATCTGGACAACAACGCCACGACCCGCCCCGCGCCCGAGGTCGTCGAGGCGATGACGCCCTTCCTGACGACGTTCTGGGGCAACCCCAGCAGCATGCACGCCTTCGGCGGGCGGGTGGCCCGCCCCGTGGCCGAGGCGCGCGCGCAGGCCGCGGCCTTCGTGAACGCCGAGCGCCCCGAGGAGATCGTCTTCGAGGGGTGCGCCACGGAGGCCGACAACCACGCGCTCTTCGGCGTGGCGGCCGCGTGGGGGCGCCCGGGCACCGTCATCACCAGCCGCGTGGAGCACCCGGCCGTCCTGGGCCCCTGCCTGCGCCTGCGCGAGCTGGGCCACACGGTGGTGGAGATCGGCGTGGACGGCGAGGGGCGCTTCGACCTGCCGGCCTACGAGGCCGCGCTGGCCGCCCACCCGGGGCCGAAACTGGTCTCGGTGATGTGGGCGAACAACGAGACGGGCGTCCTCTTCCCCATCAAGCGTATCGCCGAGCTGGGCAAGGCCGCCGGCGCCACCGTCCACACCGACGCCGTCCAGGCCGCCGGCAAGGTGCCGCTGGACGTGCGCGAGGTGCCGGTGGACCTGCTTTCGCTGGCGGGGCACAAGATGCACGCGCCCAAGGGCATCGGCGCGCTCTACGTCCGCCGCGGCACGCGCATCAAGCCCTTCGTCATCGGCGGGCACCAGGAGCGCGGGCGGCGCGGCGGCACCGAGAACGTGCCCTACATCGTCGGCTTCGGCAAGGCGTGCGAGCTCTCCCAAGCCGCCCTTGCCGACGGCACCGAGGCGCGCATCCGGCGCCTGCGCGACAAGCTCCAGGCCGGGCTCCTGGCCACCTGCCCGGACAGCCGCGTGAACGGCGGCGCCGCCGAGCGCGTCTCCAACACCCTGAACATCTCCTTCGAGTACATCGAGGGCGAGAGCGTGCTCTACCACCTCAGCGACCTGGGCATCTGCGCGAGCAGCGGCTCGGCCTGCGCGGCGGGGAGCCTGGAGCCCAGCCACGTGATCCGCGCCATGGGCGTGCCCTTCACCGCCGTCCACGGCTCCATCCGCTTCTCCCTCAGCCGCTACACGACCGAGGAGGAGATCGACTACGTGCTCGCGCACTGCCCCGAGGTGGTGGCCGAGATGCGCGCGATCTCGCCCTTCGTGAAGCGGTGAGGGCGCGGATTTGCTATCCTATCGTTACCCTAACAAGTGAAGACCCCAGGAAAGGAACCGGCATGGAGCGTTTTTGGTTGATGGTTGGCCTTGTGGCCGTGGTCGGCACGGCGGCGGCGCAGAACGGCCCCGTGGTCACTGCGCGCGACGACGCGCCCGTCGAGCTGACGGAGGAGGATTTGCAGGCCCGCGCCGAGGCGCGCGGTAGCCAGGGCGTGGCGGATTCCGAGGGCCGCCTCTACCTGGGCGTCGGCGTCGGCGGGATGCGCGTCCACCGCGCGGCCAGCCCCGATCCCGGGACGGATCTGCGCGGCGTCCAGCCCGCCGTGGTGCTGCGCCTGGGCTATGACTTCGCCGACAGCCCGTGGAGCCTGGAGGCCTTCGGCTCGCTGGCCCGCGCCAACCGGAAGTCCGGCTCGGATGCCGCCCGCACGGTCTACGGCCTGGGCGCGGAGGCGCTGTGGCACTTCGACCGTTATGCGCGCTTCGACCCCTTCCTGGCCGGCGGCCTGTCGTATTACGGCGGCAACGCCTCGCCCCTGTGGCAGGACGGCCAGCGCGCGCACTTCTTCGCGCAGGCCGGCGTGGGCGCTTTCTACCACCTCACCGAGACCCTCTCCTTGCGCGGCGACCTGCGCTGGCACGTGGGCCTGACCGACGACTTCATCTCCTTCACCACCGCCGACGTCGGCCTGACGTGGTTCGTGGGCGGCGGCGAGGCGGGCTCCGCCGACGCCGTCCGGCCCCTCGCCCCCGCCCCGCGCGGCGAGCTCGAGCCCGGCGCCCTGCGCTACGACGAGGCCAGCGCCCACGCCGAGAAGCTGCGCGACGTCACCCCCATCGGCGCCGGGGACGCGATGCACCTGGAGCTGCGCGTGGGCTTCGCCAAGGACACCGCCGTCATCCAGCCCTCCGAGTACCCCGTCATGGACGAGCTCGCGCGCATGGTGCTGGCGGCCTTCGAGATCAACCCCCAGGCGCAGATCGAGATCCACGGCCACGCCGACCGCCAGCACGGCTCCGACCACGCCTACAACCAGGAGCTCTCCGAGGCGCGCGCCAAGAGCGTGATGAACCTGCTGGCGCAGAACGGCGCCCCCCTCGACCGCATGACCGCCGTGGGCCACTCCTTCGACCAGCCGCTCGAGCCGGTGGATCTGGACCGGGGCACCCCCGCCAACCGTCGCGTGGAGATCGTCATCGACGGCGTCACCGAGGCCGAGCGCGAGCGCATCCGCGCCGGCGAGTGAGGCCACGCCCATGGGCACGCTCCAACGCTACATCCTGCGCTCTTTCCTGGTGGCCGCCGGGCTCACGGCGTTGGTGCTGACCTTCGTGCTCTCGGTGGGCTTCCTCTTCCAGGTCTTCCAGTTCATCATGAAGGGGGCCCCCGCGCACCTGGTGGGGCAATACCTGGCCGCCTCGTTGCCCGAGGTGCTGGGCTTCACCATCCCGCTGTCGCTGATGGTGGCCTCGCTCCTCGTCTTCGGGCGGCTGAGCAGCGACAGCGAGGTGGCCGCGATGAAGGCCTGCGGCGTCAGCTTCCTCACCATCATGCGCGGGCCCATCATCGTGGGCGTGCTCTGCTCGGCGCTGGGCTTCTACCTGCAGCACTACGCCATGCCCCGCGGCCACTACGTCCGCCGCACCGTGGCCAGCCGCCTGGCGCTCGACGCCGGGCTCCAGCTCCTCGAGCCCGGGCGCTTCATCAACGACATCGACGGCGTGGCCATCTTCTGCGACCGGAAGGTGGACGAGACCGGCCCCGACGGGCGCGGCTACACCACGCTCTTCAACCTGCTGGCCATCGACGGCAGCCGCGGCTTCCTCCGCGAGGTCCGCGCCGACCGCGCCGAGGTCCGCGCCGACGGCAGCGACCTGGTCTTTGACCTCCACGACGTGGTCGTCAGCCCGCCTTTGGAGGGCACCCACGGCGTCGCCGTCTTCGACACGTGGACGTACACCGCCACCAACGTCGTCTCCCGCTCGCGCCAGTACAGCAAGAAGCCCAAGGACTTCGACTATGGCGAGCTGCGCGCCGCCGAGCGCGCCGCCACGCGCGGCCTTCGGGCCGCGGAGGCCGCGGCCGCCGCCGGCCAACGCTCCGAGCTCTCCCCGGAGTCCGCCGCCACGTGGCGCTCGCGCCTGCGCTTCCTGCTCAACTATCGCACCGTCTGGGCGCTCTCCTCGCTCTGCTTCGTCCTCGTCGGCATCCCGCTGGGGTGCCAATCCATGCGCAAGGATTCCTCGCGCGGGATGGCCCTGGGCGTGGGCGTGGGCATCGCCTTCTTCCTGGTGCTGCTCCTTTCCGAATCCCTGGCCGACAAGCCCGGTGCCTTCCCCTGGCTGATCGTCTGGGTGCCCGTGCTCATCTGCCTGGGCGTCGCCGCCTATCTCATCCCCAAACATCAGTGAGGCCCCCCATGTCCATCAGTCCCCTTGCGTTCGTTTGCGAAGGCGCCAAAATCGACCCGTCCGCCGAGATCGGGCCGTTCGTCTATGTCGGGGCGGACGTCACGCTCGGGCCCGGCGTCAAGCTTCACCACCACGCCACCGTCGAGGGGCACACCACCCTCGGCGAGGGGTGCGAGGTCTTCCCCGGCGCCTGCGTCGGCACCAAGACCCAGGATCTCAAGTGGCGGCCCGGCAACGTCACCTACGTGGAGATCGGCCCCCGCACCGTCATCCGCGAGTGCGCCACCATCCATTCCGGCACCTTCGACGGCACCAAGACGGTCATCGGCGCGGACTGCCTCATCATGGCCTACTGCCACATCGCCCATGGCTGCGTCCTCGGCGACCACGTCGTCATGTCCAACGGCGTCCAGATCGCCGGCGAGTGCCTCATCGAGCACCACGCCGTCATCGGCGGCACCACCGCCATCCTCCAATTCACCCACATCGGCGCCTACGCCATGGTCGGCGGCGGCACCCAGCTGCGCAAGGACGCCCCCCCCTACATGGTCACCATGGGCACCGAAAACCTCGTCGTCCGCGGCCTCAACTCCGTCGGCATCCGCCGCCACGCCGACGCCTTCAGCCCCGAGGCCTACGCCGCGCTCAAGGACGCCTACCAGATTCTTTACTCCGAGGGTTCCACCCGCGCCGCCGCGCTCGAGCGCATCGCCAACGAACTTCCCCAATGCCCCGAGATCAGGCACCTGCTCGACTTTTACGCCAACGCCTCCAAGCACGGCGTCGCCTGAGGGAGGAGCCGCCATGGGTGAACACGCGCACAACGACCTGCGGCCGGATTGGGACACCTATTTCATGGAAATCGCCAAGGTCGTGGGGCTGCGGGCGAACTGCTCCCGGCGGAAGGTGGCCGCGGTGATCGTGGCGGACCGGCGCATCATCTCGACGGGCTACAACGGCACGCCGCGCGGCATCCGCAACTGCTTCGAGGGCGGCTGCCCGCGCTGCTCCGGCGGCGTGAAGAGCGGCGCTTCGCTGGAGGAGTGCGTCTGCGTCCACGCCGAGCAGAACGCGATCTGCCAGGCGGCGTATTACGGCATCCGCCTGGCCGGGGCCACCATCTACGTCACGCTCACGCCGTGCCTGACGTGCGCGAAGATGATCATCAACGCGGGCATCCGCGAGGTGGTCTACGCGGGGCAGTACGCCTTCGACGCGCAGACCAAGGCGCTCTTCGACGAGGCCGGCGTCGTCTGCCGCCATTACGAGCCGCCGGCGGAGCGGCCGTGGGAGGCGTGAGGTGACCGCGCGGGGCCTCTTCGCGGCGGCGTGCGTGTCGATCGCGGCCCTCGCGACCGGGGCGGTCGACGAGGCGGCCGTTGCGCGCCTCAAAAACCTGCCCGGCCCCATGCGCTCGGCCGACGGCGCGCTCTACGTCGCCTGCCAGACCGCGGCGCGCGCCGATCTGCGCTGGCCCGTGCTCCAATTCGCCGACGGCGTGCGCGACAACCTTTCGGACGCCTTCCTGCCGTTGGGCGACGCGTCCTCGCCCCTGCTCATCGTGCTGGGCGCGGAGACGAACCGCGTGGAGGGCGTCACCCGCCGCTCCATGGGCACGCCCGACGGCTTCTCCCAGCTCATCATCCACGTGCCGAACCCGGACACCGTCGACCTTGAGCAGCTGCGCGAGCGCATCGCCGAGGCGCTCCTGCGCGAGCGCGCCCGCGGCCTCTCGGGCTCCTACGCCGCGCTCAAGTGGCCGCCGTGGTTCATCCGCGCGGCGGTCGACGCCTCGCGCGGCAACGTCTGGCGCGCCGAGGCCTACGAGCGGGCGCACGACCTGCTGGGGCAGGGGGCCTTCCCCGCGCTGGGGGACTTCTTCGCGCCGGGGGCCGAGCCGCCGCGCGAGCCCGCCGCCTTCTTCGCCCTCTGGGTCTTCGAGCGCAACGGCGCCAGGGCCGGGCGCGAGGCGCTCCTCACCGCGCCGTGGGAGCCTTTGCCCCTGCTCGGCGGCGCCGACGACGCGGCCTGGCGGGCGTGGTTCCGCGCGAAGGAGGACACCGTCTTCGTCCCCGGCACGCTCACGCGCTCGCAGTTCCGCCGCTGGGCCGAGGGCCTCGCGGAGCCCAGGGACGCGGCCGACGCCGCGCGCCTCTGCGACTGGCTTACCCGCCAATCCATCGGTCGCCCGCAGGTCTTCCGCGACCTCACCGAGCTTTACCTCCGCGCCTACGCCGCCTTCGTCACCGGCGACGCGGCCGCCTACGCCGCGCGCCGCGCCGAGGCCGACGAGGCCCGCGGCCTGCTTGAGCAGACCCTTTCCGTCACCCCGCTTATCCAGGACACGCCCCCCGCAAAGACACCCGCACCATGAGCACCCCCGCCGCAGACACCGCCACCACCGTGGGCAAAATCAATCCCGACGTCCTCGCCTTCACCGAAGGCAAAGACCCAGTCCTCGACCTGGCCCTCGCCGAGGTCGACTGCCTTGGCACCGCCGCCCACGTCACCATGCTCTCGCGCATGGACTTCAAGCCCACGCTCTTCACTGAGGAGCAGCGCGTGGCCGTCCTCCGCGCCCTCCGGGACATCATCGGCGAGGCCCGCCGCGGCGACTTCACCATCACCGCCGCGGATCAGGACGTCCACCTCGCCGTCGAGCGCCGCCTCACCGAGCGCCTGGGCGACCTCGGCAAGAAGGTCCACACCTGCCGCAGCCGCAACGACCAGGTGGCCGTGGACATCCGCCTGCACGTGCGCAACGAGCTCAACGCCCTCACTGTCGAGCTCGCCGACCTGGCCCGCGCCCTCCTTGCCCTCGCCGAGGCCCACAAGGCCGTCCCCCTCGTCGGCCGCACGCACCTGCAGCCGGCCATGCCCAGCTCCGTGGGCATGTGGGCCAGCGCCTACGCCGAGATGCTGCTCGACGACGCCTACCTTCTTGAGGCCGCCTACAAGACCAACGACCTCTGCCCCCTTGGCTCCGCCGCCGGCTACGGCGTGCCTCTGCCCATCGACCGCCAACTGACCAGCGACCTCCTCGCCTTCAGCCGCCCCCACCACAACGTCTTCTATGCCTCCTGCGCCCGCGGCAAGGACGAGGCCGTCCTCCTCGCCGCCTGCTCGCAGGTCATGCTCTCGCTCTCGCGCCTGGCCGAGGACCTCATCCTCTTCTCGATGCCAGAGTTCCGCTACTTCACCCTCCCGCGCGACCTCTGCACCGGCAGCTCCATCATGCCGCAGAAGTACAACCCGGACGTCCTCGAGCTCATCCGTGCCAAGGCCGCCCTCCTCGTCGGCCAGGCGACCTCCGCGAACGTCATCCTCAAAGCCCTCCCCGGCGGCTACAACCGCGACCTCCAGGACACCAAGGAGCTCTACATGGAGGGCCTCCGCGTCACCCGCGCCTCCCTGCGCATCATGCGCCTGATGGCCGAGCACCTCACCGTCAACCCCGAGGCCTGCCGCGCCGCCTTCGCCGAGCCCGGCGTCTTCGCCACCGACCGCGCCCTCGAGCTCGTCGCCGGCGGGATGCCCTTCCGCGACGCCTACCACCAGGTGCGCGACCACCTCGAAGACCTCCGCGGCATGGACCCGGACGCCGTCATCGCCCAGAAGACCCACCTCGGCGGCACCAACGGCCTCGACTTCGCCCAGCTCCGCGCCCGCGCCGACGCCCTCGCCGCCCAGGCCCTCGCCGCCCAGGCCAAGGTCGACGCCGCTTTCGCCGCCCTCATGGACGTCTGACCCCCTTCCACCGCCCCCAACAGGAGAACGCTCATGCGCAGCGATACCGTCAAATCCGGCTACCAGAAAGCCCCCCACCGCTCCCTCCTCCGCGCCGCCGGGGTGAAGGGCGAGGACTTCGGCAAACCCTTCATCGCCGTCTGCTCCTCGTACACCGACGTCGTCCCCGGCCACTGCCACCTCCGCGCCGTCGCCGACCTCGTCAAGGAAGAGATCCGTGCCGCCGGCGGCGTCCCCTTCGAGTTTGACACCATCGCCGTCTGCGACGGCATCGCCATGGGGCACGCCGGCATGAAGATGTCCCTCCCCAGCCGCGAGCTTATCGCCGACAGCGTCGAGACCATGCTCCGCGCCCACTGCTTCGACGGCGTCGTCTGCATCCCCAACTGCGACAAGATCGTCCCGGGCATGATCCTTGCGGCCCTGCGCGTGAACATCCCCGCCATCTTCGCCTCCGGCGGGCCCATGCTCCCGGGCGTCAACCCCGTCACCGGGGCGGCCTCCGACCTCAACACCGTCTTCGAGGCCGTCGCCGAATACAAGAACGGCAAGATCGACGAGCGGCAGCTCGAGGCCATCGAGGAAACCTCCTGCCCCGGCTGCGGCTCCTGCTCGGGCATGTTCACGGCCAACTCCATGAACTGCCTCTGCGAGGTTCTCGGCCTGGCGCTCCCCGGCAACGGCACCATCCCCGCCGTCGACCCCCGCCGCAAAGACCTCTGGCGCGCCGCCGCCCGCCGCATCGTCCAGATGGCCCGGGACAACGGCCCCCTGCCGCGCGACCTCGTCGATCGCGCCGCCATCGACAACGCCTTTGCCCTCGACATGGCCATGGGCGGCTCCTCCAACACCGTCCTCCACACCCTCGCCTTCGCCCACGAGGCCGGCGTGGACTATGACCTGCGCCGCATCGACGCCATCTCCAAGCGCACCCCCCACGTCTGCAAGGTCGCCCCCAGCTGCGCCTACCATATGGTCGACGTCGACCGCGCCGGCGGCATCCCCGCCATCCTCAAGCGCCTCTCCGAGCGCCCCGGCCTCCTCGACCTCGACAAGCGCACCGTCAGCGGCAAGACCCTCGGCGAGATCGCCGCCGCCGCGACCGTCGCCGACCCCGCCGTCATCCGCACCTTCGACAACGCCTACTCCCAGGACGGCGGCCTCTCCGTCCTCCACGGCAACCTCGCCGAGCAGGGCGCCATCGTCAAGCGCGCCGGCGTCTACGCCTCCATGCTCGTCTTCACCGGCAAGGCCATCTGCTTCGACTCCCAGGAAGAGGCCTGCGAGGGTATCCTCGCCGGCAAGGTCAAGCCCGGCCACGTCGTCGTCATCCGCGGCGAGGGCCCCAAGGGCGGCCCCGGGATGCAGGAGATGCTCGCCCCCACCGCCTACATCATCGGCGCCGGCCTCGGCGAGCAGGTCGCCCTCATCACCGACGGGCGCTTCTCCGGCGCCACCCACGGCGCCTGCATCGGGCACGTCTCCCCGGAAGCCGCCGAGGGCGGCCTCATCGGCCTCATCAAGGATGGCGACGAGATCCACATCGACATCCCCCACAACCTCCTCGAGGCCAGGCTCGCCGACGACGAGATCGCCGCCCGCCGCGCCGCCGCCAAGCCCTGGCCGCCGCGCCCCGTCACCGGCTGGCTCGCCCGCTACGCCAAGCTCGTCGGCAACGCTTCCACCGGCGCCACCCTCTCCTGAGCGCCCCGCGCCCGCCGCGGAGGGGCCCCGCGCGCCGGGGCCCTTTTCGCCTTCCCGCCCGGGAAGGGCGGGGAGGCCGCCCTGCGCCCCGGCAAAAAATACTTGCGCCGACGCCCGGATATGGTAGAATAACGCCCCGGTTTTCGTACAACAGACAACCGAAAGGCAAGCAGATGAATCAGTACGTCGCACGGGTTCTCGAAGAGACCATCGCCAAGAACGCCCACGAAAAGGAATTCCTTCAGGCCGTCACCGAGGTCTTTGGCTCCCTCGAGGCCGTCATCGCCGCCGAGCCCAAGTACGAAAAGAACGCTATCCTTGAGCGCATCGTCGAGCCCGAGCGCGTCATCCAGTTCCGCGTCCCCTGGGTCGACGACCAGGGCAATTACCGCGTCAACCGCGGCTTCCGCGTCCAGTTCAACTCCGCCATCGGCCCCTACAAAGGCGGCCTGCGCCTCCATCCCTCGGTGAATCTGGGCATCCTGAAGTTCCTCGGCTTCGAGCAGGTCTTCAAGAACTCCCTCACCACGCTCCCGATGGGCGGCGGCAAGGGCGGCTGCGACTTCGACCCCAAGGGCAAGAGCGACAACGAGGTCATGCGCTTCTGCCAGAGCTTCATGAGCGAGCTTTTCCGCCACATCGGCCCCGACACCGACGTCCCCGCCGGCGACATCGGCACCGGCGCCCGCGAGATCGGCTACCTGTTCGGGCAGTACAAGCGCTTGGCCAACGAGTTCACCGGCGTCCTCACCGGCAAGGGCCTCACCTGGGGCGGCTCGCTGATCCGCCCGGAGGCCACCGGCTACGGCCTCATCTATTTCGCCGACGCGATGCTCAAGACCGCGGGCGACGCCTTCGCGGGCAAGACCTGCGTGGTCTCCGGCTCCGGCAACGTGGCGCAATTCGCGGTGCAGAAGCTCCAGCAGCTCGGCGCCAAGGTCGTCACCCTCTCCGATTCCAACGGCTACGTCTACGACCCCGACGGCATCGACGAGGAAAAGCTGGCCTATGTGATGGAGCTCAAGAACGTCCGCCGCGGCCGCATCAGCGAGTACGCCGCGAAGTATCCCACCGCCAAGTACGTGGCCGACGTCAAGCCCTGGGGCGTGAAGTGCGACTGCGCCTTCCCCTGCGCCACCCAGAACGAGCTCGACGAGGAGGCCGCCAAGACCCTCGTCGCCAACGGCTGCCGCCTGGTCGCCGAAGGCGCCAACATGCCCTGCACCATCAAGGCCGTCGAGGCCTTCCAGCAGGCCGGCGTCCTCTATGCCCCCGGCAAGGCCTCCAACGCCGGCGGCGTCGCCACCAGCGGCCTGGAGATGTGCCAGAACTCCGCCCGCCTCGCCTGGACGGCCGAGGAGGTCGACGCCCGCCTCAAAGGCATCATGAACGCCATCCACGACAACGCCTATGCCACCGCCGAGCGTTACGGCAAGAAGGGCGACTACCTCTTCGGCGCCAACGTCGCCGGCTTTGTCAAGGTGGCCGACGCCATGATCGCCCAGGGCCACTGCTAAGCCACTGGCGGCATCTGCAAAGGAGCCCCGGCACAAGCCGGGGCTCTCTTTTTCCCTTGCTCCCAAGCGCCCCACGCGTGGAGGCCGCTGCGTCGCTGCCGTCTCCAGCCCCAGGCGAAGGCTTCGCCGCAGGCGTGCGGGCGGCGCTGTTTGCCCGGGGTGAGGTCGGCGGCCGGGCCGCCGACGCCGGGCCCCCGGCCGATGGGCGGGAGAGCGCCCCGCCAGCCGCCTCAGTCCAGGCGGACGAGGCGGTAGGCGCGGGAGCCAAGGCCGAGCTTGGCCGCGTGCTCGACGGTGTGGATGCCCTGGCGGCTCTCCATCCGCTCGATGAGGTCGGCGGAGTCGGGCGCGGCATAGACCAGATCCACGCAGGCCTGGTCGAGCGCGACGGGGTCGAGCGAGGCGAGGATGCCGACGTCCCGCATGGTGGGCGCGGCGGGCGAGCTGTCGCAGTCGCAGTCCACCGAGAGGTTATTCATCACGTTGACGAAGGCCATGGCGCCGGGGCGCGCGCGGCAGACGGCGGTGGCGGCCTCGGCCATCGCCTCGAGGAAGGCGACCTGCTCGCCGCCCTGCCAGGAGGTTTCGCTTTTGCCGCCGGAGTGGATGTAGCACTTGCCGGAGCGGGAGGCGAAGCCGATGGAGAGGTTTTTGAGCGCGCCGCCGAAGCCGCCCATCGCGTGGCCCTTGAAATGGGAGAGGACGAGGAAGGAATCGTAATCGCGGAAGTTCGCGCCGACGATGTCCTTTTTCAGGCGGACGGCGCCGTCCGGGGCGGGGAGCTCCATCGTGGCCACGCCGTCGAGGATGTCGACGGTGGCGATGTCGCACCAGCCGTGCTCGAGCGCGGCGCGGATATGGTCGTGCAGGTTGCCGCGGCGCCCGCCATAGGCGGTGTTGCACTCCACGATGTTCGCGCGGAGGCTTTGCACGAGGCCCTTGACCAGTTGCGGGTCGAGGAAGTGGTGGCCGCCGGGCTCGCCGGTGGAGACCTTCACGCCCACCTTGCCCGGGAGCGCCGCGCCCAGCGCGCCGTAGGCTTTGCGCAGGCCCGCCGCGCTGAGGTCTTTGGTGAAGTAGACCGCCGGGCCCGCCTCGCCGGCCCAGGATTTCGGTCCTGCCGCGCGTGCGTGCGGCGCCAGCGCGCCCGCCGCCAGGGCCCCGAGCGAACCGACCAGGAACGTTCTTCTGTTCATCGCCAAACTCCTTTCGTTGACTTTGCCGTAAACCATACACCCTCGCCCGCGCTCCAGGTCAATCCCTTTTTGCGGCCGGGCCGCGTGGGCGGGGCGGCGGTGAGTTGTGGTAAAATAGGCGCGATTGAATTGCAAGGAGCGTGAGACGATGCGCGTACCGTTGAGTTGGCTGAACGAGTTTGTGGATTTGCGTGACCGGACGCCGCAGCAGGTGGCGGATTTGCTGACCTTCTCCGGGGTGGAGGTGGAGGCCGTGGAGCAGACGGGGACGGTGCTGGACGGCCATTTCGTGGTGGGCGAGGTGGTGGCGTGCGCCCTGCATCCGGATTCCGACCATCTGCACGTGTGCAAGGTCTTCGACGGCACGGAGACGCTCCAGGTCGTCTGCGGCGCGCCGAACGTGCGCGTGGGCGTGAAGGCCCCGCTTGCGAAGATCGGCGCGGTCATGCCCGGGCCCGAGGGCTTCGCCATCAAAAAGGGGAAGCTGCGCGGCGTGGAAAGCTTCGGGATGCTCTGCTCGAAGGACGAGCTGGGCCTGGGCGGTGCGCACGACGGCATCTGGGAGCTCCCCGCGGAGGCCGTGGCCGGCGCGCCGGTGCAGCCCTTCATGCCGGAGGCCGACACGGTCTATGACCTGGAGGTGACGTGGAACCGCCCGGACTGCCTTTCGGTGCGCGGCATCGCGCGGGAGCTGGGGGCCCTTTTGGGCCGGCCGCTCGCGGAGCCGCCGACCGACTTCGCCGAGGGCGTGGAGCCCGTCGAGAAGTACGTCAAGGTGCGCGTGGAGGCGCCGAAGGAGTGCCCGCGCTACACGGCGCGCGTGGTGACGGGGCTGGACCCGAAGGCGCCGACGCCGGAGTGGATGGCGCGCCGCCTGGAGCAGTGCGGCCAGCGGAGCCTGGGGCTGGCGGTGGACGTGACGAACTACGTGATGCTCGAGGTGGGCCAGCCGCTCCACGCCTTTGACCATGCGACGCTCCGCGGCGGCGAGATCGTGGTGCGCCGGGCCGGGCCGGGCGAGACGATCCGCACGCTCGACGGCGCCGACCGCAGGCTGGACGAAACGATGCTCGTCATCGCCGACGCCGAGCGCCCCACCGCCGTCGCCGGCGTGATGGGCGGCGAGGAGAGCGAAATCGAGAACGCCACCGGCACCGTCGTCCTTGAGTCGGCGCTCTTCGACCCCGCGAGCGTCAAGTTCACCGCCACCAAGCTGGGCATGGCCTCCGAGGCGACCTATCGGTACGCGCGCGGCGTGGACAGGGATTTGGCCGATTGGGCCAGCCGCCGCGCCATCCACCTGCTTGTGAAGTATGGCGGCGCGACGGCCTGCCGCGGCGTGCAGGACGTGGATTCGCGCGACCCCGCGCCCATCGACGTGCCGTTGCGTTACAAGCGTTGCGACGAGGTCATCGGTACCCCCGTGCCGCCGGCGAAGGTGGACGCCATCCTGGCGGGGCTGGGCATCGCCAAGGTCTCCGGCGACGACGGGCGCGGGGTCTTCCGCAGCCCCAGCTGGCGTTACGACCTGACGCGCGAGGCCGACCTCATCGAGGAGGTCACCCGCATGAACGGCCTGGACGCCGTGCCCGAGCGGATGCCCTCGGCGCCCTCGGTCTCGGGTCTGCAGGAGGCCGACTATCAGGCCAAGCGCGCCGTGCGCCACGCCCTGCTGGCCTTGGGCCTGACCGAGGCGATGCACTATTCCTTCCTTTCCAAGGCTGAGCTCGACGCCTTCGACCCGGGGGCCAAGAACCGCTTGGCCCTGCCCAATCCCGTCTCGGCCGACTATGGCGTGATGCGCGACACGCTCCTGCCCCAGCTCATCGGGTCGCTCGGGCGCAACGCCGCGCGCCAGGTGGAGAGCTGCGCCCTCTTTGAGATCGGCCGCGTCTTCTCCGTGAGTCCCAAGGACGGCAAGCCCGTCGAGGGCGAGCGCGTGGCGTTGGGCATGATGGGCCCCTTTGGGCGCGACGCGCTGCACACCCGCGAACCGGTGAAGGATGGGGAGGCCCTGCTTTGGCTCAAGGGCGCGGTCGAGGCGCTGTGCGAACGGCTGCGCGCGCCGCGCTTCGGCTTCTTTGCGTGCGAGCACCCCGCCTTCGCGCCGGGCTTCGCGGTGGAGATCTGCCTGGGGCGCAAGCGCGTGGGCCTGATGGGCGCGCTGAACGCCGCCCAGCGCCACCGCTACCGCCTCAACACCCCGCTGGTGGCGGCGGAGCTGGACCTGGCCCAGCTGACCAAGGGGCTGGGCGCGCTCCCGCGCCTGAAGCCCGTGCCGCAGTTCCCCGCCAGCCGCAAGGACATCGCCTTCATCGCCCCGGACGGGCTGACGCACGAGACGATTGTGCGCACCATCCGCAAGGCCGCGCCGCCGGAATTGACCGACGTGCGCCTCTTTGATATCTTTACGTCGAAGGCCATTGGCGCCGGCAAGCGTTCCATGGGCTATGCCCTGGAGTTCCGTTCCGCCGAGCGGACGTTGCGCGACGCCGAGGTCAACGCCGCCTTCGCCAGGATCGCCGACGCGCTCCGCAGGGAGCTCAACGTGGAGATCCGCGAGGCATAAAGGAGGATTTGCCGCTTCGGCGGCCAAAGGAAGTGGGCCCTGTCCTAAACGCGAATTGGCTGATGATTCTCTGGCCTACACGTTTTTAGGATGGCTCGGAACCTCCGGCGGAATGGCGCGCGCAGGCGCACCCGAAACCGGGGAAAGGAGCTGTCACCTGAATGCCCAGGGCTTCCAGAGAAGGAAGCGATACGTCTGGACGGGGCTTTTGTTCTCACCGGCGGCGCGGCGGCGCCCCCACAACGAGGGATGTGCGATGCTGAAACGGGTTCTTGCGGTCGCGGCGTTGCTGTGCGCCGGGTGGGCCATGGCCACGGAGGGCGTCTCCGACATGGCCGTGCAGCTCTTCGGCAGGGAAAGCGCCGACAAGCGCGTCGAGACCGGCGCGCTCTTCATCGACGGCCTCTACGTCAAAGGCCCGTATTCCGTCACGCGCGAAGGCAACGTCATCCTCGTCAACGGCAAGGTCGCCAGCCGCCTCAAGGTCGAGGCCCGCGCCAAGGCCGAGGCCGAACGCCAGGCCGCCCTCGCCGCCGAGCGCGCCAAGGCCGCCGAGGAGGCCAGGCAGGCCGCCCAGGATCGCGAGACCGCCCGCCGCGCCGAGCGCGCCGCGCCAAAGGCCCGCCGGGAGATCCGGGGCGGCCTCAAGGAGCAGCTGGCCCAGCAAAAGCGTGACAAGGCCATCCAGGATGCCTCCGGTCAGCAAGGCTTCAACACCGAGGCCGCCGGCGGCGACCCCACCGCGCTCTTCGAGGAGGCCGACTACACCTATACGCCGCCCGCGCGCCCCGAGCCCAAGGCCGTGCCTTACATCCGCCCCGGCGCCAAGCAGAACCTCCGCCAGCGCATCGCCGCGCGCGATGAGCGCGAGTCCGCCGCGAAGGCCAGGCAACAGGCCGCCGAGGAGGAATCCGACGAGGCCGAGGAGGCCGTCTCCGAGGCGTTCGACGACCTCACCGAGGCGGAGATCGACGCCTATTCCAAGCAGTTCGCCAAGCGCCGCGCCGACCTTGAGAAGATCCTCGCCAACGACTGCCTCCTGCTCCTGTCCTCGCAATCCTCCGGCGCCAGCTACAAAGGCCGCGTCACCATGTGGCGCTTCGTCACCCAGCTCGGAGACCTCTGCGCCGCCGGCAATGCCAACCGCCTCATCAACGCCTGGGGCAAGGAGATTCCCCGTGCCTACCTCCGGCGCATCTACGACAACCGCGCCGCCAACAGCACCGAGATGGAGGCCCTCATCCGCCGCGCCAACGAGGCCCTCGAGGACGCGCGCAGGCGTTCAGAGCGCCGTATCTGAGGTGTGGCCATGGCCACCTTTTCCCTGCCTGAGGAATTGACGCGGCCCACCGTCGAGGCCCTCTCTGCCGGCAAGGGCGTGACTTACGATTGCGCCGCCGTGCGCCGCGCGGACGGCGCGGGCACGGCCTTTCTCTGGCTTCTGCGCCGCGAGGGTGCGCTCGTCGGCAAGCTCGCCCCGGCGCTTGCCAAGGCCCTGGACGCCTTCGACGCCGCGCAGGCCGCGCTCCCCGCGCCCACCCCCGCCCGACGGGTGAACGCCGTGGAGCGGCTGGGCCGGGCCGAATGCGACATCCTGGCCCGTTGGGGCGCGGCCATCACGTTTTTGGGCGAGACGCTCTGCGGCTTGGCGCGCCTGTCCGCGGGCCGTTTCAGGTGGGGGGATTGCGCGTTGGCCTTTGTGCGGTGCGGGGTGCAGGCCGTGCCGGTGATGCTGCTTATCGGCTTCCTGCTTGGGCTCATCCTGGCCTTTCAATCGGCCATCCCGCTCAAGCTCTTCGGCGGGGAAGGGTTCGTCGGGGGGCTGGTGGGCATCGCGCTGGTGCGCGAGCTGGGCGTCCTTGTCGCGGCGATTCTCATGGCCGGGCGCACGGGGTCGGCCTTCGCGGCGGAGCTCGGCGCGATGAAGGTGAACGAGGAGATTGACGCGCTGGAGACGATGGGGCTGCGCCCGGTCCGGTTCCTGGTCTTGCCGCGGGTTTTGGCCGGGACGCTCGCGTTGCCGCTGCTTTCGCTCTTCGTGACCGCTGCGGGGTTGGTCGGCGGCTGGGTGGTGATGGGGGTGCTTGGCTTCTCGGGTCACTACTATGTGGACCAGCTCCAGGTCTTCGTGCAGCTCGCGGACGTGGTCGGCAGCTTCTGCAAGGCCTTCGCCTTTGGCTTCGCGGTCTCCGCCGTCGGGTGCTGGTGCGGCTTGTGCGCCGGGCGCGACGCGGGGGCCGTCGGCACGGCCACGACGGCCGCCGTCGTCACGGGCATCGTCACGATCGCCGTGCTCGAGGGGCTCTTTTCCGTCGTCTTTTACGCCATGGGGTGGTGACAATGGGGCAGACTGCCATTGAGTGCGAGCACGTCGTCACCGGCTATCCCGGCGCGCCTTTGATGCGCGACGTGTGCCTTTCCATCGCCGAGGGCGAGATCGTCTTTCTGCTCGGCGGCTCGGGATGCGGAAAGACCACGCTTCTCAAGCACATCATCGGCCAGCTGCCGCTCCTTGGCGGGAGCATCCGCATCCTGGGGCAGGACGTCGCCGCCGCGCAGGGCCCCGAGCGTGACCGCCTCTTGCGGGCCTTCGGCATGATGTACCAGAGCGGCGCGCTCTTCGGCAACCTCACCGTCCTGCAGAACGTCCTTCTCCCGCTCGAGGAGTTTACCGCCTTCCCCGCGCCCCTGCGCCTGGAGGTCGCCCGCCTTAAGCTCGCCCAGGTGGGGCTGCTTGACCGCGCGGACGCCTTTCCGGCGGAGCTTTCCGGCGGCCAGGTCAAGCGTGCCGCCATCGCCCGCGCCATGGCCCTTGACCCGCGCATCCTCTTTCTGGATGAGCCCTCCGCCGGGCTCGACCCCGTCACCTCCGCCTCGCTCGACGCCCTCATCAAATCCCTCTCCCGCGAGCTCGGCATCACCGTTGTCGTCATCTCCCACGAGCTTGCCAGTATCAACGCCATCGCCGACCGGGCCATCTATCTCGACCGTTCCGTCGGCGGCGTCCTCGACCAAGGCCCGCCCGAGGCCCTCCGCGCCAGCCCGCATCCCGCCATCCGCGCCTTTTTCAACCGTACCCCTGGAGCCGCCCCATGACGCCTGCCCGCCGCCATTTCGCCATTGGCTTGTTTACCCTTGTGGGCCTTCTCCTGCTGGCCTCCGCCTGCGTCCTCTTCGGCGGTGCGGATCTGTTTTCCAAGAAGGCCTACTTTGAGACCTACTTCGAGACCTCCGTCCAGGGGCTCGACGTCGGCAGCGCCGTCAAGTTCAGGGGCGTCCGCATCGGCGCCGTCGAGTCCATCGGGTTCGCCGGCGCCATCTACGGCGACCGCGTCGAGCGCGGCGGCGGCGAGCAGGCCAACTTTCGCCCGCTCTCGTACATCCGCGTCCTCTGCTCCGTCGACCTCGACCAGCACCCGGACTTCGGCGCCGCGCGCTTCGCCGCCATGGTCAAGCGCGGCCTCCACGCCAAGCTCGACCTTCAGGGCATCACCGGGCAAATCTTCGTCAACCTCGATTTTTCCCGCAGCGCCGCCGACATCCCCGCCCTTGACGTCCCTTGGGCCCCGGACACGCTTTACGTCCCCTCCACCCCGACCTCCCTGCAAAACCTGCTCAACGTCGCCCAGGACATCGCCGCCAAATTGGGCAAGAGCGACTTCCCTAAGGCCGTCGACGCGCTCGTCACCCTCGCCCAGAACATCGACAAAACCGTCGTGGAGGCCGATATCCCCAAGCTCACCGCCTCCTTCACCCAGCTCGGCGACGCCCTCAACGAGCAGACCAGGCAGATTTCCCTCATCATCGAGCGCCTCGGCCCCTCCCGCTTCTCCGAGGACGTCTCAGAGGCCCTCTCGGCCCTGGCCCGCACCGCCGCCGCCGCGGAGGCGCTCGTCCAGGAGCTCCGCCAGCAACCTTCCCGCCTTCTCTTCGACAAACCCCTTGAGGATTGACCCATGAAACGCCTCGCGCTTCTCCTTCCCCTCCTCGTCGCCGTCCTCGGCTGCTTCTCCTCCGAGGCGCCCCTGCGCCGTTACACCGTGATGGATCTTGATCCCGCCCGCGCCGCCGACCCCATCGCCGCCCCTCGGCCCATTCGCCTCCGCATGGCCCCCGACCTCCGCGCCGCCGTCGCGCCTACGCTCTACCGCGCCGACGGCTCCGTCTCCACCGTCCCCGGCCTCCGTTACTACGCCCCCCTCGAGCTCGCCATCCCGCGCGCCGTCGCCGAGCTTCCCCGGGAGGCACTCCCCAAAGACCTGCGCGACGTGACCATCCTCGACTTCTGCGTCGACTGCCGCACCCCGGACGGTTCGCCCCTCGCCCGCGTCACCCTCCGGCACGGCGACGGCTCCCCGATCTCCGTCACCGAGCCCCTCCCCGCGGACGCCACCCCCGGGCAGACCCGCGCGGCCCTCGCCCGATGCCTTCGCGCGGCACTCGTCGAGCAAAGCCCAGGCGCATGAAAAGCCCCGGCCCTTCAAGGCCGGGGCTTTTTTGTCCCTTATTCGGCCCGCCACGGCGGGCGCACGGTGCGGAAGGTCCGCCCAAGGACGGTGAGGGAGACGGCGCGGAGCGCCTGGTTGCGCAAGCGCAGGGCCGCCCAATCCGCCGCCGTCACGCGGTCTTCGCGGAAACGCAGGAAAATCTCCGGGTCAGGCCCATAGACCTTGTCCCCCACCACGGGGAAGCCGAGGGAGCGGAGTGAGGCCCGGATCTGATGGGTGCGGCCCGTCACGAGCTCGGCGCGGAGCAGGCTGGTGCCGGGCCAGGGGCCCTCGCCCAGCCGCTCGAACCACGTGGCCGCGCCGCGGTCCGCGGGAAGCTCGGGGAGCGCGCCGGTGAGCGTGACGCCCTCGAGGACGCGCATGGCGTAGACGGGCGGGGCGTTGGTGCGGCGGATGCGCCCGGAGGCGCAGAGGCGGCCCTCGGGGAAGCGCCCCTCGACGAGGACGTGGTAGACCTTGCGTTTGGGCGCCTTGCCGAGGATGGCGGCCATCTCGGGGTCTTTGGCCACGAGCGTCACGCCGCTCGTCTCGCGGTCAAGGCGGGAGACCAGGTGGATGGTGTTGGCCGGGCGGTAACGCCGCAGCAGGCATTCCAGGGTGTGGAACCGATAGGCGCCGCTGGAGTGGGCGGGCAGGTCGGCGGGCTTGTCGACCACGAGCATCCGGGCGTCCTCGTAGAGCCAGCGGATGTCGGTGTCCACGGGCGGGTCAACGCGCACGGAAGCCCTCGCTGGGGTCGGGGCCCTCGACGCCCTCGCCGAGGGCAAGCACCTCGCCGACGAGGAAGAGCGAGCCGCAGGCCAGGGCCGTCCCCTGGTTTTCCTGCGCCCAGGCGGTGGCGGCCTCGAGCCCCTCGGCCACGGTCGTCGCGGCGATGACGGTGGGCACGCCCACGCGGCGGAGCGCGTCGGCCAGGGCCTCCGGCGGCAGGCCGCGCGGGTTCGCCAGGGGCACGGCCCAGGCGGCGGAGACGAGCGGGGCGATCTCCTTCAGGGCGGCCTCGACGGCCTTGTCCGCGCAGAAGCCGCAGACGAGGGCCACGCGGCGGCGGACGTGCATGGATTTGAGCGCCTCGCGCAGGGCGCGCAGGGCGTCGGGGTTGTGCCCGCCGTCGAGGAAGGTGGGCGGGTCGGCGGCGATGAGCTGGCACCGGCCGGGCCAGGAGACGGTGCGGAGGCCTTCGGCGAAGGCCTTGGGCGGCACGGGAAGGCCCTGTTCGCCGAGGCGCTCGAGGGCGCAGAGGGCGGTGGCGGCGTTCTCGGCCTGGTAGGAGCCGGCCAGGCGGGTGAGCGCGGCGGGGTAGTCGCACGCGGGGCTGGCGCAGGCAAGGGTCTGGCCATGGAGGGTGCGGCGGCTGACGGCCACGCGGATCTCCTGCGCGGCGTCGTGGAAGGGCGCGCCCAGCTCGGCGGCGCGGCGGGCGATGACGGCGCGGGCGCGGGGATCCATCGCGCCGACGACGGTGGGACGCCCGGGCTTGATGATGCCGGCCTTCTCGGCGGCGATGGCCTCGAGGGTGTCGCCGAGGATGTCGCAATGGTCGAGGGCGATGTGGGTGATGACGGAGACGAGGGGGGCCTCAAGGACGTTCGTCGCGTCCCACCTGCCGCCCATGCCCACCTCCAGGACGGCCAGGCGGATACCCGCGCGGCGGAAGAGGACAAAGGCGCAGGCCGTGAGCGCCTCGAAGAAGGTGGGTTCGAGCCCGGCGCGGGCGGCGGCGGCCTCCACCTCGTCGAGGGCCCCGGCGAGCTCGTCGTCGGAGGCTTCGCGGCCGTTGAGGAGGAAGCGCTCGTTCACGCGCACCAGGTGGGGCGAGGTGTAGCGGCCCACGGGCAGGCCCATCGTGCGCAGGGCGGCCTCGCAGATGGCCGAGACGCTACCTTTGCCGTTGGTGCCGGCCACATGGATGGCGGCGAGCCCGCGCTCGGGGTTGCCCAGGGCCCCGCAGAGCGCGCGCATCGCCTCCAACCCCGGGCGCACGCCGAAGCGCCGCCGCGCGGCCAGGCGTTCCAGAAACTCCCGCATTCCCTTTGCCCCCTGACGCGCCGCAAGGCACACCCGAACGGCGGATGTGCCCTGCGTCTGCGCTTTGGCCGGAAGGCCCGCGCTTACTTCGCGAACGCGGCCTTGGTCTTCTCGGGCGTGCGCAGGTAATCGCGCACCTGCACCGCGTTCAGCTTCGAGACCGTGGCCTCGTCGATGCCCAGGGCCACCAAACGCTTGCGCTGCACCGCGTCGCGGCGGCGACGCTCGCCCGCGGACTTCACCGGGCGCGTCGCCGGCTTCTTGTTGAGGGTACGACCAGTTCCCATTGTAAAACCTCCGAACGCTGTCTGATACGGATACGAAATGCCCATCAAAGTACCAAACCCACTCCCCCTCTGTCAAATCTGCCTTGCAGGCCGGGCGGGGCGATGATGCGGGCGCCTTGCCGCCGAGGGGCGGGGGAGGGCTCCCGGCGCCGTGCGGGGCAAAGGCGCGCCAAGGCCGCCCGGTGCCGTCGGGCGTATGCGTGCCTGTGGGGCGGGGGAGGCGCACGGGGCGGGATTGTGGTATGCTTAGAGGATTATGGCGACGACTTTGGAGTTTTACGGGACGCGTTCGACGTGGCGCGACGTGGCGGACGCGGCGCGGACGACGATCAACCGCACGGCCGGGGCGGGCGAGCCGTCCTCGGCGTGGAAGAAGCGGATGTTGCTGGCCGAGCATTCGCCCATCCGCCAGCTGGTCTTCCGGTGGAAGTGGGTGGGGCTGAAGAGCTGGGTGAGCGTGCACCTGGTGCGCCACAAGTTCGGCATCGACCACTTCGTGAGCACGCAGCGGAGCGACCGCACGGGCGTCGACCGCGACGCCTCGCGGCAGGATACGCCCGTGACGCACGAGTGCATCGCCAACGCGCAGGCCATCCTGGGCATCTCGCGCAAGCGCCTGTGCATGCAGGCTTCGCCGGAGACGCGCGAGGCATGGGGAATGCTGGTGGAGGCGCTGCGCGAGAACGGCCAGCCTGAGCTGGCGGCCTGCTGTGTGCCGGAGTGCGTCTATCGCGGGTTCTGCCCCGAGTTCAAGAGCTGCGGTTATGCCGGGACGCCGGCCTTCGAGGCGGCGGTGGCGGCTTACCGCGGCGGGGCGCGCCCGAACGAATGACTTTGGACCGTATCGAAAGAAGGAGTCTCATCATGTCTGATTGCAATGGCAACTGCTCGGCGTGCGCCAGCAAGGGTTCCTGTTCCGCCCCGAAGGAGGATCCCGTGAAGCCCACGCTCGAGCGCATCAAGCATGTCTTCGTGGTGCTTTCCGGCAAGGGCGGCGTGGGCAAGAGCACGGTGGCGACGAACCTGGCGCTTGGCCTGCGCCTGCGCGGGCAGACGGTGGGCCTGCTGGACGTGGACGTCCACGGCCCCAGTATCCCGAAGATCCTGGGATTGCAGGGCCAGCGCGCGATGGGCGACGGCGAGAAGCTTATTCCGCTGGAGACGCCCGAGGGGCTGAAGGTGATGTCCACCGGCCTCATCCTGGAGAAGGACGACGAGCCGATCGTCTGGCGCGGCCCGCTCAAGGCCGGCGTCATCAAGCAGTTCATCGGCGAGGTGCGGTGGGGCGACCTGGATTACCTCATCGTCGACTGCCCCCCCGGCACGGGCGACGAGCCGCTCTCCATCTGCCAGCTCATCCCCAATGCCGAGGCCATCCTCGTGACGACGCCCCAGCAGGTGGCGACGCTCGACGTGAGCAAGTCCATCACCTTCTGCAACCAGCTGGGGCTGCGCATCGCCGGCGTGATCGAGAACATGAGCGGCTTCACCTGCCCGCATTGCGGCGTCTTCACGCCCATCTTCAAGACCGGCGGCGGCGAGGCGCTGGCCAGGCGTTACGGCCTGCCCCTCCTCGGCAAACTGCCCATCGCCACCGAAATCGGCGAGAGCGGCGACGAGGGCAAGCCCTTTGTGGCCGCCCATCCGGACACCCCCGCGGCCAAGGCCTTCATGGCCGCGGTCGACAACCTGCTCTCCATCGGCTGAAGGAGCCCGCCATGCGCCACGCCCCCCTGCTTGCCGCAGCCTTGGCCCTGGCCGGGTGCTCGGCCTTCCAGCCCGCGGCCGAGGCCCCGCGGGACACCTATGCCATCGTCGCCTCCAGGGCCGTGATGGACGACCCCGCGTGGGCGGCCGTTGCCGAGGCCCTCGCCCGGAAGCATCCCGGCGCCGAGACGCTGGTCTGGGAGCGCAGCCCCGTGGAGGCCAAGGCGCGCCTGGCCGAGCTCCAGCCCAGCTTCACGGCCTTCGTCGTCAAGCCTTCGCAGGCGGGCGTCTCCCTGACCATCTGCCTGAGCAACCTCTGCCGCGCGTTGGACGACGACCCCTACGCGGACACCTTCTGGGGCGTCGTCACCGGCTACGACGCCGAGAGCGCCCTGGCCCTCGCCAAGGCCGGCCCCATCGCCATCGAGCGTGCGCTCGACTGCGCGGGGTGCGACTTGACGGCCTTCGGCAAGGCCTGGCGCTACACCGAGGACCACCGCGGCACCATGAACGTCTGGGAGCGCGGCGTCACCGGCAAGGTGCTGGACGTGCCCTGCGACACCGACAACACCCAGGGCGTCCTCGAGCGCCTCCAACGGGATCGGGTTCAGTTCATGGCCACCTCCGGCCACGCCACCCAGCGCGATTGGCAGATGGGTTACAGCGGCCCCAACATGGCCATGGTGCATCAGGGCGGGCGCCTCTTCGCCATCGACACCGAAAAGCGGCGCCATCCCGCCGGCAGCGACGAGCCGAAGGTCTACTTCGGCACCGGCAACTGCCTTATCGGCGACGTCGACGACCCCGACTGCATGGCGCTTTCGTGGATCAAGGACGGCGGCGCGCGCCAGTTCATGGGCTACACCGTCACCACCTGGTTCGGCGCGCAGGGTTGGGGCACGCAGGGCCTTTTCGTGGACGCCGCCGGCCTCGCCACCGCCAACGAAGCCTTCCACTTCACCAACACCGCCATCGTCGAGGACATCCGCGCCTACGGCATCCCCGACATGATGGACTTCAGCCTCACGGAGATCCGCTCCTCCGGCAACTTCCCCGTCACTCCCGGCATGAACCGCTGGGCGCAGGCGCTCCTTGCCGAGGGCAAGCCCCCCGCGGAAGTCCAGGAGGCGCTCAAGACCCGCGTGGGGAACCTCCATGACCGCGACGTCGTCTGTTTCTACGGCGACCCTGCGCTCGACGCGCGTATCGCCGAGGGCCGTTGGACGGTGCTCCCCCCCGTTTATGCGGACGGTGCGCTCACCCTTTCCCTCCGCGCGAACGAGGGCGTGCGCGGCGGCGCCGTCTGGGTGCGCCTGCCCGGCTCCTGGGCCTATGACCCCGCGCGGGCGCGTTGGCCGGAGGCCCTTGGCAAGCCCGATCTGGCGCTCGACAACATGATCCGCTTCCCGGAGGCCAAGCCCGTCGCCGGCGAGACCTACGCCATTGTCCTGCCCGGCGCCATCAGAAAGGGGCTGTGATGGACGGCGCGTTGGAGCTTGTCGCCACCGTGATGCGTCGCGGCGGGCCCGTGATGTGGCCCATCGCCCTGTGCTCGCTCCTCGTGGTGCTCGTCGTGCTGCGCAAGGCGCTGCAATGGGCCTTCCACGCCTTCGCCCGCCGCATCGGCGCGGCCGGCTGGGCCAGGGCCCTCGACGCGCTCCGCGCGGGCGACCGCGCCGCCGCCAGGGGCCTGGCCGCGAAGGCGGTCTCGCCGTACGGCCCCATCCTGGCCGCCGCGCTCGGGCGCGATGACCAGCCCTTCGCCGAGGCGCTCGAGGCCGAGGCCCGCGCCGCCCTGCGCGGGTTGGCCTGCGGGCTGGGCGTGCTCGACACCATCGTCACCCTGGCCCCGATGCTCGGCATTCTCGGCACCGTCACCGGCATCATCGCGTCCTTCGACCTCATGGGCTCGATGGGCGCCGACGACCCCACGGGCGTGGCCGGCGGCATCGCCGAGGCGCTCATCACCACCGCCGCGGGGCTCGTCGTCTCCATCGGCGCGCTCATCCCGCTCAACGCCGGGCGCGTCTGGCACCGGGCGCAGATCCGCGCGATGGAAGCGGCCATGAGCGCCGCCGAGCGCGCCGCGGGGGCCGCGCCGTGAGGCTGGGGGAAGAGGAGACGCCCGGCGCGCGCCTGGAGATGACGCCTATCATGGACGTCGTCTTCCTGCTCATCGTCTTTTTCGTCTATGCCTTCCTGAGCATGACCGTCCAGCGCGGCCTGCGCGTGGAGCTGCCCCGCGCCGATGGCGCCGTCACCCATGGCGACAGCGTCCAGCTCGTCCTCACCCCCGCCGACGAAGTCCTGCTCGACGGCCGCACGCCGATGGCCGCCCCCGCCGCCGTCTCGGCCGCGGCCCTCCGCGCCAAGACCCTTGGCCTGCCCGTCGTCATCCGGGCCGACCGCCAGGCGCACGCCGGCCCTGCGCTCGAGCTGATGGCCGCGCTCCGCGCCGAGGGCGTGGACAAGGTTACCTACCAGGTCGAAAAGGGGGAGTGAGGATGGCCCGGGCGGTGAGGGCCTGCGCCGCGGCGGCCCGCGAGGCCGCGCTCTGGGCCGCCGCGCTGGGGTTGCACTTCCTGGCCGCGCTCGCCGCCGCATGGCTCATCACGGGGCCGCGGCCCTCCGCGCCCAGCCCGCGCCTGATGGCCGATTCCATCGAGCTGACCCTTGCCGAGGCCGAGAGCCCCACGCCCGTCGCGCCCACGGAGGCCCGGCGTCCCGCGGCCGGCGCCTTGCCGCGGCCCGAACCCGCGCCCTATCTCGTCGGCGGCGCGGAGGCGCCCGTCGCCCTGCCGCCCCCGCCGCCGCTTGCCCTGCCGTCGGCGCCGGATTTCCCGCCGGCGCCGCCTTTGCCCCCCGAGCGGCCGCCGGAGCGGGCGACGCTCCCGGAGATCGCCCTGCCGCCCGCGCGGGAGGCCCCGGCCGCGGACGAGGCGCGCGTCGCCGCGGGGGATACCGCGAGATTGGAGCGGAAGCCGCGCCTGCTCACCGACCTCACCCGGTTGCGCAAGTCCTACCCGGCCATCGCCCGCCGCAACGGCTGGGAGGGGACGGTCGTCCTGGAGTTGCGCGTCGCGGAGGACGGGACGCTCGCCGAGGCCTCCATCCATGCCTCCAGCGGCCACGACGTCCTTGACCGGGCCGCGCTCCGCATGATCCGCGGCGCCCGCTTCGCCAACGGCCCCGGGCGTTTGATCCAGCCCATCGAATACAGGCTCCGCTGATGAACATCCTTTCCGTCAAAGACCTTGTCATTGAGTATCCCCGGCCGGGCAAGCCGCCCTTCCGCGCCGTCAAAGGCGTCACCTTCGACGTGCGCGAGAACGAGTTTTTCGGCATCGTCGGCGAATCGGGGTGCGGCAAGAGCACGCTGGCCAAGGCGCTCTGCCGCCTGCAGCCGGTCGCCTCGGGCATGCTGGCCTTCGCGCACATGCCGCGCGGGGCCGTGCAGATGATCTTCCAGGACGCCGTCGGCTCGCTCAACCCGCGCAAGACGATCGGCGACGCGCTCGCCGAGGTGCTCGCCGTCCACCGCCTGTGCCCGCCCGCCGACCGGGCCGGGCGCATCGCCACGCTCCTTGACGAGGTGGGGCTCCCTGCCGACGTGGCCGGCGCCTACCCGCGCGAGCTCTCCGGCGGCCAGTGCCAGCGCGTCTCCATCGCCCGCGCCCTGGCCATGGACCCACGTGTGCTCATCGCCGACGAGCCGGTCTCCGCCCTCGACGTCTCCGTCCAGGCGCGCGTGCTGAACCTGCTGGCCGACCTTCGCGCCCGGCGCAACCTCACCATCCTGCTGATTTCCCACGACCTGGCCGTCGTGCGCACCGTCTGCGACCGCCTCATCGTCATGCACGCGGGCGAAATCGTCGAGCGCGGCGAGGCCAGGGCGGTCTTCGCCAACCCCCGGCACGCTTACACGCAGGCGCTCCTCGCCGCCGTGCCGGACGTCGCCGCCGCGCTTACGACAGCGCCTTGAGGATGGCCGCGGCGATGGCCGGGGTGGCGCCGCGGCGCCGTTCGACCGCGGCGGAGGCGCGCGCCCCCAGGGCCTTGGAGGCGGCGGGGTCGCCCAGCAGGCCCAGGAGCTTGGCCTCGGTGTCGGGGAGGTCTTGCCCCTGGAGGAGGGCGCCCTGCGCCAGGAGGTCGCTCATCACGGGGCGGAAGTTCTCGGTGTGGGGGCCGACGACGGTGGCGCAGCCGCAGAGGCAGGGCTCGATCATGTTCTGCCCGCCCTTCTCGAAGAGGCTCTTGCCGACGAAGGCGACGTCCGCCAGGCCGTAGAATCCCATGAGCTCGCCGGTGGTGTCCGCCAGGAGCACGGCGTCCCTGGGCTGGCGCTCGGGCGTCCCCACGCGGGATTTGCGCAGGCAGGGGAAGCCCGCGGTGCGGATGGCGACCTCGACGTCCCCGGCCTTTTCGAAGTGGCGCGGCACGATGGCGAGGCGCAGATCCGGGCGTTTGGCCAGGGCCTTGCGGTAGGCCGCCAGGAGGAAGGCGTCCTCGCCGGGCCAGGTGGAGCCGCCGAGGAGGAGGGGCGCGGCGGGGTCGAAGCCGGCGGCGTCGAGGTAGGCGCGGAG
>CALXSE010000018.1 GCA_944391085.1 uncultured Kiritimatiellota bacterium | reverse complement strand
GCCGGCTTCACCAGCCCCGGCGCCCTCTTCCTGACCACGGGCGAGACCGCCGATGAAATCGTCCTTTGGCGGCGGAACAACGGCAATACCGATTATGACGCGCTCGTGACGGCCGACCTTGGACTCGGCGGCGCCAACGCTTGGCACCATGTGCTCATCACCCATACCGACACGCGCATCCGCCTTTACGTGGACGGCGAGATGGTCGGCGAGGTCGATGGGACATTCGAGAACACCTACACCGGCATCCAAATCGGCAAGGGTCTGGGTGGCAATTCGGTTCCTGACCACACCAATGGCGCCGGTAGCTTCCAGCTCGATGACGTGACCATCTGGCCCGCCGCCCTGCGCGATGTGCAGATTGAGAAGGCCCTCGCCACGACCACCGCCGCCTGGCGCATCCGCGAGGGCGAGACCCCCGCCGAACTCTTCACGGCGAACGCCCCCTGGACGCGCACCAACGGCTCCTCCGATGTCTTCGCCGCCGCCGATGAGGATGCCTCCACCCTCACCGCCCGCGCCACCCTCTCCGTCAAGGCCGGGGCCGAAGAGCTCTTCACGGCGCTCGAGAGCTTCACCGCCCGCTACGTCCTCCTCGAGGGCGAGCCGCTCACCTATGCGCTCACCGGCCTCACGGCGCCGACCCTGCCCGCCAACATTCAGACTCTCGTCGTTGGCAATGACTTGACGGTCGACCTCTCCGCCGTGAACCTCGCCATGGCGTCTCAGATTGCCGCCGAGCCCGAAGGTTACTGCATCCTGCCTAGCCGTTGGCGCGGTGCGCTCACGCTGACCCATATCCCCGATGGCTTCGAATTTGACATCGAGGCCCGCGATGATGGTGTCTATCTGACGTTTGTCGCCGGCGGGGCAGGTTCCGTGCGGGCGTTGAACATCAACTTCGACACGAATGCGAACCGGTTGGATGCGAACACGCTCTATGGTCTGGAAGGCGTGCAGTATCTCGGCAGCCAGTGGAACACCATCACGGGCAACGCGTCCGCAAATGACAGGAGCGTCACGGATTCCAATGGCACATCGATGACGCTGTCTTATCTGGGTACGGCGTTGCTGAATCAAAACGGTAACACGGATCTGTTGCTGAAGGCTGTTTTGCAGGATAACGTGGCAAATGGCCCCAATGTGCACATCGAGGGTATCCCTTACAAGGTGTATGATGTCTATGTTTACATGACATCGGATACGATGGATTGGGGCAATTCGCCGGTGCGCGTCAATGGCGGCGACTATTATATTATGGAAGCCGGCCAAGACGCGGCCACCATTGTCGACGGGCCCAATGGGCATCATTGGGCGGCCAATGAAGACTTGAGGACGGTCGCGTTGGGCACGACGGTCATGCGCATCGCCGGACTCTCGGGCGAAACGTTGACGCTGAACACCAACCGGAGTCATGGCAGTGCCAACGGGCGTGGCAACATCGCCGCGGTTCAGGTCGTGGCCTTTGCCCCGCTTTACACCCGCACCGTGAGTGGGACGGCGGCATGGACGGCCACGGGCGCGTGGACGAAGGTGGCCGACGGCACGACCGTCGATACGCCGCCGGCAGGGGCGCGCCTGATGGTCGAGGCCACAGACGCCGCCATCCTCACCGTCTCCGGCGCGCTCCCCGCCTATGACTCGCTCACCGTCGTGGGCGGCGGCACGCTCGCCCTCAGCGTCGACGGCCAGAGCCTCCTTTCCGACGACCAGTACAAGGCCATCCCGCGCAGGCAGGCCCTCACCGTGCCGATCCTGGCCGCGGCCATCGACCCCGCGCAGGTCTCCGCCTGGGTCTCCGCCCTCAAGTATGGCGCCACCGCCGCCGTCTCCGTCACCGAGGACGGCATCACCGCCGCAGTGACCCTCCCCGACGCCGCCTATCCCAGCGACCGGCCCGACGAATCCGAGTCCATCTCCTTCAACTTCACGAACTACAGCAACCGTGGTTCTGGTGGCGTCGGCGCCATCGCGGACGATGCGATGGGCGCCCGCGACACGCCTTACGCGACCTACGGCGCCTATTGGCTGGAGCCGACCGAGACCACTTCGAAGACGGAGCCCAGGACGGAGACGCTGTCCGCGCCCGTGGTGCTGAACACCGCGCGCGGCGCGGCCGGCGCGGACACCACCAAGACGGCCTCGGTGACCTACCACGTCTATCACGGCTATGCCGGTGGCATCGGCGGTACGGCTCAGCCCATCCTGCAGGCCTTCGCCAACGGCCACTCCCTTTCCGGCGGCGGGGGCGGTGGCGGCATCCCCTCCGTCTCGGTGGACGTGCCCGACGACTGGGGCAACTACACCGCCGTCGTCTACATGAGCACCGACACCGGCTCGCCGCGTTGGCTGCCCAAGCGCGTCAACGGCACCTTCTACTATTATACCGCCGCGGGTGAGCTGGCGACGCTGACGGACGAGACCCATGCCGACACGGTCGGCGGCCTGCCGGATGAGGTCAAGGACACGACCTATGCCTGGGGCAGGCCGACTGAGGACGGCTCGCTGGTCGAGGGCACCAACATGATGGTCATCCCCGGCCTCTCGGGCGACTTCAAGCTCGAGTTCTGGAGCAAGGACAGCGGCAACACCGTGGACGTCTCCCAGACCCAGGGCCGCGTGGCGGCGCTCCAGCTGATCGAGGAAGTCCTGCCCAGCGACGACAGCCTCGACGCGGTGCAAATCTATCAGGCCGAGCTCGCGGGCGAGGCCGATTGGGCAGACCTCGACTGGACGATTAACGGCGTGGCCACCGAGGACACCCCCGGCGCGGGCGACGACGTCGCGCTGACGCTGACGGGCGACGCGACGCTGACCTTCGGCGCGGCCACCAAGGTCGCCTCCATCACCGTCTATGCCCAGGGCCACGCCCTGCGCGTGGCCGACGCGGCCAACGCCACCGCCACCTGGCACTTCCTCAACAACGCCATCCTGGCCTTGGGCGAGGGCGACACCCTGCCCGCGACCATCGCCACCAACCCCAAGCGCGTCCGCTATGACTACGCCTACGAGGCCGACTACGCGGCCACGGCGGCCTACGAGACCGAGTTCGCCGCCGGCTTCACCGGCAACCTGACGCCCAACGGCGGCCTGGTCGAGTTCTCCGCCGGCCAGGTGACGGTCGGCACCTGGAATGATTCTGCCACTGCCACGAACTTCGTCTTCTCGGGCGATGTCCGGCTGACCATGACCGGGACTGCCCGCGAGAATGGTCTGCACATCGGCACCGCCACGGTCACCTTCCGCGACTCCGCCCAGGCTTCGCTCTCGCGCATTCATCTGCGTTCGGGCGGTACGGGGCGTACCTCCACGGTTGTCCTGGAGGACAACGCCGTTGTCACCTTTACGGGCGCCGTCAATAATACGACGCAAAACAATGACAATACCTTGCAGTTCGCGGATTGGTCGGGTACGGCCTCCGTCACGGTTCGCGACAATGCCCGCTTGGTCGCGACCGGTGCGACCCTGTTGCTCACCAACGACGGCCCGAATCAGAAGACCACCTTCACGGTCGAGGACAACGCGGAGGTGCGCGTCAAGGGCGTGGCCCGCCGCTCTCAGTCCATCGGCGTCATCAATCTCAACGGTGGCCGCTTCCTCATCGGTTCCGATGGGTTCAGGGTCTACTCCGCCGGCTATACCGGGTCGAGCCTGGAGCTCAACTTCAATGGCGGCGTGTTGGGCGCGTGGCAGGATTGGACATGGGATGCCGCCGTGGCGGACATCGTTCCCACCGTCACGGGCGACCCGATTCTTGAGACCTCCCGCGGCGTGACCCTGACCGTGGGCGCGGGTGCGAACCTCTTCGCCACCGCCCAGGAGGCCACGGTGCGCGGCGAAGGTACCATCACCTCCGCCCTCACCACCCTCCCGTCCCTCACCCTCGAGGGCGGCACCTTCGAGTCCAAGGTCGCGGCGCAGGCGCCCTCGGTCTCCCTCTCCGGCGGCACGCTGGCGCTCTCCGGCGGCGCGCTGACGCTGGCGGACGGCCTGGAGACCCACGGCGTCGGCTCGGTGCGCATCCCCCTCTCCCCCTCCGGCGTGGCCGGCTGGCTGGCGATGGCCGATGGCGGGCCGGTGCCCGACGTCTCGGACGTCGTCTTCACCCTGGCGCTTGACCTGAGCGGCGAGGACGCCCTCCTGCCCTATCAGGTGCCCCTCTTCCTGGGCGCGTGCGACACCGCCGACACGCCGACGATCGCCGGCGTCATGCTGGAAAACAACGCCGCCGGCGCCATCACCGCGCAGACGCCCGTCTACGCCGCCGGTGCGCAGGGTCTGGGCCTTTACCTCACCCTCTCCGGTAACGCGGTGCTCCAGCCCCACACCGTGGCGCTTGACGACACCGTGGACGGCTACCGGGCCACCCAGGCCGTCGCCGACACCTACGGCTACTGGATCTTCGACGGCCAGGCCGCCGGCGCCCGCCTGCTCCTGCCCACGGACACGCTCCGCTTCCGCGAGGTCGCCTTCCGGGGGCAGCCCATGACCCTCGTGGCCTCCGGCAACGAGCCGCACCTCCTGCTTCAGGCCCGCGGCCTGACCGTCAACACCCCGCTCACGATCGACCTCTCGGCCTGGGCGGGCGTGCTCGACGCCTTCGTTTCCGGCGCGGTCGACGGCCTGCCCTGCAGCCTCTGCCTGATCGCCGCCGACACCCTGACCCTCAACGAGGTCGTCATCACCCTCGACGGCTATGAGCCCCCCGAAGGCTGCACGCTCGAGCCCGTGGCGACCGACCGCGGCGTCTACCTCGTGGCCCGCGCCGCCGGCGCGCGCCCCGCGCAGGCACTTTCCGTCAACTTCGCCTCCCGCGCCGTGCCGCTCGCCGCGCCGCCCGCCGCGCCCGGCGCCTATGCCGTGCCCGTCGCGGCCTGGAACGGGCTGGCCGGCAGCTTCTTCAGCGCCGACCTGCGCGTCTCCGACCTTGCCGGCGTGGCCTCCATCCCCGCCGTCGGCGCCAATGGGCAGAACACCCAGCTCTCCGCCACCGCCGCCGCCGTCGTCTCCGACGCCACCGCCCCCGCCACGCTCATCCAGGTTTGGCTGACCGACGACGCGGCCCAGACGGTGCGCGTGGCCAACATCCCCTTCGCGCGGTACCGCCTGGCCCTCGTCTTCGCCGCCGACTTCGCGGGCGCGGCCTACGCCCCCGTCACCGTCGGCGCCGATGTCTACGCCATGGACGCCGCCGGCTACACCCGCAAGAACGTCCTGGCCTATGCCAAGACCGGCGCCCTGGGCGACACCGCCTGGGGCTCCACCGCCCGCGACGGCCTCTCCGCCGAGGATCCCGACGTCCTCGGCCTGAACACCCTCGTCACCGACGTGCTCGAGGGCTCCGCCGTCGACATCGCCCTGCCCCAGCTCGTCTATGGCCGCACCTACGCCGGCCTCGCCGCCCTCCAGATCGTCGAGGCCCCGGAGCCGGAGGCCGACGCGGGCGAGGGCACCGCCTATGCCTACACCTTCACGGCGAACGCGCCGGAGGCCGCCCTCGCCGACCTTGACCTGACCATCGAGGACGGCACCACCGCCAGGTGGCAGAGCGGCCCCGAGAACACCCTCGCCCTCACCGTGCCCGAGGGCGTCTCGGCCACCCTCACCCTCCCGCTCAACTTCCGGGCCAAGACCCTTTCCGTCTCCGGCGCGGGCGACCTGACCCTGCTCACGGAAAGCGACGGCGGCATCCTCCTCGGCACGCTTGACGCGGGCGGCCTCACGGGCGCCCTCACCGTCCGTTGTCCCTGCGTCGGCGTCGCCTTCACCCCCGGCGCGGGCGTCTCCCGCTTCGAGGCCGCCTTCGACAACGACGGCCAGGCCTACACCATCGCCGCCGGCGCCACCCTCGCCTTCGGCGCGGACAGCGGCATCGCCGTCTCCCTTGACGGCGGCACGACCCTCGACCGCGCCGACGGCGCCGTCACCCTCCTCGTCGACCCCGCCTCCACCGGCACCCTCCGCCGCGACTACGCGGAATCCTTCAACACCGACTGGAGCGACACCTCCTATCGCAATCAGACGTGGGCCTTCCGCGACCTGGCCGCCGCCTCCGGGCGCGAGCATGTCGTCTTCTCGCCCGACCTGCTCATCGAGGACGGCGACGTGTGGTCGCTCCCCGACGCCGGCATCTGGCTCCAGAGCGGCGCCAACCACAAGACTGCGGCCACCCTTGTGCAGACCGGCGGCACGGTGGAGATCGATACCATCGACGGCGCCAACCACGGCTTCCTGGTCGCCTCGAACGACGATGCGGGCCTCGCGCTGGACTTCGACCTCTCCGGTGGTCGCTTCGCCGCCTCCCAGCTCATGGGGTGGGGGCCCAACGCCTCCCTTGACCTGGACGTGACCGGCACGGGCGTCCTCGCGCTCGGTAACGGTGACGGAAATTATGCCGGCTCCATCGCCGCGCGCGTCGCCTCGGTCAGGATGGATGTCGCGGTCACGGACGGCGGCGTCTTTGAGCCCCTCGCCTCCACCGTCAGCGCCGGGTCTGCCGGCACCCATGCCCTCACCTTCGGCCCCGGCGGCGCCATCCGCTTCGGTTCGGACACCCCCGCCGAGGTCGACATGACGATGCCCGTGACCTTCGCCGGCGCCACGACGATCGACCCCGGCGTCTACGGCACGCTGGTGCTCAACGCCGCCAACACCGGCAGCGGCGCCCTCACGCTTGCGCGCGGCACCCTCGCCCTCGCCGACGCCTCCGGCCTCGGCGAGGCCACCGTCACCGTCGCCTCCGGCGCCGCCTTCGAGGCCCGCGGCTTCACCGGCGAAGGCGAAGGCTCCGAGGAGGCCCGCACCGTCCCCGTCGTCGCCATCAAGCTGGACATCCCCGCCGGCGTCGGCAACTCCGACGGCACCGCCATCCAGGAACTCTGCCTCTACAACAACGACACGAAGGTCGCCTGGCCCAGCGGCACCACCATCTCCGGCACCGGGCGGAACAATACCCCGAATTGGGCCGCAGGCGGCAATGAGGCCATCAACGCCCTGATCGACGGCGTCACCGGCGGTGTGGCGTCGCCCGGGACGTGGACGAAGCCGGAGGACGGCTCCACCGGGGCGTATACGGGCAACGCCAAAAACAACAAGTGGTATCCCATCACCAACACAACGGGGACGGCCTCGGCCACCATCACGATTGGCGGCGATGGCGTCGTCTTCGATTCCTACACCCTCTGGTGTTCCGACTTGCAGAACCGCTTCCCCTCCGCCTGGACGCTCAGCGTCCGCTACGAGGGCGACGCCGAGGACAGCTGGACGGAGCTTGACGCGCCGTCCGGCCAGACCCGCCCCGCCGCGAACACCGAATCCGAGAAGTATGCCGTCACGCTGCGGACGGAGGGCGGGGCGACGGAGCTCGACGAGGTCTCCGGCAAGGTCGTCTTCGAGGCCGGCGCCCAGTGCCGCGCCGTGCGCAAGACCGGCGTGACGGGCCTCCCCTACGTCGCCCGCATCGCCGGCAGCATCGACGTCGCCAAGGGCCCCCGCTACTTCCTCGACGGCGTGGAGTTCGCCGCCGAGAACGTCACGGTCGACGCGGGGAACGGCCTGGTCACCTTCAACGAGGGCGGCGCGCTTGAACCCACCGCCGTGATCTGGGACATCACGAACGCCTCCGGCACGTGGCAGGACGGCGTGGCCGGCCCGTGGGTGGACGGCGCCACCTTCATCAACGGCGCGGCGGTCACCTTCCCCGACGTCACCCAGCCCACCGTGGCCACCGTCGCCGGCTCCGTCAAGCCCGGCACGGTCACCTTCGGCGCGGGCGCCACCACCGCGTACTACACCTTCGCGGGCGACGAGGACGCCGTCCTCGACCTCTCGACCCAGACGCCCGTGAACGTCGGCTCGACCACGAACCAATACATCGACTTCGCCGCCGGCGCGGGCACGACCTTCGACGTGCCGATAGCCACGAGCGGCGCGGGCGTCGGCATCAACCTCCCCAACGGCGCGGTGCGCCTGATGGGCGCGCTCTCCGACAACAACCGCACGGCCACGCTCCTGGGCTCGGGCAACCTCAACGAGGCCGGCCAGCACGGCGTGTGGCATGCCTCGGGCGACCTCACGCTCATGCCGCGCGCCGGCGAGACCCAGCGCCTCTCGGCCTACAGCGGGCAGCTCTACGGCGACGGCACCATCATTGTCCAAGGCCAGGTCGCCAATGACGGCACCGTCAGCGGCGGCACCGTCGAGTTCGGCGGCACCTCCCCCTCCGGCCTCGTCAACAACGCCTTCTCCGGCACCTTCATGGTGCGCGACGGCGCGACCCTCGACTTCACCATGACCCGCGCCGATGGCGGCGACAATCCCTTCTTCCGCGCCTCCGACGGCACCCCGCTCTACAAGGGCGACGCCGTGGGCTTCACCCTCCGCAACGGCGGCGTCCTCCGCTTCAGCGGGCACCGCGGCTTCCTCGGCGGCTGGGGGCAGATCAGCAACAGCACCCCTGACCTGTGGACGAGCCAGCCCATCGTCATCGGCTACCGCTCCGCCCTGGAGTGCGTCTACGGCTCGGGCACCTATTGGCAGCACACGCCCTACGGCCTGCGCTTCGACGGCGACGGCGCCACCCTCCTCATCGACGACGGCACCGCGTCCGGTCTCGGCATGGACTTCGTGCGCGGCGCCACCCTCACCGTCGCCGGCGTCGGCGACGCGGGCGACCCCGACGACCCGAAGACCACCGACGGCAAGCTGACGCAGGGCATCACCGCCACCATCGAAACGGTGGAAGGCGCCACGATGCGCATCTTCGGCGACAACGGCCAGGACGACGCCCTCTTCCTGGACGTGGGCGAGGGTTCCACCCTCCGCCTGGCGGCCGACATCGGCTCCACCATACCCGACGGCTCCAACCAGACCGACCCCGCGCCCTTCGTCAAGCGGGGCCCCGGCCGCCTGGAGCTGACGTGGCCGACCATCGGCAACGTGGTCGAGGTCGAGGTCGAGGCCGGCGCCCTCGGCGGCGACGCGGAGCTGACGTCCGGCTCCGTCTCCGTGGCCTCCGGCGCGACGGTCGAGGCGGGGCTCTCCCTTGCCGAGCTCTCGCTGGCCGGCGGCGCGTCGGTGGCGGTCGACCCCACGGGCGCCCGGCAGCTGCGCGCGTCCACCGTCACCTTCCCTGCGGGCGCCGTCTGCACCGTCCAGGCGCTTGACGACCCGCCCCCGGCGGCCGGGCGCGAGCCCGTCAAGGTCTTCTCCTGGTCCTCCGCCGCCAACGTGGCCAACGTCTCCCTGCTGGTGGACGACCGGCTCACCGAGGCCGGCTACGGCGCGGAGATCCGCTCCGACGGGCTTTACCTGGCCCCGGCGGTCACCTACGTGCGCGTCCTGGACGGCGCGCTGAATGACGCCACGTACGACGTCCTCTGGTTCGAATCCATCTGGCGCCGCATCGACGGCGGCGCGGACGACTACACGGCCTTCGTCCCCTACGCCCCCGCGGCGAACGAGACGGCCAACGTCGTCTTCGTCGTGCCCGATGACATCTCTTCGGTGGGCATCCGCGCAATCCTCGACCGCGAGGTCTCCTTCGCCTCCGTCCGCTTCGCCCGCGGTGAGTTTGACGGCGAGGGCAACCTCACCGGCATCGGGGCGGACTGCGGCGGCTCCATCGAGTATGTCTACGACCTGACGAACGCGGAGATGCCCGGCGAGCGCGAGACGCTTGCCTACGCCTTCCTGCCCTCCCTGGCCTACTTCAACAACGGCACCCTCGGCACGGCGACCTTCACCGAGGTCCTCCTGCCCGACGGGTATCAATGCTCCATCGACGGCGTGACGGCCACCGTCTACCTCGGCACGGGCGGCGAGACCGGCGCGATCAACGTCTCCTTCACCGGCGGCTCCGAGGGCTCGGCCTCCTGGATCGACGCCTCCACCGAGCCCTGCGGGGCGGTGCCCTTCGCGGGCGCCTACTGGAACAACGCCTCCACCATGGGCGGCTCGGGCCTTGAGAGCCTGATCCTGGGCGGCGGCTACCGGGGCTACCGCCTGACCCCGCGCCTGAGCGGCGTCTCGGGGGATCTGGCCGACGCGCCGACCGTCCGCTACGCCTTCACCGCCGGGCGCGCCGTCGCCGGGCGCACGGGCCTCGCCGCGGGCTTCCTGCCCGGGCCCGGCGCCGCCGCCGACCCCGACGAGATCGGCTTCATCGAGGATTCGGGCATCAGCTCCGCGGGCTGGGCCGTGCGCGTGGACAACATCCCCTTCGCGCGGTATGACCTCTACCTCCTCTTCGCCGGCTCCGGCGACGGCGCCGCCACGTATCCCGCCGTCCGCGTCAAGCCCGGCACCGGCGCCTGGCGCACCTACGCCTTCCGCAACGACTGGACCGCCCCCGCCGGCTCCGGCGACGCCTGGGTCGGCCAGGCCGTCCTCGACGAGGGCTTCGCCGACGGCGCGAACCTGCTGCACCTGCGCATCGAGGGCGGCGGCACGCTCCAGATCGTCCCCCACGACGGCGCCAACGGCAACAACGCCGAGGTCGGCCTCGCCGCCCTCCAGATCGTCGAGCTCCCGCAGGGCGAGCCCGCCTTCTACGCCGCCCAGGGCCCCACCTGGAGCGGCCAGACCTGGGACTACACCGCCACCGGCGCCAACGGCGCCTCGCAGGCCGTCCGCGACACCGCCTGGCAGGACGCCACCCAGGACGCGCCCCACTACGCCCTCGTTGACGGCGTCGGCAGCCTGAACGTCGACCGCGCGGCCTCCCTGCCTTTCCTCCGCGTCGGCGCGGGCACCCTCACGCTCTCCGGCACGGCCGGCGCCCTCTCCGCCGGCGCCCTCGACCTCTACGAGGCCGACGCCGCCGTCACCGTCGCCGAGGACGTCTTCGCCCAGGCCCCCAACGTCCTCCTCGGCGACGCCGTCACCCTCGTGCCCTTCCCCGAGGCCGCGGCGGACACCGCCCTCGGCTGGCGCTGGGTCTACCCCGAGGGCGCCGCCCACACCGCCACCCTCAGCAAGCAGGGCGCCTACGGCCTCACCCTCACCCAGTCCGTCGACAACAACCTCCGGATCGACGCCGGCACCCTCTGGCTCACCGCCGTCTCCTCCGGCGCCAACGCCAACTATCCCCGCACCATCTCCGGCGCGGGCACCCTCGGCTGGGCCGGGACCGGCACGCTCCGCGTGGCCTTCAACAACCTCCCCGACGGCTCGGCCGACGAGGACGGCGTCTTCCTCCGCGCGGCCGGCGGCACCGTCACCCTGGCCGCCGTGGCGGATTCCAGCCTCCCTTCGGGCGGCACGGTCGAGGTCTCGGACGGCGCCACGCTTCAGTTCAACAACAACGACCGCGGCGTTAACCAGCGGCCCTTCCCCAACGGCACCTTCCTGGCCCGAGACGGCGGCATCGTCCACTACAACGGTTCCGACGCGAGCAACACCTTCCAGAACAACGCCGCCGCCACCCAGCTGCCCTCCGTCCGCCTCGAAAGCGGCATGTTCCAGCAGACGGTTTGGAATGCAGGTGACGGCTCCAGCCGGGTGAGTAATGCCACCGTGCACGATGTCTTTGGCTTCGTTTCGTCCGGTGATTCCCGCTATTACATTGCCTCGGCCGGCTCCAATGCTTGGAACCACAAGACCCTCAATGTGCGGAGCGGCCGCATTCAGGTCACGGATGGCGTGCTCGGCATCCGCTCGAGTCTTAACAATGGAACCGGAAGCAAGAACTCCATCAGCCTGCGCCCCTATGCCCAGACCTCTACGGATTATGGCGACGAGGGCGCCGTCAATGGCTACCTCGACGTTGCCACTGGCGCCATGCTCTTCTCCCACTATCCCATCTTCGCCGGTAATGACGGCGCCACGGATGCCGCGCTTGTCAAGGTCGGAGGCGGTGTCTGGGTCCAAACCCAGAATCTCTGCCAGACTGTCGGTTACACCGAGTCTAGCGGCGGAAACACCGGAGGTGGCGGTGCCAACGTCGGCGGCACGGCCCCGCATAGCAACATCGAAATCCGCGAGGGCACCTTCCGCTTGAACATGGGCGACGACGTCCTCGAGGTCCCGCCGGACACCGCGGCCCGCACCATCAGCGTCCAGGGCGGCACCCGCATGGAAGGCACCGGCACCGTCAGCGACGACTTCTCCGTCACCATCGAGCGCGGCGCCACCCTCTCCAGCGGCCTGCCCGCCGACGCCACCTGGGTGCCGGCGTCCTCGCAGTGGAACGCCAACTTCCCCAACCACTTCAAGCAGCCCGCGGGCCGCACCGGCGGCGGCGTCTACCTCGACTTCCAGGGTTCGCTCTCCTTCGCGGACGGCGCCATCCTGGAGGTGGATCTGGCGCAGGCGGCCGCGAGCACGAACGCCCTCGTGCGCGTCTCCGGGGAGAGCGCCCGCGTCAGCCTCGGCAGCAGCCTCACCGTGCGGCTGACGAACCTGCAGACGGCCTTCAATGGCCCCGTGAAGCTGACCAACTTCGCGGTGAACCCGAGCAGCCAGCCCACTGTGAACTGCCCCGAGGCCATCGCCCTCGACGGCGCCGTCCAGTGGCTCACCGACGCCGAGGCCCTGGACGACGAAAGCGCCAACGCCACCGTCCACAACCTCTGGCTCATCGCCTCCGGCGACTCCTACGTCTGGGCCAACCAGAGCGGCAACTGGAGCGAGGCGCAGTGGACGCACCAGAACGCGACCACGAACATCGTCAACGGCATCACCGCGCCTGAGGACGCGCCCAAGGCCCGCGTCGTGGCTGACTCCGCCGACGTGGCGCTGACCGTCGACCAAGACCCCGGCGAGCCGAACTCCGCCGAGTGGGGCGTCTACGGCCTTGTCCTCTCCGCCGCTCAGGAGCGGGGCGTCACCCTCGCGCAGGGCGGCCAGATCACGGGCTCCGAAAGCGCGCCGGAAGGCAAGCTCTACGGCCTGCGCATCGATTCCTCGCTCTGGAAGGTCGGCGACGGCACGGCCCAAGTCGACGCCCTTGCCTGGCTCGACAACGCCGCCACGCTCACCGTGGACAAGGGGAGCCTCACCTTCACGCGGCCCCTCCTCCGCGGCGACCTTTCCGCGGGGCAGGAGGCCAACACGCTGGGCGCGGCCCTCTCCGTCGCCCAGGGCTCCACGTTGACCTTCGCCTTCGCCGAGCCCACCGACCCTGAGCGGGGCTACCTCGAGGGCCGGGGCATCGCGCCTCAGGCGCTGACCCTCAACGGCTCCTTCTCCGGCGCGGGCACCCTCCGCGTCGAGGGCGAAGGCGCCGCCGTCACCCTCGCGGCGCAGAGCAACTCCGCGGCGCGCCAGGACGGCGCCCTCTCCTATTCCGTCGGCGCGGGCGCGACCCTCACGCTTCAGGGCGACACCCCCGCCTCCACCGGCGACGCCACGCCCCGCGCCGTCACCGTCGAGGGCGGCGGCACCCTCGCGCTCGACTCCGAGCGCGCCCTCGGCGCCACCACCGCGTGGACGTGGAGCCTCGGGGACGGCGCCCTCGTCACCACCGCGGACGACGCCCGCATCCGCGGCGCCGTGGCGCTGGACGCCGGCACGGCCACCCTCGGCCGGGACAGCCAGCAGTGGGACGGCGACCTGTCCGTGACCGTCGGCGAGAGGGCGACCCTCACCTTCGCGGGCAACATCCAGACGCCCGACGACGCCCCCGCCGCCGCCACCTTCACCAAGCGCGGCGCGGGCACCGCCGTCATCGACCAGAACGCCGTCTTCGACGCCGGCCTCAACATGGACGTCGCGGAAGGCACCCTCCGCGTGGACGCCGACAGCCTCAGCGTCACCCCCGGCGAACGCGGCGTCACGCCGGCCTGGACGGTGCGCGACGGCGCGACCCTCGCCATCGGCGGCGGCACCCGCAGCTTCAGCAACGGCAGCCTGACCGTCGAGGGCGGCGGCGTCCTCGACTGCGCCGCCAACGTCGTCACCCTCAACAACTCCCCCGACCGGCCCACCGTCCTCGCGGACGGCGCGACCCTCCGCTTCGGCGACGGCACGACCCTGAACGAGGGCACCGCCCTGACCGTCCGCACCGCCCTGCGCGTGGAAGGCCGCGTCACGGTCGAGGTGGACGTCGCCGATCCCTCCGCCCTCCGCCAGCCGCGCTACACGCTCCTCTCCTTCGCGACCGGCGCGCGCCTGGGCACGGGCACCTTCGTTCTCGGCGGCGCGAACGCCGCGGCGCTGGCCATCGCGGGCTGGACGCTCGAGGACAACGGCCAGACCGTCAGCCTCGTCTCCTTCGACGACGGTACGGGCTATGTCTGGGCCGGCACCACCGCCGGCTGGCTGGACGCGGATGCCTGGGTCCCCACCGGCGGGAGCGAGCCCATCACGTGGGGCACGGGCACCCAGGGCGCGGTCTCCTTCCTGGACGAACGGCCCATTGGCGGGGTGGAGGTGCCCGGCGAGTACCGCACCGTCGGCTCCACCGGGACGCAGACGGTCACCGCCCTGCGCGCCCTGAACGAGCTCGGCGACTACGCGCTTGAGGGTTCGGGCGGCCTCACCGTCCAGGGCCTCCTGCTCAAGACCGGCGCCTCCGGCCTCACCTTCCGCCGGCCCGTCACCCTGGGCAACTCCGGCTCGCTCAACGTCCAGGGCGGCACGGTCACCTTCGAGAACACCGTCGGCACCACCGACGCGCCCGACGCGCTCGCCGTGCCCGTCACCCTTGGGCAGGGCGCCACGCTCGCCTTCGTCGGCGGTCGCGCGCGCACCCTCTCCGGCACGCTCGAGGCCGACGCCTCGGCCATCCTCTCCAACGCCGACGGTACCCTCACCCTCGCCTGCGCCGTGCCCGGCCTGACCCTCCGCGCCACGGGCGGCACCCTCGCCCTGACCGCGGCCGACCAGGCCCTTGCCCTCGGCGGCGTGGACGCGCCGACCTTCGACCTCTCCGGGAACGCCGCCCTCACCCTCGGCGGCACGCTCTCCGGCGGCGGCACGGTCGCGCCCGGGTTCTCCGAGGGCACCCGGGGCGTCACCCTCCGCTGGACGGCGGCGGCCAGCGCCGAGAGCGGCTCCGTCCCGCGCCTCGGCGACTTGGACGAGGCCGTCTCCACCCTCGTCTACGCGCCCCGCTCCGGCCACCTGATCCTCGACCCCGGCTCGCTTATGGACGGCGCGGCCCTGAGCTTGGAGAACGACGCCCTCGAGACCACCGCCCTCTGGCTGGGCGCGGGCGACGGCGCGGGCGACGAGGCCATCCGCCTTTCCGCCCTCACCGCCACGGGCGCGGCGTGCATCGGCGTGGAGCCTGTGCGCGCCCTCTCCGGCGGCTCGGCCTGGGCGGGCGAGCGCACGCTCACGTTGGCGCTCTCGGGCGACGCCTCCTTCGGCGGCACCTTCGTGGGCGCGGACGACGCCGCCGGCGCCATCCGCGCGGGCCTGACCCTTGAGAAGGCCGACCCCGCCGCGGCGGGCACGCCCACCTTCACCTACTCCGGGGAATCCACCGCCGGGACGGTCGGCACGCTCACCGCCGGCGCGGGCGTCCGCGTCTCCGTCACCGGCGAGTGGGCCGGCGCGGCCACCGCGGAGGATGGCGGCGTTCTCGGCGGCTCGGGGACGCTTGGGGACGTCACCCTGGGCGCGGGCGCCAGGCTCTCGGCGGCGGCGGCCGACGTGCGCGGCGAGCTGGCCCCGGCCACCCTCACGCTCGGCTCGCTGGAGCTTGGGGCGGGGGCCGGGCTGGAGGTGCTCGCCCGCGTGGACGAGGCCTCCGGCGCGACGGAACTCTCGCTGGTGCAGGTGGCGGGCACGTGCCGCCTGGGGGCGAACGACCTGGCCCTGAACGTCTACCTTGACCTGGAGGAGGGCGCGGCGGTGAACACCCGCAAGATTCTGGGCTGGGACACGCTCGACGGCTACCAGAGCGTCTCCGCGACCGTGTATGTGCGCGGCGCGGACGGCGCGTGGCAGGAGAGCGGGGATTACTTCGTGCGCCGCGGCGACGACGGGCTTTACCTGCACCGCGCCTCCGCCCGCTTCTGGATGATCCTGCGCTGAGGCCCTTGCCCTTCTTTCGCGCCGGGCGCGGCCTGGGCCGCGCCCGGCGGGGGGGCGGCCGCGCTTGCGGGTGGATGTGGTATAATGCGCGGTTTGAGGGCCGGAATGGTGGAATGGCAGACACAGCGGACTTAAAATCCGCAGCCTTTTGGCGTAGGGGTTCGACTCCCCTTTCCGGCACCAGAAAGGATTTGTCATGATGAGCGAAGAAGAAGCAAAGCCCGAAGCGGCCCCGGCACAGACGCCCGCGGCCGAGCCCGAGACCGCGCCGGAGGCGGAGAAGCCGCCGGAGGTGGCGGCGTTGGAGCGGGAGGTGGCGGGGCTGAAGGAGCGTTATCTGCGCACGGTGGCCGATTTCGACAACGCGCGGAAGCGCCTGGCGCGGGAGCTCGAGGAGCGGACGGCGCGGGCGAACGAGCGGCTGGTGGGGGAGCTGATCCCGGTGTTCGACCATTTCGAGCTGGCGCTGCAGTCGGCGCCGGAGGGGGACGCGTTCGCGCAGGGGGTGCGGATGATCGCCGAGGAGTTCCGCAAGGTGCTGGAGCATTCGGGCGCGGAGGTGATCGATGCCTCGGCGGAGGGGACGGCGTTCGACCCGATGGCGCACGAGGCGCTCTCCGCGGTGCCGCACGCGACGGTGCCGAAGGATTGCGTGGTGAGCCAGTTCCGGAAGGGGTGGCGCCTGGGCGGGAAGGTGCTCCGGCCCGCGCAGGTGGTCGTCTCCAGCGGCGCGCCCGCAGCGGGGGAGGAGGCGTAAGATGGCCGAGCAGAAGCGCGATTATTACGAGGTGCTCGGGGTGGCGCGCGACGCGGACGCCGAGACCATCAAGAAGGCCTATCGCAAGCTGGCGATGAAGTGGCACCCCGACCGCAACCCCGACAACAAGGCGGAGGCGGAGGCGAAGTTCAAGGAGGCCTCGGAGGCCTACGCCGTGCTCTCCGACCAGCAGAAGCGCCAGACGTACGACCGGTTCGGCCACGCGGGGATGAAGGACGCCTTCGGGGCGGGCGGCTTTGACATGAACGACCTGGGGGACATCCTGAGCCAGTTCTTCGGCGGGGGCGGGGGCGGCTTCTCGTTCAACTTCGGCGGGGGCGGCTTCGAGGGCTTCGGCGGCGGGGGGCGGCGCGCCGGCGGCCCGCGGCGCGGGGGCGACACCGAGCAGGTGGTGCGCCTGAGCTTCGAGGAAGCGCTCTTCGGCAAGACGGTGAGCCTGCGCGTCCACGCGGCGGTGGCCTGCCCCGAGTGCGGCGGCAGCGGCGCGGCCAAGGGCTCCAAGCGCGTGCCCTGCAAGCAGTGCGGCGGCACGGGCGCGGTGCGGGCGCACGGCTTCTTTGGCCTGATGCAGCAGGCGTGCCCGGTGTGCCACGGCGCGGGCACGGTGGTCGAGAAGCCCTGCAAGCGGTGCGGCGGCGACGGGCTGACGGCCTCCGACGAGACGGTGGAGGTGCGCATTCCCGCGGGCGTGGCCCATGGCATGGGCCTGCCGGTGGCCGGGAAGGGGAACGCCGGGCCCGGCGGCGGGCCGCGCGGCGACCTCATCGTCCATTGTGCGGTCGCGGAGAGCGACCTCTTCGAGCGCGACGGGCAGGATCTGATCCTGCGCCGGGCCGTCTCGCCCACGCTTCTGGCGCTGGGCGGGGAGCTGCTGGTGGAGACGCCCAACGGCACGGCCACGCTCAAGGTGCGCCCCGGCACGCCCAACGGCACCATGCAGCGCCTCCGCGGGCAGGGCGTCCCGGCGGTGGGGCGCTTCGCGCAGGGCGACCTGATCGTGGTGCTCGAGGCCGAGACGCCCCAGTCGCTCACCGGGGAGCAGTCCAAGCTGCTCGAGCGCCTGCGTGCGGCCGAGAACGCGCGCAACTTCCCCGAGCGCGCGGCGCAGGACCGGGCCTCCGAGGCCTTCAAGGCCGCCCGCGAGCGGGCCAAACGCAAGTGAACGGAACGAGCTGAAAGGAACGGACATGGATCTGGAACTCTCCCCCCTCACGGCCGTCAGCCCCCTTGACGGGCGCTACGCGGACAAGACCGCGCCCCTGCGCGCCATCTTCTCCGAGTTCGGCCTCATCCGTCGGCGCGTCCAGGTGGAGATCGCCTGGCTGCGGGCGCTCTGCGCCGAGCCCGCCCTCCCCGAGGCCCGCTGCGCGCCCGGGGACGACGCGGCGCTGCAGGCCATCGCGGACGGCTTCTCCCCGGCCGACGCCGAGCGCGTCAAGGCCATCGAGGCGACCACGCGGCACGACGTCAAGGCGGTGGAGTATTTCATCCGCGAGCGCCTGCCCGCGGGGTGCGCCGGCATCGCCGAGTTCGTCCACTTCGCCTGCACCTCCGAGGACATCAACAACATGGCCCACGCCCTGCAGCTGCGCGACGGGCTGGCCGTCCTCCGCGAGGCGCGCGGCGGGCTGATGGCGGCGCTCGACGCGCTCGCGGCGGAGACGCGCGCCCTGCCGATGCTCGCGCACACCCACGGCCAGCCCGCCAGCCCCACCACGTTGGGCAAGGAGCTCGCCGTCTTCGCCCACCGCCTCCGCCGCGAGGCCGCGCAGATCGACGCCGTCTGCCTGCCCGCGAAGATGAGCGGCGCGGTGGGCAACTTCAACGCGCACGTCTCGGCCGCGCCGGAGGTGGATTGGCGGGCCCTCTCGCGCCGCGTCATCGAGGGGTTCGGGTTCACGCAGAACCCGCTGACCACGCAGATCGAGAGCCACGACGGCATGGCCGAGCTCTTCGACGCGCTCCAGCGCTGGAACACGGTCCTCCTCTCCCTTGACCGCGACGTCTGGATGTACGTCTCCATGCGCTACCTGCGGCAGAAGGCCGTGGCCGGGGAGGTCGGCTCCTCCACCATGCCGCACAAGATCAACCCCATCGACTTCGAGAACAGCGAGGGCAACCTGGGCCTGGCCAACGCCATCCTCGGCCACCTGGCGCGCAAGCTGCCCGTCTCGCGCCTCCAGCGCGACCTCACCGACTCCACGGCCATCCGGAACGTCGGCGCGGGCTTCGCCTATACCCTGATCGCCATCGCCAGCACCCTCCGCGGGCTTGGCCGCGTCTCCCCCGACGCCGCGCGCCTCGCCGCCGACCTGGACGCGAACTGGGAGGTGCTGGCCGAGCCCATCCAGACGGTCATGCGCCGCTATGGCGTGCCCAACGCCTACGAGCGGCTGAAGGCCCTCACCCGCGGCCACGCCATCGACGCGGCGGGCATCCGCGCCTTCGTCGAGACCCTCGAGGTGCCGCAGGAGGCCAAGGCGCGCCTGCTGGCCCTCACCCCCGCGGCCTACGTCGGCCTCGCCGAAACCCTCGCCCAAGAGCCTTGAACAAGGAGCAGCCATGAGCAAAGCGTTCGAATTGGAGGGCACCCTCAAGGAGGTCATGGAGACCAAGACCTTCCCCAGCGGCTTCTGCAAGCGCGAGTTCGTCGTCACCGAGGACGACGACCGCTACCCGCAGGACATCAAGCTGGCCATGGTCAAGAACAACTGCGCCCTGCTCGACACCGTCAGGCCCGGCGACCGCGTGCGCGTGACCTTCTCCCTGCGCGGCAACCTCTACCAGGGCCGCTACTACACCGACCTCAACGCCTTCAAGCTCGAGCGGCTGGAGCCGGACGGCTCCTCCAGCGAGCCCATCCCGCAACCCGCCGACGACTTCGCCCCCGATGACATCCGCGACGAGGACATGCCCTTCTGAGGCGCTCCCCCTCGGCGCGTTGCTCGACCGCGGCGCGGCCTACCTCGCCCGCCACGGCGTCCCCCCCGACGAGGCCCGCGCCCAGGCCGAGATCCTCGCCGAGGAGGCCACCGGCCTGCGCCGCGCCAGGCTCCTCCTCCACCTCCGCGAGGCCCCCGCCCCCGAGGCCGTCGTGGCCCTGCGCGGGATGCTCGTGCGCGTGGCCCGCGGCGAGCCGGTGCAGTACGTCGTCGGCCGGTGGCCCTTCTGCGGCGCGGAGCTGGGCGTCTCCCCCGCGGCGCTGATCCCGCGGCCCGAGACCGAGGGGCTGGTCGAGCGCGTGCTGGCGCACCCCGCCTGGCGCGCCGCCCGGCGCGTGGCGGACATCGGCACCGGCACCGGCGCCATCGCCGTCGCGCTCGCCCTCGCGGCGAAGGCCGAGGGCCGCGCCGTCGAGATCCTCGCCGTCGACCTCTCGCCCGAGGCCCTCGCCCTGGCCCGGCGGAACGCCCAGGGCAACGGCGTCGGCGGCCTGGTCTCCTGCCTGGAGGGCGACGGCGCGGCGGGGCTTGCCCCCGGCTCCTGCGACCTCGTCGTCTCCAACCCCCCTTACATCCCCAGCGCGGAGGTGGACGCCCTGCCGCCGCTCATCCGCGACCATGAGCCGCGCCTGGCGCTTGACGGCGGGCCCGACGGGCTGGACGTCATCCGCCAGGTCATCCTCGACTGCACGCAGGCCCTGCGCCCCGGCGGGCGGCTCTTCCTGGAGATTGGCGAGGATCAGGGCCTCTCCGTCCGCCGCCTGCTCGAGCGCGCCGGCTATGGCGCGGTCGCCGTGGGGAAAGACCTGGCCGGGCACGACCGCTATGCCGAGGGGACGCTGCCGTGAGGCGGCGCTTCAAGCCCCGCCCCGTGCCCCGGCGGTGGGCGCGCGAGTGGCTGGCCGAGTGGGCGCGGGCGCGCCTGCCCGCCCTTCGCGCCGCGCCCGTGCCGCCGTGCCGCCACCGCGGGGTGACGCTCCTGATCTACGCCTTCCCCGCGGACGGGGACTTCACCCTCTTCGAGCACGCCATCCGCCAGACGTGGGCCGTGCTCGGGGCGTTGCCGACCGTCGTCGTCACGCACGACCCCGCCCTTGTGCCGCCGATGCCCGGGGTGGAGACGCAGGCGGAGCCGACCCTGCGCCCCGGCGACGTGGATTCGATGAGCCGCGATTGCCTCGCCCGCCTGCACACGCGCTTCGCCACGCCGCACGTGCTCGTCGTCCAGGACGACGGCTTCCCGCTGCGCGACGAGCTGGACGCCTTCCTGAAGTATGACTACGTGGGCGCGCCGAACGTGCGGCCCGGCTGGCGCGGGCGCGTGGCCGACGCGCTGGGGCTGACGGTGCTCAACGGCGGCTTTTCCCTGCGCTCGCGGCGCGTCTGCCGCTGGGCGGCGCGGGCGTGGCGGCTCCGGCCGGGGCGCGGGACGCCGCCGGAGGACCGCGTCTATTCGCCCCTGCGCCTGCTGCCGTGGCTGCGCTTCCCGCCGGCGGGGGTGGCGGCGCGCTTCTCGCAGGACACGCTCGAGGGGCACCTGCCCTTTTTCGACGACCTGCCGCCGATGGGCGTCCACCGCGCCCAGACGCTCCGGGCGGCGCTCTCGCCCCTGCCGCGCCTGACGGTGGTGAGCGCGGTGCGCGACGCCGCGTGCTACCGCCGGTGCGTGCGGGACAACCCGCACCTGCGCGGGGCGCGCTTCGTGGCCTTCAACAACGCGGCCCGGAACCTCCCCGTCCCCGTGCGCTACAACGCCTTCGTCGAGGCGATGCCGGCGGACACGGAGTGGATCCTCTTCGCGCATGAGGACTTCGAGGCGCTGGAGGACCCGCGGCCGTTGCTGCGCACGCGCCCCACGTGGTTCCCGCTGGGGCTGATCGGCACGCGCTTCGTGGGGGAGGCGCTCATCCTGCCCTTCGGGCGGGTGCAGGACTGCGCCCGGGACGGGAGCGGCCTGCGCACGGTGGGCGGCTGGCGCTGGGTGGGGCGGCTGCTGGGGGACATGGTGGAGAACTTCGACTGCTGCGGCTTCTTCGTCCATGCCGACCTCTTCCGCCGGCTGGGGCTGCGCTTCGACCCGCGGTGCGAGTGGGATCTCTATGCCGAGGATTTCTGCTTCCAGTTCATCCTGCGCACGGGCCACCTGGCGCGCCTGCTGCCCCTGAAGGCCCGCCATTGGAGCCGGGGCGACGCGGCGTGCGCGCGCTTCCTGGCCACGCGCGACTACCTCACCGGGAAGTACCGCCGCCATGGCTTCGCGGGCGGCACGTGCACGCTCTGCGTGGGGCAGCGCTTCCCCTTCGGCTTCCTGACGGCGCTGCGCGCGCGCTGCCTGCTCCGGCGGCTTTTGGGGCGGGCGTGAGACACGCGGCGGGGGAATGTGGTAGACTTTGCCTTCCATTGAACGAGGATTTGAGTATGAGCGGGATTGACCCAACGGGAGGCGTGACCTCCGCGACAGGCTTCCGCGCCATGGGCGTGGCGGCCGGGGTGAAGTATGCCGACCGGCTGGACGTGGCCGTGGTGGCCTCCGACCGGCCGTGCGCGGCGGCGGGCGTCTTCACGACCAACCAGGTCTTCGCCGCGCCGGTGCGCTTCGACCGCGCCCGCCTGGCGCGGGCGCCCGCCGCGCAGTGCGTGGCCGTGAACACGGGCTGCGCCAACGCCTGCACCGGGCAGGCCGGCGAGGAGGCCGCCGCCGCCATGGCCCGCGCCGCCGAGGAGGCCCTGGGCCTGCCCGAGGGCGCGGCCCTCGTGGCCAGCACGGGCGTCATCGGCGCGCCGCTGCCCGTCGGGCGCGTCACGGCCGGCATCGCCCGGGCCGCCCGGGCGCTGGCCCGGGGGGCCGAGGCGGACGAGGCCGCCGCGCGCGCCATCATGACCACCGACACGCGGCCCAAGCACGGCGCCGTCTCCTGCGAGATCGACGGCAGGACGGTGACGATCGGCGGGATGTGCAAGGGCGCGGGCATGATCGAGCCCAAGATGGCCACCATGCTCGCCTTCGTCACCACCGACGCGGCCGTGGACCCGGCGTGGTTGCAGGCGGCGCTGAAGGAGGCCGCGGACGCGAGCTTCAACCGCGTGGTGGTGGACGGCGACGAATCGACCAACGACACGCTCCTGTGCCTGGCCAACGGCGCGGCGGGGAACCGCCCGCTGTGCGCGGCGCACCCGCAGGCCGGGGTCTTCCTGGACGCGCTCAAGTCGCTCTGCCTGGCGCTGGCCGAGGCGATCGTGATGGACGGCGAGGGCGTGAGCAAGTTCGTCTCCGTCCGGGTCACCGGGGCGGAGACGCCGTATGACGCGCATCTGGCGGCGCGGGCGATCGCGCGCTCGCCGCTGGTGAAGACCTCCTGGTTCGGGCGGGACCCGAACTGGGGGCGCGTGCTGTGCGCGGTGGGGTATTCGGGGGCGGAGGTGGACCCGGCGCGGGTGCGCATCTCGTACGGCGGGGTCTGCGCGTATGACCGCGGGCGCGTCGCCGACGGGGCGGCGCTGGCCGAGATGTCCAGGCTGATGGGGGCGCGGCGCTTCGAGGTGGGCGTGGAGCTGGGGTTGGGCGAGGGGGAGGCGAGCGTGCTGACGTGCGACCTTACCTTTGACTACGTGAAGATCAACGCGGAGTACACCACATGACGACCGTCGAGCAGTGCATCGAGAAGGCGAACGTCCTCATCGAGGCGGTGCCGTACATCCAGGACTTCCGCGGCAGCGCGGTGGTCGTGAAGGTGGGCGGCAGCGTGATGGAGTCTCCCGAGAACCTGCGGCGCCTGATGAGCGACGTGGCCTTCATGCGCACGGTGGGCATCAAGGTCATCGTGGTGCACGGCGGCGGCAAGGCCATCAGCCGCGCCATGGCCGAGGCGGGCATCGCGCCGAACTTCGTGCGCGGGCTGCGGGTGACGGACGAGCGGACGGTGGAGGTGGTCGAGGAGGTGCTCAAGCGCCAGGTCAACGCCAACATCCTCAGGCTGCTGAACGACAATTTCCACGTGCTGGCGCGCCCGTTGCACGGCGACTGGATCCTCACCGTGCGCAAGGAGACGGGGGTGGACCCGGAGACGGGCGAGACGCTCGACTGGGGCTACGTGGGCGAGCCCACGCGCGTCAAGGGCCAGTCCATCATCGACATGACGGACGCGGGGGTCATCCCCGTCATCACCCCCCTCGGGCAGGGCGAGGAGGACGGCAAGCTTTACAACGTGAACGCGGACGTCGCGGCCGTGGCCATCGCCAAGGCCCTGCGCGTGCGCAAACTCGTGTTCATCTCCGACGTCCCCGGCCTGCTGCGGGATGTGTCGGACCCCACCACGCTCATCTCCACGCTGCGCGTCGGCAACGTCGCCAAGCTCAAGGAGGAGGGCGTCATCAGCGGCGGGATGATCCCCAAGCTCGACAGCTGCGTCGAGGCCATCGCGGCCGGCGTGCAGCGCGTCCACCTGGTGGATGGCAGGATGCCCCACTCCCTGCTGCTGGAAATCTTCACCAAACAAGGCGTAGGAACGGAGATCAAAGCCGATGAGTGAGAAGACAAAAGACATCGCGGCCCTTTACGACCAGTACCTCATGCACACCTATGCGCCCGCCGTCGCCCTCCTCGAGGGCCACGGCAGCCGCGTGACGGATCTGGACAACATGCAGTACATCGACCTCACCGCCGGCATCGCCACCCTCGCCTGCGGCCACTGCCACCCCAGGGTCACCGAGGCCATCGTCGCCCAGGCCAAGCTCCTGCCGCACGGCTCCAACCTTTACTACAACCACAACATGGTCCTCCTCGCCCAGCGCCTCTCCAAGCTCTCGGGCGGCTACAAGGCCTTCTTCGCCAACTCCGGCGCCGAGGCCAACGAGAACATGGTCAAGCTCGCCCGCCTCTGGGGCAGGGACAAGGGCCGGTACGAGGTCGTCACCTTCAACAAGGGCTTCCACGGCCGCACCCTGGCGATGTGCGCCGCCACCGCCCAGGCCAAGATCCAGGACGGCTTCGACCCCATGCCCGCCGGCTTCGCCTACGCCGACTACAACGACCTGGACTCCGTCAAGGCCGCCCTCAACGAGCGCACCGTCGCCGTCATGCTCGAGCCCATCCAGGCCGAGGGCGGCGTCATCCCCGCCGACCCCGCCTTCGTCCAGGGCCTCGCCCAACTCTGCAAGGAGCGCGGCCTCCTCCTGCTCCTTGACGAGATCCAGACGGGCATGGGCCGCACCGGCACCCTCTTCGCCTGGGAGGCGCTCGGCGTCAGGCCCGACCTCTTCACCCTCGCCAAGGCCCTCGGCGGCGGCCTGCCCCTCTCCGCCTGCCTCGCGACCCCCGAGATCGCCGCCCTCGTCCACCCCGGGATGCTCGGCACCACCTTCGGCGGGAACCCCTGCGCCTGCGCCGCCGCCCTCGCCGTCCTCGACGTCATCGAGCAGGACGGCCTCCTCGCCCGCGCCAAGGCCTCCGGCGAGCAGCTCCGCGAAGGCCTCGAGGCCCTCGCCGCCCAATACCCGCAGATCCTCGAGGTGCGCGGCAAAGGCCTCCTCGTGGGTATGGAGGTCGAGGGCGAGGCCAAGGACGTCGTCGACGCCTGCCGCATCGGCGGCGTCCTCTGCTGCACCGCCGGCCGGCGCGTCGTCCGCTTCCTCCCCCCTCTCAACATCTCCGAGAAAGACCTCGCCGAGGCCCTTGAGATCATCGGCGACTCCCTCGAGGAGCTCTGGGGCGCGGCCGAGTGAGCCGCCCCCGCAACGACACGAAAGGAACCCCCGCCATGCCCACCCGCAACCTCATCGCCGCCGGCGCCCTCGCCGTCGCCGCGCTTTTCTCCGCCGCCGCCACCGCCGCGGACGTCGCCGACAAGGGCGCCGAGCTCGGCAAATGGACCAGCGACGCCCCCGCCGCACTGGAACTCTCCAAGAAAACCGGCAAGCCCCTCTTCATCCAGTTCACCGGCTCGGACTGGTGCGGCTGGTGCAAGCTCATGGACGGCAAGGTCTTCTCCACCCAGGAGTGGGCCGATTACGCCAAAGATGGGCTCGTCCTCCTCTACGTCGACTTCCCCCGCGGCAAGGAGCAGAGCCAGGCCCTCAAGGAGCAGAACGAAAAGCTCTCCGAGCAATACGGCATCGGCGGCTTCCCCACCTACGTCATCCTCGGCCCCGACGGCAAGCAGCTCGGCCGGCTCGGTGCCGACCGCGACGTCACCCCTCAGGCCTTCATCGACCAGGTGAAGGACGTCCTCATCGTCCAGGACCTCGAGAAGCTCCTCTCCGCCGAGGATCTCGCCGCCTACAAGGCCGCCGAGGCCGAGCTCGCCGACCTCGAGAAGAAGGTCGAGGCCTGGCAGGCCAAACTCCAAAAGGAAGCCCAGGCCTTCCAGACCACCTTCGACGCCGCCCAGGCCAAGCTCGACGCCCTCAGGGCCAAGGCCCGCGACGCCGCCAAGTGAGCCGCCCCGCCGCCTCCCCAAAAGGCCCCGGCCCCGCCGGGGCCTTTTTTCACCCCGTCCCCTCCCGCCGCCGCGCCGCGGCCCCGGGCTTTGGTATAATGATTGGCATGGACGGACACAGCGGGCGGACGATCGGCTTCGCGGTGGCGGCGAACGCCGTCATCTTCGCCCTCCTTGGCTCCGTCTCTTTCAACGGCTGCCTCTCCGCGCAGCGCCAGGAGGAAATCATCCCCATGGACTTCGTGGTCGTGACCGAGGAAAACGCCGCCGACGTCTTGTCCGAGGAGCCCAACGACGCCGTCGAGCCCGAACCCCAGCCCCAGCCCGAACCCGCGCCGCCGCCCCCCCCGCCCCCGCCCGACCCGGAGCCCGCGCCGGCCCCCAAACCCGAACCCCAACCCGCGCCCGCGCCCGAAAAGCCCAAGGCCGAGCCCCAAAAGGCCCCCGAAAAGCCGAAGTGGAAGGCGGTCTCCGCCAAGGAAATCAAAATCGGCAAGCGCGTCGGCCCCGTGACCTCCGGCAAAAAAGACAAGACAAAGGCCGCGACCGCCAAGAAACTCTCCGAGGCCGAAATCCGCCGCCTGCTCGCCGCCGGCGCACGCCCGGGCAACAAGAACCAGGTGCCGCCGAACGTGCTCTCGCGCTGCTACGGCCTCATCGCCCGGGCCTTCCGGGAGGCCTGCGAGGGCACGCTCGAGGCCTCGCCCACGGGCAGGGCGCCCAAGCTGCGCGTGTCGCTGGCCGCCGGCGGCGCGGTCAAGGGCATCACGGTGGCGGAATCGAGCGGCGACGGGGCGTTCGACGCGCAGGTGCTGGCCGCGTGCAGGCAGGTGCGCCGCATCGCGGCGCTGCCGGAATCGTTTTTGGAAGCGTACACGTCCGTAACCATCCGCGTGGACGTGGAATGAGAGAGGCGACAGGATGAGGAAAGCGCTCTTTTTAGTTGCGGCGGCGTGCGCCGCGTGGGCCTGGGCCCAACAGGCCGTGCTGTACGTGGGGAGCGACTGGGACGAGGCCAGCGCCGTCGTGCGCGCCGCGTGGGACGAGGCGGGCTTTGCCCGGCGCGCGGGCGTCCGCCTGGCCACCGTCGACCAGCCCGAGAAGGTGGACGCCGCGGTGCAGGCCGACTGGAAGGCCCGGCAGGCCATCCGCCTGGAGCCGCGCGCCTACCCGGCCTTCGCCTACTTCGGGGCGGACGGCGCGTGCGTCCTCCTGCGCGAGGGCGTCCGCGGCCCCGCGGCGCTGGAGGGGCTCCTGGCCGAGGGCCGTGCCCGCGAGGCCGCCGCCCGCGCCGCGCTCGAAGGGGGCGACGCCGAGGCCGTCGGCGCGGCCCTCGCGCCCGTCGTGGCCGAGCTCGGCCCCCGCACCGCGAAGGAGAAGTGCAGGCCGTTGTGGGACAAGCTCGCCGCGCTCGACCCGCGGGACGAGACCGGCTGGCGCTTCGCCTTTGAGTTCGACCCCGCCGCCGACGCCTGCTACAAGGTGCAGGGCTTCGCCAAGGACAAGAATTTCCAGGGCGGCGAGGCCTACATCCGCGGGCTCGAGGCCAAGCCGCAGGCCCACCTTTCCAACAATCAGCGCCAGGGGCTGATGCTCCTGCGTTACGTGCTCTACAAAGGCGACGAGGCCCGGAAGGCGGAGCTCGACGACCTGCTGCGCCGCGTGTTGGCCATGGAGGCGACGACCCACTTTGGCATCGCGGCGCAGGGGCTCCTCTGCCTGCGCGGGCAGGGCCCCGTGGCCGTGCCCTACGGCTGGCGGCCCAAGGACGCGCGCGCCGGGAGCCAGGTGTGGCCCGTGACCGTCGGCGTGCGCAAGATCCTCCGCGCCCCGGGGCGTTATGAGCTGACGATCCGGCGCGGCAAGGGACGGGGAACGATGACCTTCGAGGGGCTCACCGTCGGCGGCCGGCGCTTCGGCGAGGCGGCCCCGATCGCCCCGGGCGGGAGCCTCGCCGTGCCGTTCGACTATGCCGGCGGCGACGCGACGCTCTCCCTGTCCGTCGCCTTCGACGACCCCGGCCAGGAGTGGGGCACGCTGGCCCTGCGCCGCATCCTGCCCGAGCGCCCCGCCGCCGGGGACGGCGCCGTCGAGGCCGCCACGCGCGGCGCGTGGGCGTCCTTCCTGGAGCTGGCCGTGCCCGAGGCCGTCCTCGCGGAGATCCGCGCCCGGGAGGGCGGGGCGGGCTTCCTGGCCAAGTTCCTGGCCGACGACGCCTGGCTGGCCGACTTCCTGGGCTCGGGCGACCCGCTCGCCGGTTGGGGCGCCTCGCTCAAGGCGCTCGACCAGATCTGCTGGCTGTGCCCCGAGGTCTACGCCTCGCCCACGCTCAGGCGTTGGGCCGCGGCCGCCGCGCTCAACGCTGGGGCCGACCCCACCGAGGCCGCCCTCCTCTTCCAGGAGACGATGGCCCTGCGCGCCGAGGGCTTCCTGCGCCGCGGGGCCGACGGGATGCGCTGCGAGCAGATGCGCTACACGATGATCCCCGCGCAGTGCGACGCGGCCAACGCCCGCTGGATCGCCGCCGAGCACAACGTCCCGCCGCGCCAGTATGGCGGCGTCTGCTGGGCCGCGCCTTACCGCCTGAACAACTTCTTTGGCGATTCCATCCACGGCAGCGACTACTACAAGCCCTGGGAGCATGCCTACCTGCGCCACGAGGCCTCGCGCAAGGTCGGCGCCGTCTGCGGCGGGCTGAGCTACTACGGCTCGGCCGCGGCCAAGGCGCACGGCCTGCCCTCCACCACCGGCGGCCAGCCCGCCCACTGCGCCTACCTTGTCTGGGATCCCGGCCAGGGCCGGTGGACCATCTGCTACAACGTCTCCCCGCACACCGGCTCGCACTTCGCGCCGCTGGCCGACGTCTGGAAGTTCTCCTACCACGAGCTCTTCGCCGACGCCTTCGCCCGCCCCGGGATGCGCGAGTCCTATCGCTTCCTCTGGCAGGCCCGCGCCCGCCGCGCCGAGCGCTTCCCGGCGCCCGTCCGCTCCGAGCTGGCCTGCGACGCCTATGAATGGGGCGGCGCGAAACTCCCCGACGACCCTTCCAAGCTCAAGCGCATCGGCTCCTGGCAGGGCCTCGACGCCCTCGACCTGGATCAGGCCGGGCGCAAGGAGCGCGTCCTCCTCGTCTGGACGGGCTACCTGGAGGCTCCCCGCGACCTGGAGGCCGCCCTCACCGTCCGCAGCGACGACGGCGCCGGGCTCTGGCTCGACGGCAGGCGCGTCGCCGGCAAGGACGGCCTCCACGGCCTTGAGGGCACCACTCACCGCACCACCCTCGCCAAGGGCCGCCACCCCTTCGAGCTCCGCTACTTCAACAACACCGGCGGGCGCGCCCTCGAGTTCAAGGTCGAGGCCGTCGAGACGCGCGACCCCGAGGTCGAGGCCCTCTACCGCCGCGCCGCCGAGGCCTGCCCCCAGAACCTGGCCCTTTGGCGCGACTGGGCCGCCTGGCTCCGCGCCCGCGAGGCCCCCGCCGCCGATTGGCGCGCGCTCGGTGACCGCGCCGCCCAGGGCCTGCGCGACCACGTGGAGCCGGCGTGGGACTTCCTGCTGGCCGACGTCCTCCCCCGCCTCAAGGCCCTTGGCGGCGCCGACGCCGTGCGCGAGGCCCTCGTGGCCTGGGCCGGCGTCATCCGCCAGGGCCCCCAGCAGACCGCCGAGTTCTGCGACTACGGCGCGCTCCTCGACGCCCAGGCCAAGGCCGCCGACGGCGACGCGGAGACGCTCCTGGCCCTCTTCCGCGCCGCGCTCGGCGCCCAGGCCGGCACGCCGGACGCCTTCGGCGTGCTCATGCGCTGGGGCGGCAACCGCTTCCTCAAGGACGCCGCCCTCGCCCCGCGCTACGTCGCCGCCGTCGAATCCCTCCTCAGCCGCGACGGCGACGGGGGCACCCTGGCCAAGTACGTCCGCGAGGGCATCCGCGCGGCCTCGCAGGCCGGCAATCTCCAGGCCTTCCAGGCGCTTTGCGACCTCCAGGAGCGCCTTGCCCCCACGGCGCGCGCGCCGATGAACTTCGGCATGGAGGGGCAGCTGCTTTCGGGGAAGGGCCTCCTGCGCCTCTCCTCCACCAGCAACTGGGACCGCCCCGACGCCTACCGCGCCGCGATCGACGCCCGCGCCGCCCTGGCCCCCTTCCACACCGCGCAGGAGCGCGCGCCCTGGGCCGAGGTCGTCCTCCCCGGCATGGCCGAGGTCTCCGGCGTCTACCTCCAGAATCGCGGCGACCAGAACGACGGGCGCCTTGTGCCCTTCACCCTCGAGGTGAGCGAGGACGGCAAGGCCTGGCGCGAGGTGGCCCGGGGCGACAGGCGCCAGGGCGACTACCGCCTCACCTTCCCCGCCGCGCGCGCCAAATACGTCCGCGTCGTCTGCCACCCCAAGGACAAGACCTTCCTCCACCTGCGCAAGTTCTGCGTCTTCGGCAAACCCCTTTACTGAGAAAGGACCCCCATGAACCAGGATACCATCGCCGTCATCGACCTGGGCAGCGCGCGCACCACCGAGCTCGCCCGCGCCATCCGCGCCCTTGGCGTCTACACCGAGCTCCACCCGCACGACCTCGACGCCGCCCAGCTCGCCGCCATCCCCAACCTCCGCGGGCTTGTCCTCGCCGCCGGCCCCCGCCGCGCGTACGAGGGGCAGGTCGTCGAGCCTTCGGGGGCGCTCCTCGCCGCCGGCCTGCCCATCCTGCGCGTGGACGACGCCGACGCCGCCCAGCCCGACCTGGACGCCTTCGTCGCCCAGACCGGCGCCCGGCGCAACTGGAACATGGAGAACTTCATCGCCGACCAGGTCGAGGCCATCCGCGCCCAGGTCGGCGGCAAGAAGGTGCTCCTGGCCCTCTCCGGCGGCGTGGACAGCTCCGTCGTCGCGGCCCTGCTCATCCGCGCCGTCGGCAAACAGCTCACCTGCGTCCACGTCAACCACGGGCTCCTGCGCCAGGGCGAGCCCGAGCAGGTCGTCCGCGTCTTCCGCGAGGAGCTGGGGGCCAACCTGGTCTACGTCGACGCCTCCGAGCGCTTCCTCGGCAAGCTTGCCGGCGTGGCCGACCCCGAGCAGAAGCGCAAGGTCATCGGCGCCGAGTTCATCCGCGTCTTCGAGGAGGAGGCCCGCAAGCTCGAGGGCATCGCCTTCCTGGGCCAGGGCACCATCTACCCCGACATCATCGAGAGCGGCACCAAGACCGCCCGGGCCGTCAAGAGCCACCACAACGTCGGCGGCCTGCCCGAGGACCTCCGCTTCGCGCTCGTCGAGCCGCTGAAGATGCTCTTCAAGGACGAGGTGCGCGCCTGCGGCCTGGCCCTGGGCCTGCCCGAGGGCATGGTCAACCGCCAGCCCTTCCCCGGCCCCGGCCTGGGCGTCCGCTGCCTGGGCGCCATCACGCGCGACCGGCTCGAGGCCGTGCGCGCCTCCGACGCCATCCTGCGCGAGGAGTTCGCCGCCGCCGGCCTGGCCGGCAAGGTGTGGCAATACTTCACCCTCATCCCCGACGTCCGCTCCGTCGGCGTGCGCGAGGGCGTGCGCGCCTTCGAGTGGCCCTGCGTCATCCGCGCCGTGAACACCGTCGACGCCATGACCGCCACCGTCGAGCGCCTCCCCTGGCCGCTCATGGAGCGCCTGGCCGAGCGCATCACCCACGAGGTCCCCGGCGTCAACCGCGTCCTCTTCGACCTCACGCCGAAACCCGTCGGCACCATCGAGTGGGAATAAGCCCCGCCCCGCCCGCCCCGCGCGGGGCGGGCGGCCGTCCCCCCGGGCAAGGGCCGCGCCCGGGCCGCCCTTGCCTGTTTCTGCCAGCCACTGATTGCCGCCTATGACGATCCGTTCGCTCCTGCTCTTGATCGCCGCGCTCCCCTGCCTGCTGGGCTGCCGCGAGGACGCCGGGCCCGAGCCCCTGCGCGTCATCTGCGAGGCCACCTTCCCGCCCTACGAATACCATGTCCAGGGCGCCATCGACGGCATCGACCCGGCGCTCTGCGCCATCTTCGCCGCCTGCCTCGACCGCCCGCTCGTGGTGCAGGACATGGCCTTCGACGCCGTCATCCCCGCCGTCGCCACCGGCAAGGCCGACCTCGCCGCCAGCGGCATCACCGTCACCGAGGCGCGCGCCCGCCAGGTCCGCTTCTCCGCGCCCTACGTCGAGGCCGCCCAGGTCGCCGTCGTCCCCATCGAGAGCCCGGCGCGCGACCTGGCGGATCTCCCCGGCCTGCGGCTGGGCGTGCAGAGCGGCTCCACCGGCGACCTCTTCGTCACCCGCGCCTACGGCGAGCCCGACCGCTACAAGAGCGTCATCGAGGCCCTCAACGCCGTGCGCATGGGCAAGGTGGAGGCCGCCGTCGTCGACCGCCAGCCCGCGCAGGCCTTCCTCGCGCAGACCCCGGGGTTGCGCCTGCTGCCGCGCCCCGTGGTGCGCGAGGCCTACGCCTTCGCCATCGACCCGGGGAACCCGCGTCTCGCCGCGCAGGTCGACGCCATCCTCGCGCACCTGCGCCGCGCCGGCCTGCTGGGGGAGGTCGCCCGCCGCTACCTGGCCGCCAACGGCGGGGCCGCCCCCACCGCGCCGGTGGACACCGCCGACATCCGCGCGGCCGTCGCCGCCGACCCCATGCTCCGCGCCGAGCTTGCCCGCCTGGCCGCCGACCCCGCCCTTGACCCGCCGCGCAGGACGCTGGCCGACGCCTTCCGCGGGCTGGCGGACACCTTCCGCGCGAACTTTGTGGACGAGGGCCGCTGGCGCTACCTGGCCGAGGGGTTGCGCGCCACGCTCGTCATCTCCGCCCTCGCCACGGTGTTGGGGCTGCTCATCGGCTTCGCGGTGGCGGTGATCCGCGCCACGCACGACATGGCCGGCACGCTGGCCCTGCCCAACGCCCTCTGCAGGCTTTACCTCACCGTCATCCGCGGCACGCCCGTCGTCGTCCAGCTGCTCATCATCTACTTCGTCATCTTCGGCTCGCAGGACGTGAGCAAGGTCTTCGTGGCCGTCGTCGCCTTCGGGCTCAACTCCGGCGCGTACGTCGCCGAGATCGTCCGCGGCGGGATCATGGCCATCGACCGCGGGCAGAACGAGGCCGGCCGCTCGCTGGGCCTGGGCCACTGGCGCACGATGGGCTTCGTCATCCTTCCCCAGGCCCTGCGCAACGTCCTGCCCGCCCTGGGCAACGAGTTCATCGTCCTGCTCAAGGAGACCTCCGTGGCCGGGTACATCGCGCTGATGGACCTCACCAAGGCCGGCGACGTCATCCGCTCGCAGACGTATACCGCCTTCATGCCGCTGCTGGCCGTCGCGGCCCTTTACCTGGCCATCGTCTCCCTCTTCACCTGGCTTCTCGGCCGCCTTGAAAGGAGGCTCAAGCGTGACGCCTGACCCCGCCGCCCCCCTCCTCGCCGTCCGCGGCCTGCGCAAGGCCTTCGCCGGGCGGGTCGTCCTTGACGGCCTCGACGCCGACGTCCGCCCCGGCGAGGCCGTCTTCGTCCTGGGCCCCTCCGGCGGGGGCAAGTCCACCTTCCTGCGCTGCCTCAACCTCCTCGAGCGCCCGGACGCCGGCGAGATCCGCTTCCAGGGCCGCGACATCCTCGCGCGTGGGGCCGACGTGAACCGCCTGCGCCGCCGCGTGGGCATGGTCTTCCAGCACTTCAACCTGTTTCCCCACCTGACCGTCCTGCGCAACATCACCCTCGCGCCCACCCTCACCCGCCGCCAGACCCGCGCCCAGGCCGAGGCCAACGCCCTGCGCCTCCTGGGGCGCATCGGCCTGGCCGATAAGGCGAACGACTATCCCACCCGCCTCTCCGGTGGCCAGAAGCAGCGCATCGCCATCGTCCGCGCCCTGGCCATGGAGCCGGACCTGGTGCTCTTCGACGAGCCCACCTCCGCCCTCGACCCCGAGATGGTCGGCGAGGTGCTCACCCTCATGAAGCAGCTCGCCCAGGGCGGCCTCACCATGATCGTCGTCACCCACGAGGTCGCCTTCGCCCGCGAGGTCGCCGACCGCATCCTCTTCATCGACCAGGGCCGCGTCGCCGCCGAGGGCCCCCCCGCCGACCTCTTCGCCAATCCGCCCACCCCCCGCCTCCGCGACTTCCTCTCCAAGGTCCTCTGACCGCCGCGGCGCCCCTCCCGGGGGTGCGGCCCGCCGTGCGCCGGGGCGCGGGACAGGGCAAACGCATCTAATTTTGGTAAATATAAAGGGATGAATGAGGATCATGTTTTGTTTCGTTTGATGTTGGCGG
>CALXSE010000017.1 GCA_944391085.1 uncultured Kiritimatiellota bacterium | reverse complement strand
AATGAATAAAAATCAATCCGGGAAAGTATAGCGTAAAAAAAAAGCAGCCGCCCCGCGCCGAGGCCCGCCCGCCCCGTGACCGAGACCGCGACCGCGGGCCCCGCCGCGACCGCCCGCCGCGCGACCGCGGCCCGCGCGAGGAGCGCGACACGCCCAAGGGCCAGGCGCGCCCCGGCGGCGCCTTCACCCAGGAGCAGCTGGCCGCCTTCGCCGCGGCCCACGCGGCCTGGGACCCGGCGAGCTACGACGTGCCGCCGGCGGAGGGCAAGAAGCGTTTCGTGGACTTCGGCCTGCCCAACGAGATCCTGCACGCGGTGGCCGACCTGGGCTTCCAGTATTGCACGCCCATCCAGGCGCAGTCGCTGGAGTTCTCCCTGGCCGGCAGGAACGTGGCGGGCAAGGCGCAGACCGGCACGGGCAAGACGGCGGCCTTCCTCATCGCCGTGCTCACGCGCTACCTGCGCACGCCCGAAAAGCGCAACCTGAAGCCCGGGTGCCCGCGCGCCCTCATCCTGGCGCCCACGCGCGAGCTGGTCATCCAGATCTGTAAGGACGCCGAGGCGTTGGGCAAATACTGCGGCGACGTCCGCTCCTTGGCCATCTACGGCGGCATGGACCATGAGCGCCAGCGCCGCGAGCTGGAGGAGGCGCCGGTGGACCTGCTCGTCGCCACGCCCGGGCGGCTGAAGGACTACATGCGCGGCCGCGTCGTCGACCTGCGCCAGGTGGACACGCTGGTCATCGACGAGGCCGACCGGATGCTCGACATGGGCTTCATCCCCGACGTGCGCGCCATCGTCAACCACCTGCCCGACCGCGACCATCGCTGCACGATGCTCTATTCGGCCACCCTCAACGACACGGTCATGAACCTGGCGGCCATGTGGATGCGCGACCCGGTGCGCGTGGAGATCGAGAGCGACAAGCCCGCCACCGACACCGTCAAGCAGATCGTCTACATCGCCCGCTCCGAGGAGAAGTTCACCCTCCTCTACAACCACCTGGCCAAGCACCCCGAGGCCCGCACCCTCATCTTCTGTAACCGCAAGTTCACCACCGAGCGCCTCGCCGAGAACCTCCGCCGCCGCGGCATCGACTGCGAGGTGCTCTCCGGCGACGTCAACCAGGCCAAGCGCCTGCGCATCCTCGAGGCCTTCCGCGCCGGCAAAACCCGCATCGTCGTGGCCACCGACGTGGCCGGGCGCGGCATCCACGTCGACGACATCGCCTTCGTGGTGAACTACGACTTCCCCTACGAGCCCGAGGACTACGTCCACCGCATCGGCCGCACCGGCCGCGCCGGCCACACCGGCACCGCCATCTCCTTCGCCGACGAGGACGAGAGCTTCATCATCCCCGACATCGAGCAGTACATCAACGAGCCGCTCAAGTGCTCCATGCCCGAGGAGTGGATGTTCGCCGAGCCCCCCGCCCCCGCCCCCCGCGGCCGCCGCCGCGACCGCGGCCCCGCCAGGGAGGAGGCCCCCACGGAAGAAGCCCGGCCCGAGGCCAAGGAGGAGCCCGCCGAGCCCGCCCAGCCCGCCGGGGCCCCCGAACCGACCTCCACGCCCGCCCCCGCGCCGGCCAAGGCCGAGTCCGCCGAGGCCCCGCGCCCGCCCACGGCCCCCGCCAAGGACGGCCCCCGCCGCCCCCGCCGCCCCCGCCGCAACGCCGGCAAAGGCCGCCCCGGTTGGGCCCGCACCCAGGCCGACGGCCCCCGCGACGGCTCCGAGAGCCACCACGCGGCGCGTCCCGCCGCCCGGCCCATCTACGCGCCGGGCCGCCAGGGCCCCGTCACCGCGGAGTGGTCGCCCGGCGAATGACGCCGCGGCACGGAAAGGCCCCCGGCTCGCCGCCGGGGGCCTTTTTCTTTCCCTGCGGGGCGCTCAGAGCAGGCCGATGGCCCGGAGGTGGCGCAGGATGCCGTCCTGCGTGTTGGGCGGGGCGACGGCGGCGGCGCGGGCCTTGACCTCCGGGAGGGCGTTGGCCATGGCCACGCCGTTGGGGGTGAGGGCGATCATGCCCACGTCGTTGAGGTAGTCGCCGAAGACGATGGCCTGGTCGGGGCGCAGGCCGTGGCGGGCGAGCAGGGCGGCCAGGGCGCGGGCCTTGTCGATGCGGGCGTGCTGCACGTCGACCCACTCGGGGCCGGAGTGGATGACGCGGCGCTCGGGGGTGGCCAGCGGGGCGAGGCGCGGGAGGAGGGCCTCGGCGGCGCGGGGGTGGTAAACGGCCACCTTGCAGACGTCGTGGGCGAGGACGTCCCCCAGGTCGTGCCAAAGCGCGGTGCGGGCGAAGTAGAGCCCCACGCCGGGGAGGCTCTCGGGGTGGGCGTCGTGCACCCAGGCCTGCCCCGCGCCGCAGAGGACGGGGGTGGCGCCGGGGGTCTGGAGCGCGGCCTCGAGCACGGGCCTGAAGAAGGCCGCGGGGGTGAGATCCTCGAAGAAGGGCGCGTCCGCGCCGTCGGCCCAGGCCAGGGCGCCGTTCTCGGCGATGATGTCCAGCGGCAGGCCCAGGGGGGCGAAGCGGTCGCGGAGGTTGGCCAGCTGGCGGCCGCTGGCGATGGCCCAGCGCACGCCGCGCGCGGCGAGGGCGCGGACGGCGTCCGGGAAGCCGGGGGGCAGGCGGCGCTCGGCGTCGAGGAGCGTGCCGTCCATGTCGGTGACGACGAGGCGGAGGTCTGGTTGCATGGGGGTGGATTGTAGCACACCGGCGGCGTTTGCGCGGGGGCGGCGGATATGGTACGTTATACGTCATTGTTGAGAGCGGAGAAGCGCATGAAAGAAGTTGGCGTAGCGATTGTTGGGTTCGGCACGGTTGGCGCCGGCGTGGCGGAGGGGCTCCTGAAGGGCGAGGCGTTGATCTCGCGGCGGTGCGGCCTGCGTGTGGCCCTGCGCGGCGTGGCGGACCTGGACATCGTGCGCGACCGCGGCGTGGACGTGCCGCGCGCCCTGCTCACCACCGACGCGATGGCCCTCGTGGCGCGGCCGGACGTGGACGTGGTGGTGGAGCTGATCGGCGGCACCGGGGTGGCGCAGGACGTCATCCGCGCGGCCCTCGAGGCCGGCAAGTCCGTCGTCACCGCCAACAAGAAGCTGCTGGCCGAGCGCGGCGCCGAGCTCTTCGCGCTGGCCCGCGGGCGGGGGGTGGACCTCTACTTCGGCGCGAGCGTCGGCGGCGGCATCCCCATCGTCCGCGCCCTGCGCGACGGCCTGGTGGCCAACGACATCCGCGCCCTGCACGGCATCCTCAACGGCACGTGCAACTACATCCTCACGCGCATGGCCGCCGAGGGCTCCGGCTTCGACGACGTCCTGGCGGACGCCCAGCGCCTGGGCTACGCCGAGGCCGACCCCACGCTGGACGTCGACGGGCACGACACCGCGCACAAGATCTGCATCCTCGCCTCCCTGGCCTACGGCGTCTCCGTGCCGCTCCGGGACATCCCCGTCAGGGGCATCCGCGGCCTGAACCCGGTGGACGTGCGCTACGCCGGCGAGCTGGGCTACGTCATCAAGCTCCTGGCCGTCTGCAAGGCCCACGGCGACAAGCTGGAGGTGCGCGTCAATCCCACGCTGGTGCCCAAGAGCCACACCCTCGCGGCCGTCAACGACGTCTTCAACGCCGTCCTCGTCGACGGCTCGCTGACCGGCGACACGCTCTACTACGGCCGCGGCGCCGGGCGCGAGGCCACCGCCAGCGCCGTCATCAGCGACGTCGTCTCCGTGGCCCGCCACGTGGCCGTGGGCACGCCCCGCGCCGCCGAGCCCCTGCCGCCCCTGGGCGGGACGCCCTACACGCTCCTCCCGCCCGAGGACTGCGTCAGCCGCTTCTATATCCGGCTCATGGTGCGCGAGGCCTGCGGCATGGTCGGGCGCTTCGCCACCATCCTGGGCGACCACGGCGTGAGCATCTTCGCCGCGAGCCAGCACGAGGCCACCGAGGCCCAGCGCGCCGAGGGCTACGTCCCCGTCGTCATCCTCACCCAGCCGGCCCGCGCCGGCGACATCGCCGCGGCCCTCACCGAGATCACCGCCCAGGGCATCGTCCGCTCCATGCCCTTCCACCTCTGCATCCTTTGACACGCTTTCCCAACCCAATGGAGTCTTCGCGCCCATGAAAGTCTGCAAGTTCGGCGGTTCCTCCGTCGCCGACGCCGCCCAAGTCGCCAAAATCCGCGACATCATCGCCTCCGACCCCACCCGCCGCATCGTCGTCGTCTCCGCCCCCGGCAAGCGCGACAAGGCCGACACCAAGGTCACCGACCTGCTCATCGAGTGCGCCGGGCGCTGCCTCACCCAGCGCGACCCCGCCGAGGCGCTCGAGGCCGTCGTCGGGCGCTACGCCGAGATCCAGCGCGGCCTGGGCCTGGACGAGGCCGTCCTCGCCGAGATCCGCGCCGACCTGGAGCGCCGCGTGGCCGCCTGCGGCGAGCTGGAGGCCGCCCGCTTCATGGATCTGATGAAGGCCGCCGGCGAGGACAACGCCGCCAGGATCGTCGCCGCCGCCTTCCGCGCCGGCGGCCTCCGCGCCGAGTACGCCAACCCGCGCGAGGCCGGGCTGCTCATGTCCGACGACTTCGGCAACGCCCAGGTCCTCCCCGAATCCTACAAGCGCCTGGCCGAGTACCTCGGCGAGCGCGTCGAGCGCGAGATCGTCGTCTTCCCCGGCTTCTTCGGCTACACCCAGGCCGGCGACGTGGCCACCTTCCCGCGCGGCGGCTCGGACATCACCGGCTCCATCCTCGCTGCGGCCGTCAAGGCCAAGGTCTACGAGAACTTCACCGACGTCGACGCCGTCTACCCCGTCGACCCCCGCCTCGTCCCCGAGGTCACCCAGGGCATCCCCGAGATGACCTACCGCGAGATGCGCGAGCTCTCCTACGCCGGCTTCGGCGTCTTCCAGGACGAGGCCATCATCCCCGCCGTCAAGGCCGCCATCCCCATCAACATCCGCAACACCAACCACCCCGACGCCCCCGGCACGATGATCGTCCACCACCGCCGCGCGCGCCAGGGCTCCGTCGTCGGCATCGCCTCCAGCGCCGGCTTCTGCACGCTCTACATCGACAAGTACATGATGAACCGCGAGATCGGCTTCGGCCGACGCCTCCTCCAGATCCTGGAGGAGGAGGGCATCTCCTACGAGCATATGCCCTCGGGCATCGACAACGTCTCGGTCGTCTTCCGCGAGGAGGGCTTCACCCCCGAGGTCGAAGGCCGCGTCCGCGACCACATCATGCGCGAGCTCAAGCCCGACAACCTGCAGATTGAGCGCGGCACCGCCCTCATCATGATCGTCGGCGAGGGGCTCTACTACACCCCCGGCATGGCCGCCCACGCCACGCTGGCCCTCTTCCGCGAGGGCATCTCCCTGGACATGATGAACCAGGGCTCCTCCGAGATCTCCATGATGTTCGGCATCCAGAGCTCCCAGCGCGAGAACGCCGTCCGCGCCCTCTACCACGCCTTCTTCAAGGACTGACGCGCCCGGATGCGCCCCTGAAGGCCGCCCCGCCGGGCGGCTTTTTCGTCCCTACGCACCCCCGCGAAGGCGGCCCCCGGAAGGTCGCGGGAGCCCGGGAGTCGTGTTATACTAAAGGCCATGGTGAGACCTTTGTTGCTGTTGCTGGCGCTGGCCGGCGCGGGCGGATTGGCCGCGCAGGGGCTGGAGGTGCGCCTGAGCCCCCGGGAAATCTACGCGGGGGACGCCTTTACCCTGGAAGCCACGGCCGACGGCGCGGAGATCGTGTCGCTGGACTTCGCCTTCTCCATGCCCACGCAGACCACCGGGCAGAGCCGCGGCACCGCCATCGTGAACGGCCGCCGCTCCTCCTCCCTCGGGCACGGCATCCTTCCCCAAGGCACGGGCGTCTGCCGCCTGGAGCGCCTCGCCGCCCGCACCGCGGACGGCCGCACCCTTGCCTACGACGGCCACCCGGAGGTCGCCGTCCGCGCCCTCGCCGCCGACCCGGAGGTCTCCCTCACCCTGTCCGCCGACCCCGCCGAGGCCATGCCCGGCGACGACGTCACCCTCACCGTCACCTGCCGCGCACCCGGCCTCCGCGTCGGCGGCCGCCTGCTCTCCCCCTTCTTCGGCGCAGACTTCTTCGGGCGCGCCTCCCCCCGCGCCCCGGCCATCCGCTTCCAGCCCGGGAGCTTCGACGCCTCGCCCCTGCGCCCGCTCGCCGACGCCACGCTCGAAGGGCCGGAGCCCGACGGCGACGACCTGGTCTGGCGCGTCACGATCCCCCTCCGTGCCGAACGCGCCGGCGAGCAGACCTTCCCCGCGCCCTTCCTCAACGACACCCGCGTCCGCGCCCTCGACGGGGAGGGCCGCCCCCAGAGCGTCCGGAGCGCGGCCGTCGGCGAGCCGCTCACCGTGCGCGTCGTCGACCCGCCCCTCGAAGGCCGCCCCGAGGGATACGTCGGCGCCATCTGCCGCGCGTTCTCCGCCGACGCCGCGCTCGACGCGCAGAACCTTCGCCTCGGCGACCCCGTGCGTCTGCGCGTGACGCTCCGCGCCGACTGCTCCCCGGCCCTTCTCCGCGCCCCGCGCCTGCCGGAGCTCCCCGGCTTCCGCGTTGTCGGCGAGCCGGCGCGCGAGGCCGCCGAGGGCGGCGCGGCCTTTGTCTTCAACCTCCGCCCGACCCGCGTGGGCCTGCTGGAGGTGCCGCCGTTGTCGGCGGCGTGGTTCGACCGCGCCGCCGGCACCTACCGCACGGCCTCGACCGTGGCCCTGCCGGTGCGGGTGCGCGCCTCGGCGCAGGGCGTGTTGCTGGGGCCGGACGGCGTGGCGTTGGCCGAGCCGCCGCCCGCCCTGGCGCAGGCCGTCGCGCCGGAACCGCGCCCGCTTTGGCCGTGGGCCGCGCTGGCCTTCGGCGCGGGGGCGTTGGCGCTTCGGGGGCTGTGGGCGGCGGCTCGGGCGCTGGGGCGGGCCGCGCTCGCGCCCTTCCGGGCCCGGCGCCCGTTGGCCCGCGCGCTGGCCGTCCTTGCCCGGACCGAGGACCCCGTGGAGGCGGCGGCGGCCGTGCGGCTGTGGGCCGGGCGCGCGTCGCTCACGCCCGCCGAGCTGGCCGCGCGGCTGGCGCCTTCGCCCGAGGCGGAGGAGGTCGTCGCCGCGTATGCCCGGCTTGAGGGCGCAGCCTATTCCGGCGGCGGGGACGTGCCCGAGGCCCGCGCGGCGCTCCGGCGGCTGCTCCCCAGGCTCAGGCTGCTCGCGGCGCTCGCGCTGTGCCTGTTGCCGATGGCCGGGCGCGGGGCGGATGATTTCGTGCGGGAGCAGGCCTGGGCGCTTTCCGTCCGGGCCGAGCGGGAGGCCGACTACGCCGAGGCCGCGAACGTGTGGCTGCGCCTGGCGCGGGAGGGGGACGACGCGCCCGCGACGCTCCTCAACGCCGCCGCGTGCGCCTTCCTGGCGCGCCGCCCGGACGTCTCCGTGGCGGTGTTGGCGCGGTGCGAGCGCCTGCATGGGCGTACCGAGGACGGCGACCAGGCGCTCCGCGCCGCGTGCGCCAGGCTGGGGCGCGGGGTGCCCGGGCCCTGGGCGCGGCTGGCGTGGTGGCGCGTGGCGGGCTGGGCCGCGGCGGCGTTGGGCGCGAGCCTGGCGTTGTGCGCCGTGCCGTGGCGGCGGCTGAGGCCGTGGCGTTGGCTGGCGCTGGCGGCGGCGTTGGGGCTGGGCGTGTGGGCGCTGACGGTTTGGCAGGGGGCGCGCGGGCCGTGGCCCGCGGACGTCGCGCCGCCCGCGGAGGAGGCCGCGCCATGAGCAGGATGACGGTTTGTTTGCTGGCGGCGCTGTGCGCCGCGGCCGCGCGCGCCGACCTTACCGCGGCGGCCTGGGGCACCGAGCCCGCCGCCCCGCTTTACGTGGGGCAGGCGTATTTCCTGACCCTCACGCTCACGACGGGGGCGGATGAGGAGATCGCCTCCTTCGTCATTGACCAGGGGCCTTCGCGCAGCCCGGACGGCCAGCGGCGCGAGGAGCGCGACGGCAAGCGTCTGACCACCTTTCTCTGGCGCATGGAGGAGCCCGCGCCGCGCCTGGCCGCCATCCCGCTGACGCGCGTGGTGGCGGAGGTAACGCGGGTGCAGGCCTTCGGCATCGCGCGCTTCGCCGACACCTCGCGGCAGGGCGTCGGCGCGGCGGCCTTCTCCTATGACGTCGTGGCGCTGCCCGGCGAGGCCGCGGGCGCGCCCATCGGGGAGTTCTCGTTGACCCTGCGGGCGGACGCGGAGACCTTCGAGCCCGGCGACGTGCGGCGGCTGACCGCGACGTTGGAGGCCCGTTCGGGCGTCGTGCCGCGTTCGCTCGACCTCGCGCTCGAGCCGTGCGGGGGGGTGCGCGCCTGGCCGTTCCGCGTGGTCGGGCGCACGGAGAGACGGTTGGTGGCGGAGGCGAGCGTGGCGGTCGAGGCCGAGGGGCCTGTCACGCTGCGCCTGCGGCCCGTGCGGGCGTTCGACCTCAAGACCCGCGCGTTGGCCGAGGTCGCCGCCGAGCCGCTTGCCCTGCGCCCCCTGACGGCGGCGGAGCGGGCCGCCGCGCCGGATGCCGGGGGGCCAGCGCCGCTGCGTTTCGCGCCGAGCGCCGCCGCGCCGGTGCTGGGGACGCTGGGGGCGGAGGCGCCCATGCCGACGGGCGGGCGCGTGCCGGGCTGGGTGCGCGTCCGTGCGGGCGCTCGTTCGGGCTGGGTGCGTGAGGAGGCGTTGAGGGGGGGGGAGCCGTGAGCTTTTCGCATCCGTTTGCCTTGTTTGCCCTGTTGTTGGCGCCGGCGCTTTGGGCGTTGGCGGCGTGGCGGTTCCGGGTGGTGGCGGCGCGGATGGCGCGGCTGTCGCGCAAGGCCCCGGGCGTGCCGCCCCGGGCGCGGCTCCAGGCGGGGCTGCTCGTCGGGGCGTGCGCGGCGCTGGCCGTGGCGCTCGCGGGGCCCAGGTGGGGGCGGGGGAGCGAGGAGGCGGTGGTCTCGGGGCGCAACCTCATGCTGGCGGTGGACGTCTCCAACTCGATGCTGGCGCAGGACGTCCGTCCCGACCGCCTGGGCCGCGCCAAGGCCGACCTCATCGACCTGGTGGACGCCCTGCGGGGCGACCGCGCCGGGCTTCTGGCCTTCCGCGGCAAGGGCGCGCTGATCTGCCCGCTGACGACCGACGCGGCCTTCCTGCGCCAGGGCATCGACGGCCTTTCGCCCGAAAGCGCCCCGCCCGGCGAGACCGACCTGGCCGACGCCGTCTCCAAGTGCCTGGAGGCCTTCGATCAGGCCAAGACCGACCACAACGCCATCGTCCTCATCAGCGACGGCGAGGATCTCGCGGGGCGCGCGCAGGCCCTGGCCGGGGAGGCCGGGCGGCGCGGCATCCCGATCTTCGCCGTCGGCGTCGGCTCGCCCCAGGGCGCGACGGTGCCGGGCGTGACGCATGAGGGCCGGCCCGTGACGAGCCGCCTCGACGGCCGCACGCTCCGGGCCCTGGCCGAGGCCAGCGGCGGCGCGTACGTGCCCCTGGCCGGGGCCGGCGGTGCCGAGACGACCCTCGGCGCGGTTTACGCCCGCCATCTGGCGCGGCTGGCGGCGGAGGAGGAGCGCGAGCGCCTGGAAACCGCGTTGGCCGACCGCACGCCGCTCTTCGCCGCGCTGGCGGCGGCGCTGGCGCTGGCGGCGGGGTGCCTCTCCCTGGGGCGCACGGCGGCGGCGCTGGCGCTGGCGGCGCTCCCTTTGGCGGGGTGGGCGCAGGAGGACGCCGCGCGCGTCTTCAACGACGCGCTCGCCTTGTATCAGGCCGGCGACGCGACGAACGCGCTGGCCCGCGTGCGCCAGGTGCTTGACCCCGACCTGGAGGCCCGCGCGGCGACGCTCGAGGGGGCGCTGCTCCTGCGTCAGGCGGAGGCCGCCGAGGCGCCCGCCGGGCGGCTGGCCCTGCGTGGGCAGGCGGCGGAGGCCTTTGCCCGGGCCCTCCGCGCGGAACCTTCCGAGGCCGCGCGGCGCAACCTGTCCCGCGCCCTTGAGGGGATGGCGGGGCTGCGGCGCGAGGCGCGCAAGGCCGCCGCGCTGAAGCGCTACGAAGGGAAGGGGCTGGGGCTCGCGCCGGAGCTGCTGGCCGCGCAGCGCGCCCTCATGCGCCGCCCGCCCGAGGTGGCCGCCCTGCCGCCCGCGGCGCGCATCCCGGCGGCGGAGGCCCTGGCGGCGGAGGCGCGCGCCCAGGCCGACCGTTGGTTCCCCGTGCTCGAGGCGCTCCCGCAGGCCGTGACGAACGAGACGCTCCGCGCCGAGATCGAGGCGAAGGCGCTGGCCGCGCAGGAGGCGCTCGACGCCGCGGCCGAGGGGTTCGAGGCGCTGGCGCTGGAGGCCGGGCCGCTGGCGGCGGGCGAGCCCTTCGTCTATGACCTCTGGAAGGGCGTGGCCGACCCGCCGATGCTCAACGCCGAGTCCATCGCCGTCCACACCAACGCGCTCAACAACCTGCCGCCTTACCAGCCCGCCCGCGAGGATCTGCCCGAGGTGCTCGCCCTCACCCGGCAGTTCCGCCTGCTCTTCCCCGACTGGGCCGAGGAACAGCTCCGCCAGGCCGCGGCCTCGACCAACGAGACGGCCTTCACCGAGGCCGACCGCGACCTCATCGCGAAGGCCGCCGAGGCCATCGAGCCCCTCCTTGCCCCGCCCGTCTCCGAGGACGCCAAGCGCCAGGTGATGGCGAACCTCCTGCTCATCCGCGACCATCTGCCCAGGCAGGGCGGCCAGGGGCAGGGCCAGCCCCCGCCCCAACAGCAGCCTCCGCAGGGCCAGCCCCCGCCTTCCGGCGGCCAGGGCCAAAACCGGCAGTCCCCGCCCCCGACCCCCGCCGAGCGCGAGGCACAGGCGCGCCGGGAGGATCTTGAGGCCCTGCTTCAGAAGGCCGCCGACCGCACCCGCGAGCACGAGGAGGAGAAGCGCCGCGCCCGTCGCGCCATCCTTCCCCCGAACGTCCGGGACTGGTGAGGATGTGGTATGATGGGCGCGAACAGGAAGGAACGGACATGAAGATTGCGATTTTGGGTTCCGGCAACATGGGCGGCGCCATCGCCAAGGGCCTTGTGCGCTCGGGTCTCGCCGCGGCGGACATCACGCTGACGCGGACCCAGCCCGGCGCGCCGGAGGATCTGGCCGCGCTGGGGCTGGCCGTGACGACGGACAACGCGGCGGCCGCGGCGGCGGCCGACACGGTCTTCGTGGCGGTGAAGCCGTGGCTGGTGAGCGCGGTGCTCCAGCCGCTGGCCGGGGCCCTCCGGCCCGGGACGCTCGTGGTCTCCGTGGCCGCGGGGGTGACGCTGGCCGAGCTGCGCGAGGATCTGGGCCGCGCCAAGGGCGTGCGCCTGGCGCGCGTCATGCCCAACACGGCCGTCGGCCTCTGCTGCGGCGTTTCGGCCGTGGCCGGGGAGAGCCCCGAGGCCGCCGAGGCGGCCACCGCGCTGATGGGGCGCCTGGGGCTGACCTTCGCCTGCGGGGAGGAGCGCTTCGGGGCCGTCACGGCGCTCTCCGGGTGCGGCATCGCCCACGCGCTGCGCTTCCTGCGCGCCGGGCAGGAGGCCGGGCTGGAGATGGGCGTGCCGGCGAAGGCCGCCGGCGAGATCTTCGCGCAGGTGATGAAGGGCGCCGCCGAGCTCGTCCTCCATTCCGGCACCCATCCCGAGGCGGAGGTCGACCGCGTGTGCACGCCCGGCGGGCTGACCATCAAGGGGATCAACGCGATGGAGCGCGCGGGCTTCACCGGCGCGGTGGTGCAGGGGTTGCTGGCCTCCCTGCCGGAGAAGTGAGATGCGCGTCGTCGTCAAGGTCGGCTCCAACGTGGTGGCGCGCGCGAACGGCCGCCTGAGCATCGCGCGCCTGGCGGGCCTGGCGGACGAGGTGGCCGCTCTTTGCGAGGCCGGGCACCAGGTGCTCATCGTCAGCTCCGGCGCGGTGGCCGCCGGCCGCGGCCGCGTGGCCCTGCCCAAGACGGTCGACCGCGTGGCGCGCCGCCAGGTGCTGAGCGCCGTGGGGCAGGCCATCCTCATTGACACCTACCGAACCCTCTTCGACGCCGACGGCATGGACGTGGGGCAGATCCTGGTGACGAAGCACGACCTTTCCAGCCCCGAGCACGCGGCGAACCTGCGCCAGTGCGTCGAGGCCTTCTTCGCCTACGGCATCGTGCCGGTGGTCAACGAGAACGACACGGTGAGCGTCGAGGGCCTCATGTTCACGGACAACGACGAGCTCGCCGGCCTGCTGGCCTCGCTCATCGGCGCGGATCTGCTCATCCTCCTTTCCTCGGTGGACGGGCTGTGCGCGGGTGACCCGGAGGCCCCCGGCGCCGAGATCGTGCGCGAGGTGCGCCCCGGCGACGACCTGTCGGCGCTGGTGCGGCGGACGACCTCCTCGCAGGGGCGCGGCGGCATGGGCACGAAGCTGCGCGTGGCGCAGGGGGCCGCCGCCGCCGGCATCGCCGCCGTCATCGCCAACGGCGCGCGGCCCGGCGTCGTCGGCGCGCTCGTCTCTGGGGCGGAGGTGCCGTGCACGCGCTTCCTGCCGGCGGCGCGTTAGGCCGGGAGCCGCGCCGGGGCCCGTCAGTAGAGGCCGTAGCGCTTGGAGACGAGCTCCGGGGGAAGCTGCTTGACGAAGCGTGAGGGGAAGAGGGCGACGGTGCCGCCGCCCGGGGGCTTGCGGTGGGAGGGGACGCAGAGGAGGAGCTCGTCCTTGGCGCGGGTGAGGGCCACGTAGAAGAGGCGGCGTTCCTCGGGGGCCTGATCCTCCATGATGGCCTTGGCGGAGGGGAACATGTCCTCGACGCACCAGATGAGGATGACGACGGGCCATTCGAGGCCTTTGGCCTGGTGGACGGTGGAGAGGCGGATGCCGGGGCGGTCGGGGGCGGCGTCCTCGGCGTCGACGTTGCTCATGAGGGCGGCCTCGGAGAGGAAATCGGCGACGGTCTGGCCTTCGGCGATTTGGGCGGCGAGGGCGGCGACGTCCTGGATGCGGTCGTCGGCGTTGTCGTAGGTGCGGCGGAGGTAGGCGCCGTACCAGGCGTCGAGGAAGCGGGCGATGGCCGTGCCGCCGCGGGTTTCGAGGCCCTCGGCGTGGTAGGCGGCGATGAGGGCGTCGAGGGCGCGCCAGTCCTCCTGCGCCTTTTTGGGGAGGAGGGTGAGGAGCTTGAGGCGGGCGGTCTCGTCGGAGGGGTCGAAGTAGCCGCCGAGGCGTTGCCAGATGCGCTCGACGGTCTTGGGGCCGACGCCCGGGAGGAGGGCCATGCAGCGGGCGAAGGCGAGGGCGTCGACGCCGCCGGAGCACATCCTGAGGAAGGCGACGACGTCCTTGGCGTGGAGGCTCTCGAAGATGCCCTGGCCGGAGGTGAGGACGTAGCCGATGCGGCGGCGGCGGAGCTCGAGCTCCAGCTCCATGACGTGGTAGTGGGCGCGGTAGAGGACGGCGATGTCCTGCGGGCGGCAGCCGCCCTGGAGGGCGCGCTGGATGTGGCGGATCACCATCTGGTTCTGCTCGGCGGCGTCGTAGAGGAAGGCGACGAGGGGCTTGCGGCCGGAGGAGGGGCGCGTGGGCAGGAGGGTCTTCTGGAACTGCTCGGGGTTGCCGGCGATGGTGGCGTTGGCGACGGCGAGGATCTCGGGGGCGGAGCGGTAGTTGCGCTCGAGCTTGACGATGCGGCAGCCGGGCCAGCGCCTGGGGAAGTCCATGATGTTGCGGAAGTCCGCGCCGCGCCAGGAGTAGATGCACTGGAAGTCGTCGCCCACGGCCATGAGGTTGCGGTGGCGCGCGGCGAGGCGGTCGACGAGCTGGGCCTGGATGGTGTTGGTGTCCTGGTATTCGTCGACGAGGACGTGGCGGAAGCGCGCGGCGTAGAAGTCGGCCACCTGGGGGTGTTCCTCGAAGAGGCGCAGGGTGAGGGTGAGCAGGTCGTCGAAGTCCATCGCGTTGCCTTCGCGCTTGGCCTCGGCGTAGCGTTGGGCCACGGCGAGGAGCTGCTCGGGGTCGACGGGGTCTTCGAAGAGGGTGTTCTCCACCAGGGCCTTGAGGTCGCCCTGGGTGTTGGCGGCCTTGCCGATGAGGCCGGCGACGACCTCCTTCTTGGGGAAGTGCTTGGTGTCCGCGACGAGCTCCTTGAGGCCGCGGTTGAGGAGCGAGAGGGCGTCGGCGCGGTCGAGGATGACGAAGTCGCGGCGGTATCCCAGGAGGGGCGCCTCGCGGCGGAGGATGCGGTGGCAGACGTGGTGGAAGGTGCCCGACCAGAGGGTGGCGATGGCCGGCCCGGCGAGGGCCTGGGCGCGCTCCATCATCTCGCGCGCCGCGCGGTTGGTGAAGGTGAGCAGGAGGATGCCGGCGGGGTCTTCGCCCTGTTCCAGGAGCCACGCCACGCGGTGGGTGAGGGTACGCGTCTTGCCGGTGCCCGCCGCGGCCAGCACCAGCGTGGGCCCCTCGCCGGCGGTCACGGCCGCCAGTTGCTCCGGGTTCAGGATCTTTGCCCAGTCCGTCATGGCCTGCCGCCTTTCCCTGCGCCCCGGGGCGTCACGCGAGGCCGCGGAAATAGGCGATGGTCTTGGCGAGGCCGTCGCGGAGGGGGATGCGGGGCTCCCAGCCCAGACAGGCCTTGGCCCACGAGACGTCGGGCTTGCGCCGCTTGGGGTCGTCTCCGGGCAGGGGGCGGGCCGCCAGCGCGCTCCTGCTCTCGGGGATTTGGCGGAGCACCTCCTCGGCCAGCTGGCGGACGGTGAACTCGCCGGGGTTGCCCATGTTGAGGACGGGGATGGCGCAGCCCTTGGGCGCGAAGAAGGCCTCGAGCCGGGCGGGGTCGGCCTGGATGTAGGCCAGGAAGCCGGCGACGAGGTCGTCGACGAACTGGAAGCTGCGGGTCTGGGCGCCGTCGCCGTAAAGGGTGATGGGCTCGCCGCGGAGGGCCTGGAGGATGAAGTTGGAGACGACGCGGCCGTCCTGCGGGTCCATGAAGGGCCCGTAGGTGTTGAAGATGCGCACGAGGCGGACGTCGACGCCGCAGGCGCGCCGGTACTCCAGGGCGAAGGCCTCGGCGGCGCGCTTGCCCTCGTCATAGCAGCTGCGGATGCCCAGGGTGTTCACGTGGCCCCAGTAGGTCTCGGGCTGGGGATGCACGAGCGGGTCGCCGTAGACCTCGCTGGTGGAGGCGTGGAGGACGCGCGCGCCGCAGCGGCCGGCCAGCTCAAGCACGCGGCGGATGCCGTCGATGGAGGTCGTCAGCGTGAAGAGCGGGTCGAGCTGGTAGTGCGGGGGCGAGGCGGGGCAGGCCAGGTTGAAGATCCAGTCGTACTCGCCCGGGATGGGTTCGCGCACGTCCCGCTCCAGGAGCGTGACGCCGAGGCCCTCGAGGTTGGCGCGTTGCCCGGTGTAGAAGTCGTCGAGGACGGTGACCGCGTGGCCGTCGGCCAACAGGCGGCGGGCAAGGTTGGCGCCGATGAACCCCGCGCCGCCAGTGATGAGAACCCTTTTCATGGCCCCATAGTATAACACAACCCCACGCCCGGGCAGGGCGGCCCTATCCGCCAGCCTGTGCCGGGCAAATCAAAGGCATAGCCCCACGCCTGGCAGGGCGGCCTGTAAGACGGACGGGTGCGCGCGTTCCCGCGGAGGCGCGGGGGCGGGGCGTGCGCCCGGCCGGGGGAAAGGCGCGTGGCAGGCGGGACTTGCGCGGGGCGGGCGCTTTGTGGTATCTTACGCCCACTTTCCTGCGACGTGTCTTAGGATACGTTCCCCGTTGCGGGCAAGCCCCGAGGTCCGGGGCGGCTGTGGAAGGTGCTGAACCCCAATCAGGACAGACACCATGATCGACAAACAAGCCATCCGCGAGCAGTTTCGCCGCCACGAGCGCGACACCGGCTCCAGCGAAGTGCAGATCGCCACCCTCACCAAGCGCATCGAGCAGCTCACCGAGCACCTGAAGGCCAACAAGAAGGACAACTCCTCCCGCTACGGCCTCATCCGCATGGTGAACAACCGCCGCAAGCTGTTGGACTACCTCAAGCGCACCAACGAGGAGGCCTACCGCAAGGTCATCGCCGACCTTGGCCTGCGCCGCTGAGCCAGCCGCGGCAACCAGCCGAAAGGGGCGCCGTGTGCGCCCCTCTTTTTTTTGTCCCGTCCAGGCTCCCCAGGTTTCCCGAGAGCGCCCGTTCCCGTACGCCGCGCGCCGCCGCCATGCAGGCACGCCGCCCCTTGACGGCGCGCGTGTCCGTCAAAGGGCGGCGTGGGGCTTGGCCTGCGTCAGGCGTCCGCGAAGGCGGCCTTGAAGAAGGCGTCGAGCGCGTCGAAGGGGATGAGGTCGACGCGGTCGTAGAGGTCGACGTGGTTGGCGCCCGGGACGACGATGAGGCGCTTGGGTTCGGCGGCGCGGCGGTAGGCCTCTTCGCTGAACTCGCGGGAGTGGGCCTCGGCGCCCGTGACGAAGAGGACGGGGCGGGGGCTGAGGAGGTCGAGATCCTCGAAGGGGTAGAAGTTCATGAAGCGGACGTTGCTGGCGAGGGTGGGCTTGGTGGTGGTCTCGCGCGTGGCGCCTTTGGGGGTGAACGCGCCGCGTGGGGTGCGGTACCAGCCATAGAACTCCAGCGCGATGGGGTCGGCGGCCTCCTCGAGCGTCAGGGCGGTGCCGCCGACGTATCTGGGCCCGGCCCCGCGGGCCTCGGCGGTGCGTTGGGCGGCGGCCTGGGCGCAGAGGCCCTGTCGGTCACGGAGGGAGAGGGGGGCGGCTTTGAGGCCGTGGCGCGCGGCCGAGCCCATGTCGTACATGCTGGCGGTGGCGACGGCCCGGATGCGCGGGTCGATCTTGGCCGCGGCCAGGGCGAAGCTGCCGCTGCCGCAGATGCCGACGGCGCCGATGCGCGCGGGGTCGGCGAAGGGCTGCGTGGCGAGCCAGTCGACGGCGGCGGAGAAGCTTTCCGCGTAGAGGTCTGGGGAGACGAGGTTGCGCGGGCCTTCGCTCTCGCCCCAGCAGAGGAGGTCGATGGCCAGGGCCGCGTAGCCGCGCTCGGCGAGCTTGACGGCGTAGAGGTTGGCGGCCTGTTCCTTCACCGCGCCCATGGGGTGGCCCACGACGAGCGCGGGCAGGCGGGCCCCGGGGGCGGCGCCCTTGGGCAGGTGGAGGGTGGCGGCGACCTTGAGGCCGAACTGGCTGGGGAAGGAGACGGCCTGCGTGGTGACGCGGTCGCTGACGTAGAAGTTGTCCGCGCCTTTGGGGATGGGCGGCGGGGTGGTGGGGTGGGCGAGGGCGGCCCCGGCGAGGGCGGCCGCGAGGAGGGTGAGGGCGGGATTGTTCATTGGCGTTCTCCTTTCTCGGGGGATGGGTCAAGGGATTTGAGGGGGCGGGCCGGGACGCCGGCGACGAGCGTGCGGGGGGCGACGTCTTTTGTCACGACGGCCCCCGCGGCGACGATGGCGCCCTCGCCGATGGTCACGCCGGGGAGGATGCGGGCGCCGGCGCCGATCCAGACGCGCGCGCCGATGCGCACGGGCCGGGGGATGAGGTCGCCGCGGCGCGCTTCCTCGAAGCCGTGGTTGAGGGTGCAGACGACGACGGCGTGGCCGATGAGCGCGCCGTCGCCGACCCAGACGCCGCCCTGATCCTGGAAGTGGCAGCCGGCGTTGATGAAGACGCCGCGGCCAAGGCGCAGGTTCTTGCCGCAGTCGGTGTAAAAGGGCGGGAACAGCCGGAAGTCTCCCGGGACGTCGCGCCCCGTGAGCCTGGCCATCAGGCGGCGGAGCACGGCGGGCGAGCGGAAGCCCCCGTTGATTTTCGCGGTGAGGCGCAGGGCCTCGGCGCTCAGCCTGTGCATCGTCTCGTGCAGGGGCGAGCCTGCGCTCACCCGCGCGCCGGAATCCATCGCGGCCAGGAAGGCCGCCAATTCCCGTTTGTCAACTTTGCCTTTCATGCCTTCCACTGTAGCGCAACGCGCGCCGCATGTGAAAGCGTTTGTTATTATACCTTCCCATAACCGAAAGGAATGCCCCATGGAGCTCCGCGTCCTCCGCAACTTCCTCGCCGTCGCCCGCGAAGGGACGGTCACCCACGCCGCCGAGCGGCTGTTCCTTTCCCAGCCGGCGCTCTCCAAGCAGCTCAAGGAGTTGGAGGAGGAACTGGGCTGCCTGCTCTTCACGCGCGGCGCCCGCCGGCTCTCCCTGACCCCGAAGGGGCACCTCTTCCGCGCCCGCGCCGAGGAAATCCTTGCCCTGGCCGACCGCGCCCGCGCCGAGCTTGCCGCCGGCGAGGCTCTGGCCGGCACGCTGGCCATCGGCGCGGGCGAGACGCCCGCCATGCGCCTCCTTGCCCGCGCGGCCGTGGCCCTGCGCGCCAGGCACCCCGCCGTGCGCCTGGCCCTGCACAGCGGCAACGCGCAGGACGTCGCCGCGCGCCTGGAGCGCGGGCTTGACGATTTCGGGCTCCTCATCGCCCCCTTCGACCTCGCGCCTTACGACTTCCTCCGGCTGCCCAGGCCGGACCGCTGGGGCCTCCTGCTCCGCAAGGATTGCCCGCTCGCCGCCAAGCCGGCGGTCGCGCCGGGCGATCTCGCGGGGCTGCCGCTGCTTGTCTCCCGCCAGGCCCGCGTCCCCGGCGACCTGGCCGCGTGGCTTGGCCGCCCCACCGACGGCCTCTGTGTTGTCGGCACCTACAACCTGGCCTACAACGCCGCCCTCATGGTCGCCGAGGGCCTGGGCTGCGCGCTTGTCCTTGACGGCCTGGCGGATGTCTCGCCCGGCAGCCCGCTGGCCTTCCGCCCCCTCGCCCCCGCCCTCACCGCCGACGTCGCCCTCGTCTGGGAACGCCACCGGCCGCTTTCCCGCCCCGCGCGGGCGTTCCTGGGGCTGCTGCGCGCGGAGCTGGGCGTGCCGACGGGAAAGTGACGAAAAATCGTGTTTCGGGCGCGGCCGGCCTTGCGTGGGGCGCGGGGTGTTTGGTATACTGAAGCTTTCCAGTTAACGGAGAAACGCGATGAGCAACGAAAAGTACGTCTATTTCTTCGGGGGCGACGCCTCCGAGGGCAATGGTTCGATGAAGGCGCTTCTTGGCGGCAAGGGCGCGAACCTGGCCGAGATGGCCTCCATGGGGTTGCCTGTGCCCCCCGGCTTCACCATCACCACCGAGGCCTGCGCCAAGTATTACGAGCTGGGCGAGGAGAAGCTCTTCCAGCTGATCCTGCCCGAGATCGACGCCGCCCTGGCGCGCCTGCAGGAGGTCACCGGCAAGACCTTCGGCAAGGGCCCCAACCCGCTGCTCGTCTCCGTCCGCTCCGGCGCGGCCGTCTCCATGCCCGGCATGATGGACACCGTGCTCAACCTGGGCCTGAACCCCGAGACCGTGGCCGCGATGATCGCGAAGACCGGCAACAAGCGCTTCGTGATGGACAGCTACCGCCGCTTCATCCAGATGTTCGGCAACGTGGTCATGGGCATGGAGCACCACGACTTTGAGCACGAGCTCGAGGCCGTCAAGGCCACCAAGGGCGTCAAGCTCGACACCGAGCTCTCCGCCGAGGACCTCGAGGAGGTCATCGCCCGCTACAAGAAGATCGTCGTCGCCCAGCTCGGCCAGGAGTTCCCCACCGACGCGCACGAGCAGCTGCGCATGGGCATCCGCGCCGTCTTCGGCAGCTGGAACAACCCCCGCGCCATCAAGTACCGCGAGCTGAACGACATCCGCGGCCTGGCCGGCACCGCCGTCAACGTCCAGACGATGGTCTTCGGCAACAGCGGCAGCAACTCCGCCACCGGCGTCGCCTTCTCCCGCGACCCCTCCACCGGCGACAACAGCTACTTCTACGGCGAATACCTCATCAACGCCCAGGGCGAGGACGTCGTGGCCGGCATCCGCACCCCGCAGGAAATCACCATCCAGGGCAGCCGCGAATGGGCCAAGCGCGCCGGCATCCCCGAGGAGGAGCGCCTCGCCAAGTATCCCTCCCTCGAAGAATCCATGCCCGAGGTCTTCAAGCAGTTCGACGCCATCCGCGTGAAGCTCGAGCAACACAACCGCGACATGCAGGACATGGAGTTCACCATCGAGGACGGCAAGCTCTACATGCTCCAGACCCGCAACGGCAAGCGCACCGCCGCCGCCGCCGTCCGCATCGCCACCGACCTCGTCAAGGAAGGCCTCATCGACGAGCAGACCGCCGTCCTGCGCGTCGAGCCCCAGCAGCTCGACCAGCTCCTCCACCCCGTCTTCAACGCCCTGGCCGAGAAGAAGGCCAAGGTCATCGCCACCGGCCTGCCCGCCAGCCCGGGCGTCGCCACCGGCACCGTCGTCTTCACCGCCGAGGACGCCGAGACCCAGGGCAAGCTGGGCAAGAAGGTCATCCTCTGCCGCGCCGAGACCAGCCCCGAGGACATCGCCGGCATGGTCAGCGCCCAGGGCATCCTCACCGCCCGCGGCGGCATGACCAGCCACGCGGCCGTCGTCGCCCGCGGCATGGGCAAGTGCTGCGTGGCCGGCTGCGGCGACGCGCTCATCGACGCCAAGGCCAAAACCCTCAAGTTCGGCGACGTCACCCTCCGCGAGGGCGACTGGATCTCCCTCAACGGCTCCACCGGCAAGGTCTACGAAGGCCGCATCGAGACCCGCGACCCCGAGCTCACCGGCCCCTTCGCCGAGATCATGGCCCTGGCCGACAAGTACCGCACCATGGGCGTGCGCACCAACGCCGACACCCCCCGCGACACCCAGGTCGCCGTCCGCTTCGGCGCCGAGGGCGTCGGCCTCTGCCGCACCGAGCACATGTTCTTCTCCGACGACCGCATCGTGGCCTTCCGCCGCATGATCCTCGTCGCTGAGAAGGTCAAGAAACTCAAGGAGGCCCTCGCCGCCGCCGGCTCCGACGCCGAGAAGGCCGCCATCCAGGCCCAGCTCGACGCCCCCCTCGCCCAGTACAACGCCGCCCTCGCCACCCTCCTCCCGCTCCAGCGCGGCGACTTCGAGGGCATGTTCCGGGCCCTCGACGGCCGCGAGTGCACCGTCCGCCTCCTCGACCCGCCCCTGCACGAGTTCGTCCCCCACGACGAAGCCGGCCAGGCCGAGATGGCCAAGGTCATGGGCATCCCCGTCGAGGAAGTCAAGAAGCTCGTCGACGAGCTTCACGAGTTCAACCCCATGCTCGGCCACCGCGGCTGCCGCCTCGGCATCTCCTACCCCGAGGTCACCGAGATGCAGGTGCGCGCCATCTGCGAGGCCGCCGCCAACGTCCCCGGCGCCAAGCCCGAGATCATGGTCCCGCTCGTGGGCAACGTCAAGGAGCTCCTCTCCCAGAAGGCCATCATCCAGAAGGTCATCGCCGACGTCGAGCAGGAGCGCGGCGTCAAGCTCGACATCCTCATCGGCACGATGATCGAGGTCCCCCGCGCCGCCCTCACCAGCGACGAGATCGCCAAGGAGGTCGACTTCTTCTCCTTCGGCACCAACGACCTCACCCAGACCACCTGCGCCTTCTCTCGCGACGACGCCGGCAAGTTCCTGCGCGACTACGTCAGCAAGGGCTTCTACGACTACGACCCCTTCATCGTCCTCGACCAGCAGGGCGTGGGCAAGCTGATGAAGTTCGCCGTCGACCAGGCCAAGGCCGTCAACCCCTCCATCCGCATGGGCATCTGCGGTGAGCACGGCGGCGAGCCCCACTCCGTCGAGTTCGCCAACACCATCGGCCTCACCTACGTCTCCTGCTCGCCCTACCGCGTGCCGATCGCCCGCCTGGCCGCTGCCCAGGCCGCCATCAAGGCCGCCCGCAAGGCGAAGTGACCCCCGCGCGACCGCGCACCCGAGACGGCCCCGGCCCCGCGCCGGGGCCGCCTTTTTGGGGAGCCCACGCACACCCCGCCGCCGCGCGGCAAACGACGGCGTGCCCCAGGCACCCCTGGGCGGGGTCTTTCGCCCCACGGCCCCTTCCCCTGTCCCCCGCGGCCCGGCCCGTCGGGCCCGTGTGCCGGCGGCCGCCCTCCCCGCGCCCTCCGTGGCCGGCCAAAGCCTCCCGGCTGTCTCGAGGCGCCTGGCCGCCCTCCCCGTGCCCTCCAGTGTTCGGCAGCGATCGCCGTGTCACGGAGCGCGACGGCGATGCCCTCCCCGTGCCCTCCGGAGTCCGGCGCCATGCGGGCCTCCCGATTTCCGATTGCGGTGGGGCGTGGGGTTTGGTAATCTATCGGTGTTCATAAAAGGAGTCCCCCACCCATGAAGCAGCAGATGCTTGCCACCCTTTCCGTCACGGCCGCCGCGCTCATTTGCGGCTGCGCCACGAAGCAGGAGGCCGCCGCCCTGCGCGCCCAGCAGGAAGCCGCCGCCGTCACCGCCGCCGAGGAGCGCCAGGTGCAGGCCGAGGTCAGCGGCGAGCCGGCGATCGAGCCCACGCCCGCCGAGGCCGAGCCGCTCCCCGTCATCGAGCCCGTGCCCGAGGCGCCCGCGCCCGTGGCGCAGAAGCCCATCGAGCATCCCAAGCCGGTGCCCTACAAAGTCTCCGAGGGCGACTCCGTCAGCGCCCTGGCCGCGCGCTTCGGCGTGCGCCAGCCCGACATCCTGGCGCTGAACCCCGCGCTCCGCGCGAACCCTGACCGCCTGGCCGTCGGGCAGACGGTGCTGATGCCGCCCGGCACGGACGTCACCGTCGCGCCGAAGCCGCGCAAGGCCAAGCCCGCGACGCCCAAGGGCGCGACCGTCTACACCGTGCGCAGCGGCGACGTGCTCGGGGGCATCGCCCTCACCCACGGCGTCTCCATCGCCTCCATCGTCGAGGCCAACAACCTGAAGGGCGACACCATCTTCGTGGGCCAGAAGCTCACCATCCCCGGCGCGAAGAAGCGCGGCCGCATCGTGGCCAACCGGGATCCCGCGGCGAAGCCCGCGCCCCCGAAGCAGGAGGCCCCCAAGGCCGCCGAGGCGCCGAAGGCTGAGCCCGCGCCTGTGCCCGCCCCCGAGGAGGCCGCCGAGGAGCCCTTGCCGCCCCCGCCCGCGATCGAGGAAGGGCTGGGCGCCGACGCCCTGCCCCCGCCCCCGCCCGCGCCTGAGGCCGCCGCCGCGACGCAGACCTACACGGTGCAGCCGGGCGAGGATCTGGTGGCCGTCTCCCTGAAGTGGGGCGTCACCCTGCCGGTGCTCCGCGCGGCCAACGGGCTGGACGACGCCGCGGGCAACGACGTCGCCCCCGGCACGACGCTGAAGATCCCCGTCGGCGGGGCGCAGTAAGCGGCCTTGAGGCGAAGGGGGGCGCGGCTTCCGCGCCCCTTTTTCGCCCCGGGCCCGGAGGTCGGCGATGTTGCGGTTCTGCGTGCGGATGGTGCTGGCGCTGGCGTTTTCGCTGGCGGTCTTTGGCATTCTCATCCTCTCCTACGCGGGCAAGTCGCAGGCGGGGGCGAACCCGTTGCATTACTGCGTGATGCAGGCGGGGTTCCTCGCGGTGAGCCTGGTGGCGATGGGGGTGCTGTTCCGGGTGGACTACCGCTTCTTCGCGCGCCGGGAGGTGCTGTGGGTGCTGGCCGTGGGGATGGTCGTCTCGCTGGCGCTGGTGCTGACGCCGGGGGTGGGCAAGACGGTGAAGGGGGCGCACCGCTGGATCGCGCTGGGGCCGATCAACGTGCAGCCGGTGGAGTTCGTGAAGCTGGGGATCGTCCTCTTCCTCTCGGGCTACCTGGGGCGGCTGGGGGGGCTGACGCGGCGCTTCAAGTGGGGGGTGGCGGTGCCGGCGGCGCTGGTGGGGCCGGTGCTGGTGCTGCTGGCGTTGCAGCCGGACTTCGGGGGGGCGATGATCGTGTGCGCGCTGGTGTCGCTGTTGCTGTTGGCGGGGGGCGCGCGGTTGCGGCACCTGTTGCTGCCGGCGCTGGCCGGGATTGTCTTCGTGGCGGCGATGCTGCTGACCAACGAGAACCGCGTGGCGCGCCTGCTGAACGAGCAGCAAGGCGAGAATTACCAGGCCTGGCAGTCTGAGATCGCCTTCCAGAACGGCGGGCTCACGGGCGTGGGGCTGGGCCACGGGATGCAGACGGCGGGCTACCTGCCCGAGTGCCACACGGATTTCATCTTCGCCATCATCGGCGAGGACTTGGGGCTCCTCGCCACCGGGCTGATCTGGCTGGCCTTCCTGCTGATGCTCTGCGGCGGCACGTTCATCGCCCTGCGCGCCAAAGACCGCCAGGGCATGCTCCTGGCGGCGGGGGCCACGGCCATCGTCTGCGCGCAGGGGGCGGCGAACATGGCCGTCGTCACCCACCTGTTGCCGACCAAGGGGCTGGCCCTGCCCTTCCTCTCCTACGGCGGCTCGTGCCTGCTCTCCTCCTTCTGCGCGGTGGGCGTGCTGCTGGGCGTGGGGCGGGCCACGCTCGAGGCCGAATCCGCGCGCGAGGCGCCCGGCGGGCGGCTGGTCTCCCTGGAGTGAGCCATGGACGCGCGCCCCACGATCGTCTGGGACTTCAACGGCACGCTGCTCGACGACGTGCGCGCCTGCCTCGACGCGCTCAACGCCATCCTTCGCGCCCATCGCCTGCCGCCGCTCGACGCCGAGCAATACCGCGCCCGCTTCCGCTTCCCCGTGGCCGAGTTTTACCGCGAGCTCGGCATGGCCCCGGGCACGGCGTTCGACTGGGAGGCGCTGGGCGAGAGCTTCCACATGCGCTACCTCTTCTCGCCGCACCTGGCCCTCCAGCCCGGCGCCCGCGAGGCCGTGCTGGCCCTGCGCGCCGCGGGCTTCCGCCAAGGCGTGCTCTCCGCCCTCGAGCAGGGTATCCTCGAGATGCAGCTGGCCCAGTTCGGCCTCGCGGGGCACATGGATTTCATCTGCGGCTCGCGCAACTACGACGGCGCCTCGAAGGAGGCCGCCGCCCGCGCGCTGGCCCTGCGCGGCCCCGTCCTGCTCGTGGGCGACACGCTGCACGACGCCGAGGTCGCCCGCTCGCAGGGGTGGGACTGCCTGCTGTGCGCCGCCGGCCACCAGAACGCCGCGCGTTTGTCCGCCGCGGGCTACCCGCTCATCCCCTCGCTCCGCAGCCTGCCCCCGCGCGTGATCCGGGGCTGACCACGCCTGGCTTGGATGGGTACGGCGCGACGTACTGCCCCCGCGCGTGATCCGGGTTGACGCCAACGGCTTCACCGCCCACAACCCTGTCTCCACTGCCCCCGCGCGTGATCCGGGTTGACGTTCAGACCCCGTCAGAGGATGTTCCCTCTGGGCCTGCCCCTGCGCGCCGCCCGGGCCGACAGGTGCCCTCGCGCCTTTTTGAAAAAAGGGCTTGCTTTCTTTGCCGAGGGTGTGGTATAGTGTGGGGACTTTCTGGAGGGAAGAGCCTCACGGCGAGGCCCCCAGGAAGGCACGGGCACCCCGTGTGAGGGTGCGTTTGTGCCTACGTAGCTCAGTAGGTAGAGCACTTCCTTGGTAAGGAAGAGGTCGCCGGTTCGATCCCGTTCGTAGGCTCCATCTCAACCACCCCACTTCTGTTCACAGGAGCAAGAAAATGGCCAAAGAGAACTTTGAGCGCGGCGACAAGGTCCACGTGAACGTGGGCACCATCGGCCACGTCGACCACGGCAAGACCACGCTGACCGCCGCCATCACCCACGTGCAGGCCCTGAAGGGTCTCTCCGGCGAGGTCAAGTACGACGAGGTCGCCAAGGCTTCCGAGTCCGCCGGCCGCCGCGACGCCAAGAAGATCGTCACCATCGCCACCGCGCACGTCGAGTACTGCACCCCCCATCGCCACTACGCGCACGTCGACTGCCCCGGCCACGCCGACTACGTCAAGAACATGATCACCGGCGCGGCCCAGATGGACGCGGCCATCCTGCTCGTCGCGGCCGACACCGGCGTCATGCCCCAGACCCGCGAGCACGTGCTCCTTGCCCGCCAGGTTGGCGTGCCCAAAATCGTCGTTTTCCTGAACAAGATCGACCTCGTCGACGACCCCGAGCTGCTCGACCTCGTCGAGATGGAGGTCTCCGAGCTCCTCGAGAAGTACGGCTACGAAGGCTCTCCCATCATCCGTGGCTGCGCCTATCCCGCCACCCAGGCCCAGAGCGCCGATGACCCCGCCTGCGAGTGCATCAACCAGCTCATGGACACGCTGGACACCTACATCCCCGATCCCGTCCGCCTGACCGACCAGGCCTTCCTGATGCCGATCGAGGACGTCTTCTCCATCGAAGGCCGCGGCACCGTCGTCACCGGCCGTGTCGAGCGCGGCACGATCAAGGTCGGCGAGGAAGTCGAGATCGTCGGCCTCAAGCCCACGCAGAAGACCACGGTCACCGGCGTCGAGATGTTCCGCAAGCTCCTGGACCAGGGCCAGGCCGGCGACAACATCGGCTGCCTGCTCCGCGGCACCAAGAAGGAAGAGGTCGAGCGCGGCATGGTGCTGGCCAAGCCCGGCTCCATCACCCCCCACACCGACTTCGTGGGCCAGGTCTACGTCCTCACCAAGGAAGAGGGCGGCCGCCACACCCCGTTCTTCAAGGGCTATCGTCCCCAGTTCTACATCCGCACCACGGACGTCACCGGCGACATCACGCTGCCTGACGGCGTCGAGATGGTCATGCCCGGCGACAACGTCGAGATCACCGTCCAGCTGATCGCCCCCGTGGCCCTCGAGGAGAAGATGCGCTTCGCCATCCGCGAAGGCGGCCGCACCGTCGGCGCCGGCACCGTCTCCAAGATCATCAAGTAAACGGCTTTCTCTTGTGAACAGCGCCCCGGGGCGGCGGCCCCGCCCCGGGGACCTTTTCATGAGAAAGGCCCGGAAGGGAGGCGAACATGCCCCGCGAACTCGCGATTTTGGCCTGCACCGAGTGCAAGCGCCGCAATTACACGACCACCCGCAACAAGAAGACGCAGACCGAGCGCGTCGAGCTCATGAAGTTCTGCCCCTTCGAGCGGAAGCGGACGCTTCACCGCGAGACCAAGTAACCCTCTAAAGGAAGCCGCACGCACAGGGTGTTAGTTCAATGGCAGAGCAGCAGTCTCCAAAACTGCCTATGGGGGTTCGAATCCCTCACACCCTGCCATCCCGCGGCAAACGCCATGATTGAGAAAATCCGACAGTTCTTCGCCGACGTCGCCCTTGAAGGCAAGCGCATCAGCTGGCCCGCGCGCCGCGAGCTGGTCGATTCCACGGTCGTGGTGATCGTCTTCATCGTCATTCTGGCCGTGGTCATCATGGCGTGCGACGAGGTCATCCGCGCCGCCCTCCGCCTGATTCTCGGCTCGGCCGCCTAACATCCGACGGACGCGCGCAAATGGCAGACATCCCCAAGCAGTGGTTCGTGCTCCAGACCCTCACCGGCCAGGAGCAGAAGGCGCAGCGTCAAATCGTGGCCCAGGCCCGCAGCGCGGGCCTGTGCGAGCTCTTCGACATCCCGGCCGAGGGGCCCGTCGACGAGAAGGGGCACGCGAAGAAAGAAACCCTCAACGACTACGACGTCGTCGTCCCCACCGAGAAGGTCGCCGAGATCAAGGACGGCAAGAAGCGGATCGTCACCCGCCGGATCTGCCCCGGCTACGTCGTCGTGCGCATGGGCCTCTATGCCGACGAGGCCCACAAGCGCATCAACCAGGAGCTCTGGGAGTTCATCCTCAACATCCCCGGCGTCACCGGCTTTGCGGGCTGCAAGAAAGGCACCGGCCAAAAGCCCCGCCCCATCACGGACGCCGAGGCCGCGAACCTCATCCGCCGCGTCTCGGCCGAGGAACGCGCCGCCAAGCCCAAGCTCAAGGTCAATTTCCAGGTCGGAGAGACCGTGCGTGTCATTGAAGGCCCCTTCATGAACTTCAACGGCACCATCGAAAACATCGATCCTGACAGCGGGCGTCTGCAAATCTCCGTCTCCATCTTCGGACGCAGCGCCCCCGTCACGCTCGAATACTGGCAGGTGGAGCGGATCACCGAGCACCCCGAGGGCGTCTGAGCCCAGGCCCGTAGCCGAGCGTCGTCAACGGCCGTGCGTTCGCACCGGAAAGGATCCCGGGAGCGCGGCATAAGACAAAGGACCACACCATGGCCAAGAAAGTCACCGGGATGATCAAGCTCCAGATTCCCGCCGGAGCCGCCAATCCCGCCCCGCCCGTGGGCCCCGCGCTGGGCTCCCAGGGCGTCAACATCATGGCGTTCTGCAAAGAGTTCAACGCCAAGACCCAGGACAAGGGCGGGATGGTCATCCCCGTCGTCATCACCGTTTACGCGGACCGCTCCTTCTCCTTCATCCTCAAGAGCCCGCCCGCCGCGGCCCTCATCAAGAAATACGCCAACCTCCCCAAGGGCTCCGGCAAGCCCAACACCGAGAAGGTCGGCAAGATCACCCGCGCCCAGATCGCCGAGATCGTCAAGATCAAGGCCGAGGACCTGAACGCCTCCGACCCCGAGGCCGCCGCGCGCATGATCGAGGGCACCGCCCGCCAGATGGGCGTGGACGTCGTTGACTGAGGAGCACCCCCATGGCCAAGCACAGCAAGAAATATCAGGACGCCCTCAAGGCCGCTCCCAAGGCCCCCGTCTCCCTCGAGGAGGCCGTCGCCTTCATCAAGGCCCACCCCGGCGCCAAGTTTGACGAAACCGTCGACGTCGGCCTCCGCCTCGGCGCCGACCCCACCAAGGGCGACCAGGCCGTCCGCGGCGTCGTCCATCTCCCCCACGGCACCGGCAAGCACGTCCGCGTCGTCGTCTTCGCCGCCGGCGAGCAGGCCGACGCCGCCAAGCAGGCCGGCGCCGACGCCGCCGGCCTCGACGACCTCCTCGAGCGCGTCAAGGGCGGCTGGACGGACTTCGACGTCGCCATCGCCACCCCGGACGCCATGAAGCAGGTGCGCACCGTCGCCCGCATCCTCGGCCCCCGCGGCCTGATGCCCAACCCGAAGACCGGCACCGTCACCGACGACGTCGTCCCCGCCATCAAGGCCGCCCAGGCCGGCAAGGTCGACTTCCGCATGGACCGCACCGGCAACCTCTGCGTCCCTGCGGGCAAGCTCAGCTTCGAGGCCGCCAAGCTCGTCGACAACATCCGCGCCATCATCGACGCCGTTGAGCACGAGCGCCCCGCCGCCGCCAAGGGCCTCTTCATCCGCAGCTGCACGATCAGCCCCTCCATGGGCGTCGGCGTGCGCGTTCTCGTGAAGGAGTGATTTCGCCATGTCCAACCAGAAGAAACGCCCCGAGGTCGTCGCCATTTACAACGAAGTCTCCGACTTCCTCAACGGCAACGAGTTTGCCTTCCTGCTGAACTTCGGCGGCCTCACCGTCGCCCAGATCGGCGACCTCCGCCGTCAGCTCGCCGCCAAGGGCGCGCGCATGATGGTCATCAAGAACACCTTCATCGCCAAGATCTTCGCCGAGCGCGGCGTCACCTTCCCCGAAGGCGTCCTCAGCGGCCCCACCGCCGTCATCGCCGGCCAGGGCGACGTCGCCGACGCGGCCAAGACCATCGTCGACTTCGTCAAGAAGAACGACAAGGCCTCCGTCAAGGCCGGCCTCATGGCCGACTCCGTCATCACCGAGGCCCAGGTGACCACGCTCTCTGAGCTCATCTCCCTCGCCGCCCAGCAGGCCCGCCTCCTCGGCACCCTGCAGGCCCCCGCCTCCAAGATGGCCCGCGTCCTCCAGGCCAAGGTCGACAAGGAAGGCGACACCCCCCCTCCCGCCGAAGGCTCCGCCGACGGCACCCCTGCGGCCTAAGCGCCGTGTCGTAAAACCGCCCCGCGCGCACCCGCGCAGGGCAAACCCCTCCCGGGGCCAGACCCCGGGCGGTTACACAAAAGGAACAAGACAATGACCCAGGAAGAAATCATCGACGCCCTCTCCGGCATGACCGTGCTGCAGATCGCCGACCTCGTCAAGGCCCTTGAGGAGAAGTGGGGCGTCTCCGCCGCCGCTCCCGTCGCCGTGGCCGCCGCCGGCGCCGCCGCCCCCGCTGCCGAGGAGAAGACCGAGTTCGACGTCATCCTCGCCGAAGTCGGCGGCAACAAGATCGGCGTCATCAAGGAAGTCCGCACCATCACCGGCCTCGGCCTCAAGGATGCCAAGGACCTCGTCGAAGGCGCTCCCAAGCCCGTCAAGCAGGGCGTCGACAAGGACGAAGCCGCCAAGATCAAGGAAGCCCTTGAGAAGGCCGGCGCCAAGGTCGAAATCAAGTAAACGGTTTCCACCCAATCCAAAAAGCCCCGCTCGTCGGGGCTTTTTTTGTCCCCATGAGGGCGGTGCTCCACGTGGGCGATGAGGGCCCCTTCAGGGGGGCCGTGCCGGTGGCGCCGGCCATTTGGGGCCTCGTGATGGGGCGGGCAGGGCCCGCGTGGCCGGCCTTTCCCGGCATCGCGGCCCGCTCCCGCGGCGGGGCCGGCGGCGCGTCCCGCGCGTTGCGGCCTTGGGGCAAGAGGAGCCCTTTTATTCGGCGAGGCGTGGGTGGGCGTGGCCGGGTCGTTTCCCCGTGCCGGCGGGGGCGTGCGGACGCGTGGCTCGCATGAACGCGGAGGGGGGGGATGCGTGTGGCCGGCGGCGCGCTTTCCCTGTCTTTCTCTGATTTTCCGGGGTTTGCCGGGGCTTTCGTTTTTTTCGTGAAATAGGGGACAGAGGCGGGGGGGTTGTGCTATACTGCTTCGCACATAGACAGAAGGAGAACCCCCCATGTTGACAATGCTGTTGGATTTCTTTTGCTCGCGTCCGTTCCCTGAGCGGCCGGGGCGTGTGATGCGGGCGGTGTCGTGGCTGACGGCGCTGTTTTGGGGGGTGGTTGCGTTCGCGGTGGGGGCGTGGCTGTCCGGTGATTTCGCGGTGCCGGGGGAGAACACGGTGGCGCTTTCGGCGTTCTCGGGTTCGCCGACGGTGATGAAGTGCCTTGGGGTGACGTTGGTGAACGCGGAGAGCTACCCGATTTTGTGGTGGCTGACGGGGTTGTTGGGGGAGACGCCTTCGATGGGGGCGCTGAACCTGCTGGGGGCGGGGATCATGGGGGCGTTGGTGGCGCTGACGTGGCTGCTGGCGCGCTTTTGGGGGGTGGACGCGATGGGGGAGGAGACGTTGCCGCGGCAGGCGGAGCGGCGGGCGTGGGTGCTGGCGAACGTGGTGTGCCTGCTGGCGGTGGCGTCGGTGCCGGGGCTGTATGCGGCCTCGGGGCTGACGGTGAACGCGTGGGGGTTCATGCTGCTGCTGTTGTGCGTGGTGTTGCAGAACGCGTATGCGCTGGGCGGGGGGCATCGGCGGATGATGTTTGTGTCCGCGTTTGTGCTGGGGGTGTGCGCGGTGGAGTCGCCGTGGGTGCTTTTCTTCCTGCCGCTGTTTTTCCTGCGGGCGCTGCTGATGGAGTGGCGGCTGTGGGATCAGAGCGTGCGGAACCTGCCGTATTGGTTCGTTGGGGTGGTGGCCGGCGCGGGGGTGCTGCTGGCGCTGAACGCGTGGCGGGTGACGGGTGGGCTTTCGCTGTTGACGCTGTGGGGGGTGGAGCGTGCCGCCCTGCGCGGGGTGATGTTGCCGACGATCGGCATGTGGTTCACGGGGCCGTGGATCCTGAACGTGGCGGCGGCGGGGCTTTTGCCGCTCCTGGCGTGGATCACGGCGCGGCGGATGCTGGACAACGCGCGCTCGTGGGGCCTGCTCTTCGTGGGGCTGGCGTTGACGGCGGCGAGCTTTGGGATGCTGTGGGGGGTGGGGCCGACGCCGTGGCGTGATTGGCTGCTGCGCGGCGGGGCGCCGGTGGCGACGCATTGGGTCTTTGCCGTCACCTGCGGGATGCTGATCGTGGGGTGGGGGGTGCAGCTCTTTGCCAAGCTCCCGAACCTTTACGAGGAGTCTGAGCGGTGGCGGGTGCCCGCGAGCGTCTCGGCCTGCCGGGTGGCGGCCATCTTTCTCTTCCCGCTGTGCCTGGTGGCCGCGGGCGTGACGATGGGGGTGCACGGGGTGCGTTTCGCGGGGGTGGATCGCGCGATGGCCACGCGCTTCGCGGCGGAGACGGTGGACGCGCTGGCGAAGGAGGGGCGCACCTATCTGCTGGGCGCGCGCTCAGGGTGGATTGACCCGCATTTGGCGTTGGTGGCCCAGCAGAAGGGCGTGGAGCTGACCGTCTTCACCCCCGCGTTGGCCGAGCGCACCGACGAGGAGACCTCCACGCGCCGCAGCGAGGTGCAGAAGGCCATGGACGCCATCGCCAAGAAGGACAGCTACATCGAGCGGCTGCGCCGGCATATCGAGAATGACCCCAGGCTGGGCGACGTCGACCGCATGCGCCTGACGCACCTGTTGGATTATCACTTCCTGGTCTTTGTGCAGGACTTTTTCGTGGCCCAGCCCAACGCCGCCAAGCTCGCGGGCATCTATGACCTGGCCGACGTGTGGTATTCCGCCGGTTACCGCCCCTTCCCCACCGGCACCTTCTACGTGCCCATCCCGTCTGACGCGCCCCAGGCCGGCGACGAGGCGGTCCGCCAGGCCGAGGAGGGCCAGCGCGCCCTCGAGGCCCGCTGGGCGCCCACCCTCGAGAAGCCCTTCCTGATGTGGTGGGATCTCACGCGCGGCGTGCAGACGGCCATCCGCAAGCACCTGGCCTTCATGTCCAACAACCTTGGCGCCTGGCTCGACGACGAAGGCCGCCAGCCCAACGCCGCCCTCTGCTACCTCTACGCCGCGGAGACCGACGCGGAGAACGTCTCGGCCAAGCTGAACCTCTACGACATCTGCCTCCGCCGCGGCCAAATCCAGGACAAGCTCCCGCAGGTGAACCGCATCTTCGAGGAGTTCATCAAGGCCCAGACCGTCCGCCGCGCCAACACCCCGCGCTACGACCTCAACGCCGTCGGCCGCATCCACGGGTACATCCGCAACTACGACCTCTTCGTCCAGATGGGCTGGGAATGGGCCGCCACCGCCGCCCCCGGCGCCATCCTCGCCGGCCTGCGCAACGTCCGCGACTCCCTCCAATCCGGCGACCCGCGCCTCGGCGCCATCAACGCCGTCGCCGGCGCCGTCTACGAGCTTCAGGGCAAGACCGACCTCTCCTACGCCGCCTACCAGGAAGTCCTCGTCACCGACCCCGACAACGTCGACGCCCTCCGCGGCCTCGCGCGCATCTCGCTCCAACGCGGCAACATCGACGACGCCGGCAAATGGTTCGCCCAGGTCGAGGCCGCCGCCGCCAAGGCCGGCCTCCCCGCCGACACCCTCGCCCTCGACCGCGCCGCCTATCTCATGGCCCGCACCGACCTGGCCGGCGCGGCGGACGTCGTCTCGGCCTACACCGCCGAGAACCAGGACTCCATCGACGGCTGGGCCATGCTCGGCATGATCGAGGTCGAGCTCGCCGACCGCGCCCGCGCCGACGGCAACGAGACCCAGGCCCTGCGCCACTACAACGACGCCCGCGGCTTCATCCTCGAGAACATCAAGCGCCTTGCCAAGGGCGACCAGCTCTACTTCCTCCACATCCTCCAGGGCCGCCTGGCCCAGGCCGACGCCCTCAAGGCCAGCGAAGGCGCGGATTCCGCCCAGGGCCTCCCCGCGAAGGCCCGCGACCTCTGGCTCTCGACGCGCGAGTATTACCAGCGCGCCTACACCCTCCGCCCCCGCGTCCATGGCCTCCTCGAGCTCATCCTCGGCATCGACCGCCGCCTTGGCGACAAGGCCGCCGCCGAGGCCGACGCCTTCGCCATCCTGCGCGACGACCCGGACAACCCCTACGCCAACTTCGTCGTCGGCACCCAGCGCCTGGAGGACGCCCACCTGCGCGAGGCCTGCCTCTACTTCAAGAAGGCCTACGACCTCCAGGGCGACCGCGCCGGCATCGAGCTCATCAACAACTATGCCGACGCCCTCGCCCGCGTCGAGCCCGACCGCGCCGAGACCGTCGGCCTGCGTGCCATCACCCTCGCCCCCAACAGCTACGAGACCTGGGCCACCTACGCCCTCACCCTGGCCCGGAACGGCAAGCCCGCCGAGGCCCAGACCGCCCTCGCCCGATCCCTCGACTTCGCCAAGCAATACGGCATCACCCCGGATCCCCGCGTCGGCAACGTCGAGGCCTGGATCGCCATCGCCAAGCGCGACAAGGCCGCCGCCCAGGCCGCCCTCGAGACCGTCAAGGACGCCATCGGCGACGAGCTCTCGCCCCTTGACCGCAACGATCTCGCCGCCATCCAGGCCGCCATCGACGCCCTCTGAGGCAGGGATGGCAACGAAACGGGCCGCCTGTCAAAGGCGGCCCGCTTCGTTTTCCGCGCCTCACAGCTCGGCGTAGACCTCCGAGAGGGGCCGGCGCGGGGAGGCGGCGACGTCAAACTCGGCGGGGGCCTCGCCGCAGGCGATCGCCGCGATGAGGAGCTCCGTCTGGGGCAGGCCGGGGAGGAGCGCGCGGAAGGCGTTGTCGCGCGGCGTGTCGAAGAAGCAGTTGAGGATGCAGTGGGCGATTCGGTGGCAGTGGAGGGCGTAGGCGAGGTTCATCAGCAGGATGCCGCCCTCGACATAGGGCTCGTTGCGCTCGCCGCCGGAGAAGGCGTCGTCGAGGTCGGCGGTGATGACAAGGAGTTTGTCCGCCAGATGGCCGAAGCCGCGGCTGCCGCCCTGGATCTCCAGGAGCTTGGCGATGACGGCATGGTCTGAGACGCAGCGGACGCGGGTGAATTGGCGGTTGCAGGCCGAGGGCGCGGTGTCGACGGCGAGGGCCACGGCGGCGCGGACGCGCTCGATGGGGAGCGGCCCGGCGTAATGGCGGAGGGTGTGGCGGGAGCGGGCGAAGGCCTCGAAAGGGGCCTGGCTGGCGGCGAAGAAGGCTTCGCGCGTGGTGTGGGGCTGGGTGGCCGGGGGCGTCTGGGGCAGGCGCGCGAGGGCGTCGTCGAAGGCGCTCCAGAAGGTTGGGTCGGCGGCGCGGTCAGCGTGGTCGTGCAGCGCGTCGTAGGCGCGGAGGCAGCCGATGGCGTGGAGGACCTGGGGGGCCTCGCCGTAGGTTTTCAGGAACTGTCCGGCCTTTGCGGCCAGCTGGAGGATGGCGGCGTGGCCGAAGTTTTTCCGGCGGGCCGGCATCGTCAGGCCTTTTTCCAGGACGTGGTAGTTCATGACGATGTCTGCAAGGGCGCTTTCGCGGGAGGGCCTGCGCCGGACCCAGGCCGCGCGGCGGAGGCGCGCGCGGTCGGGCCGCGTGACGCTGAAGGCCAGGCAGACGGGGAGCCTGAGGGGGGCCATCAAGACATGCTTGACGGCGCGGGCGAGCCGATAGGGATGGATCAGGATGGGGTTGGATTGACAGAGTTGCCGAAGGCTCATGCGGAACCTCTCACGCCAGGGCGGGGAGGGTCAGCATGTGGCTAGCATAAGCTGTTGCCCCCCCCCTAGTTGTTTTTATTGTGGAACGCACGGCCGCGGCCAGGCGGCGGGCTTGGGAAAGGATTCGGCGCGCGAGGCGGATGGGCCAGGGGCCGTTGACGGCGCGGCGGACGGCGCGGTGGAGGGAGTGGCGGCGGAAGTGGGCCATGAACCAGCCGCGGCGGGGGTTAAGGGAGGCGGGGGTGAAGTAGCGCGGGTTGCCGGCGAGGGCCTCCTCTGGGGTGAGGGGAACGCAATCGGCGCGTTGGCGGAGGGCCTCGGCGGCGTCGCGGCCCTTCTGGGTGTGGGCGGCGAGGACGGAGAGCCCGCGGCCGTCGTCGAGCTCGGGGCGGACGTTCTCGACGCCCCAGAAGTCGCCGATGGTGAGATCCGCGCCGCTGGCGCCGGCCTTGGCGGCGCACCGGAAGCAGGCGGGGCGGTTGGCGATGACGGAGGCGAAGAGGCGCCCGTAGTCGGTGGCGTAGAAGGTGGCCTTGCCTTGGCGGCCGTCGGCGAGCGTCCAGGCGAGGGCGGGCTCGCGCCAGGTGCCTTTGGTCTTGTCGCGGAAGGTGAGGCCTGTGAGGGGGGCGCCTTCGGCCCGGGCGAGGTCTTCGACGGCGCGGCCGAGGACGGCTGGGCTGGGGACGCCGTGGCAGATGATTTCGACGGCGAGGAGGTTGGGGTGGCGGCCGAGGAAGCGGCGGAGTCCGGCGATTTGGCAGGGCGTGCCGCTGTAGAGGACGGGTCGGCCGGCACGGAGTGCGGCGCGGGCCTCGCGGAAGGTGTCGCGCGGGTCACTTTGGACGTATTTGGAGCCACGCATGGGGGCGAGGGCGGCTTCGTCCTCTGCGGCGGCGTGGATGGCGGTGAGGGTGCCCTCCTCCCAGCGGCAGCCGAAGACGACGCCGCCCTGGGCGAGGACGGGGCGGGCGAGCTCGGTGAAGAGCGCGCCGGAGGCGCTGGCGCGGAGGAGCGCGTCGTCGTGGCTTTGCACGGCCAGGCAGAAGGGCGCGGGGTCGGGCGCGCCGGGGTGGAGGATGGGGCAGGCGCGCTCGCAGGCGCCGCAGCCGGTGCAGGTTTCTTCGGGGGCGAGGGTGGGGAGGGGCTTCATGGCAGGAGCTTGGCGCGGAGGGTGTTGAGCTTGGTGCGGATAAAGGCGCGCTCGGCGTCCGTCAGCAGCAGGAACCAGGAGAGGGGGACGAAGGCGGCCTCGGTGAGCGCGGTGGTGACGCAGAGCCGCCAGAAGGAGGGCTCCATCCAGAGGCGCGGGAGCAGGCCGACGGCGCCGGCGCAGAGCGTCAGCAGGAAGAGGGGCAGGAGGATGTGGGAGAGCCAGTGGCGCGCGCTCATCCCCACCAGCCTGCGGGCGAACCAGACGCGCCCCCAGGCGCAGGCCATCATGCACAGGATCATGGCCACGCCGACGGCGTAGACGCCCCCGCCCAGCGCCGCGAAGAGCCAGGCCAGGGGCAGGGTCATGATGAGCGCGGTGCCCAGGAAGGCCTGGTAGCGGGCGATGCGGCCGTTGGCGTTGACGGCGAGCATGTGCCCGACGGCGGTGTGGTCGATGACCGTGATCGCGCAGACGCAGTAGGCCAGGCCCTCGGTGTAGGCGGGCGGATCCTTCAGCCACAGGGTGAGCACCTCGCGCAGTTCCAGCGCCAGCGGCAGGATGAAGAGCAGCGAGAGGAGGGTGCCCACCTTGCACGTGCGGTAGGCCATCGCCCGCATCTGGGCGTAGTCGCGCGCGCCGCAGGCGTTGGTGATGGCCGGCGAGAAGGCCCCGATCATGCTGCCCGAGAGCGTGTTGCAGTGGCCGATGATGGCATTGGCGATGCCCATCGAGGCGTTGGCCGCCGGGCCGTAGTATTTGTTGATGAGGATGGCGATGCCCTGGCCGCGCAGGATGCTGCCGAACCCGCCGAAGAACTGCCACCCCGCGAAGTTGCAGATCGCCTTCGTCCGCCCCCAGTCCCACAGGTACGCCCGCCGGAAGCGGCATTCCGGGAAGACCACCATCGCCCGCAGGGAGACGAGCAGCTGCGGCGCCACGCTCAGCGCCATCATCCACGCCGCGTACTTCGCCAGCCACAGCCCCGGGTGCGTCACCATGTAGTAGACGAAGCCGAAGTTGCAGAGCGTCGTGACGAACGAATAGATCGTCAGCTCCGCGATATACTGCTTGGCCACGTACATCGCCTGGAACGGCACGTTCAGCATCCCCACGAGGCACGACACGCACACGCACCGGAACACCCACACGCACGCCTCCACCCGCTCCGGCGGGATCGTCAGCCACTCCCGCACCGCCCACTCCCCCACCGGATAGCCCGCCACCATCAGCGCCAACGGCACCGCCGCATGGATCAGCAACGCGCTGTTGAACCACTTCCGGCACGCCTCCACCCCCTCCTCCCGCGACGCCGCCGTCCGCGCCTGCCCCACCGAGAACGCATAGAACCGCGACACCGCCCCCGCCAGCAGCCCGTTGAAGAAGCCGATGAACGCCGTCAGCCCCGCCACCACCCCATACAGTCCGAAATCCACCTCGCCCAGCGCCATCAGCACCCAGCGGCTGGTGAACAGCCCGCACACCAACGCGAAGAGCGAACGCCCATACGTCGCCGCGATGTTCAGGAAAATACGTCGGTTCTCAGTCATGGAAGCTGAGCAGTTTCGAGAGTGGGATGGTCTTGCCGCAGGCTTCGCGGGAAAGGCTGCAGCGAGTGGCTTTGTGAAAGGCCTTGACTTTGGCTTGCCACTTTGTGGAGGCGTTTGAAGGCCCGCCTCGGCAGACGACAACGGCGTTGCGGAGGAGCAGCCCGGAGGTGACGTCGGCGCGCATACGCTTTACGCTTTGTTGTAACTGCCGAATGGCTTTTTCGAGGTCTTTGCCTTTCAGCTCCAACAGGGCCCCGAGGGCTGTGTCGGTGGAGGGCGTCTCGGCGATGAGCCAATCGCAACAGTCCCCTTCCGGGAAGACCCCGCCGTCAAGCAACGCGAAGAGTGCTTCGCGTGTGCCGTCGTTTTGCACAGTGAGGGCGGTCGAGGCTTCCTTGCAAGTGTGTTTTTTCCCTCTTGGGCGTTCAGAGATATGGGCGTGGTTGGCGTCGCACCATGCCGCGAAGGAAGTCTCATTCATCGCCAAGCTCCTGGGCGAGGGCGGCGTTGAAACGGTCGTCAAGGGTTTCGGTGGCGGCGTCAAGGTTCGGGGCCATGAGCAGGCGTTGCTCCTCGTCGCGGATGCAGACTGCCGTGCCTTCCGTCAGGTGGTATCCCGTGAGCGCCCCCCAGCCAAAACCTGGGAACTTGCCTTCGGCCACAAGCGTGTTCAGTGCCACGACCCAATAGGGGCTGTGTGTGGTGAAGAGTGTCCGGACGGTTGTCCCATTCTCTTCCGCGCGGCAGAAGTCCGCCATCAATGTCTCCAAGAGGCCGATTTGCGTCTTTGGGTCAAGGCCAAGCTCCGGTTCTTCGATGTGCAGGGCAAGGAGACGACCGGAGAAATCCATGGCATTGGAGAGGCGCGGGGCCGCTTCCGTGAAGGGCACTTGTCGCTCCGCATAGTCTTTGATCAACACATCCATGCACCAGCGGAAAATCGCTTCGTCAAAGCGATAGCGCGTGGCAAGAAATCGGGTGATGAGCGAGACGGGGATGGCTGCTTTTTGGCCGGAAGCTCCTCTGGAAAAGAGTGTTTTACCTTTGTCCGCGGCATTGATGAGCTCTAGCCGACGTCGGCCCCCGTTATCCTTCCCTTTTGACAGCGACAGGCCCAATGAAGGGAAGTCCAACACCGTCTCCGCGTCCAGGGCCGCCTCCCAAAGTTCAAACGTCTCAGCGAAATAGTTGTCCAAAACCTTTGATTGGATAGACGCGCCCTTGCGTTCCCATGCGGCGACCAAGTTCCTGGAGTCCGCGACGAAGGCCACCTTGATGAATGGCCCGAGCGCGTCAGACGGGCCGAATGAGGCTTCCATGGAGGGAAAATCGATTTGGCAGACCTCGTCTTCCCCCCATTTCAGGCTATAGCGCAGCTTGGTCTCCGGCTTGATGAGCGTGGTGATGTCGGCAAATTTCGCGTAGGAGTCCTTTCGCAGACGGAACGTCGATTTGCGCAACCCCGCACGTCGCAAGGCTTGGCGAATCAGCTGCATTTTGCAGACGTGTCGCATCATGGCCAACGTCTTGGCCACCAAGCTCTTGCCGGAACCGGTCTCCCCAACCAGCACAGTCACGGGGGCGATGTCCAGGCACGCTTCCCGAATAGGGCCAAGGTTGCGGATGATGAATCGTTCGTGAATCATGGCGCAAGTATACCAAATGTCTTAATGGGTCAAGCGTCGGGGAAGGCCGCGGACCAGGCGGGAAGGCGGATGGCGGCGGCGGGATAATCCTGGGGCGGGGCGGATGGCGGCGGGCAGACGTAGACGCGGCCGACGCCGGCGGCAAGGGCGGCCTGCGCGCCGACGCGGCTGTCCTCGAAGGCGACGGCGCGCGCGGGGTCGACGCCGAAGCGCTCGGCGGCCAGGCGGTAGCCCTCCGGATCCGGCTTGCCGCGCGAGACGTCGTCGGAGGGGACGGAGCGGGCCTCGTCAAGCAGCCCGCCGAGGCCGGCGGCGGCGAGGTCGCGCGCGATGGTGGCGCGGGGGCTGCCGGAGACGTAGGCGCAGGGGACGCCCCGCGCGCGGAGGCGGCGGAGGAGGCCCGCCGCGTCCCGGATGACGGGGGGGCGGGCGGCGAAGAGGGCTTCGAAACGCCCCACCATCATCTGCCCGAGGGCGAAGGCGGAGAGGCCTTCGAGGGCTTCGGGGTAGGCGGCGCGGAGGGCGCGCCAGGCGTCTGGCCAGGCCATGCCGTAGATGCGGGCCATGAGCGCCTCGGGCCGCTGCCGCTCGCCGAGATCCTCCAGGGCCAGGGCGAGGGCCTCGGCCCACAGGCGCTCGGAGTCGAACAGCGTCCCGTCGACGTCGAAGAGGGCGAGGTCGGGCAGGGCGTTCACGGGGTCTTGTCCTTGCCGAGGCAGAACCGGGCGACGGGGCAGCCCCCGCATTTGGGGCCGACGGGTCTGCAGCGGGTCTGCCCGAAGGTGACGAAGAGGCTGTTCCAGGGGATCCACAGGCGCCGGGGCAGGCGGCGGCGCAGGGCCATCTCCGTCTCCAGCGGCGTCTTGGTGCGGACGATGCCCAGGCGGTTGTTGATGCGGTGGACGTGGGTGTCCACGCAGATGGCCGGCTTGCCGAAGCCGATGGCCACCACCAGGTTCGCCGTCTTGCGCCCCACGCCGGGCAGCTCGCAGAGGGCCTCGACGGTGTCAGGGAGCGCGCCGCCGAAGCGTTCCTCGAGCGCGGCGGGGAGGGCGGCCAGGTGGCGGGCCTTGGCATGGTAGAAGCCGACGGGGAAGATGAGGCGCTCGATCTCCTCGACGCCCAGCCCGGCCAGGGCCCGCGGGGTGGGCGCGGCGGGCAGCAGGCGGCGCACGGCCTGGGCGGTCACCTGATCCTTCGTCCGCGCCGAGAGGATCGTGCCCAGCAGGACGCACCACGGGTCTCGGGTCTGCGCGGCCACCAAGTCCATGATCGGCGCTTCCGCGCCCGCGAGGTCCGCCGCGAGCGCGTCGTGGATGGCGTCGAGCTCCTCGGCCGTGCGCAGCCTCACAGCAGGCTCCTCCCGTCGGCGGTCAGCGTCACGAAGGGGGCGGTGAGGCAGGCGCGCCAGGGGTGGCGGCCCTTGCCCAGGCGGATGGCGTAACGGCGGCCCGCGGCGCAGTCACCGGCCTCGAACTCAAGGATGTGCGCGCCCTGCAGCCAGAGCTGGCAACCGCCCCCGCCCCTGGCCTCGAAGACGACCTCGCGTTCGGCCTCGACCTCGATCTCGCCGTGGGCGAGGACGCCGCAGCCGCGGGGCGGGAGCTTGCGCATCACGGCGCCGATGCGCGGGGGCGGCACCTCGTGCACGGGCATGAGCGTGCGGAAATCGGGCACCCACGGCCAGTCGCCCTGGTAGATCCACAGCGCCGGGCGCAGGGGGGCGCCGCCGATGGGCGCGGGCACGGCGGCGCGGTCGAGGGCGTCCCGCGCGGGGGCGGCGGTCTGGGCGTGGGTGGGGGCGCCGCAGGCGTCCGGGACGCGTGGGGCGGGGATGCGGCTGGCGGCCATGAGGGCGCCCAGGCGCGCGGCTTCCTCGGGGAACGCCTCGGCCACGTCGCGCGCCTGGCCGGGGTCGGCCTCGAGGTCGTAGAGCTCGACCTTGCCGCCCTTGGCGTGGTTGCGGACGGCGGCCCAGCGGCCTTCGCGGAGGGATTGCTCAAGGCCGAAGCCCCGGCCGCTGCCGCCGTCGACATATTCGGCGTAGAGGCGTTGGGCCAGCTGGCGGCCGGCGCCGGTGAGCGTGGGCAGGAGCGAGACGCCGTCGGTGTGGGCGGGGGCGGGGAGCCCGGCGGCCTCGGCGAAGGTGGGCATCCAGCAGGTCTGGTCGCACGGCAGGCCGCTGACGGCGCCGGGGGCGACGACGCCGGGCCAGCGCACGAGGGTGGGCTCGCGCAGGCCGCCCTGATAGGCCCAGCGCTTCATACCGCGGAGGGGGCCGTTGGAGTCCATGGTCTCGACCCAGTCGAGGCCGGCGGGGGCGAGGTATTCGCCGGCGGGGCCGTTGTCGGAGGTGAAGACGACGAGGGTTTCCCGGTCCAGCCCGCGCACCTTGAGGAAGTGGAGCAGGTCGCCCATCGCGTCGTCCAGGCGGCGGACGGTGGTGGCGTAGCGGCGCTCGGAGGCGGTGGGGTAGCCGCGGAAGTCGGGGTGTATCCAGGTGTTGGCCGTTTGGGGCGTGGCCTTGGCGGAGCCCTCGAGGTCCGCGCCGCCGCCCCAGCGGGCGTCGTCGTCGCGGAGGGCGGGGTAGGGGCCGCCGGGCACCTGGAAGACGTCCTTGCAGGCGATGTCCGGGTCGGCCACTTGGCGGTTCCCGCTACCGTGGACGGCGGTCTGGCAGAGGAGGAGGAAGAAGGGGGCGTCCTTGGCGGGGCCTTCCTGATGGGCGCGGATGAGGGCCTTGGCCTTGGCGGTGAAGAGGTCGGTGTCGTAGACGAAGCGGGCCTCGTCGTTCGGGACGGGGCGGCGCCAGTGGGCGGCCTTCGCGCCGGGCTCCTGGTCGCGCGCGAAGCCCTCGGGGCGGCCGGCGGCCTGGTAGGCGGCCTCAGAGTAGCTTTCGAGCACGGGGGAATGCGAGGTCGCGCTGTCGATGTCCGTCTGCCCCTCGATGAAGCAGTGGTAGTAGCTGTGGCCGTGGAGGTGGGCGGGATAGCCGTAGCTGTAGTCGAAGCCCGCCTGGCAGGCCATGGCCGTGCGCGCCGTGCCGCTTTGGTAGCCGCCGCCGATGCCCCATTTGCCGATGTGCCAGGTGGCGTAGCCGGCCTGCTTGAGCACGGTGGCCAGGGTCATGTGCGGGTCGATGGCCGCGTCGAAGGCGTTGTCGCGCAGGTTGCAGTGGCCCTGGTTCTTGCCGGTGACGAGCGAGGCGCGGGCGGGGGCGCAGACCGGCGCGGCGGAGCAGTGGTCCGTCAGCATCATTCCCTCGGCGGCCATGCGGTCGAGGTTCGGCGTCAGCAGGCGGTTCTTGGCCTGGCGGCGGTTCTGCCAAAAGCAGCCCAGGTCTCCCCAGCCCAGGTCGTCGCACAGCACCAGGATGATGTTGGGGCGGCGCCCCACCCCCGGCAGGCCGAAGGGGTTCGCGGCGGAGGTCGCCGCCGGCGCCACGCCGCCGGGCCCCGCGGCGCGGGCCGCGGCCGGCACGGCCATCGCCAATCCCAAGGCCCGCAGGAAGTCTCGTCTCGTCATTGCCAGGTCCCTTTCGTCAGCCGCCGCGCGGTCGATTGCCGCTCCCGCCGCGCCGCCGTGTTCGCGATCAGCTCCTCGAGCGTCGACGGGCGCATCCCGTTCACGTCCACGCCCGCGTTGTAGGCCTGCGGCACCGTCTGCAGGAAGGCGTAATACGGCTCCTTGCGCGAGTCGTGGATGTGGCCGTAGACCAAATGGCCCCCGTGCCGCCGCCGGAACCAATCCATCATCGGGTAGTGCCCCACCGTCACGAAGCGGCCCGGGCGCGCCACCTCAAGCAACAGCGCCACCTCCACGAACCACTCCCCCAGCGTCACCTCGCGCATCCACGCGCGGTCATGGTTCCCCACGGCCAGGTGCTTGCGCCCCTTCAGCCGCCGCAGATACTCCGCCGCCGGCCGCTCGCTGTGGCAGATCAGGTCTCCCGCGATGAAGACGTCGTCCGTCTCGCCCACCCGCGCGTTCCACGCCGCGATCAGCGCCTCGTCCATTTCCGAGACCGAGGCGAACCCCCGCCTCGACCGCATCTTCTCGTGCCCGAAATGCGTATCCGCGACAAACCAATCCATCGTCCCTTATCATACCAAAACCAACCCCCTGCCGCATACCCCCGCCGCCCCCTTCCCAGGGCAAACGCATCTAATTTTGGTAAATATAAAGGAATGAATGAGGATCATGTTTTGTTTCGTTTGATGTTGGCGG
>CALXSE010000016.1 GCA_944391085.1 uncultured Kiritimatiellota bacterium | reverse complement strand
GATTTGAACCCTCGACCTTTTGGTCCCGAACCAAACGCGCTACCAGGCTGCGCTACGCTCCGTCCAACAAGTGCCGCGTATAATATCAAATCCAATCCCCCCACGCAAGCCCTTTTTTACGTCCCCCCAAAAAATCTGCCCTGACGGAGACCTGCCCTCCCTGCCGGAACGACGGAATGACCGGCCGGCGCACGCCGCGGGACGGCTGGCACGGGGAACAGCAGGACGGGCGCGAACCGGTGGCAGGGGGCGAAGGATTATGGCATAATAGCATGCATGAATGGAAACGAGAGGACACGGCGGCGGGAAGACATCCGGCGCGAGGTCTCCGTGGCGGCGTGCGACACGGAGGCGTTGGTGCGCGTGTCGGCGCAGTTCGCGGAGTTGGAATTGGAGTTCGCCCGGCGCTCGGACGTGACGGCGGCGCAGCTGGCCGCGGAAAAGGCCGATTGGGCGGCCGTCGGCGCGGCGATGGGCCGCGTCTATCAGGCGCTTTGCGACCAGGACAACGAGGGCGCGCTGGCCGGGCTCCGGGAAATCGAGGCGATCTTGACGAAGCGGGGCGTCCTGGTCCCCCAGCCCATCCTCCACACGCCTCAGGAAGGAGCGCCCCATGCCGGCGAATAACGCGAAAACGGCCCTCCTGTGCGCCTACACGCTCGCCTCCGCCCGCCATTACCCGGAGGCCGAGGCGCTCATCCTCTCCGATGCGGAGTTGGCGAAGACGCCGGAGGCGATGGATTTGCTCGCCCGCATCCGCGCCGAGCAGGGGGATCTGCCGGAGGCGCGGCGCCTGTGGCAGGAAATCCAGGCGCTCCACCCCGAGCACAGGCCCTCGCGCCAGGCCCTGCGCCACCTGGGCAAGCGCCCGCACGCCAGGGCGGGGCGTTGGCTGGGCATGGCGGCGGCGGCGCTCGTCGGGTTGTTGGCTGGGGCGTCCGTTGCCGCGGCCGCGGCGCGGCCGCCCCAGGCGGAGCCGGATTTGACGGCGACGTGGCGGCTCCCGGGCATCCCGACGGGGCAGGCGTTGGCGGACATCGCGGCGCATCGTGGGCGGACGGCGCGGGTGGCGTTGCGGTCGGACTTCTTCTCGGATCCTGCGCGCGTGGCGCAGCGGGCGGTGTTGGTGGGGATGGTCTCGCAGGCCGCGGGGATCTCCCCGGCCAACGTCTACCTCTCCCAGGCACCGGACGGCGCGCCGGCGGGTTCCTTCACGGTGGAGCTTTACCGGCGATGAGCGCGCGGCCCAAGATCGGCCTGGCGCTGGGCAGCGGCGGCGCGCGCGGATGGGCGCACGTCGGCGTCCTGCGGGCGTTGCTCGAAATGGGGGTGCGGCCGGACGTCGTCACGGGCACGAGCATCGGGGCGATGGTCGGCGCGGCTTACGCCGCGGGCGTCTTCGACGCCTTCCTGCGGGAGCTTGAGTCGCTGAACTGGATGCGCCTGGCCAAGTTCTTCATGGAGCCGCGGATATGGACGCGCGGCATCTTCTCCGGCAAGACGGTGACGGCATGGCTGGAGCGGCCCGATCTGTTGGGCGCCCGCACCTTCGCCGACCTGCGCCTGCCCTTCGCGGCGGTGGCGACCGACCTGTTCGCGGAAAAGACCGTGGTGTTGCGCGAAGGGCGGCTGGCTCAGGCCGTGCGCGCCTCGATTTCCATCCCGGGCGTCTTCGACCCCGTGCCGTATGGGGGGCGGCACCTGGTGGACGGCGGCTTCACCGACCCGGTGCCCGTGTCCGTGGCGCGGGCCCTGGGCGCGGATATCGTCATCGCCGTGGATCTGAACGGCGGCCTGGCCGAGGAGCCGAAGGCGCCTCCGAACCTCCTCGCCACGCTCTTGCAGACCACGCGGCTGGTGGAGAACGCGATGAGCCGCCTGACCTTGTCGCAGTCGCCCGCAGACGTGCTCATCCGCCCCGAGGCCGGCCACGTGCAAACGTTTGATTTCCATGGCGGACGCTCGCTCGTCGCCGTCGGCGAGGCCGCCGCGCACGCCGCCAAACCCGCCCTTTCCAAGGTGCTTGCCCATGTTCTCGCTCCATGACTTTCTCGTCCTCCGCCGTGCCCGCAAGGCCTACAAGGCCCTACGCGGCGAGTTCCGCCTCTACGAGGATCTCCTCGGCACGGAGACGCGGGCCGCGCTCGTCGAACGCTTCGACGACCTTGCCCAGTCCATCCGGACACGCGAGGTGGACGATGTCGAGGCGGTGGCCGAGACGCTCCGCGCGGAGATGCGCGCCGTCTTGCCGAAGCCGCGCTTCCCGCTGGCGGCGGAATGGTTCGACGTCATCGTCTCGGCGCTCGCCGTGGCGTTCTGCTTCCGCGCCTATTATTACGAGCCTTTCCGCATCCCGACGGGCTCCATGCAGCCCACGCTCTACGGCATCCATGCGGAGGACGCGCCCGGGCCGACCGCGTGGGACAAGGGGCCGTTGCGCTTCCTGAAGTGGTGCGTCACCGGCGAGACATACCAGGAGGTGCGCGTGCGCAACCCGGGGGTGGTCTCGCAATACCTGCCGAGCGCCAAGCCCGGCTACGTTTCGCTCATCGTGAACGGGCGCGACCGGTATGAACTGCCGGACGAAGTGGCCCGGCGGCTGGCCACCACCGCGCCCGACGCGGGCGGGCTGCCGGCGCGCAACGACGCCGTCGGCTACCCCGGGACGCCCGTCCACGCGGGGCAGACGCTCTGGCGCGGGGTCGTCAAGAGCGGCGACTTCCTCTTCGTGAACCGCTGGATTTGGAACTTCCGCCATCCGCGCCTGGGCGAGACCATCGTCTTCTCCACGCGCGGGCTGGAAGGGCTCCCGGACAACCAGCACTACATCAAGCGCCTTTGCGGTCGGCCGGGGGACACGGTCGAGCTCAAGGAGGGAGACTCGTTCCTATGGGTCAACGGTTCCCCCGCCATCCATCCCGAACGGCTGGAGGAGATCGCCCGCCACGTCAGCCCCTGGCCCGGCGCGCCCGCCTACCCCGGCTACAAGCCCGCGCCCGAAGGGACGCCTTACCAAACGATGACGCGCTTTGAGCTGGGCCCGGGCGAATACCTGGCCTTTGGGGACAACTCGGACAACAGCTTGGACAGCCGGTACTGGGGCGCCGTGCCGGACGAGAACCTGCTTGGGCCGGCCACCTTCGTCCACTGGCCCTTCACCTCGCCTCGCTGGGGCAACATCCGCTGATAGGAGAACACGATGGACAACGACCTTCCGATCCCGACCGATTACGACGTCCTGATCGTCGGCGCAGGCCTCTGGGGCTGTGTCGTCGCCCGCGAGCTGGCCGAGGCCGGCAAACGCGTCCTCGTCCTCGAGGCCCGCAGCCTGCCCGGCGGCAACGCCCGCAGCGCCATCGACCCGACGACCGGCATCGAGTGCCACTGCTACGGCGCGCACATCTTCCACACCTCCGACGAAGGCGTCTGGGACTACGCCAACCGCTTCGTCTCCTTCACCGACTACCGCCACCGCGTCCTCACCAAGCACGCCGGGCGCGTCTACTTCATGCCCCTGGGCCTGGCCCTCGTCAACGCCTTCTACGGCGCCGACCTCACCCCCGCCGAGCTCCCGGCCTTCATCGCCGCCGAGGTCGCCAAGGCCGGCCTCCAGGGCGAGCCGCGCAACCTCGAGGAACAGGCCATCTCCCTCATCGGCCGCCCCCTCTACGAGGCCTTCATCAAAGGCTACACCCAGAAACAGTGGAACGCCGACCCCAAAGACCTCCCCGCCTTCATCATCCGCCGCCTCCCCGTCCGCGCGAACTACGACACCGGCTACTTCTCCGACACCCACCAGGGCGTCCCCCTCCAAGGCTACCAGGCCCTCTACGAGCGCCTCCTCGACCACCCCGCCGTCACCGTCCGCTACAACGCCGACTTCCTCGCCCTGCGCGACGCCCTCCCCGCCGGCAAGCCCACCTTCTACAGCGGCCCCATCGACGCCTACTTCGGCTTCCGCCACGGCCCCCTCCCCTGGCGCGGCCTCCGCTTCGAATGGGAAACCAAGCCCGTCCAGGACTGGCAAGGCACCACCGTCATGAACTACGCCGACGCCGACGTCCCCTACACCCGCATCCACGAATTCAAACACTTCCACCCGGAACGCAAGGAACCCTACGCCCTCGACAAAACCATCATCTGCCGGGAGTTCCCCGCGGACTGGAAACCCGGCGACATCCCCTACTACCCCGTCAACACCCAGTCCTCCGCCGACCTCCTCGCCAAATACCAGGCCGACGCCGCCCAATGCCCCGACGTCGTCTTCGGCGGCCGCCTCGGCGAATACCGTTACTACGACATGGACAAAGTCATCCGCCGCGCCCTCGACCAATCCCACGCCTGGCTCGCCGCCCAACGCGGCCGGCCCTGATGGGCACCCCAAAAATCCACAATGTGAAAACGCCGAGACAAGGGCGTTGTTCGCACAAGTGTGCAAGCCATGATTGCTCTCGGCTCGGCACAACTTCTCCACCCTCGTCTATCCTGCCCCACCTCCGCAGTTCCGCATAATTCTAGACGTTCCCCTTGGCCCCAGAAGCGGGCGGGGCGGCAAGGGCGGGGGGATTGTGGTATAGTGTGGGGGATTTGAGGTAACGATGAGCCGGATTTGCAGACATGTCGAGGCCCTGGACGGTTACGTGCCGGGGGAGCAGCCCCATTTCGCGGGGATGGTGAAGCTGAACACGAACGAGAACCCTTATCCGCCGTCGCCGAAGGTGGGGGAGGCGCTGGTGGCCTTTGATTGGCGGACGTTGCGGTTGTATCCAGACCCGGTCTTCACAGAGGTGCGCGGAATCATCGCGCGGAACGTGGGGTGCGGGCCGGAGCGCGTCTTCGTGGGGAATGGCTCGGACGAAATCCTGGCGCTATTCACGCGGGCCTTCGTGGAGGTGGGCGGCACGGTGGGGTATTTCGACCCGACCTATTCGCTTTACTCGGTGCTGGCGTCGATCCGGGACGCGCGGGGCAAGGCGTTGCCGCTGAACGACGACTTCACCTGCCCCACCCCGCCGAGGGATTTCTCGGACGTCTTCGTGTGGACGAACCCGAACGCGCCCACGTCGCTCCAGGCCGCGCCGGAGCAAATCGCGGCCTTCGCCAAGGATTACCCGGGGGTGCTGCTGGTGGATGAGGCGTACGTGGACTTCGCGCCGGCGGATTGCCTGGCGTTGGCGACGGCGCCGGGCAACGAGAACGTCTTGGTGATGCGCACGCTTTCCAAGAGCTTCTCGCTGGCGGGGCTGCGCTTTGGCTACTGCGTGGGGCCTGAGGCGCTCATCGCGGCCCTCTACAAAATCAAGGATTCCTACAACATGGACGCGCTGGCGCAGGCCGTCGGCGCGGCCGCGCTTTCCGACCTGCCGCACATGCGCGCCAACGCCGAGAAAATCAAGGCCTCCCGCGCACGGCTGACGGCGGCCCTCGAGGCGCGGGGGTGGCGGGTGTTGCGCTCGGCCACGAACTTCCTCTTCGCCCGCCCGCCCGCGCCGGCGAAGGCCTTGGCGCTTTTCGAGGCCCTGCGCGCGCGCCACATCTACCTGCGCCATTTCCCCGGGCCGAAGACCGGGGACTGGCTGCGCATCACCGTCGGCTCGGACGCCGAGATCGACACGCTCTTGAACGCCCTCGACGCCCTCGCCTAAGGAGGCCCCATGCGTACCGCGACGCTCACCCGAAAGACCCGCGAGACGGATATCTCCCTGAAGCTGAACCTTGACGGCACCGGCGCCTTCGCCGTGGAGACGGGCATCGGCTTCCTCAACCACATGCTCGAGCTCCTCTCCCGCCACTCGCTCATCGACCTGGAGCTGACGTGCAAGGGCGACCTGGAGGTGGACTACCACCACACCGTCGAGGACATCGGCCTGGCGCTCGGCACGGCCCTCGACCAGGCGCTCGGCGACCGCCGCGGCATCCGTCGCTACGGCTTCTTCATGCTGCCGATGGACGAGGCGCGCGCAGACGTGCTCGTCGACCTCGGCGGGCGGCCTTTCCTGGTGTGGGACATCACGCACCCCGAGCAATACATCCGCGACTTCAACGTGCAGTTGCTGGAGGAATTCATGCGCGCCTTCTCCACCAACGCCCGCATGAACCTCCACGTCGTCCAGCCCTACGGCGCCGAAGTCCACCACGTCTACGAGGCCGTCTTCAAAGGCTTGGCGCACGCCCTGCGCCAGGCCGTGGAGCCCGACCCGCGCGACACGGGCATCCCGTCGAGCAAGGGGGTGCTCTGATGGTCATCCTGCCCGCGATCGACCTGATGGGCGGCCAGTGCGTGCGCCTGCGCCAGGGCCGCGCCGACCAGCGCACCGTCTATTCCGACGACCCCGTGGCGCAGGCCCGCGCCTTCCGCGAGGCCGGGGCAGAACATCTCCACGTGGTCGACCTCGACGGCGCGTTCACGGGGCGGCCCGCGCACGCCGCGCTCATCGCCCGCATCGTCAGGGAATGCGGCCTGAGCGTGGAGGTCGGCGGCGGGTTGCGCTCGGACGAGGCCCTGGAGGCCGTCCTCGGGGCCGGCGTCGCGCGCGCCATCATCGGCACCCGTGCGTTGGAGGACGAGGCGGCCTTGGCGCGCTGGGTGGCCAGGCACGGCGATCGCATCGCCGTGGGCATCGACGCGCGCGACGGCTTTGTGCAGACCAAGGGTTGGGTGGAGACCTCCGCCGTCCGCGCGACGGATCTGGCGCGGCGCGTGGCCGCCCTGGGCGTGCGCACCATCATCTATACCGACACGGCGACCGACGGGATGCTCGGCGGGCCCAACCTGGCCGCGCTGGCGGAAGTGGCGGACGCCGCGCCGGGCGTGAACATCATCGCCTCCGGCGGCGTCTCGGCGGCCGAGCACGTGGTGGCGCTGAACGCGTTGGGGCGGCCGAACCTGTGGGGCGCGATCGTGGGCAAGGCCCTCTACGAGGGGGCCGTCACGCTCCCGGCGCTCCTGGCCGCCGCGCGCTGACGGAGAGCCTGCCGAAGCAAGCGGCGCGCCCAGACCCGGGCGTGCCGCTTGCTTTCCATGGGGCGTTCACTCGCGCCAATCTTCCAGAATCCAGGGACAGGGGCGGACGGAATTGTGCATGTGCTTGGCGCGAAACCCCTTGACGGCGGTGTCCGGATCCGGGTGGCCATGGAAGACGAGCACCTTCGCATCCGGCTTGCGCGGGGTGACCAGCAGGTTGAGCGGGAAGATGGGCACGCAGGTGCGCTTAAAGCTCTTGACCCACTGGTCCGGCCACCAACGGGGGAGTTCGCCGCCGGCGGCAAGCGTCATGGCGTGGGTCATGAAGGCCTGCTCGGTGGGGTAAAGGGCGTGGTTCACGGCGTCCTTCATCTCGCGCAGGAAGCAATCGTAGACGGCGGCGGCCTGGGGGGAGGCGGCGTCGAAACGGAAGAGGGAGGAGTTGCCGATGTCAGGCAAGCGGCGGAAGAGGCGCTTGCGGCGCTCGACCCAGTTGTGGATGATGCAGAACCTGCCGGGCTCGTAATCGAAGAAGCAGTCCAGATCCTGCTGGATGACGACGTCGACGTCGAAGAAAAGCGTGGGGCCGGCGAGGTCGGCCAAGCCGGGCTTATAGAGGCAGAGCTTGACGAAGATATTGGGCCAGAAACCCCAAAGCGTCTTGATGTCCGGGCACTCGGGGATCGGCCGCGGGTCGATGCCCGGGTTCAGGCCGGTGGGGTCGTCCGTCAGGCAGACGAAGCGGAAGGGCCTGTGCAGGTGGCGCTTCACCGAGGCGTAGAGAATGTTGGTGTAGGCCGCGGGATAGCGCGTGCCCCATTTCAGGCAGAGGATATTGACGGGTCGTTGCTCGCTCATGGCTCCCATCCTTTCGCCTTTAGTATAGCGCAACGCGCGGCACACCGCAACGTCCCGTTTTTGGTAGACTATGGGATAAAGGAATCCGCACATGAGACACCTTCTGGGAACCATCGCCCTCTTGGCCGCCGCCGGCGCCGCCGCGCAGGGAACCACACCTCCGCCGCCCCAGGACGAGGCGCCGTTCAGGATTGTCATCGAGGACGTGCCCGAGGAGCCCGCCACGGCCGCCCCCACCAACGCCGCGCCCCAGGCCCTCGCGGCCGAGACGCCGGACGCGGATCTCCTGGCGCGCCCGACGCCGCCCGAGGAGCCCGACCCGCGCCCCAACTGCGGCCACGCGCTGGCCCCGCCCAAGGGCTTCTCCACCGAGACGCTCATGCTGCAGATCTTCCTTGACCGCCACAACTTCTCCTGCGGCGTCATCGACGGCGTCTGGGGCGAGGGCTCGCGCAAGGCCATGCGCGCCTGGCAACTCTCCCGCGGGCTCCGCGCCACGCACTGGGTAGACGTGCCGCTCTACGCGCAGATCGCCACCATGACCGAGCCGCTCATGCGCTATACCATCACCCCCGATGACGAGGCCCTCGTCACCGGCCCCATGCCCGCCACCTGGGCCGAGCGCGCCCGGCTCCGCCTGATGGGCTACGACACCCTCGGCGCATGCATGGCCGAGCGCTTCCACACCTCCGAGCGGACGTTGCGCAACCTCAACCCCGGCCTCGCCGACTGGCCCGACTGCCTCGCCGCCGGCGTCACCCTCACCGTCCCGAACGTGCGCCAGGCCGCGCTCCAAAAGCCCGCCGCCCTGGTCATCGCCCTCGACGACCGCATCCTCGCGGGCTACGACGAGAACGGCGTCATGTGCCTGCGCTTCCCCTGTTCCATCGCCCGCAGGAAGGCGCGCCTGCCCGAGGTCGGCGAGCTCACCGTCCGCAACATGGCCCCCGCGCCGAACTACACCTACGACCCCGTGAACTACGGCCAAGACCCCAGCGTCGGCAAAATGGTCGTCCCCCCCGGGCCGCGCAACCCCGTCGGCAGCCGCTGGATCGGCCTCTCGCTCCCGGGCTACGGCATCCACGGCTCGCCACGCCCCAACACCGTCGGGCGGCCGGAGTCGCTCGGTTGCTTCCGCCTGACCAACTGGAACGCCGAGAAGCTCTTTGAGCTCGTCCGCCCCGGGATGCCCGTGCAAATCCTCACAGCCCTCCCCGACAACCTCGCCAAGCCGGAGCCGGAGCCGAGCCCCGGGCCCGCCGCCGTGGCCGAGCCCGGGCCCGAATCAGAGCCAAAGCCCGAAACAGGATCTGAGCCCGCCCCTGCCGCCGAACCCGAGCCGGAATCCGTAGAAAGCGAGGCCGCAGATGCTTGAGGCCGTCGCAGGGAACCTGCCGAAGGCCTTCCGCGAGGCGCCGATCGTATGCGGGCTCGTCCTGGGCTCCGGCTGGGGCGACGTGCTCCGCCCGGAGGCCCTCCACGCGCGCCTCCCTTACGCCGCGCTCGAGGGTTTCGGCGCCAGCACCGTGGCCGGCCACCACGGCGAGCTCCTGCTGATGACGCTCGGCGGCAAGCGCGTCGCCGCCTTCAGCGGGCGCCGCCATTACTATGAGGGATGCGATCTCGGCCAGGTGGTCTATCCCGTCGAGCTCCTGCGATGCCTCGGCGTGCCCGCCGTCCTCCTCACCAACGCCGCCGGAGGGCTCAACCCGGGCTTCGCGCCCGGCACGCTCATGGCCGTGGAAGACCACCTCAACCTCACCGGCGTCAATCCCCTGCGCGGCCCGCACCGGCCCGAGTGGGGGCCGCGCTTCCCAGACCTCTCGCGCGTCTACGACCCCGCCCTTACCGACCTGCTCGTGCGCTCCGGCGAAGACGTGCGCCGCGGCGTCTACGCCTTCTCCGTCGGCCCCAGCTACGAGACGCCCGCGGAAGTCCGCGCCCTCCGCGCCCTCGGCGGCGACGCCGTCGGGATGAGCACCGTGCCGGAAGCCATCGTGGCCCACGCCGCCGGCCTGCGCGTGGCCGCGCTCAGCTGCGTCACGAACCCCGCCGCGGGCCTCGGCGCGGAGCCGCTCAGCCACGCCGAGGTGCTCGCCGCGAGTGAGGCCGCCAAGCCGCGCATGGCCGCGCTCGTCGCGGCCTTCCTGCGGGGGCTTCCCTGAGATGTCGGGCAAGCTGCGGGCGATCGCCTGGTTCACGGCGGTGGAGACGCTCGGCCACCCGGCCATGCTCCTGCTCACGTTGGCCTCCGTCGCCGGGACGCTCACCCTGCCTTTTTTCCAATTCCAGCGCTTCTCCGAGGACGGCCGGCTGGCGCGCGACTGCGGGCTCTCCACGGCGTTGCTTTTCGGCGCGCTCATCGCCATCGGCGGCGCCGCGCGGTTGCGGCGCGCGCTGACCGACGGGACGGCGGCGATCGCCCTCTCCAAACCGCTCCCGCGCGGGCTTTGGCTCTGCGGGAACGCCCTGGGCACGGGGGCGGCGCTGGCGGTCTACCTCCTGACGCAGGGGGCCGCCGTGCTCCTGGCGGAGGCCTACTCCCCGCGTTACCACGCAGGCGGCGCCTATGCCGACGTACCTGGGCTCCTGACGGCGCTCGGCGCGGCGGCGGCGGCCCTGGCCCTGGCGGCGGCGGCCAACCGTTTCCGCGACGCCCGTTTCGCCCTGTCCGCGACGGTGTTCCTGCCGGCCGCGCTCTGGGCGCTCGTGCCCTTCGCGCCGAATCCCCATTGGGGGACGCTCTCGGCCCTGCCGGCCGTGGCGATGCTCCTGGCCCAAGTCGTGGCGTTGGCGGCGGCGTTGGCGGTGCGATGCGCGGCGGGGCCGACCGCGGGGCTGTCCGCGGCGGCCCTGGCGGCGTGCCTGGTCTTCCTCGGCGGCGTGGCCTATCTGCCGCTCGGGCCGCTGGCCGGGGGCGGCGCGGTGCCGTTGGGAACGTTGGCCTGGCTGATGCCGCAGACCCTCTGCGCGACGGGCCTTTTCCTCTGGTGCGGCGCAAGCCTGTTGAACGCGAGGGCGACCTTATGAGCGAGCCGCTTGTCCTGGACGACGTCCGCAAAACCTTCCGCGATTTCTGGGGCCGCCCCACCGTCGAGGCCGTGAAGGGGCTTTCCTTTGCCGTCGGCCCGGGGGAGGTCTTCGGCCTGCTCGGTCCCAACGGCTCCGGCAAAAGCACCACCATCCGGATGCTCCTGGGCCTGCTCCGGCGCGACGGCGGCGACATCCGCGTCTTCGGCGAGCCGCCGGAATCCAGGCGCGCCCACGCCGCCATCGGGTACCTGCCCGAACTCACCCACCTCCACCCCTTCCTCACGCCGCGTGAGACCCTGCGCTACTATGGGCGGCTCTTCGGCCTCGGCGGGCGCACCCTGCGCGACCGGGTGGAGGACTTGTTGCGCCTGGCGGGCGTGGCGCACGTGGCCGACCGCCGCGTCGGGACTTTCTCCAAGGGCATGACCCGCCGCGTCGGCCTCGCGCAGGCCCTGCTCAACGCCCCCCGCCTGCTCGTGCTTGACGAGCCGACCTCCGGCCTCGACCCCATCGGCACGCGCGAGGTGAAGGATCTCATCCTCGCGCTCAAGTCCCGCGGCATCGCGGTCCTCATGAGCTCGCACCTCCTGCCGGACGTCCAGGACTGCTGCGACCGCATCCTCATCCTCGACCGCGGCGTTTGCCGCGCCCAAGGACGGGTCAGCGACCTGAAGGAGCCGCTCGAGGACTTCTTCCTTGAGACCGTCGCGCCGACCGGCCACGTCTCGCCCCTCGACGCCGCGGGGGGCCTTCCCTGGCTCGGCGGAGGGCCGGCGTGAGCGCGCTCTGGGCCGAATTGGCGCTGGGCTGGCGTCGGGCCGTACGCGGCGCGCTCCTGTCCACGCTTTTGGCGGCGCTGGCGCTTTGCCTGCTGGCCTTGCCGGGACGCGACGACGCGGGGCTGACGCGCACGGGATACGGCCTCTTCCTGGCCTGGGGGATTCTGCTCGTGGCGGCGCTCTGGTGCGGCGGCACGGCCTATGCGCTTGACCGCGATCGCCACCGCCTGTCCCTCGCCCTCACCAAGCCGATCGGCCGCTGGACGCTCTGGTGGGGGCGCTTCCTGGGCACGCTCGCGCCCTTCGCCGCCGCCGTGGCCGCGCTCTGGCTCCTCACCGCCTGGCGGCCCTTCCCCGAGGGCCGAGCCGTGCTCCGCCCAACCAACCTGCCCGACCTCTCCGCCCAAGCCGAGGCCTGGCTCGACGGCCTCCGCGAACAGGGGCGCGTGCCGGAGGGCGCCTCCGACAGCCGCCTGCTCCGCGCCACCCGGGAGACGCTCGAGACACGCCCCGCCGAACTTCGCCCGGGCGAGGCGAAGACCTATCTTTTCCCCGCGCCCTCCCGCGCCGGCAAGGTCACCTTCCGTCTTTCCGGGCGCCCCTTCCTCGGCGCGCGCGACGCGCTCCGCCTCTGCATAACGGCCGCCTGCGCGGGCGAGACATGGACGTTTCGCCCCGATTCCCTGCCGGAGACGGCGCTGACCGTGGACCTCCCTTCAGGCTTTGCCAAACCCGGCGAGCCCCTCTCCGTCACCCTGCTGCGCGAGGACGCCAACGACGCGGCCCTCATCCTTTACCGCGAACGCGCCGATGTGGCGCTCCTGGGCCCGGGGCAATCCCCGCCCGCCAACCTCGCCGCCTTCTGCCTGGCGCTTTTGCTGACCGTGGCGATGGCGGCGGCGTTGGGCACGGCGCTGGGGTGCGCCTTCTCCCTGCCCGTGACGCTCTTCGTGGGGACGTTGGCCTTCGCGGCCGCGGCGGCGGCGACGCTCTCGCCGGAGACCGCGGTGGTGGACGAGGTCGCCTCCGTTTGGGCGCGCGCCAGCACGTTCATCTCCGCCTGCGTGGCGTGGCCCTTCCGCGGGCTGGCGGCGCTCGACCCGCTGGGGCGGCTGATGGGGGGCGAGGCGATCGGGTTCGGCGCGGCGCTCAAACTCGCGGCGACGGCGGTTTTGCCATGGTGCGCGGCGTGGTCGCTCCTGGCGATGCTCTCGCCGCTCACCGACGAATCGCGCTGAGGCCCCTACCCCAACGACTCCCGCACGACCGCCGCATCCGAGAAGGGGTGGCGCACGCCGTTGATTTCCTGATAGGTCTCATGGCCCTTGCCGGCGATGAGGACGACGTCGTCCTCCCCGCGCAGGGCGAGGGCGCGGCGGATGGCGGCGCGGCGGTCGGGCTCGACGAGGGGGGTGTGGTCGCGGAAGCCGGGCAGGATGTCGGCGATGATGGCCTCAGGGGGCTCGGTGCGCGGGTTGTCGGAGGTGACGATGGGCACATCGGCCCAACGGTCGACGGCGGCGGCCATCTTGGGGCGCTTGGCGCGGTCGCGGTCGCCGCCGCACCCGAAGACGCAGATGAGGCGCCCCTTGGCGAGGGCCCGGAGGGTGGAAAGGACGTTGGCGAGGGCGTCGTCGGTATGCGCGTAGTCGACGAAGACGTGCGGGGCGGCGGGCTCAAGGCGCCCCCAGCGGGGCTTGGCCGCGGCGATGGCCGCAAGGATGGCCTCGGCGCCGACGCCGAGGGCCTGCGCGGCGGTGGCGGCGCAGAGGATGTTGGAGAGGTTGTAACGGCCGCAAAGGGCGGTCCGGAAGGAGACCCGCCGCCCATCGAGCCTCATCTCGGCCTCGGTGCCGGCGGGGGAGAAGGAGGCCTTGAGCGCCGAGGCGGCGTAGGGGAACAGATCGCGGCGGCCCGCGAGCAGGGCCAACAGGCGGCGGCCGTAGGGGTCGTCCGCGTTGATGACGGCGGGGGCGGCGGGATGTTCGAGGAAGAGGCGCGCCTTGACGGCGAAGTAGGCCTCCATCGTCTTGTGGTAATCGAGGTGATCCTGCGTGAGGTTGGTGAAGGCGCAGAGGGCGAAGCGGCAGGCGCCGACGCGCGCTTGGTCGATGGCGTGGCTGGAGACCTCCATGACGGCGGCGCGACAACCTGCGGCGGCCATCGCGGCGAGGTCGGCCTGAAGGGTTCGGGCGTCCGGCGTGGTGCGGTCGGCGGGGACGTCGTGGCCGGGCCATTGGGCGGCGACGGTGGTGAGGAGGCCGGGGAGGAGGCCGCCTTGGGCGAGCATGTCGCGCAGGAGCCAGGCGGTGGTGGTCTTGCCGTTGGTCCCCGTGACGCCGCAGAGGAGGAGGCGTTCGGAGGGGCGGCCGAAGTGTTCGGCGCAGGCTTCGGCGAAGGCGGCGCGCGGGTCTTCCACGCGGATGTCGCAGCCCTCGCAGGCGCCCATGACGGCGGCCGCGCCCTTGGCGCGGGCCTCGGAGACGTATCTTGCGCCGTCGTCGCGGGTGCCGGGGATGGCGACGAAAAGGGCGCCGGGCGTGACCCGGCGCGAATCGCACGTTACGTCCGAATAGCGCGTCATGGGCGCACCTGACGTTGGCGTTGCTGGCGCTGGTAGCGTTCGCGCAGGGAGGAGGCGGGTTGCTCGGGCCGGGCGTTCCGGCGCTGGGGCGCGGCCTCCTGCAGGGCCTCGCCGCCGACGGCCAATTCCTCGGGCCGGCCTTCGGTGACGACGGCCCGGCGGCCGATGGCGTCCGAAACGTAGGTGCCGTCAAGGTAGGCTTTGCGCTCGGCGGCCAGCCGGTCTGCCTCCGAGGCGATCTCGCTTCCGGAGTAATGGACCTTGAAGGAGTTGTCCAAGACGGCGGTGGAGGTTTTCCCCGTGAGCAGGTTGTAGGTCGAGACGGAGGCCTGCGGCGTGGAGAAGAAGCGGAACTTGAGGTGCCCCCCGCGGAACATCTGGTCGGTCACGTACTTGCGGAGGGTGACGAACTCGGGGCTGTCCGGGTCGCCGTGCAGGCGAATGAGGACGGTGTCCTGCGGCTGGGTGGAGGAGTTTTTGACGATCCCCGAGAGCTCGCCCATCTCGATGGGCTCGCCGAAGACGCGCACCTCGCCGTTTGGATAGACGTCGATCTTCGCCTCCCTGGCGTTCAGCGCGCGCAGGCTGGGGCCGGAGGCGCAACCGCCGACGAGCCCCCCCACGAGGAGGAGCGCGGCGGCGGCGATCCGAGAGCGGCGCATGGCCTCAGGCGAAGGCCTTCTTGAAGGCCTGGTCGAGATCGGCGAGGATGTCGTCGATGTGCTCGATGCCGCAGGAGAAGCGCACGGTGGTGGGCGAGATGCCCGCGGCGAGGAGCTGCTCGTCGGTCAGCTGGCGGTGCGTCATGCTGGCGGGGTGGAGCACGCAGGTGCGCGCGTCGGCCACGTGGACGACGATTTTGGCCAGCTGAAGGCTGTCCATCAGGCGCTGGGTGTCCGCGCGCGAGCCGTTGACCTCGAAGGTGACGACGCCGGAGCTGCCGAGCGGCATGTACTTCTGCGCGAGGGCGTGATACTTGTCGCCCTTCAGGCCGGGATAACGGACGTTGCGCACGTGCGGGTTGTTCGAGAGCCACTGGGCCACCTTGAGGGCGTTCTCGCTGTGGCGGGCCATACGCAGGGGCAGGGTCTCCATGCCAAGGTTCAACAGGAAGGCGTTGAACGGCGCGGCCTGGGCGCCCATGTCGCGCATCAGCTGGGCGCGGGCCTTGACGATGTAGGCCATCTTGCCGAAGGCCTGGGTGTAGACGAGGCCATGGTAGGAGGGGTCGGGCTCCGTGAAGTCCGGGAAGCGGCCCGAGGCGGCCCAATCGAAGTTGCCGCTGTCCACGATGATGCCGCCCAGGCTCACCGCGTGGCCGTCGAGATACTTCGTGCTCGCGTGCACCACGATGTCCGCGCCCCACTCGAAGGGTCGGCACAGGTAGGGCGTGGGGAAGGTGTTGTCCAGGATGAGGGGGAGGCCGTTCCTGTGCGCGACCCTGGCCCAGCGTTCCACGTCAAGGATGGAGAGGGCGGGGTTCGCCAGCGTCTCGCCGAAGACAGCCTTGGTGTTCGGGCGGATGGCCGCCTGGATTTCCTCGTCGGAGGCATCCGGGTGGACCCACGTGAACTGGATGCCCAGCTTCTCGAGCGTCACGCCGAAGAGGTTGACCGTGCCGCCGTAGATCTCCGAGCTCGAGACGATGTGGTCGCCCGCGTGCGCCACGGTGAGGAGCGAGATCATGCTCGCGGCCTGGCCGGCGCTGGTCAGCATCGCGCCCACGCCGCCCTCGAGCGCGGCGATGCGCTGCTCCACATAGTCAAGCGTCGGGTTGCTCAGGCGCGTGTAAAAATGCCCGCCCACCTTCAGGTCGAACAGATCGGCCACATGCTGCGCGGAATCGAACTTAAAGGTCGTGCTCTGATAGATCGGGGGGACGCGCGGCTCGCCGTTCTTCGGGTCCCACCCCGCCTGAACGCATTTCGTCTCAAACTTCATCCTGTTGGCTCCTTCCTATTGTCCGCTTCCCGCGCCACGGTGGCGTCCGAGCGATTGCGTGCCATTATAACACAATCGCGCCCCTCCCCGCCGTGCAAAGACAGAATATTCCGCCTGTGCCTCCGCCACAACCCCACGCCGAGCCCGGCCTCCTTTTACAGGGGCGCCACCAGGGACGCGGCCCCGCCATGACGCGGCCCCAGCCCTTTGCGGAAACTCCGGGAGGGCGGAAAGGGAAGGGAAGGTTGTGGTACACTGAAAAGCATGTTGACGATTTCGCTTACGACCCTTCCGCAGCATCGGCGGAAGGAATTGTTCTGGGACAAGGGCCTGCGCGTGGTGTCGCGGAGCGGGCTGAACCCGACGGAGGCCGCCCTGGTGGCGCTGATGCCGACGTTGGGGACGGTCACGCGGCCGCTCTTCCTGGGCGGGCGCACGGGCGCCGCGGCGATGGCCGCATGGCTGCGGGGGATTACGCGGGGGACGGCGACGATCCACACTTTCGACGCGCACGCGGAAGAGACGATCCGCCGCAACCTGACGAACAACCACGCGACGCTGGTGGAGGACGCGGGGGCCGACCTTGGGTTCCTGGTAAGCACATCGCTTGATTTGGTGGGTTTGGCGCAGGGAGACACGGTCTTCTGGCAGCTGACGAAGGGCGACGGCACGGCGGAGCGCGACCTTTTTGTGCTGGAGCAGACGGCGACGCGGGCGGGGCGGCGGCTGATCGTGACGGCGGAAGAGGCGAACCCGACCTTCGTGGAGCGCCTGCGGAAGGCCTGCGGGGGCAAGCTCTCGCTCCGCAAAGAGGGCGGCGTGACGCTCCTGCAGGGGACGGTCAGCAAGCCCTACGCGCCGGAGGCGTTGCCGAACCATCGCGCGACGTTCGAGGTGTCGCTCAAGGGACATGGGCCCATCACGCTGACGACGTTGCCGGGATGTTTCTGCCACCGCCGGGCGGACATGGGAGGGCTGGCGCTGACCGAGGTGGTGGCCGAGCAGGTCGCCTTCGACAGCGGCGACCGGGTGCTCGACATGGGCTGCGGGTGCGGCATGGACGGGATCCTGCTGGCGACGGCCTTCCCGGACAAGGCGCTGCGCGTGGATTACCTGGATACGGACGCCTCCGCGCGGGAAAGCGCGCTGGAGAACGTGCGCCGCCACCCCCACCGCGCGCGGGTCTTCTTCCACCCCGAGGGCCTGGAAGAAGGCGCATACGACCTCTTCCTTTCCAACCCGCCTTACTTCGGCGACTGGCGCATCGCCAGGCATTTCATCCAGACCGCGGCGCGGACACTCCGCAAGGGCGGCCTCATCGCCTACGTGGCCAAGACCGCCGGGAAGCCCACGGAACTGTTGCAGGCGGAAGGCTTCACGCCACTGGGCACCTTCCAACGGCGCGGCTACACGGTCATCCTGGCCGAAAAGTGAGGCGCATGGGCGTCGCGGAGGAGGACGATTTCGGGCAGCTCTTCCGTCCCGGCCCCCTGGCTCGGGCGAAGCTGGCACTGTGGGGGCTCGCGGAGCGCGTCTTCCCCCCGGCGCAGGACGCGGGGGCCTGGGGCGAACGATGGGCGGCACGCCTGCTCCGCGCCTGTGGATGCGCCATTCTCGAGCGCAACGCCCGGCCTACGCGCCGGGGGGAAATCGATTTGGTGGCGCGGCGGCGCGGCGTCATCCTCTTCGTGGAGGTGAAGACGCGCGGCAACGCGCGGCTGGGGCGGCCATTGGACGCTGTGGACGCACGCAAGCGCGAGAACGCGCGCAAAGCCGCCGCCCATTGGCTGGCGCAACGGCGTCTGGCGGAGGCGCCGCACCGTTTCGACGCGGTGGAAGTGGTCGGCTCACCGGGGCGGCGGCCCCTCCTGCGGTGGGTGCGGCGGCTGCGGATGCCACGCGCCTGAGCATGGTTTTTGCTAGACTGTGTGCTTGTTTTTATGTGAGGATTCCCTTTTGATGAACGCAACCCCACCCGGACGCAAAGTCGCCAAACCCCGTGGCAAGCAAGCGCGCCACGGACGCGCGCCCAAACCTGAGCCCCCCGCCGGGCAGCCCGCCCTCCCGCCCCAGCAGGAGCCCGGGCCGGCCCCAACCATGGCCGCGCCGGCCGACATGGGCGTGGGCGCGTCGGCCGAACCCGTGCCCACCCCAGACCCCGTGCCCGCCCCCGAACCAGAGGCCCCCCAGGCCGAGCCGCAAACGGAAACGCCTCCGGCGCCCGTGCCCGCCCAGCCCGCGCCCCCGATGGAGACGCCCGCGCCGCAACCAGCGCCGCAGCCTCAGCAAGAACGGCGCGAGGATCGGTGGGAAGGGCGGCGCGGCCGCGACCGCCGCAATGAGCGCCGCGACGAGCGCAGGGAGCGGCAGGAGCAGCGGCGCGAGGGCCAGAGGCCGCCGCAGCCCGAGATGGGGCCGCCCACGCGCGGGCTGACGCTCCTGGGCGCAAAGACAACGGTGTACAGCGACCAGTACACGCCCGCCATCCTGGAGGCCTTCGACAACAGACACCCCGGCAACGACTTCTTCGTGAAGTTCAACTGCCCGGAGTTCACCTCGCTCTGCCCCATCACGGGCCAGCCTGACTTCGCGACGATTTACATCAGCTACATCCCCGATAAAAAGATGGTGGAGAGCAAGAGCCTGAAGCTCTATCTCTTCAGCTTCCGCAACCATGGGGCCTTCCATGAGGACTGCGTGAACATCATCCTCGAGGATCTGGTGAAGCTGCTTGCGCCGCGTTATCTGGAGGTGTGGGGGAAATTCCTGCCGCGCGGCGGGCTTTCCATCGACCCCTTCGCGAATTACGGGCGGCCCTCGACGCGCTGGGAAGAATTCGCGCGCCAACGCCTCCTGATGCACGACCTGAATCCCGAACGCGTGGACAACCGCTGAGATGGAAGCGACCCTCGTCATCTTCTCCGGCGGGCAGGACAGCACCACCTGCCTGCTCCAGGCCATCGCCGAGCGCGGCGCGGCCAACGTGCACACCGTCACCTTCGCCTACGGCCAGCGCCATCGGCTGGAGGTGGAGCTCGCCGAGGGTCTCGCCAAAGAGCTCGGCGTGGCCTCGCACAAGACCATCCGCGTGGATTGGTACAAGGACATCACGCACAACGCCCTGCTGGACGACACCACGCCCATCGCCAAGCAGGAGGGGGAAGGCTGCCCCAACACCTTCGTGGACGGGCGCAACGCCCTCTTCCTCCTCACCGCCGCCATCTATGCCAAAGGCCTAGGCATCCATGACCTCACCATCGGCGTGAGCGACGCCGATTACAGCGGTTACCCGGATTGCCGCGAGGCCTTCGTCAAATCGATGGAGCAGACGCTCCGCCTGGCGATGGAGTGGCCCTTCCGCATCCTCGCCCCGCTCCAGCACCTGACCAAGGCGCAGGAATGGGCGCTCGCCGACAAGCTCGGCAAGCTCGATTTCATCCGCACGCGGACGCTCACGTGCTACGAGGGCATCCCCGGGGACGGGTGCGGCAAATGCCCGGCCTGCCGGCTCCGCGCGGCGGGCTTGGCCGCCTACCTGGAAGGCAAGGCCCGCGCATGAGGGCGGCGGGGCGGCTTCTCCGGGCGCTCTGCCTGTGCGCCGTGGCCCTGGCCTTCGGCGCACGGGCGGGGGCGGAGGCCGACCTGACTTTCCGGCGGGCCCAACCCTCCATCAACACGCTTGACCCGGCGCACGGCTCCGACACGTCGGTGAACAGCGCGATGTCCCTCCTCTTCCAGCCGCTCTTGGAATATGACTACGCGGCGCGGCCCTACCGCCTCATCCCCGGCGCGGCGGCGGCGATGCCGGAGGAAAGCCCGGATGGGCGCGTCTACGTCTTCAGGCTGCGCGAGGCATACTACGTGGACGACCCGTGCTTCGGCGGTAAGCGGCGGCGCGTCAAGGCGCAGGATTTCGTCTACGGCTGGAAGCGCCTGGCAGACCGCAACGTGGGCGGCTCGGGCGAATGGCTGGTGAAGAACATCAAGGGAATGGACGCCTTCGCGGAGGCCTCCGCCACGCAAAGCCCCATGGATTACGGCATGGAGGTGGAAGGGCTGCGGGCGCTGGACGACGCGACCCTGCGCGTGGAGCTCGTGCGCCCCAACAACCAATTCCTCTGGTTCCTGACCATGTGCTACCTGGCCCCCGTGCCGCACGAGGCCGTCGAGCATTACGGGCAGCGCGGGCTCGCGGAGCACCCCGTCGGCGCGGGCCCCTACAAGCTGCGCTCCTGGTGGCGCGGCTACGAGATGATCTTCGACCGCAACCCCGAGTGGCACGGCTGGGCCGGGCTTGACCCGAAGGCCAAGGAGGTGCCCTTCGAGACCATCCGCTACCTCATCGTCAAGGACGCCTCCACGCAATGGCTCATGCTCCTCACCGGGCAGCTCGACTTCCTGGAGCAGATCGACCGCAACAACATGGACATCGCCATCGACCCGGAGATGGGCCTCTCCCCCGAGCTCCGGGCCCGCGGCATCCGCCTCTTCACCTCCCCCACCCTCAAGGTCTACTACCTGGGCATCAACATGGACGACCCCGTCCTCGGCCCCAACAGGAAACTCCGCCAGGCCCTCAACGCCGCCTTCGACACCGCCAAGTGGGAAGCCTACTACCGCGGGCGCGTCAAGGCCCTCGACACCGTCGCCCCGGGCCACCTGCGCGACGCCCGCCAGGCCCCCTTCCCCTACGCCTTCGACCTGGGCAAGGCCCGGCGGCTCCTCGCCGAGGCCGGCTATCCCGGCGGCCTCGACCCCAAGACCGGCAAGCCGCTCACCCTCACCGTCGAGATCGGCAACGCCACGCAGGACACCACCGAATCGATGGAGCTCCTGGCCTCCTTCCTCGCGGACATCGGCGTCAAGCTCGACATCTCCGTCAACACCTGGCAGGCCCTGCTCGAGAAAATCCGCCTCCGCCGCGCCCAGCTCTTCCTCATGGGATGGGTGGGGGACTACCCTGACCTCGAGACCTTCATGCAGCTCTTCATCTCACGCAACCAATCCCCCGGCCCAAACCGCTCCAACTACGTCAACGCCGAGGTCGACCGCCTTTACGAGGAAGCCGTCGCCTCGCGCGACCCCGCCCGCATCGCCCAATGCTGGGCGCGCGTCCAGGACATCGTGCTCGAGGACTGCCCCTGGGTGCTGCTGCACTACGCGCTCGACTTCTCCCTCGTCAACGCGCGCGTCCTGAACTACCTCCCCCACAACTTCCCCTACGGCATGGAAAAGCACTACCGCGTCCGCAAAGAATGACCGCCGGATGTGCTACAATAGCCCACGATTTTGAGGAACCCGCCATCATGACCCTTCAGGAATTGCAACAGGAGCACGCGGCCTCGCTCGGCGCCGTCGCCGCAGCCGCGGACGCCGCCGCCCTCGACGCCCTGCGCGTGAAGTACCTCGGCCGCAACGGCCTCATCCCCGGCCTCGTCAAGCAGATGAAGGACGTGCCGCCGGCAGACCGCCCCGCCTTCGGTAAGGAGCTCGGCGCCTGGCGCGCCGCCTTCGAGCAGGCCCTCGCCGAGAAAACGACCGCCGCGCAGGCCGCGCAGGCCCCCGCAGCCGCCTTCGACGTGACGCTCCCCGGGCGCTGGCGCGCAGAGGGCGTCATCCACCCCGTCAGCCGCGTCATCGAGGAAGCCTCGGACATCTTCCACCGCCTGGGCTTCACCGTCGCCGACGGCCCAGACATCGAGACGAGGTTCAACAACTTCACCGCCCTCAACACCGCGCCGCACCACCCCTCGATGGATCCCAGCGACACCTTCTGGTTCGACGCCGAGCTCCTCCTGCGCACCCAGACCAGCGCCGTCCAGACCCGCACGATGCTCGCGAACCCGCCCCCCGTGCGCATCGTCTGCCCCGGCCGCTGCTACCGCCGCGACACCATGGACGCCACCCACTCGGCCAACTTCCACCAGATCGAGGGCCTCTACGTCGACACCAAGCCCGTTTCGCTGGCCGACCTCAAGAGCATCCTGGCCTACTTCGCCCGCGAGATGATGGGCCCCGGCATCGGCGTCCGCTTCCGCCCGCACTTCTTCCCCTTCACCGAGCCCAGCGTGGAGGTCGACTTCACCTGCCACGTCTGCAAGGGCAAGGGCTGCCGCGTCTGCAAGAACTCCGGCTGGATCGAGATCGCCGGCGCCGGCATGGTCGACCCCCGCGTCTACGAGCACGTGGGTTATGACCCGGATCAGGTCTACGGCTACGCCTTCGGCATGGGCATCGAGCGCATCGCCATGATCAAGTACGGCATCCCCGACATCCGCTTCCTCTACGAAAACGACATCCGCTTCCTCTCCCAGCTCCGCTAAAGAGGCACCATGGACATCCACGACATCCTCGCGCGCCGCAGCGTCCGCAAGTTCACCGACGCGCCTGTCCCCCACGCGGCCGTCGAGGCCGCCCTCCGGGCCGCCATGGCCGCCCCCAGCGCCATGCACTGCGATCCCTGGCGCTGGCTCGTCCTCACCGGGCGCGCCGACCTCGACGCCCTGGCCGACTGCCTGCCTTACGGACAAATGCTCCGCCGCGCCCCGCTGGGCTTCATCGCCTGCGGCGACCTGACGGCGGCCAACCGCGGCCAGCTCTCCTACCTCCTGCAAGACGTCTCGGCCTCCATCGAGAACCTCCTTCTGGGCCTCCACGCGCAGGGCCTCGGCGCCGTGTGGCTGGGCATCCACCCCAACGCCGGGCGCGTCGCCGCCGTCAGCTCCCGCTTCGGCCTCCCGCCCACCCTCATCCCCGTCTCGGCCATCGCCGCGGGCCACCCCGCCGAACGCCCCGAGCCCCGCACCCGTTTCGACGCGGCAAAGGTGCGTTACCTCTGATGGAACCCTGGGTCGCCGACCTTCTCGCGTGGTACCGCTCGCGCGAGCGCCCCATGCCATGGCGCGGACATCCAGACCCCTACGCCGTCTGGGTCAGCGAAATCATGCTCCAACAGACGCAGGTCGAGACCGTCCGCCCCTATTTCGCCCGCTTCCTCGCCGCCTTCCCCACCGTCGCCGACCTCGCCACCGCCGACGATGAGCCGCTCCTCAAGGCTTGGGAAGGCCTGGGTTACTACACCCGTGCCCGCAACCTCCGCAAGGCCGCGCAACGCCTCGTCGCCGAGCACGGCGGCGCCCTCCCCCGCACCGCCGAGGGCCTCCGCGCCCTCCCCGGGATCGGCGACTACACCGCCGCGGCCGTCGCCAGCATCTGCTTCGGCGAGCCCGTGCCCGTGGTCGACGGCAACGTCGCGCGTGTCTTCGCCCGCCGCAACCTCCTCGGCGGGGACTTCCGCAAGCCCGCACCCCGCCGCGCCCTCGCCGACTGGCTCTCCCCCCACATCGCCGCATGCGGCGACCCCGCCGCCTTCAACCAGGCCATGATGGATCTTGGCGCGCAGGTCTGCACCCCGCGCGGTCCGCGGTGCGGCGTCTGCCCCCTCCGCCCCGGGTGCCGGGCCGCCGCTCGGGGCCTCCAGGCGGATTTCCCCGCACCGCCGCCCGCCAAGGCCCTTCCCGAACGCACCGGGACGGCGCTTATCCTCTGCGACGCGCAGGGACGCCTCCTCCTGGCCAAGCACCCCGGCGAACGCCTCCTGGCCGGCTTCTGGGAGCTCCCCGCCCCCGAACGCCTCCCCTTCCGCGTACGTGCCCGCCGTGTGGGGACGTACCGCCAGACCTTCACCCACTTCCGCCTGACCCTCGACATCCGCGCCGCCAAGCCCCTCGCCGACAGCCCCACCCTTCCCGAGGGCTTCCGCTGGGCCGACGACCCCGCCGCGCTCCCCCTCACCACCGCCACCCGGAAAATCCTCGCCGCCCATCCTCCTGCCTAGGCAGGCGTCCGCCAAGGACGGGGCAGGGCTTCGGGCGCGCCATTGTGGTACAATGGCCGGCATATGACGGCGACAAGCGATTTCAGTCGTGAGGTCTCGGTGATCCGGGAAATCAGCTCGGCGATTGTGCACGAGCGCGACCCGCAGCGTCTGTTGGGGGAGGCGCTGGGGGTGCTGAACCGGCAGATGGGCATGTCGCGGGGCACCTTCACCCTGCTGCATGACGGGACGCTGACGATCGAGGCCTCGCAGGGGTTGGACGAACAGGAGCGACGCTTGGGGCGCTACCGCCTGGGCGAGGGCATCACGGGGCGCGTGGCGGAGACGGGGAAGCCGGAGATCGTGGCGGACGTGAACGCGGACCCGCGCTTCCTGAACCGGACGGGGGCGCGCACGGCGGGCGAGCGGGTGGCCTTCATCTGCGTGCCGGTGACGCTGCGCGACGCGGTCATCGGCACGCTGAGCATCGACCGGCGGGTGGAGCCGGGGATGGATTTGGGGCGGGACGCCGCCCTCCTGGAAATCGTGGGGAACCTGACGGCCGGCGCGGTGGGCGCGCTCCTGCAAAGCCAGGAGGAGCGACGGGCGCTGGAGGACGAGAACCGGCGCCTGCGCGACCTCTCGGAGAATCCGGGGGAACTGGTGGGGAACTGCTCGGCGATGCGGCGGGTCTACGCCCAAATCCGGCAGGTGGCGCCCTCAGACGCGACAGTCCTGCTCCGCGGGGCGACGGGAACCGGCAAGGAGCTGGTGGCGCGGGCGATCGTGCGGCTCTCGGGGCGGGCGGGGCGACCTTTCGTGGCGCTGAACTGCGCGGCCCTGCCGGAGGCATTGGTGGAGAGCGAGCTCTTCGGCCACGAGCGGGGCGCCTTCACCGGGGCGACGGAGCGGCGTATCGGGCGCGCGGAAGAGGCGGACGGCGGGACGCTCTTCCTGGACGAGGTGGGCGACCTGTCGCCGCAGACGCAGGTGAAGCTGCTGCGTTTTCTGCAAGAGCGCACCTTCAGCCGGGTGGGAAGCAACAAGGTGCTGCGCGCGAACGTGCGCTTCATCGCCGCGACGAGCCGGGACTTGGAGGCGCTGATGCACGCGGGGCGCTTCCGGGAAGACCTTTATTATCGGCTGAACGTCTTCCCCATCGCAATCCCGGACCTGGCTGCGCGGCGGAGCGACATCGTATTGCTGGCAGAGCACTTCATGGCGAAATACGCGGTGAAATACCGCAAGCGGATGACGCGCCTCTCCACCACCGCCATCAACATGCTGATGGCCTACCACTGGCCGGGCAACGTGCGTGAGCTGGAGAACTGCATCGAGCGCGCGGTCCTCACCTCCACCGACGGCGCCATCCACGGCTACAACCTGCCGGCCTCACTCCAGACGGGCGAGCGCACCGGCAACGCCCTGTTGCCGGAGGGCCACGCGCCGCTGCGCGTGATGGTGGGGAGCTACGAACGCGAACTGATCGTGGACGCGCTGAAGCGGACGAAGGGCAACCTTTCCGCGGCGGGGCGCGCGCTCGGCGTCTCGCCACGGATGATGACCTACAAGGTCCGCCTCCACGGCATCACGCCGGAGTGGTACCGCCAGAGGCAGGACTGAGGCCTGGCGCCCCCCTCACCCCTGAAGGCCAAGGCGGGCCAACAGCGCATCCGCCGCGCGGCGGGCGTCGGCCAGGGCGCGGACGACAAGGGAGGGGCCGGTGACGCAATCGCCGCACGCGACATGGGGCGAATCCGCCGTCTCGGCTCGGAGAAGGGGCCGCTCTTGGCGCGGGAGCACCGCCAAAAGCCCTTCCGGGACGCCCGTGAACCCCATCGCAAGCAAGACCAGGTCGGCGGGGATCGTGCGCGCCGTGCCCTCGACGGGCCGTTGCGAGAGAGGCCTGCCAAGGGGCGAAAGCGACCACGCCACGTCGCGCACCCGGACGCCTGCGACGCGCCCCTCCCCCTCAAAGGCGAGGCTCTCGACCGACCAAAGGCGCTCGCATCCTTCCTCATGCGAGGACGAGGTGCGGAGCCTCCAGGGCCAGCGCGGCCACGGCGTGGAGGGGGAGCGCGCCTCGGGCGGACGCGGCAAAATCTCGATTTGGGTCACGGAGACGGCGCCTTGGCGGATGGCAGTGCCGACGCAGTCGCTGCCGGTGTCGCCGCCGCCGATGACGACGACACGCCTGCCCTTGGCGGAAATCGGCGCCTCGGGGAGTTCGCCGGCCAGGACGCGGTTCTGCCCCGTCAGGAAGTCGAGCGCGAAGGCGATGCCCGCAAGACCGCGCCCAGGGATGGGAAGGTCGCGCGGCACGCCCGCGCCGACGGCCCACAACACGGCGTCGTGCCGTTTGGCGAGCCACTCGGGGGCGATGTCGCGGCCAATCTCCGCGCCGCAGACGAAGCGGACGCCCTCGGCCTCCAGAAGCGCGATCCGGCGGTCGATGAGCCGCTTGTCCAGCTTGAAATCCGGGATGCCATAGCGCAGAAGCCCGCCCGGGGCCCGGTCCCGCTCGTAGACGGTCACCTCGACGCCCGCACGATTGAGCCGCGCGGCCGCGGCAAGCCCCGCCGGGCCGGAACCGACGACGGCGACGCGCCGGCCGTTCCTCCGCGCGGGCGGGACGGGGCGGACACGCCCCGCGGCCCAGGCGGCGTCGCTGATATGGCGCTCAAGCGCGCGGATGTCGACGGGCGCGCCGCCATCCATGCCGCGGGTGCAAGCGCCCTCGCACAGGGCGGGACAGACGCGGGAGGTGAACTCCGGGAAGGGGTCGCTCTGGGCAAGCAGGTCATAGGCCAGGGCGTCGTCCCCGGCGGCGACGGCGGCGTTGGTCTCGGGGATGGGGTTGGCCAGCGGGCAGCCCAGGCCGTGGCAGAAGGGAAGCCCGCACGCCATGCAGGACTGGGCACGCTCGCGGCAGGCGGACGCGGCGAGGGGGCGCTCCACCTCGTCCCAGTCGCGGCGGCGTTCTTCGATGGGGCGATACTCACTCATGGGACTGGGCCTCCAAGACACGGCGATACTCAACGGGAAAGACGCGGACGAAGCGTGGCAGCCATCCCGGCAGGTCGTCAAGGACACGCTTGGCCTTCGGGCTGCCGGTAGCGGCGAGATGGGCCTCAAGGAGGGCACGGAGCTCGGCGGCGGATTCGGTGCCGGGGTCGACGCTCTCAAGGTCGACGTCGCCCAGGTTGCACCGCAGGTCAAGGTCTCCCGTCTCATCGAGCACGTAGGCCAAACCGCCGGTCATGCCGGCCGCGAAGTTGTCGCCCGTGCGCCCCAGGACAAGGACGCGCCCGCCGGTCATGTATTCGCAGCCGTGGTCGCCCGTCCCCTCGCAGGTAAGGGTGGCGCCGGAGTTGCGGATGGCGAAGCGTTCGCCCACCTGCCCGCCGACATGGATGCGGCCGGAGGTGGCGCCGTAGCCGATGACGTTGCCGGCCGCGACGTTCTCCTCAGGCGCGAAGCCCGGCACCGCAGGCGGGCGGATGGCGATGACGCCGCCGGAAAGGCCCTTGCCCACATAGTCGTTGGCCACGCCCTCCAATGTCAAGGTCACGCCGCGCGTGAGGAAGGCGCCCAGGCTCTGCCCCGCCACGCCGCGCAGCCGCACGCGGAAGGTGTCCTCGGGGAAGCCCGCCCCGCCCGTGGCAGCGGCGATCTCACCCGCCAACCCCGTGCCGACGGAACGGTCGACGTTGCGCACGGGGAGCGCGGCTTCATGGGGTTCGCCGGCACGGACGGCATCGGGCCCGCCGAGGGCGGGAAGGAGCAGGTCGCGGTCAAAGCGTCCCGCGGGCTCCTTTGCCGGAAGCGGCTCGTCCGCTTCCGGGACGATGCGGCGGAAAAGAACCGAAAAGTCAAGCGTCGCAGTTTTGCCGACGGCGGCCTCGGCGTCCACCCTAAGGAGATCGGCGCGGCCACAAGCCTCGTCGAGCGACCGAAGGCCAAGGGCGGCGAGCCACTCGCGCACCTCGCGGGCGACGAAGGTCAGGAAGTTGACGATGTACTCCGGCTTGCCGGAGAAGCACTTGCGGCGCTCGGGATCCTGCGTGGCGACACCCGCAGGGCAGGTGTTGGCGTGGCATTGCCGCATCATGACGCACCCCAGGCAGACCAGGATGGTGGTGGCGAAGCCAAACTCCTGCGCGCCAAGCAAGGCGCCGATGACCACGTCGCGCCCGGTCTTGAGCTGGCCGTCCACCTGCAGGCGGACGCGCCGACGCAGGCGATTGAGCGTCAGGGTCTGGTGGGTCTCGGCCAGGCCCAGCTCCCACGGCAAGCCGGCGTGATGGATGGAGGAGAGGGGAGAGGCCCCGGTGCCGCCGTCGTGCCCGGCCACGAGGATGACGTCGGCCTGGGCCTTGGCGACGCCCGCGGCGACGGTGCCGATGCCGGCCTCGGAGACCAGCTTGACCGAGACGCGGGCGTCGGGGTTCACGGTGCGGAGGTCATGGATGAGCTGGGCGAAGTCCTCGATGGAGTAGATGTCGTGGTGCGGTGGCGGGGAGATGAGGGTGAGCCCCGGGAGCGCATGGCGGATGCGCGCGACAAAGGCATCCACCTTGTGCCCTGGGAGCTGGCCGCCCTCGCCGGGCTTCGCGCCCTGGGCGATTTTGATCTGAAGGTCACGGGCGCTGCGCAGATAACCCGCGGTGACGCCGAAGCGGCCCGAGGCGACCTGCTTGATGGCGCTGGCGCGGTCGGTGCCGAAACGTTCCGCGTTCTCGCCGCCCTCGCCGGAGTTGCTCATCGCGCCGATGGCGTTCATGGCCCGGGCGATGGTCTCGTGCGCCTCCGGGCTGAGGGAGCCCAGGCTCATGGCGCCGGAAACGAACCGCCGCAGGATGGCTTCTTCGCCTTCCACCTCCTCAATCGGGATGGCCCGCGTGGGCTTGAAGGCGAAAAGCCCGCGCAGCGTGCACAGGCGGCGGGCCTGGCCGTCGATGGCCTGCGAGAAGCGTTTGAACAGCCCATAATCCCCCTCGCGGACGGCCTGGCGGAAGTCGGCCAACGCCTCGGGCGTCCAAAGGTGGCGCTCCCCGCCGACGCGGAAGACGTGCGCCCCGCCGGGCGGCAGGAGCGCGGTGGGCTCGGCGGCGGAGGCATTGCGGCGGTTGGCGTCGGCGGCGATCTCGCCAAGGCCGATGCCGCCCACGCGGCTGACCGTCCCCGGGAGCCAGCGCGACACCAGCGCCTCGCCCAGGCCAACGGCCTCGAAGAGCTGGGCCGAACGATAGGAGCGGAGGGTGGAAACGCCCATCTTGGAAAGGATCTTCAGGATACCTTTGTCGAGGGCCTGGATGAAGTTGCCCGTGGCGGTGACGGCGTCGGCGCCGGTCTGCCCGCGGGCGGCAAGGTCGGCCACCGTGGCCAGGGCCAGCCATGGGTGCACGGCGGTGGCGCCGTAGCCCAGCAGCAACGCCACGTGCATCACCTCGCGCACCTCGCCGGACTGGACGATGAGGCCGGTCTCGGGGCGGACGCCGCCTGCGACGAGTGCGCGGTTGACGGCGGCGACGGCCAGCAACGAAGGGATGGGCGCCTCGTCCGCACCCAGGCCGCGGTCGGAAAGGATGAGCAGACGGCGGCCTTCCTCCTTCGCCAGCGCAACGGCCCGCGCGGCCAGGCCCTCGAGCGCGGCGCCGAGCGCAGGGCCGTCCCCGCCCGCGGGGAAGGCCAGGCGGAGCGTGGCGGGGCGGAACTCCTCGGCGCCGACATGGCCCAGGCGCTCAACCTCGGCGTCGGTGAGGATAGGGCGGCGCATCTTGATGAGGCGCGCGTGGGCGGGGGTCTCCTCGAGAATGTTGGCGCGGTTGCCCACGTAGGTCATCAGGCTCATCACCGACCGCTCGCGGATGGGGTCGATGGGCGGGTTGGTCACCTGCGCGAAGCGTTGCTTGAAGTAGTCAAAGAGCAGGCGGGGGCGGTCGGAGAGCACGGCGAGGGCGGAGTCGTCGCCCATCGAGCCGACAGGCTCCTGCCCTTGCCGCGCCATTGGCAGAAGGAGGGAGGCGACGTCCTCGCGGGAGTAGCCGAAGCGCCGCTGCAAGGCGGCGAGCCCACCGGGCACGGGGTCGGGCGCGGTCTCGCGGAAAAGCCCGTCCACGGAGATACGGTTCTCCTCCACCCATCGGCGATAGGGGCGGCGGCGGGCGACATGGGCCTTGATCTCGGCGTCGCCCAACACACGGTGCGCGGCGAGGTCGAGCCAGATCATCTCTCCGGGGCGGAGACGTCCGCGCCGAACGATGTCCCCGGGGGGCAAATCCAGTACGCCGGCCTCGGAGGCCAGGACAAAGGTGCCGTCCCTGCACAGGGCGTAACGGGCGGGGCGCAGCCCATTGCGGTCGAGCACGGCGCCGGCACGCAACCCGTCGGAAAAGACGACGGCGGCGGGGCCGTCCCACGGTTCCATAAGGGCCGATTCATACTCCAGGAAGCCGCGGACGTCGTTGCCCATGTGGTGCGTGGGGCCCCAGGCCTGGGGCAGCAGCATCAGCATCGCGTGCGGCAGGTCTCGCCCCGCGCGGACGAGCAGCTCCAGCATATTGTCCAGGCAGGCGGAGTCCGACTGCCCGGGCGGGACAAGCGGCAAGACCTTGGCCAGTTCCTCGCCGAAGAGGGGGCTGGCGAGGCCGGGCTCGCGGGCACGGAGCGCGGCGAGGTTGCCCCGCAGGGTGTTGATCTCGCCGTTGTGGGCCAGCAGCCTGAAGGGTTGGGCAAGATTCCATGTGGGGAAGGTGTTGGTGCTGTACCGTTGGTGCGCCACGGCCAGCGCGGAGGCGAAGTCGGGCGCGCACAGATCCTCATAGAAGGCATTGAGCTGATGGGCCAGAAGCAACCCCTTGTAGACAACGCTGCGCGCGGAGAAGGAACAGCAGTAAAGGCCCTCGCCCAACGCTTTCTCCGCACGGCGGCGGGCGACGAAGAGCCGGCGCTCCAACACATCCCCGAGGCATCCCTCCGGCGGGGCGACGAAGAGCTGACGGATGCGCGGGCAGCTCGCGCGGGCGGAGCGGCCGATGGCCTCCGGGCATACGGGCACCTCGCGCCAGGCGATCGGCGTGAACCCCTCTTCGCGGAGAATCGCCTCAAAGTCCGCCTCGCGCCCTTCGCCGCCGAAGACCATCGCCACGGCGTAGACCGCCGGGAGCCCCTCCACGCGGGCACGGAAAAAGGCGTCCGGAAGCGCGACAAGGAGCCCCGCCCCGTCGCCGGTCTCGGGGTCCCATCCCGCCGCACCGCGATGGGCCAGGCGGCGGAGCACGGTCAGCCCCTGCTCGACGATACGATGGCTGGGACGGTTGTTGAGGTCGGCCACCAGCCCCACGCCGCACGCGTCATGCTCAAACCTCGGGTCGTAAAGTCCCTGCCGTCCGGGCAGGCCTGGTTGGTGTGTCTCTTCCATGGCGGTTCCTTTGTGTGGTCTCGAAGCACTTTGCAACCTCCATGCCAAATGCCGCGCGACCTCCTCAGAAAGGGACGAAGGCCAGGAGCAAACCCCCACAAGCCCAGGTGAACGACACTCAACCCGCCCCCATTTCAGGCAAACAGGCGTATCGCCCGACCAATCAGCCCCGCCCGGTCTTTACACTTCTGTAAGCCAAAGCAGGCATTTGCCGCCCTTGCCACCTCCAACACGCTTGATTTCTCTGAAAATAACCGAAACGCTTACACTTTCGTAAACCCTTCCCTTCCTTTTACATTGTTGTATAGCGCCCCCGAAAGGGAAGAATCAACCGCCATGGCCTTGGAAGGCGCGGGGCTTCGCAGTCGCGCAACCGTGTTCCCTCCCCACATTTCCCTTCCCGCCCGCCCTTTGGCACGGCGATTGCAAAAGGAAGCGACCCAACAACAAGGAGCTGTCATGGACGACACGAAAATGGATTACGGCACAGACGTCTTCAACGAGGGCGTCATGCGCGAGTATCTGGCCAAAGACACGGTCGAGAAGCTGCTGCACACCATGCGTGACCACGCGCCGCTGGACCCGGCCATCGCCAACGAGGTGGCCCACGCCCTCAAGCAATGGGCGATGGATCGCGGGGCGACCCACTTCACCCACTGGTTCCAGCCCCTCACCGGGAGCACGGCCGAAAAGCACGACGCCTTCTTCGAGCCCACGGGCGTGGGGCAGACCCTCGCGCGCTTCTCGGGCAAAAACCTCATCATGGGCGAGCCCGACGCCTCGAGCTTCCCCTCTGGCGGCCTGCGCCGCACCTTCGAGGCGCGCGGCTACACGGCCTGGGACGTGACGAGCCCCGCCTTCATCAAGCGCCACGCCAACGGCGCCACCCTCTGCATCCCCTCCCTCTTCTGTTCCTACACCGGCGAGGCGCTCGACAAGAAAACGCCCCTGCTGCGCTCGATGCAGGCGCTGGAGCGGGCCGTGCGCAAGCTCATGGCCTGCTTCGGCGAGCCCGACGGCCGCGTGGTCTGCACCCTCGGCCCGGAACAGGAATACTTCCTCATCGACAAATCCTTCTGGCTGAAGCGGCCCGACCTGATCCAATGCGGGCGCACCCTCTTCGGCGCGCCGCCTGCCCGCCACCAGCAGCTGGAAGACCATTACTTCGGCTCCATCAAGCCCCGTGTGCTCGCCTTCATGGAAGACGTGGAGCGCGAGCTCTGGCGCCTGGGCATCCCCGCCAAGACCCGCCACAACGAGGTCGCCCCCGCGCAGTTCGAGCTCGCCCCCATGTTCGAGGAGCTCAACCTGGCCATCGACCACAACATGCTGACGATGGAGACCCTGCGCAACGTGGCCGAGCGCCACGGCTTCATCTGCCTGCTGCACGAAAAACCCTTCGCGGGCGTGAACGGCAGCGGCAAGCACAACAACTGGTCGGTGGCCTACAACGGCAAAAACCTGCTCGACCCCGGGCAGGACCCGCAGGAAAACGCCATCTTCTTGGCCGTGCTGGCAAGCGTCGTCCGGGCCGTCGACCTGCATGCCGACATCCTGCGCGCGGCCACGGCCGGCGCGGGCAACGACCACCGCCTGGGCGCCAACGAGGCCCCGCCCTCCATCCTCTCCATCTTCCTGGGCGACGAGCTGGCCGAGGTCGTCGGGCGCATCGAGCGCGGCGCCCGCGCCACGGGCGCCCACACCGCACCCCTGCGCATCGGCATCGACACCCTGCCGCCCCTGCCGCGCGACACGACCGACCGCAACCGCACCAGCCCCTTCGCCTTCACCGGCAACAAGTTCGAGTTCCGCGCGCCGGGCTCCAGCCACAACTGCGCGAGCGTCTGCATGACGCTGAACACCATCGTGGCCGAGAGCATGGAGACCCTGGCCGACGCCATCGCCAAGCTCCCCAAGGCCCGCTTCAACGAAGGGCTCCAGAAGATCATCCAGGCCGTCTTCAAGGACCATGGGCGCGTCATCTTCAACGGCGACGGCTACTCCCAGGCCTGGGTGGAGGAGGCCGAGCGCCGCGGGCTGCCCAACCTGCACACCACGCCCGAAGCCCTCGCGCCCATGCTCGACCCGAAGAACCTGGCGCTCTTCGAGAAGGCCGGCGTGCTCCGCCCCACCGAGCTGGAAAGCCGCCACGACGTCTTCATGGAAGAATATGAGCGCAAGGTGCTCATCGAAGGCAAGACCGCGCTGGAAATGGCCCGGAGCCTCATCGAGCCCGCCGCGACCGCCGAGTTCGGCGTCGTCTGCGGGGCCGTCGCGGCCGCCAAGCAGGCCGGCGTGGGCGAAGGCGTCGACAGCGTCTCGGACGTCGCCCGCACGCTCGGCCGCGGGCTGGACGCGCTCCACCGCGACTGTGCGGCCCTGGAGAGCGCCCTCACACAGGGCCCCGCCGCCATCCTCGCCGCGCTGGGCGCCCTCCGCGCGACGGTCGACAAGCTGGAGGAAGACGTGGACGACGCGCGGTGGCCGCTGCCGAAATACCGCGACATGCTCTTCGTCTACTGAGGCCCCCACGCATGTCCGAGGCGGTCAAACACGAATGCGGCGTGGCGCTCCTCCGCCTGAGGAGGCCCGCCGCCCATTACGAAGAGGCTTACGGCGCGCGGGCCTACGGCTTCCAGAAAGCCGCGCTCATGCTGGAAAAGCAGCACAACCGCGGCCAGGACGGCGCGGGGCTCGCCTGCCTCCACCTCCGGCCCGAGCAAGGGCGCCCCTGCTACGACCTGGAGAAATCCGTCGCTCCCCTTCCCCTGGCCGACCTCGTGGCGCGCTGCGGGCGGCGCCTGACGGAAGACCCCGCGGCCTTCCGCGGCGAACTTTTCTTGGGGCACTTGCGCTACGCCACCTTCGGCCGGCACGACCTCGGCGCCTGCCACCCCTTCGTGCGCGACAGCGCCTTCCTTGACCGCCTGCTCCTCCTGGCAGGCAACTTCAACCTCACCGACACGCGCGACCTGGCCGACACGCTCGCCGCCTCCGGGCACCATCTGCCCAGCCTCGCGGACGGCGCCGTCATCCTCCAATGCCTCACGCACGCATTGGAACAAGCCTATGCCCGCCCGGAAGGGTTCCGCAGCCTTGCGCACGTCCTGCGCGAGGCCGCCTCGCGTTTCGACGGCGCGTTCGTCCTCTGCGGGGCGCTCGGGGACGGCACGGCCTTCGCCCTGCGCGACGCCCACGGCATCCGCCCCGCCTATTGGTACCAGGACGACGAGGTGGTGGCCGTGGCCTCCGAGCGCCCCGCCATCCAGGCGGCCTTTGACGTGCCGACCGAGGCCGTGCGCGAGCTGCCCCCCGGCAAGGCGCTCCTCATCGCGCCGGACGGCACGGCGACGCTGGAAGACTGCCTGGCCCCCGCGCCCCGCCGCGCCTGCGTCTTCGAGCGCATCTACTTCTCCCGCGCCAACGACGCCGAGATCCACGCCGAGCGCAAGCGGCTGGGCCACGCCCTGGCGCCGCAGGTCGTCCGCGCCGTGGGGGGCGACCTCTCCACCCTCTTCCTGAGCTACATCCCCAACTCCGCGCAGGTCGCCTTCCATGGCCTCCTGGAGACGCTGATGGGCGTCGCGGCGGCCGAGGGGCGCACCGTGCGCTTCGGACAGGTGGCCGTCAAGGACGCGAAGTTCCGCACCTTCATCGCCGACGAGGCGACACGCAGGGATTTGGCCATGCACGTCTACGACGTCACCTACGGCCTGGTGCGGCCGGGGGACACGCTCGTGGTGCTCGACGACTCCATCGTCCGCGGGACCACGATGCGCGACGCCATCCTGCCCATCCTCGACCGCCTGGGCCCGAAAGAGATCGTCGTGGCCTCCAGCGCGCCGCCCATCCTGTACCCGGACTGCTACGGCATCGACATGGCCACGCTCGACCAGCTCGTCGCCTTCAACGCCCTGGAGGACATCTTGCGCGAAGAGGGGCGCCTGGAGATTTTGTGGGCGGCCTACGCGGAGGCCAAGCGCCAGGCGAATCTCCCCGCCGGGGCGCAGACGAACGTCCTGCGCACGGTCTACGCCGAGGTGCCGCGGGAAACGCTCGTCGCGGCCATCGCCCGGCGTTTGCGGCCCGAAGGCTTGCGCGCCGGGCTCAAGGTCATCTTCCAGACAGTCGCGGATCTGCGGCGATGCAGCCCTGATCACACGGGCGACTGGTACTTCACGGGCGACTACCCCACGCCCGGCGGCAACCGGGTGGTCAACCGCGCCCTCGTCAACCATATGGAGCATCGCCATGAACGTGCCTATTGAGTGCCGTGCCAAGTGGGCCGCCGAACGCGCCCGCGACGCCTTCCTTGCCCTCGCTGACGGGGCGGTCTTCCGGGGCGTCGCCTTCGGGGCGCGTCGGGACGCCTTGGGCGAGGCCGTCTTCAACACCGGCATGACCGGCTATCAGGAAATCCTCACCGACCCTTCCTACGCCGGGCAGTTCGTCGTCCTCACCACGCCGGAGGTCGGCAACTACGGCTGCAACGCGGAAGACGAGGAGAGCCGCGGGCTCTTCCTCAACGGGCTGGTGGTGCGCCGCGTGAACCCGCCAAGCAACTTCCGCGCCACCGAGGGCCTGGAAGCTTACCTGACGCGCCACGGCAAGCCGGGCATCTACGGCGTGGACACCCGCGCCCTGACGCTCCATCTGCGCGACCACGGGACGCAGCGGGCCTATCTCCACGCCTCGGATGAGCCGCTTGCCGAGGCCGAGGCCGTCGCTCGGGCCCGAGCCTGGGAGGGGCTGGACGGCCAGGACTACGCCGCCCGCGTCTCCACGCACGAACCCTACGCCTGGAACGACGCGGGGCGCCTGCACGTGGTGGTCTACGACTTCGGCGTGAAGCGCAACATCCTGCGCTGCCTGGCCGCCGCGGGGTGCCGCGTCACCGTCGTGCCCGCGAAGACGCCCGCCGAGGCCGCGCTCGCCCTGCGGCCGGACGGCGTCTTCCTCTCCAACGGCCCCGCCGACCCGAACGCCCTGCCCTACGCGCAGGAGACCGTGCGCGCCCTGCTCGCCGCGCGGATCCCGCTCATGGGCATCTGCCTGGGCCACCAGCTACTGGGCCTGGCCTGCGGGGCACGGTGCGGGCGCCTCCCCTTCGGCCATCACGGCTGCAACCACCCCGTGAAGAGCCTCGTGGACGGCGCGGTCGCCGTCACCAGCCAGAACCACAACTACGCCCTTTCCGACCTGCCCGGCTGCCTGGAGCAGACCCACGTGAACCTGAACGACGGCACGTGCGAGGGCGTCCGCCACCGCACGCTCCCCGCCCTCTCCGTGCAGTTCCACCCCGAGGCCGCACCCGGCCCGCACGAGGCCCAGGCCCTCTTCCGTCCCTTCGTCGCCCTCATGGAGGCCACCCGATGAGCACCAAGCACCTCTTCGTCACCGGCGGCGTGGTCAGCAGCCTTGGCAAAGGCGTCACCGCCGCCGCCCTCGCCTTCCTCCTCCGCCGCCGCGGCTACCGCGTGGCCATGCAGAAGCTCGACCCCTACCTCAACGTCGACCCCGGCACGATGAGCCCCTACCAGCACGGCGAGGTCTTCGTCACCGACGACGGCGCGGAGACAGACCTTGACCTGGGCCACTACGAGCGCATCGCGGGCATCACCTGCACCAAGGCCTCCAACTACACCAGCGGCAAGATCTACGGCGCCGTCCTTGCCCGCGAGCGTCAGGGCGGGTACCTCGGCGCCACCGTCCAGGTCATCCCGCACGTCACCGACGAGATCCAGCGCGCCATGCGTGCCCTCCACGGCCCGGACGTCGACATCGCCATCACCGAGATCGGCGGCACGGCGGGCGACATCGAGAGCCTCCCCTTCCTGGAGGCCGCGCGCCAATTCCGCATGGCCGCCGAACCCGGCGACGTCGCCTTCATCCACCTGACCTACGTGCCCTACCTCAAGGCCGCCAAGGAGCTCAAGACAAAGCCCTCGCAGCAATCCGTCGGCGTCCTGCGCAACATCGGCATCCAGCCCGACATCCTGGTCTGCCGCGCCGAACGCCGCCTGGAACCCGAGCACCTGCGCAAGCTCGCCGTCTTCTGCAACGTCCCCGAGCGCTGCGTCATCGAGGAGCTCGACGTCCGCCACGCCATCTACGAGGTCCCCATCAAGCTCGCCCAAAAGGGTTTCGACGTCGAGACGCTCCGCGCCCTGCGCCTGGGGCCGCGCCCGCTGGATCTGCGCGACTACCGCGCCTGGCTCGCCCGCGCCCTCCGGCCCACGCGCCCCGTCACCGTCGCCGTCGTCGGCAAGTACATCCGCCACCAGGACGCCTACAAGAGCATCTACGAGGCCCTCTCCCACGCCGCCATGGCCCACGGCGCCAAGCTTGAGATCCTCCGCGTGGAGTCCGAGGAACTCGAATCCGGCGACCCCGCCGGACGCCTCTCCCGCGCCGATGCCATCCTCGTCCCCGGCGGCTTCGGGCGGCGCGGGCTGTTGGGAATGTTCCGCGCCGTCTCCCACGCCCGCGCCACGGGCACGCCCTTCCTCGGAATCTGCCTGGGGATGCAGTGCGCCGTCATCGCCTTTGCCCGTGACGCCCTTGGCTGGGCCGACGCCGACAGCGCCGAGTTCGCCCCGGGCACCGCCCACCCCGTCATCGCCCTCATGGAGGGGCAAAAGGCCGTCCGCGGCCTGGGCGGCACCATGCGCCTGGGCGCTTACGCCTGCGACCTCGCCCCGGGCTCCCGCGCCGCCATGCTCTACGGTGCCGCGCGCATCTCCGAACGCCACCGCCACCGCTACGAATTCAACCCCGCCTTCCGCGAACCCCTCGAGCGCGCCGGGCTCCGCGTCACCGGGACCAACCCCGGGAGCGGCCTCGTGGAGGTCGTCGAGCTCCCCGGCCACCCCTTCTTCATCGGTTGCCAGTTCCACCCCGAGTTCAAGTCCCGCCCCCGCGACCCGCACCCGCTCTTCGCGGGGCTCCTCGCCGCCGCCCTCCAACACCGGGAGCACCGCCATGCCTAAACGCACCGACCTCCGCAAGATCCTCCTCATCGGCTCCGGCCCCATCGTCATCGGCCAGGGGTGCGAGTTCGACTACTCCGGCACGCAGGCCTGCAAGGCCCTCCGCGCCGAAGGCTACGAGGTCGTCCTCGTGAACTCCAACCCGGCCACCATCATGACCGACCCGGCCACCGCCGACCGCACCTACATCGAGCCCCTCACCCCCGAGAGCCTCGAGGCCATCCTCGAGCGCGAACGCCCCGACGCCCTCCTGCCCACCCTCGGCGGGCAGACGGCCCTCAACCTCTCCATGGCGCTTTACCGCCGCGGCTCGCTGGGGCGGCTCGGCGTGGAGATGATCGGCGCGAACGCCGCCAGCATCGACCGCGCCGAGGATCGCCAGAAGTTCAAGGAGGCCATGCTCGCCATCGGCCTCGACCTTCCCCGCTCCGGCACCGCCCACACCCTGGGCGAGGCCCGCTCCGTCGCCGCCGCCATCGGCTCCTGGCCCCTCATCGTCCGCCCCGCCTTCACCCTCGGCGGCACCGGCGGCGGCATCGCCCAGGGCCCCGAGGATCTCGACCGCATCGCCCAGGCCGGCCTCGACGCCTCCCCCACCTCCGAGGTCCTCATCGAGGAATCCCTCCTCGGCTGGAAAGAGTTCGAGATGGAGGTCGTCTGCGACCGCAAGGGCAACGCCATCGTCGTCTGCTCCATCGAGAACATCGACCCCATGGGCGTGCACACCGGCGACTCCATCACCGTCGCCCCCATCCAAACCCTCTCCGACGCCGAATACCAGGCCATGCGCGACGACTCCTTCGCCGTCATGCGCGCCATCGGCATCGCCACCGGCGGCGCCAACGTCCAGTGGGCCGTCGACCCCCGCACCGGCCGCCGCGTCGTCATCGAGATGAACCCCCGCGTCTCCCGCTCCTCCGCCCTCGCCTCCAAGGCCACCGGCTTCCCCATCGCCAAGGTCGCCGCCCTCCTCGCCGTCGGCTTCACCCTCGACGAGCTCCGCAACGACGTCACCGGCACCACCCCGGCATCCTTCGAGCCCGCCCTCGACTACGTCGTCGTCAAGGCCCCACGCTTCGCCTTCGAGAAGTTCCACGGCGCCGACGAGACCCTCGGCACCCAGATGAAATCCGTCGGCGAGGCCATGGCCATCGGCGCCACCTTCCAGGAAGCCTTCCAGAAGGCCCTCCGCTCCCTTGAGATCGGCCGCGCGGGCTTCGGCGCCGACGGCAGGGAGGCCGCGCGCGGCCTCCCCGACGACGCGCTCGCCGACGCCCTCGCCCACCCCACCGCCGACCGCGTCTTCCACCTTCACGAGGCCCTCCGCCGCGGCTGGCCCTTCGACCGCCTCCATGCCCTCACCGCGATCGACCCCTATTTCCTCCGCCAGCTTTGGGAGCTCGTCGCCTTTGAGTCCGAGATCGCCGCCCACGCCCCCGGCCCCCTCCCCCACGGCCTCTTCCTCCAGGCCAAGCGCCTCGGCTTCTCCGACCGCCAGCTCGCCACGCTCCTTGGCGCCGACGAAGCCTCCGTCACCGCCGCCCGCCGCGCCGCAGGCCTCCTCCCCGGGTACGGCCTCGTCGACACCTGCGCCGGCGAGTTCGCCGCCCGCACGCCCTACTACTATTCGTCTTACGCCCTCTCCCCGTCCGAGCCGCCCGCCCACGGCCAACGCGCCATCCTCATCATCGGCGGGGGCCCCAACCGCATCGGCCAGGGCATCGAGTTCGACGCCTGCTGCTGCCAGGCCGCCGCCGCCCTGCACGCCCTCGGCTGCCGCGTCGTCATGGCCAATGCCAACCCTGAGACCGTCTCCACCGACTACGACACCTCCGACGCCCTCTACTTCGAGCCCCTCACCCTCGAGGATCTCGTCAACGTCTACGAGCGTGAGCGCTGCGTCGGCGCCATCGTCCAGTTCGGCGGCCAGACCCCCCTCAACCTGGCCCAGGCCCTCAAGGCCGCCGGCGTCTCCATCCTCGGTACCGACCCCGACGACATCGACCTCGCCGAGGACCGCGACCGCTTCAAGCGCCTTGCCGACGACATCGGCATCCTTCAGCCGCCCAGCGGCATCGCGCACACCGCCGAGGACGCCCTCGCCATCGCCGACCGCCTCGGCTACCCCGTCCTCGTCCGGCCCTCCTTCGTCCTCGGCGGCCGCGGCATGGTCATCGTCCGCCGGCGCGAAGACCTCGACGCCCTCGCCCGCCAGGCCGTCGCCATCGCCGAAGGCAAGCCCATCCTCATCGACCGCTTCCTCGAAAACGCCGTCGAGCTCGACGTCGACGCCGTGTGCGACGGCCAGGACACCGTCGTCGGCGCCATCCTCGAGCACGTCGAGCCCGCCGGCGTCCATTCCGGCGACGCCGCCTGCGTCACCCCGCCCCTTTCCCTTGGGGAGGAGACCCTCGAGCGAATCCGCGCCTACGCCCGGGCCTTCGCCCAAGCCCTCCGCGTCCGCGGCCTCATGAACCTCCAGCTCGCCGTCAAGGGGCGCGACGTCTACGTCATCGAGGTCAACCCCCGCGCCTCCCGCACCGTCCCCTTCGTCTCCAAGGCCATCGGCGTCTCCCTCGCCGCCGTCGCCGCCCGCGTCATGGCCGGCCAAACCCTCGCCCAGGCCGGCCTCCCCGCCGAACGCACGCCCCCCTGCCACGCCGCCAAGGAGGCCGTCTTCCCCTTCGCCCGCTTCCCCGGCGCCGAAATCGTCCTCTCCCCCGAGATGAAGTCCACCGGCGAAGTCATGGGCCTGGCCCCCACCCCCGGCCTGGCCTACCTCAAAAGCCAGCTCGCCGCCGGCGCGCGCCTCCCCCTTCCCGGGCCGGGCCGCCCCGCACCCACCATCCTCCTCTCCCTCTGCGACGCGGACAAGCCCGCCGGCGTCGCCGCCGCCAAGCGCCTCGCCGCCCTTGGCTACGCCCTCTGCGCCACCCGCGGCACCGCCACCGCGCTCTGGGACGCCGGGCTCCGCCCCGCCGCCTGCTTCCGCCTCGGCGAAGGCCGCCCGGACGCCCTCGACCTCATCCGCGCCGGCGCCGTCCAATGGGTCGTCAACACCGCCGGCCCCGGCGACGACCGCCTTGGCGACGGTCTGCGCATCCGCGCCGAGGCCCTGCGCCGCGCACTTCCCGTCACCACCCTCATCCAAGGCTTCCTCGCCGCCGTCGACGGGCTCTCCGAGCACCTCTCCGGCGTCGCCCTGCGGCCACTCTCCCTCCAGGAGCTCCACGCCGCCCGCTGACCCTTTTCTACGAAAACCACCCCGGCCCTGGGCGGGTGCCCAGGGCCTTTTCGCCCCCGCACTGCGTCCGATGGCACACACTCCAATCGCGAAAGGACAAAAACTTCTGCGCAGAACGCGAAAGCGTGCTATTCTATGGGCATGAAAACGACACTTCTTGCCACGATGCTGGTGACGGCGGCGACCGCTTGGTGCGCGAAGCCCTTCGTCATCCCCGAGCTCCGGGAATGGAGCGACAACGCCGACACCGGGGCCTTCTCGCTCACCGAGGGCACCCGCGTCGTCATCCCCGAGGACGCCTGCGACGCCCTCGCCCGTTACGCCCAGACCTTCGCCGACGACATCAAGCGCCCGCTGGTGCGCGAGGCCTCCGGCTTCTGGCGCACGCTCACCTTCACCGCCAAGAGCGCCGAGCCCGGCGACATTGTCCTGCGCGTCGTCCCCGACGACAAGGCCAACCCGGAAGCCTACACCCTCACCGCCGGCCAATCCGGCATCCTCATCGAGGCCCCCACCCCCCTCGGCGCCTTCTGGGGCACCCGGACCATCCTCCAAGTCTTCGCCGACCAGGGCGACACCTTCCCCGGCGGCGTGGCCAAGGATTGGCCCGAATACGCCAAGCGCGGCTTTATGTTCGACTGCGGCCGCAAGCCCTTCGCCCTGGAGACCCTCCGCCAGCTGGCCAAGATCTGCTCCTACTACAAGCTGAACGAGCTCCACCTGCACCTCTCCGACAACTACATCTGGCTCCACCGCTACGCCGAGTGGTACCCGGACAAGGTGAAGACCGCCGCCGACATCCTCGCGGTCGAGCCCTCCGCCGGCGGCTTCCGGCTCGAAAACACCAAATATCCCGAACTCACCTCCAAGGACATCTTCTACACCAAGGCGCAGTTCAAGGACCTCGTCGCCGAGGCCGACGCCCAGGGTGTCACCATCGTCCCCGAGCTCGACGTCCCCGGCCACGCCCTCCAGATGGTCCGCGTCCGCCCCGACCTCATGTACAAAGGCTCCGTCGGCGGCAAGCATGACATGGAGCGCGCCGCGATGCTCGACCTCTCCAACCCCGAGACCCTCCCCTTCGTCGCCTCCATCTTCGATGAGTACATCGACGAAGGCGTCTTCTCCGGCCAGGTCGTCCACACCGGCACGGACGAGTATTACGGCGACAACGAGAGCTATCGCAAGTTCGTCGACGCCTTCTGCAAGCACATCCGCTCCAAGGGCAAGACCCCGCGCCTGTGGGGCTCCTTCAGCCACAAGCGCGGCAAGACCCCCGTGGAGTCCACCGGCGTGCAGATGAACATCTGGAGCATGGGTTGGCAGAATCCCGTCGAGGCCACCAAGGCCGGCTTTGAGATCATGAACACCCTCGACATCTGGATGTACATCGTCCCCAGCGGCAACGGCTCCGTCGGCGGCTACGGCGACGACCTCAACACCCAATGGGTCTACGACAACTGGACTCCCGTCACCTTCCCCAAGACCAAGCCCGAGGATCTCGACCGCTCCAAGGTGCTCGGCGGCTCCTGGGCCATGTGGAACGACAATGCCTTCCTCACCGACCCCGGGCTCTCCGCCGAAGACCTGATGCCGCGCATCCAGAAAAACTGCGCCACCGTCGCCCAGAAGACCTGGGCCGTCAAGAACGGCCGCGGCTACGACGCCTTCCTCAAGCAAGTCAACGCCCAGGCCAAGCTCCTCGATGCGCAGGAGCCCCAGCCCTGGGAAATGACCTTCACCGTCACCGTCCCCGAAGGCGACGGCAAGCCCCTCATGCTCGCCACCGGCCCCGAGACCGACCTCTACGCCGTCTCGCCCGTCAACGGCAACGTCGGCTTCCGCCGCGAGGGCGCCCAGTACACCTTCGACTGCACGCTCCCCAAAGGCAAGCCCGTCCAGCTCACCTTCCACTCCGAGAAGCACAAGACCTGGATCGTCGTCGACGGCAAGAAGGTCGAGGGCAACCCCATCCGCGAGCACTACGCCAAGACCTGCAAGTTCTTCACCCTCGCCAAGCCCGACACCCGCCTGGCCGACTGACCCAACCCCAACACGGGCAAAGCCCCGGGCACGCGCCCGGGGCTTTTTTCTGGCACGCACCCAGTGGCACGGTGTGCCATCCGATGGCAGGGCCCAAGCCGAAGCGCGCCCCACTGAGGGCGGAGGAGGCGTTTGGCACGGCGATTGCAATGAAGGGCAGAAGGAGATTTCAACCATGGATATGAACCAAATGACGGAACGTTTGCGCGAGGCCCTGACCTCGGCGCAACAGGAAGGCATCCGCCGCCAGCAGCAGACGGTGGAGCCCGAACACGTGCTCTGGGCGCTGCTGACCCAGGAAAAGGGGCTGGCCGCGAGCCTCCTCGAAAAATGCGGCGTCTCCGTGGAGATGGCCCGGGCGCGCGTGACCGAGGCGATGGACAGGTTGCCGCGCGTCACCGGCGCGATGGAAGCCAACAAGGTCTACGTCTCACCCCACCTGCAAGAAGTCCTGGTGGACGCCTTTGACCGCGCCAAAAAGATGGGCGACGCCTACGTCTCCATCGAGCACGTCCTCCTGGCGATGGCCAACCGCATGAAGCTGCTGCGCGACCTGGGGCTGAGCGAGAACGGCCTCCTCACCGCCCTCAAGGAAGTCCGCGGCAACCAGCGCATCACCAGCGAGAACCCCGAGGAAAGCTACGAGGCGCTCAAGAAGTACGGCACCGACCTCGTCGAACTCGCCCGCAAAGGCAAGCTCGACCCCGTCATCGGCCGCGACACCGAAATCCGCGACGTCATCCGCATCCTCTCGCGCAAGACCAAGAACAACCCCGTGCTCATCGGCGAGCCCGGCGTCGGCAAAACCGCCATCGTCGAGGGCCTCGCCCAGCGCATCGTCCGCGGCGACGTCCCCGAGGGCCTCAAAAACCGCACCCTCTTCGCCCTCGACATGACCGCCCTCATGGCCGGCGCCAAATACCGCGGCGACTTCGAGGAACGCCTCAAGGCCGTCCTCAGGGAAATCAAGGCCAGCGAGGGCCGCATCATCCTCTTCATCGACGAGATCCACACCATCGTCGGCGCCGGCAAGACCGAGGGCTCCAGCGACGCGGGCAACATGCTCAAACCCATGCTCGCGCGCGGCGAACTCCACTGCATCGGCGCCACCACCCTCGCCGAGCACCGCCTCTACATGGAAAAGGACAAGGCCCTCGAGCGCCGCTTCCAGCCCGTCATGGTCGCCCCGCCCACCGTCGAGGACACCATCAGCATCCTGCGCGGCCTCAAAGAGCGCTTCGAGGCCCACCACAACGTCCGCATCCAGGACGCCGCCCTCGTCAACGCCGCCGTCCTCTCCGACCGCTACGTCCAAGACCGCTTCCTCCCGGACAAGGCCATCGACCTCCTCGACGAGGCCTGCGCCGCCATCCGCACCGAGATGGACTCCATGCCCGCCGAGCTCGACGCCCTCAGCCGCAAGGTCATGCGCCTGGAGATCGAGGAGGCCGCCCTCGCCAAGGAAAAGGACGACGCCTCCAAAAAGCGCCTCGACGAACTCCGAAAGGAACTCGCCGACGAGAAATCCAAGGCCGACGCCCTCAAGGCCAAATGGCAGGAGGAAAAGAAGGCGCACGAAGCCAGCAAAGGCCTCCGCGCACAGCTCGACGCCGCCCGCCACGAGCTCGAGCTCGCCCAACGCCGGTTCGACTACGCCAAAGCCGGCGAGCTCCAGTACAAGACCATCCCCGAGCTCGAGAAAAAGCTCGCCGCGGCCGCCAAGGACGGCGACGACGCCATGCTCCGCGAGGTCGTCGGCCCCGAGGAGATCGCCGAGGCCGTCAGCCGCTGGTCAGGCATCCCCGTCACCAAGCTCCTCGAAGGCGAGCGCGAGAAGCTCCTGCGCCTGGGCGACGCCATCAAGGCCAAGGTCATCGGACAGGACGAAGCCGTCGACGCCGTCGCCGACGCCGTCCTCCGCGCCCGCGCCGGCATCCGCAACCGCCAGAGGCCCATCGGCGCCTTCCTCTTCCTCGGCCCCACCGGCGTCGGCAAGACCGAGCTCGCCCGCGTCCTCGCCGAGCAACTCTTCGACAGCCGCGACGCCATGACCCGCATCGACATGTCCGAGTATATGGAGCGCCACAGTGTCAGCCGCCTCGTCGGCGCGCCTCCCGGGTACGTCGGCTACGAGGAAGGCGGCCAGCTCACCGAGGCCGTCCGCCGCAAACCCTACAGCGTCGTCCTCCTCGACGAGATCGAGAAGGCCCACCCGGACGTCTTCAAGCTCTTCCTCCAGGTCTTCGACGACGGCCGCCTCACCGACAACAAAGGCACCACCGTCTCCTTCAAGAACACTCTCATCATCATGACCTCCAACCTCGGCTCCGACCTCATCGCCGGCGCCGAGAAAGAGGGCAACGCCTCGCGCGTCCAAGAGCTGGTCTCCAACCTGCTGAAGAGCAAGTTCCCCCCCGAGTTCCTCAACCGCATCGACGAGACGCTCATCTTCAAGCCCCTCTCCAAGGAGAGCCTCACCAAGATCGTCGACCTCCAGCTCCAGGAGCTCGCCGCCCGCCTCGCCGAACAGGAGCTCACCCTCCGCGTCTCCGACAAGACCAAGCAGGCCATCATCGACCAGGGCTACGACCCAGACTTCGGCGCGCGCCCCCTCAAGCGCACCATCCAGCGCCTCCTCGAGACGCCCATCGCCCGGGACATCATCGCCGGGAAATATCCCCCCGGCTCCACCGTCGAGGCCTGACCCACTGTCTCCTCAACACACACAACCACCCCCGCGAGGACATCGTCCCGCGGGGTTTTTGCTATACTTCCCCCGCCATGAAGAACGATTCCCGGAAGGCCCTCTACATCCCCCACGCCCGCCTCCTCGACCCGGCCAACGGCCGCGACGAGCAAGGCCCCCTCTTCGTCGACGCGGAAGGCCGCATCGCCCCCGTCCCCGCCAAGCTCCCCTCCCCGGCCCGCCTCGACGTCATCGACCGCCCCGGCCTCGTCGTCACCCCCGGCCTCTGCGACGTCCACGTCCACTTCCGCGACCCCGGCGCCACCGACGCCGAGGACCTCCTCTCCGGCGCCGCGGCCGCCGCCAACGGCGGCTTCACCCGCGTCGTCCCCATGCCCAACACCAACCCGCCCACCGACACCCCGGAACTCGTCCGCCGCGCCCGCGCCGCCCAAACCCCCGTCTCCATCTTCCCCAGCGCCTGCGCCACCCTCGGCCGCGCCGGCAAGACCTGCGCCCCCCTCGAGGCCCTCGAGGAGGCCGGCGCCGTCGCCTTCTCCGACGACGGCGCCATGGTCGCCGACCCCGAGGTCATGCGTGTGGTCATGATCCGCGCCAAAAAGCTCGGCCGCCCCGTCATGGATCACGCCGTCCTCCCCCACCTCCAAAACGGCGGCGTCGTGCGCGATTGCCCCGCCGCGCGCGCGCTCGGCCTGCCCATTTTCCCGCCCGAGGCGGAAGTCGAGGCCGTCCGCGCCGACATCGCCCTCTGCCGCGCCACCGGCTGCGCCCTCCACCTCCAGCACCTCTCCTGCGCCGAAAGCGTCGAACTCGTCCGCCGCGCCCGCGCCGAGGGCCTCCCCGTCACCGCCGAGGCCACCCCCCACCACCTCGCCCTCGCCGCCGAGGACATCCCCGGCAACGACGGCAACTGGCGCATGAACCCGCCGCTCGGCTCCCGCGCCGACGTCCAGGCCCTCCGCCAGGGCGTCCTCGACGGCACCCTCACGATCTTCGCCACCGATCACGCCCCACACGCCCCCGCCACCAAGAACAAAGGCTTCCAGACCGCACCCTTCGGCATCATCGGCCTCGAGACCGCCGTCGCCGTCACCTGGGACGTCATGGTGCGCCACTGCGGCATGGCCCCCCTCGCCTGGGCCGCCGCCTGGGTCACCGCCCCGAACACCCTCATCGGGCTGCCGCCCCCCACCCTCGCCCCCGGCGCGCACGCCGAGCTCGCCATCCTCGCCCCAGACGACGAGTGGGTCGTCGACCCCGCCCACTCCGCCAGCAAATCCGCCAACACCCCCTGGGCCGGGCAAACCCTCCGTGGGCGCGCCGTCGCCACCTATCGCCGCGGCCGTCTCCGCGTCCCCGCCTGCTGACCCACCCGGAGGACGCGCCCAAAGGCAAGGGCCGGGGCGTACCCCGGCCCTTGCCTCATTCCCAATGCCCCGGCACCCACGTGCGCGTCAGCTCCTCCCCGTCCAACCCCCGCGTCACCTTCCAATGGCCCTCCACCCACGTGCGCGGCTTGCCGTCCGCACGCGGCGAAAAGGCCGGCAGGATCCCGGGGTCACGCACGGTCGAAGCCTCCTCCGGCGCCTCCTTTTCCACCTCGATCACCTTCTGCGCGGGCTGCTGCACCACAATCGTCGTCTGCCGCTCCACCACCGGCACGGGCGGCGGGAAAATCGGCCACGCCGCCCCAACGAACCCATGCCGCCCCACGCGCGTCCCCACGCTGAGGCTGCCGCCCCACGGCCCCGCGCTCACCCCCCAGCCCCAGCTCGGCGGCCTCACCCGATGGCGGAACACCGGGGGCGGGGGCGGAGGACGGTGCGGCCGCTTCGGCGGAGGCCGCCTCCCCGGCCCGGCCAAGGCCACGCCGACCATCAATGCCGCAACAGCCAAAACCAAACGCTTCATATCCATCTCCTTCCCCTGCATTTTACCACACCCATCTCCCCATGTTCCACCACCCACCCGAACCAGCAGGGCAAACGCATCTAATTTCGCTGAAGATTCAAGAGGAATTCGAGGTAGGCGGGATCCAAGGCGGCACGCATGATCATGCGGCGGAAACTGTCGGCG
>CALXSE010000015.1 GCA_944391085.1 uncultured Kiritimatiellota bacterium | reverse complement strand
CCCGCCCCCCCCCCCCCCCCGCCTCCCCGCCCGCGAGGAAAATGTTTTGTTTTTTTGGGGGGGGGGGGGGGGGGGGGGGGGGATGTGTTAGTGTATGCGCGTTCTGTGGGCATGGTGTCCGCAGGGAGAAACCAAAGGAACGCAATGAAGAAACTGCTGTTTGTGCTGGCTGCGGCCTGCACCGCCTCCTTCGCCGGCGCGGTCACGCTGGGCTGGGAGTTTGACAAGAACGACTACACCGCCTCGGAGGGCGTCTACACCATCACCGGCACGCGCGGCGACGCGGGCAACCCCTTCGGGAGCGACAATTCGGGGGCGATGTCCCTCGTCGTCTCCTTCACCCTGACGTCGCAGAACATCAGCGACGCAGTGACCATCTTCGACCTGACCGGCGAGGGCAACGACGCAACTTGCACCCAGCGCGTGAGGCTTAGCGTCGTCGAGGGCAACCTGCAGCTCGCCGTCGCCGGCAAGAACGGCAACCTTTACCCGGCCAACAACCTGAAGGTCATTGCCTCCTCCGTCGCGCCCGGCGAGTATACGCTTGCCTTCAAGGTGGACGGCCAGACGATGTTCCAGCCGACCTTCAGCCTCAACGGCGCGACCGCCGGCAATGGCGGCTTCCTGTCCGACTTCAACTGGGCCGGCGACATGACGAGCCTGGTGCTTGCCGAGAACGTCGTCACCGACTTTGAGTTCTACAAGGGCGCGATGACGGCCAAGGAGCTGGAAACCCACTCCGTCCCCGAGCCCACCGCCCTGGCGCTGCTCGCCCTTGGCGTGGCGGGCGTGGCCCTTCGCCGCCGCGCGGCCTGAGGGCAGGCGTCCCCAGACCATCCAAAGGCCCCGGCCGCCCGGCCGGGGCCTTTCCGTCCCCGGGGTTTCACGGAGGGGCGCGCCGTTCAGACGGTCGGCCGCATATGGTATACTTTTGGGCGATGAAAGGCCTGTTGTTGGTGATTGCCGCGGCGTGCGCGCTGGCCGGGTGCGGGGAGCCGCGCTCGGCGCTCTCGCGCTTGCCGCCCGAGGAGGCGGTGCGCCTCTTTGAATCCCGGGACGCCGCGCGCCTGCGCGCCCTGGTGGCCGACGGCGTGGGCCCGCGCGAGCGCCTCGAGGGGCTGCCCCTCTCGGTGGCGTGCGCGGTGCGGGATTGGCCCGAGGGCGTCGAGATCCTGGCCGAGGCGGGGTATGACCTCGACGCCCGCGGCACGCGCGACGGGTTCCGCCTGGCGGCCCTCCACTACTGCGCGGCCGGGGCGCTGCCCGCAGCGTCCGCCTCCCTGCCGCGCCGCGCGGGGGGCAAGTCCGCCAACGAGCGCGTCATCGGCGCCCTGCTGGCGCACGGGGCCGACCCGGACCTGCCGGGGACGGTGGCCCTGCCCGGCGCGACGCTCCGCGACGCCCCGCCCCTGGCGCTGGCCATCGCGGCGATCGCGGGCGGGGGCGACCCCGAGGAGGCCATCCGCGCGTGCGAGCTGCTGGTGGCCAACGGGGCGGCGGTGGACGCGCGCTTCGCCTCCGAGCGCGCGGGGCGCGCCCTGGACGGGCTGACCCCGCTCATGCTGGCGACGCTGGCGGCGGCCGACCCGCAAGCGCCCGGCGAGGCGCGGGACGCGGCGCTGGCCGTCTGCCGGCTGCTCGTGGGCGCGGGGGCGGACGTCTCGGCGCTGGCCACGCTCCGGCGCGCGGGGCGGGCGGAGCGGCGCTCGGCGCTGGCCTTCGCCGTGGCGGGGGAGGATCCGAACGCGGTGCGGCTGCTGCTGGGCGCGGGGGCCGACCCCGACCAGCCGCTCGGGCGCGGGGTGACGCCGCGGGCCCTGGCCGAGGCCATCGGCAACCGGGCCGTCGTGCGCCTCCTGCCCTAGGCGCGCTTTTGCTATACTGGCACGGAAAGGGGCGCGATGAGAAACGTTGTATTCCTGATGGTGGCCGCGGCGGCGTTGGCCGGGTGCGTGCAGAAGAGCGATGTGCGGGCGGACGCGCGCCTGCGCGGCCGGGCGGCGACCGCCTTCGCGGCGGGGGACTTCGCCGGCGCCCGCGCCTTCGTGGCCCGCGCCGACGCGCTCGACGTGCCGCAGAGCCGGCTGTGGCGGCGGACGCTCGAGCTGCGCATCGCCCTGGCCGAGGACGCCCAGCACGGCGAGCTGCGCCGCTTCCTCCAGGCCTGGGCCGAGCGGCGCGGCGACTGGGACGCGGCGACGGTGGCCGACGCCGAGCTGACCCTGGCCGAGGCCCTCCGCCCGCAGTACGCCGCCGATTGGCTCTACGACCTGGAGACGGCCGCCTGGCCCCAGCCCCTGCGCACCCGCTACAACCTTCTGCGCGCCGGGCTCCAGCAGGGCCGCCCCGGCCTGCATGACGACACCGTGGCCCGCTGGCGCCTGGGCGTGCGCGGGCTCTACGACGCCGGGCGCCTGGGCGCCGCCGCCGCCGAGGCCGCCCGCTGCGCCAACGAGACGCGCAACGCCGAGGCCGCCCTCATCGCCGCCAAGCTTTACAACGAGGCCGGGGACGCCGCACGGAAGGCCCAGGCCCTGGCCCTGGCGCGCGCCCTCACCCCCGGCGACCCCGCCGCCGCGCGCGAGGCCGCCCTCATCGAAACCGCCCCGCTCGGCGAAAAGAGCGCATTCTGATCGGAGGGACGACATGGACGAAACAACCGCGCTGCGCGAAGAGAACGCCCGCCTCAGGGCCGAGCTGGCCGAGGCCAAGCGCCGCTGGCAGCAGGAGCTCGTGGTGGCCAAGGCCGCGCTCGTCAACGCCCAGGCCGAGGTGGAGCTCGTCCGCGAGCGCCTCCGCGCCGCCATGATCCGCACCCTCGAGGCAGACGACGAGGTCTTCGGCGTGCGCGAGGAGGCCGCCGAGGCCGTCCGCCGCGCCGGGGAGGCCCGCTGATGGCCGAGGCGGACACCCGCCGCTGGTCGCTGCGCGACCCCTCCGGGGCCCTGCGCAACGCGAACGTCCCCACCGCCCTGCTTGCCCAATGGGCCGAGCAGGGCGCCATCCTCCCGGGCTTTGCCATCTCCGCCGACGGCGAGACCTGGGCGCCCGCCGAGACGCTCCCCGAGCTGGGCATGGCCTGGTACGTCCTCGCCCCCGGCCGCCCGCCTTACGGCCCCGTGGCCCGGGCCGCCGCCGAGCGCCTCCTTGCCGAGGGGCGCTTCCCCAAGGGCGCGACGCTCTCCCGGGATCCCGGCGGGGAGCCGGCCACCGCCGAGCTGCCGCTGGCCGTCGAGCCGCCCGCGGCCTCGCAGGAGCTGGAGGAGACGCGCCAGCGCCTGGTGCTCCTGGAGCGCGAGCTGCGCCTGAAGGACCGCCGCATCGAGGAACTCCGCCGCGAGGCCGAGGCCCGCCAGGGCGAGCTGGACCTTCCCGGCGCGCCGGACGCGGGGCCCCTCGCCCGCGAGCTCGCCGCCGCGCGCCTGGAGCGCGACCACGCCAACGCCGCCGCGCAGGAGGCCGCCGAGGCCGCCGACCGGCGCGAGCGCGAGCTGCGCCAGCGCATCGCCTCGCTGGAGACGGCCCTCGAGACGGCGCGGGACGCCCAGCCCGCGCCGGAGGGCGCCTTCCCCGAGCTCCTGGCCCGCGAGGCCGAGGCCCTCCGCCGCGGCCAGGAGGAGGAGGAGCGCTTCCTGGAGAGCCTGCGCGGGCTTTCCCGCGCCCGCGCGGCGGCCTTCGCCGAGCGCATCGCCGAGATCCGGCGCATCGTGGGCGAGGCGCCCGCCGCCCGCGCCGAGCCCCCCGCCCCGCCCCGGGGCCCCGCCGCGCGGCGCGAGCACGAGGCCCGCGTGGCCGCGCTGGAGCAGGCGCTGGAGGAGGCCCGCGGGCGGGAGAGCGAGCTGCAGAAGCGCCTGGTGGCGCTGGAGGGGCGCGAGACGCAGCTGCGTTCCCAGCTGGGCCTGGCCGAGCGGCAGACGCTTGACTCGCTGCGGCTGGACGAGAAGCTGCGCGAGACGGCGCGGGCCCTGGACCGCGAGCGCGCCGCCCGCGAGGAGGAGCACCGCGAGAACGCCCGCGTGCAGGAACAGCTGATCCGGCGGATCGAGGAGCTGGAGCGTGCGTTGCCCGCCGGCGCGGCGCCGCCGCCCGATCCGGAGCCCGCGGCGCGGGGGTCGTTCGGGTGGCTGCGCAGGCGCTGACGATGGCCGCCCTGCCGCCGCTTTTCCTGGCGCCGATGGCGGAGTTCACCTCGCCGCCGATGCGCGTGCTGTGCGAGGAGCGCGGCGCGGCGCGGACGTTCACCGAGATGGTCAACGCCGAGGGCGTGTGCCGCGGCCAGCCCAAGACCCTGTTTCTGCTGGAGACCTTCCCCGAGGAGCGGAACGTCTGGGCGCACCTGTACGGGCCCGACCCCGCGCGCCTGGCCGAGGCGGCGCGGCGGGTGGAGGCGTTGGGGCGCTTCCGGGGCATCGACCTGAACGCGGGCTGCCCCGTGCCGCGCATCACGGCGCAGGGGGCGGGGGCGGCGCTGTTGCGGGATCTGCCGCGGCTGGGGCGGGCGATCGAGGCGGTGGCGAAGGCGGTGCGCCTGCCGGTGACGGTGAAGACGCGGCTGGGGCCGCACCCCGGCGCGCCGGTCTGGCGCGAGGTGCTGCGCGTGGCGCGCGAGGGCGGGGCGGCGGCGGTGGCCTTCCATGCGCGGTACACGTCGCAGGGGCACGCGGGGGTGGTGCATCTGGACGCGTTGCGCGAGGCGGTGGGGGAGGTCGGCGGCCTGCCGGTCTACGGCAACGGGTCGGTGGCCGACCGCGCGGGGGCGGAGGCGATGGCGGCGACGGGGGTGGGGGCGATCCTCGTGGCGCGGGCGGCGCTGGCGAACCCGTGCGTCTTCTCGCTGGCGCCGCTTGGGGACCCGTGCGGCGTGGCGGAGCGTCATCTGGAGCTGGAGCTGCGGTATCGGGCGCTGGCGGGGGGCGTCTCGCGGCTGAGTGCCGAGGAGGCGGCGGTGTTGACCTTCCGCAGGCATCTGTTCCGCTATTTCAAGGGGTTGCCCGGGGCGAACGCGCTGCGCGGGAACCTGATGCGCCTGCGGACGGCGGACGATCTGCGCGCGGCCATCGCGACCTTCCGCAGGTAGGGCGTTTTTGGTATACTGTCTGCGGTCGCCGGGGAGCGTCCCCGGCGCGAAGGAAAGGATTTCGTCATGGCACGTTTCACGCTTCCCCGCGATATTTACTTCGGCCCCGGCGCGATGCAGGAGCTCGCCGTCCTGGGCAAGAGCCGCAGGCACGCCTTCGTCGTCACCGGCGGGCACTCCATGCAGAAGAGCGGCGCGCTCGAGCGCCTGTGCGGGATTCTGGGCGGCGCCGGGCTGCAGGTCACCCAGTTCACCGGCGTCGAGCCCGACCCCTCCGTCGAGACCGTCATGAAGGGCGCCCAGGCCATGCGCGACTGCCAGCCCGACGTCATCGTGGCCATCGGCGGCGGCTCGCCCATCGACGCGGCCAAGGCCATGTGGGTCTTCTACGAGCACCCCGAGAAGACCTTCGACGACATCAAGGATCCCTTCTCCCTGCCCCGCCTGCGCCAGAAGGCCATCTTCGTGGCCATCCCCTCGACCTCCGGCACGGCCACGGAGGTGACGGCCTTCTCCGTCATCACGGATTATGCCACGAAGGTGAAGTATCCGCTGGCCGACTTCGAGATCACCCCCGACATCGCCATCGTTGACAGCGACCTGGCCGAGACCATGCCGCCGAAGCTGACGGCGCACACCGGCCTGGACGCGCTCACCCACGCCATCGAGGCCTACGTCGCCTCCCTGCGCAGCGACTTCTCCGACCCGCTGGCCATCAAGGCCATCCAGATGATCGACGACGACCTGGTGGCCTCGTACAACGGCGACAAGGCCGCCCGCGGCCGGATGCACGTGGCCCAGTGCCTCGCCGGCATGGCCTTCTCCAACGCGCTGCTGGGCATCACGCACTCCATCGCCCACAAGATCGGCGCGCAGTTCGGCCTGCCCCACGGCCTCTGCAACGCCATCCTCCAGCCCTTCGTCATCCAGTTCAACCGCAAGGCCTGCGAGGGCCGTTACGCCGACATCGCCCGCGCCCTGGGCCTGCCCGGCGCCACGGAGCGCCAGCTCGTCAACGTCCTCGTCGACAAGATCTGCGCCCTCAACGACTCGCTCGACATCCCGCCGACCCTCGAGGCCGCCGGCGTCGACCGCGAGACCTTCGACGCGCACCTCGCCTTCATCGCCGAGAACGCCGTCAAGGACCCCTGCACCGGCGCCAACCCCCGCGAGACCACCGCCGAGGACATCCGCAAGATCCTCCTCGCCGCCTACGACGGCATTCCCGCCGCCGTCAACTGGTGAGCCCCGCCCGGGCCCCCTCCCCGCCGCGCCCCCGGCCCCACCGGGGGCGCGCCTGTCCCGCCGGGCCGCGCCGCCGCAGGACGGGGCGCGATGTGGTATAATGGCGGGGATTGCGTTTTCGGAAAGGAAGCCTTGACCATGGCAGAGAAGAAGAGCGCGGGGGCGCCCTCCGCGGACGATAAACTGGCCGCCGTGCTGAACCAGATCCGCAAGGAGTTCGGCTCCTCGGCCATCATGAAGATGGGTGAGGTGGAGGTGCAGGACGTGCCGGTGATCTCCACCGGCGCCTTCTCGCTGGACCTCGCGCTGGGCGTCGGCGGGGTGCCGCGCGGGCGCATCATCGAGATCTTCGGCAACGAATCCTCGGGCAAGACGACCCTCTCGCTGCACATCGCCGCCAACGCCCAGCGGCAGGGCGGCATCGTCGCCTTCATCGACGCCGAGCACGCCCTTGACGTGGCCTACGCCCGGCGCATCGGCGTGGACGTGGACAACCTGCTGCTCTCCCAGCCGAACTCCGGCGAGGAGGCCCTCCAGATCACCGAGCAGCTGGTGCGCTCGGGCGCGGTGGACGTGGTGATCGTCGACTCCGTGGCCGCGCTGGTGCCGCAGAGCGAGCTCGACGGCGACATCGGCGACTCGCACATGGGCGCCCAGGCCCGCCTGATGTCCCAGGCCATGCGCAAGCTCACCGGCCTGCTGGCCACCACCAAGACGCTCTGCATCTTCACCAACCAGATCCGCATGAAGATCGGCGTCATGTTCGGCAGCCCGGAGACCACCACCGGCGGCAACGCCCTCAAGTTCTACGCCTCCGTGCGCATGAAGATCGCCCGCGTCGCCACCCTCAAGGACAACGCCGGCAAGGCCTACGGCAACCGCACCCGCGTCAACGTCGTCAAGAACAAGGTCGCCCCGCCCTTCACCGAGGCCGAGTTCGACATCCTCTACTCCCGCGGCATCTCCTGGGAGGGCTCCATCCTCGACGCCGCCCTCGCCGCAGGCGTCGTCAACAAGCGCGGCTCCTGGCTCAGCTTCGAGAACGAGCAGATCGGCCAGGGCGCCAACGCTGCCACCGAGTTCCTCCGCGCCAACCCCGACGTCGCCGAGAAGATCAAGGCCAAGGTGCTCGAGCACCGCGAGGCCTTCGCCCCCGGCGCCACCGCCGCCCGCGAAAAGTCCGCCGAGGCCGCCCCCGCCGAGACGCCGGCGGAGTGAGGCGGCCTCAGACCTTGGGAGCCGGGCGCGCCCTTTCCCGCGCCCCAAGCCCCGCGCGCCGTGTGCGGCTTCCCGCCGCCCCGCCCGCCGCCCGGAGGGGGTAAGTCCTGTTTCCCGTTCATCGAGTCCCCAGATGCACCCCGCCTCATCCTTCCCCGCCTGCCTGCGCATCGCCTGGCCGCTCGTGCTGGCCATGACCGGCAACGCGCTGATGATGTTCGTCGACCGCCTCTTCCTGGCGCGGTACAGCGCCGTGAGCATCCAGGCGGCGCTCCCCGCCGGGTTGGTGGCCTTCATGGTCATCGCGCTCCTGCAGAACGTGGTGGCCTATTCGGGCACCTTCGTGGCGCAGTACGCCGGGGCCGGCAGCCGCGCCGCGTGCGCCCGGGCCGCGGGGCAGGGGCTGTGGATTTCCCTGGCCTGCGTGCCCATCCTGCTGGCCACGATGCCGCTGGGCCTGTGGCTGTTCGACCTGGTGGGCCACGCGCCCGACGTGCTGGCCGAGGAGAAGCGCTATTACCTTTCCCTCGTCGTCGCCAACCTGGCGCTTCCCTTCGGCGCGGCGCTCAGCGGGTTCTTCGCCGGGCGCGGACACACGCGCCTGGTGATGGCCGCCAACCTCTGCGGCAACGTCGCCAACATCGCGCTCGACCCCCTCTTCATCTGGGGGTGGGGCCCCGTCCCCGAGCTGGGCATCGTGGGCGCGGGCGTGGCCACGGCCATCGGGCAGTTCCTCATCCTGGCCATCCTGGCGGCCGCGCTTTTCCGCGAGCCGCACTTCGCCACGGGCCGCCGCCGGCGCGTGGTCCTTGCCTGGAAGGCCCCCCTGGCCGCGCGCATCGTCCGCTTCGGCATCCCCAACGGCGGGCACGTCCTGCTCGACGTCGGCACCTTCACCGTCTTCACCTTCGTCACCGGCTGGCTTGAGCCCATCGAGTTCGCCGCCAGCAACATCGCCTTCGCCATCAACCAGCTTGTCTTCGCCCCCCTCATGGGCATCGGCATGGCCGCCGGCATCGTCGTCGGCCAGCGCATGGGCGACGGCGACCCCGCGGGCGCGGCGCGCGGCGGCCGCAACTGCCTGCTCATCGGCTGGGCCTACGTCCTGCTCTGCCTCCTGGTCATCGGCGGCCTCAACGGCGCCATCCTCCGCCTCTTCTACCCCGCCGACGCCCCCTTCGCCTACGACGCCTACGTCGCCCTGGGCCGCCACCTCATCGCCATCTTCCTGGCCTGGGCCTTCTTCGACGTCCTCAACATCGTCCTGGGCGGCGCGCTCAAAGGCGCCGGCGACACCCGCTTCGTCATCTGGTGGGTCGGCGGCACGGCCGTCCTGCTCTGGATGCCCGCCCTTTTCGGCGCCTATGCCCTCGGCGCCTCCATCGAGGTGCTTTGGCTCACCATGCTGGCCTACGTCATGGTCGCCGGCGGCGGCCTCCTGGCCCGCTTCCTCCGCGGCCGCTGGAAGGCGATCCGCCTGCTGGGCTGACCGAAAACGCTTGCGCCGCGCCCGCGGATTTGCCATACTGGGCGGAAACGTTGGGAGGAACCGATGAAACGCCTTTCGATTCTCTGCCTGGCAGCCGCCGTCTTCGCCCTTGCCCCGGCCGCGAGGGCCGAGCTCGAATACCTTGTCTATGACCTCGCCGACAAGTCCACCCGCCCGATGGCCGAGGACGAAGACCCCAGGGACGAGGCCTTCCACAAAGGCTCCAAAATCCTTTTCGTCCGGGACCCGGCCGTCTCCGCGGACTACTATATCGGCGTCTTCGAGGTCACCCGGGCCCAGGCCGCAAGCCTGCACTGGTCTGGTGGTGCCACAGGCAACAACGGCGAGGCCTTCGGCGCGTCAGACTTCTCCCAGAACGTGGGGAGTTTGCCCGATGGGCTTCATTTCCCAACCGTCAGCGAATGGTGCGCCTATGCCGGCACGCCTGAGCAGGAAAAGACGAACGTCATGGATGGCGCGAACGGTTGGGGTTCTTATACGTTGGCGCTCTGGTACAGCGACCACCTCCAATCGCTGGAACCGAACGCGCACGGCATCTTCGACATGTATGGCAACGCCGCGGAGTATGTCGTCGAAGAAAACGGTTCGGCCTTTTATGGCGGCTACACGGGTTCCGACTTCCGCTGGGGGAATGAGATAACCGCGAATACCGCCCCTGAGGAGACGCGGCGTGAGGCCCGTGAGATAAGCGGGGCAGTCCTTGGCGCGCGTCTGGTCTACAAGGTGCCGCCGCCGGAGACCTATACGCTCACCGTCACGCTGGACGACACGACGGTCTCGGAGACCGACGGCCATCTGGAAGGCGCCGAGGTCACGGTCACGCCCCCCACGCCGTCCGGCCGCGCGCTGACGGGGCGGGAGGTGACGCCGGCGGGGCTGGACGGCGGGGCCGCGCTGGACGAGGCCTTTACCTTCGAGATGCCCGCCGAGAATGTGACGGTGGCCTACACCTCAAAGCCTTACGCCACCATCACCGTCGAGGGCGGCACCGCCTCCGTCGAAGGCGGGCAGAGCGGCGCCGCCGTCTGCGCCTTCGCCGGCGACGTGGTCACCCTCACGGCGCGGGAGCCCGGGGACTACGAAACGTTCGCGGGCTGGGAGGCGCCCGAGGGCGTCGCGCTCGGCGAGGGCGGCGTCTTCACCGTGCCTGAGGACATCCAGGGCGGCGAGGTATACGCCTTCACGGCCCGCTTTGAGACCATCCCGCACGCCACCATCGTCGTCCAGGGCGGCATCGCCAGCGCCTCCGAGGCCATCGCGAGCGATACCGTCACCCTCACGCCCCGCGAGGCGGGCAAGTACGAGAAGTTTGCGGGCTGGGGCGCACCCGATGGCATCACGGTGAAGGACAACGCCTTTACCGTGCCGACCTTGACCGAAGACGTCACTTACACCTTCACCGCCCGCTTCGAGACCATCCCGCACGCCACCATCGTCGTCGTCGGCGGCGACGCCAGCGCCTACGAGGCCGTCGCGGGCAAGACCGTCACCCTCACCCCCCGCGCGGCGCCCCCATACCAGGCCTTCACGGGTTGGGACGGGCCGGAGGTGAAGGACAACGTCTTCACCGTGCCCGAACTCTCCGCGGACGTCACCTATACTTTCACCGCCGCCTATCGTTACTATCCGCGCGTCCTTGTCTCCGGCGGCAGCGCCGTCGTCACCAACGGCAGGCAGTCCTTTGGCAACGGCTACTACGAGCCCGGCGCCAGCCTCACCCTGACGCCCGACGACGTCGAGGGCCGCACGTTCAAGCGCTGGGAAGGCGCCGACGGGGGCCTCACCGGGAACGCCTACACCGTCGGCGATTACGACGCCGCCGTCACCCTCACCGCCACCTACGAAGAGGCCAAGGCCGAGACGCCCGCCCCTGCCACCATCCGCCTCGGCTCCGGATCCTCCCTCTTCGGCAACCTCCCGGGCGACAGGACGGAGGTCGGGGAGGATGCCTTCGGCAACGTTTACAAGGGCTTCCACTATTCGCCGGCGGGCACCATCGCCTCGCTTGGCCTGACGAACGGTACGATCACGTACAGCGAGCCCGTCGAGTCTGGGGATGAATCCGTGGGCGACCCGCCCGACCTGGCGGACTATGACTCCTACCGCGCGTTCTGGCGGGACTATCTGGCGTGGTGGCAAAAGAAGTATGGCGAGGCGGAAACGCCTGATCTGGATACGACTGTGCTTGCCCTTCGGCGCGTCGTGCGCGACGACGGCACGGCCTTTTACCTTGGCGTCTACGAGACGACCATCGGCCATGTGGCCCGCCTCAACGGGGAGGAAAAGAACCTCGACAGCGCGGCGGTCTATTGCGGCAAGAATGGCTCCGATTTCTGGCCGACCCCGGATAAGTTCAATGCCATCCTGTCCAAGCTCAATGACAAATTCAAGGTGAATGCCCGCTTGCCGGAGGTGGCGGACGTGGCGGTAATCAGCCCCGGGTATCCCACTGATTCAAAGTTGACCGACGGTATGGTCGTCGCTGGAGGGACCGGGCAGAACCCGGTGAACGCGAATGCGATGACGCAGGATCCTTACGGCTTCTTTGGCCTTTGGGGCAACGCCTTTGAGACGAACGGCGACGGGGATGGGTTCGCCGGGGCGGTCGTCTTTCGACGCAATCAGGGCAACGCCTTTTTGACAAGCTCCATTCAACCTTTTAATACGTCGGCGTACGCCCAATACGCCTCGTTGAGGCCGCTGATCGAGGTGGAGGAGCCGGTGACCCTCTTTGTGGGTTCGGCGAAAGGGCCGTTCGTGCAGGTCGCGCCGGGGGAGGCTCTTTTCCCGGATGGCGCGGCCACGCCGGCGCCGACGCAGGAGGGCAAGGCCTTCCAGGGCTGGAAGCTGGGCGGTCAATCCATCGGCACCGACTACAAGGTGACGGAGGATGACGAGGGCAAGGTGCTCGCGGCGACGTGGAAGGACGTGCCCTCCGTCAGGGATGTCACGGTCGTGTGCGTGGACTGCCAGGGCCCCGGGAGCGCGGTGGTCGGCGGCACGATCACGGTTTATCCGCCGGAGGGTTATGCCTTCGTGAAGGAGAAGCCGGTCACGCTTTCGGGCGATGTCGGCGTGGAGGGAAGCGGGCCGACGCTGGGGGCGGATGGCACGGTGACGCTGACCTTGAAGGCGGAGGCGCTCGCCAAGGCCGCGACGCTCACCGTCACGGGCCACACCGCGCCCCTGCCCACGCCGAGCCCGGGCTACCGCCTGCGCCTGCTCTGAGCGCGTCCGCGCCCGTTCGGGCCGGGCCCCGCCGGGCCCGGCTTTCCCGTCTTGGGGGCGGCCTCTGGCGCTTCTCCCGAAGGCCACCCGGGTCCGGTTGCGCGCGTGGCGGGGATTTGGTAGGGTAGGGCCATGAGAAGATGGCTTGTTGTGGCAGTGGCCTGTGTGGCGTTGGCGGCCGGGTTCGCGCGGGGGGCGGACGTGGAGGCGGCGAAGCAGGCGGTGGACAAGGCGTTGCGGGCGGCGGACGGGGCGTTCTCGCCGGCGCTGCGCCAGGCGTACGTGGGCTATGTGGAGGCCGTGACGCGGGAGCAGTACGGCCCGACGAAGATCAACGAGCGGACGTGGAAGTGGCTGCGCCAGCACCCGGAGGTGCTGTCGGCGGCCGCGGCGGCGGAGTGGCCGGCGAACCCGAACGTGCTCCTGAACTTCCAGCGCCTGGCCTTGGCCCTGGGGCCGCAGCAGGCGGATCGGTGGAGCCAGCTGGCCCTGGCCTACGCGATCCGCTACCGTCAGGAGCCGATCCCCATCGACCGGGCGAAGGAGGCGTGGAACCCGGCGCGGCTGGAGCGGGCGGTCTCGAGCAACGAAAAGGGGAAGGGCGGGGATTTCGGGCTGCTGGACGAGGACGATTTCCCGGAGGTCTCGGAAGAGGAGCGGCGGCTGGGCGAGTGGCTGGCCGGGCCGCAGTCGCTCTCCTCCACGCGGCCGCCGCTGACGATCCCCGAGCTGATGGAGATGCCGCTGCACGAGATCAACATGATGACGCGGCGCACGCCCGACGACCCGCCCATGCTCACGCAGTTCCCGAATTGGGAGAACGTGGCCATCGGGGGGCGCATCTACCCGCCGTACGTCGACGGCACGCCCACACCGCAGCGCGCCTGCCTGCTGAAGATCTGGCGCCACGGCCGCATCCCGCGCCGGACGGAGGGGCGGCCTGACTTCGACATGGCCGACGCGGAGTGGCCCATCCTGCTCTATCTGGCGGACGTGGCGCAGATCGACGAGACAAGCTTCTTCTTTTACCAGGTGGTGAAGCACAAGGCCATCCCCGCGCCCGGCGGCGGGCAGAGCCTGGTCATCGGGGACGGCGCGAACGTGAACACCCGGAGCCCCACCTTCCGCTTCGCCCGCAGCAACTGGCACCCCGACAAGTTCATCCGCGTCTACAACGGCTCGAAGAAGGATCAGGGCGGGCGCTCGTGGGCCTGGGCCCTCAACGCCGTGAACGTCCCGGCCACCGTCGTCTCCGCCCCGCCGGACGGCAAGTTCTGGTTCACCGGCGGCAAGGGGAACTACCACTACTTCATGTCCTGCGCCGACAACGCCCACACCGGCACCGGCAGCACGGCCCCGTGGTATCTCGAGCGCCCGCTCTGCGCCACCGGCCCCGTCGGGCCCGGGCAGGTGCAGCACCGCTGGTTCATGGGCCTGGCCGCGACGCTCAATCAGGGGCTGCAGGCCTATGAGGACGCGCGCATCGCCCGCGCCGTCATCGACCTGCTCAAGCTTTCCCGGCCCCGCCGCGTGGCCCTCCTGGAGAGCGTCTTCCTCATGAACCCGCTCGACGGCGACGTCTTCAACGCCCTCGCCGCCGAATACCGCCAGATGAAGGACGCCGCCGGGATGCTCCGGATGCTCACCGCCGCCCGCGCCTACGCCGCCTATGGCCTCAAGCGCCCCGTCAACCAGGCCGCCGTCCGCAACGGCCGCGCCGCCGCCGCCAAGGCCTGGAAGCTCCCCGAGCCCTCCTACCAGGGCCTCCCCGACATCCCCGAGGCGTGGAGCCCCTGGTTCTTCCTCCTCTGTTCCGACGCCGCCACCCAGTTCCTCCGCGACACAGGCGGCAAGGACAAGGCCCGCTTCCGCGACGAGCTCGACTACGAGCGCCGCATGGCCCAGGGCGTCGGCGACAAGCCCATCGTCCGCGCCCTCGACACCCTCCGGCAACTGGTGGAGTAGGCCAATGGGGGCCCGGGCCGGAGGGAGCGGGGGAAGCGCGGGGGCCCGGCCCGGAGGGGCCCCGCCGCCGCTTCGCCCGTCGCCCCGCCCCCCGTCCACCCCGTCCCCCGAGGTACGCCTATGCTGACAAAAGCCCATGCGGCCGCCGTGCTCGGCATCGGCGCCGAACCCGTCGAGATCGAGGTCCACGCCGTCGCCTCCGAGGATCCCCGCACCCGCGTCGTCGGCCTGCCGGACGCCGCCGTCAAGGAGAGCGTCGACCGCGTCCGCGCCGCGCTGCGCAACTCGCTCTTCAGGCTCAGGCCCGCCGCCGTCACCGTCAACCTCGCCCCCGCCGACCTGCGCAAGGAGGGCCCCGTCTACGACCTGCCCATCGCCCTGGCCCTGCTCGCGGCGGACGGCGTCGAGAAGCTCCCGCTCCTGGGCGAGGTCCCGCTCCTGGGCGAGCTGGCGCTGAGCGGCGAGGTGCGGCGCATCCGCGGCGTCCTGCCCATCGTGCTGGCGCTGCGCGGCCGCGGGTTCCGCGCCGTGGCCGTGCCCGAGGCGAACGCCGACGAGGCCGCCCTCGTCGAAGGCATCGAGGTCTGGCCCGTCAAGAGCCTCCGCCACGCCGTCGAGCTGCTCTCCGGCCGCCTCGCCCCCACGCCCCACCGGGTCGACCGCGCCGGGCGCTTCGCCCAGGGCGCCGCGGGCGGGGAGGACTTCGCGGACGTCAAGGGGCAGGCGCTGGCGCGGCGCGCCGTGGAGGTCGCCGTCGCCGGCGGCCACAACATCCTGCTCATCGGCTCGCCCGGCAGCGGCAAGACGATGATCGCGCGGCGCATCCCCTCCATCCTCCCGCCGCTCACCCCCGAGGAAGCCCTCGAGGTCACCGCCATCCACTCCGTGGCTGGGGCGCTCCGCGGCGGGCTCGTCGCGCGGCGGCCCTTCCGCGCGCCCCACCACACCGTCTCGGACGCCGGGCTCATCGGCGGCGGCACGCACCCCACGCCCGGCGAGGTCTCCCTGGCGCACCGCGGCGTCCTCTTCCTGGACGAGCTGCCGGAGTTCCACCGCCATGTGCTGGAGGTGCTCCGCCAGCCGCTCGAGGACGGCGCGGTCACCATCGCGCGCACCGCCGGCACGCTCACCTTCCCGGCGGACTTCATGCTTGTGGCGGCGATGAACCCATGCCCCTGCGGCTTCGCGGGCGACCCCAAGCGCGCCTGCCGCTGCTCCGAGCCGCAGATCAGGCGCTACCGCTCGCGCGTTTCCGGGCCGCTCCTGGACCGCATCGACCTGCACGTGGAGGTGCCCGCCGTGGCCTACGGCGAGCTCTCCGCCCAGGCCGAGGGCGAAAGCTCTGCCGCCATCCGTGCCCGCGTCCTCGCCTGCCGCGCCGTCCAGGCCCGGCGCTACGCCCGGCTCCCCGGCGTCCGCTGCAATGCCGACCTCCCCGCCGGCCAGCTCCAGCGCTTCTGCCCGCTCGAGCCCGCCGCCGAGGCCGTCCTGCGCGGGGCGATGGACGAGCTGGGCCTCACCGCCCGCGCCTATTCGCGCATCCTCCGCGTGGCCCGCACCATCGCCGACCTTGCCGGGGCCGGGGCCATCGCCCGCGAGCACCTCTTCGAGGCCATCCAGTACCGCGCCCTTGACCACGCGCAGTGGTAGGCGCGCCCAGACGAAGGAGACGACGATGAGAAGGTCCCTGCCGGCGGCGCTCCGCCCGTGCCTCTTTGCCCTGTTCGCCGCGCTTTGCCCCCTGGCGCGCGCCGAGGCGCCCTCCGACGCGCGCTACGTGCCCTACTTTTACGGTATCGCCCTGCCCGAGGACGGCGCGCGCGTCCTCCTGGTCATCGACACCTCCAAGTCCATGGGCCGCAAGGACGCCTCGCGCCCCGACGGCGGCTCCCGCTGGGACACCCTCTGCGACCAGGTCTCCGACATGGCCGGGCGGATGCGCGAGCTCGCCGCCCGCCGCCGCGTCTGCTACACCGTCTCCCTCCTTTACGAGGGCGGCGACGCGCCGCACCCGGGCACCGAGCCCTTCGACCTCTCCAGGCCCGGCGCCCATGAGGCCCTCCTGGCCGAGCTCCGCGCCCGCGCCCTCACCTCCGGCGGCAGCTTCGAGACGACCTTCGGCAAGACGCTCTGGCCGCTCGTCTCCCGCCAGCACATCACCTATGTCGTCTACCTGGGCGATAACGACGTCGGCCGCTACGCCGAGGCGCCCGTCCGCGCCGCCGTCTCCGCCTGGTACGCCCTGCCGCGTCGCGACCCGCCCGCCGACCAACGCGCCCTCTTCCGCCTCAAGGCCGCGTGGTGGGAGCCATGGAAGGGCTGGCGCCGCCCCGCCGCCGGGCGGCCCGCCTTCCGCAGCCAGCAGGCCTACCCGCCGCCGCCGCGGGACGTCGTCTTCAGCGTCGTCGCCATCGGGCAGAAGTCCCCGCTGCTGGAGGAGCTGGCCAGGCTCGGCGGCGGCGAGTACGTCGAGCGCCTGGCCCCGGGCCGCCGCGGGCAGGCGCGCTGACTTTGCTATACTTGCGCCGAAAGGAATCCGAGATGAGAGAGGTGCCGAACGATTTCCCCACGCCCCTGGCACGCCTGCGCTGGGTGCTCAAGGCCCTGCGCGCCCCCGACGGCTGCCCGTGGGACCGCGCCCAGACGCTGAAGACCATCGAGCCCTGCCTCCAGGAGGAGTGCTACGAGCTGCTCGACGCCATGGCCGGCGACGACCTGCCCCACCACCGCGAGGAGCTCGGCGACGTGCTCCTGCAGGTGCTCTTCCAATGCGACATCCGCGAGGAGCAGGGCGCCTTCGGCTTCGACGACGTGGTGGACGCCCTCGCCGACAAGCTCATCCGCCGCCACCCCCACGTCTTCGGCCAGGCCTCCGCCGGCGACGCCGAGGCCGCCCTCCGCAACTGGGAGCGCATCAAGCAGACCGAGCGCAAGGGCCCCAAGGCCTCCGCCCTCGACGGCGTCCCCGCCGCCCTGCCGGCCCTCCTCCGCGCCCAGCGCACCCAGCACAAGGCCGCCAAGGTCGGCTTCGACTGGAAGGGCGCCGAGGGCCCCGACGCCAAGCTCGACGAGGAAATCGCCGAGCTCCGCGCCGCCATGCGCGAGGGCCGGAAGGAAGGCGTCGCCGAGGAATTGGGCGACGCGCTCTTCACCCTCGTCAACCTGGCCCGCCACCTGGGCGTCGACGCCGAGGCCGCCCTCCGCGCCGCCACCGAGAAGTTCGCCCGCCGCTTCAAGGCCGTGGAGCAACGCGTCAAGGCCTCCGGCCGCGAGATGGCCGCGCTCTCGCTGGAGGCGCTCGACGCGGAGTGGGACGCCGTCAAGCGCGAGGCCCGCGCGTGAGCCCCGCCGCCCCTCGCGCCTGCGTGGCCCTCGACAGCGACGGCACCGTCCTGGACACGATGGCGCCCAAGCAGCACCGCTTCCTCCAGCCGATGTTCATCGAGGCCTTCGGCCTTCAGCCCCAGGCCGCCGCCTACCGCGCCTGCGCCGACTTCGTCAACCTCTTCTCCGCCACGCGCGGCATCAGCCGCTACAACGCCATCCTCCTCACCCTCGAGGCCTTCAACGCCCACCCGGACGTCCGCGCCGCCGGCTTCCCGCCCCTCCCCACCGCCGACCTGCGCGCCTTCGTCGAGAGCGGCCTGCCCCTGAGCGCCGACGCGCTGGCCGGCTGGCTCCGCGCGCATCCCTCCCCCTTCCTTGGGAAAGTGCTCGCCTGGGGCCACGCGGTGAACGAGGCCATCCTCGCCTCCGGCGTGGTCTTCGACGTCTTCCCCGGCGTCCGCGCGGCGCTGGCCGCCATGCACGGCCCCTGCCGCGTGGGCATCGTCTCGCAGTCGCCCGAGCGCGTCCTCCGCCAGGACTGGGGCGCGCAGGGGCTGTTGGGGGACGTTGACCTCGTGGCCGGGCAGGAACTCGGCGCCAAGCCCGCCCAGCTCGCCGCCCTCGCCGAGGGCCGCCCCCCCGCCGACGTGCTCATGGTGGGCGACGCCTTCGGCGACCTTGACGCCGCCCGCGCCTTCGGGTGCCGCTTCTTCCCCATCCTCCCCGGGCGCGAGGGGGATTCGTGGGCCCTCCTCGCCCGCGAGGTCTTCCCCGACTTCCTCGCCGGCCGCTACGCCCCCGAACGCGAGGCCGCCCTCGTCGCCGACTTCTCCGCCGCCCTGCCAGCCCGCCCCCCGTGGCTCGGCTGACCGCGCCGCCCCCGGCCGAGGGGCGGGCGGCCGATTCGCCGGCCCTGGCGGCGGGTCTGGGCAAACAGATTTCTAACAAAGAAAAACCCGCCCGGACAATGTCCGTGGCGGGGTGGGGTTGTGTGTCTGTGTAGGAGAATGTCAAAAACGCCGCCTATTATAACGGAATCGCAAGAATTGTGCAAGCGTGATTTTCATAAAAATTCAGGGGCGTCGCGTTCCCCGCGGTCCCCGGGGATGGGGCCGGGCGGGGAGGGGCGATAAAAGTGCTTGCAACCGCAAAGCCCATTGTGCTACAGTATAGCCGTTGTCTCATTTTGGAATGCGTATGCATCGATTGACGTTGTTGTTTGTTTGCCTCCTCCCGTGGCTGTGCGGGTGCGGTTTGTTCGCTCCGGAGGGCGTGACCCGCGTGGGCGTCGCCGACCTGAAGCCCGGCATCATCGTGCCGCAGTTGCGCCCGGGCGTGAAAATCATGGTCTCGGTCTCCGCCTCGGGTCAGCCGGTCTTCGAGCAGCAGGAGAAGGAGGTCTCGGTGGAGGGCGACGTGTTGTTGCCCTACGTCGACCGCGTCCAATGCGGGGGGATGACCATCGAGGCCTTCCGCAAGCTGCTCGTGGATCGCTACATGGAGTTTTACGTCGACCCGCAGGTGTCGGTGGACTACGTGCCGATGACGCAGGGCGGCTCCTCGCCCTACGGCACGGTGCTGGTGACCGGCTGCGTGGGCAAGCCCGGGCCGGTGAACATCCCGCCGACGCGCGACCTGACGGTGATGCAGGCCCTGGCCGACGCCGGCGGCATCGGCGCCTGGGCCGACAAGGGCGACGTCTCGCTGACGCGTGAGCTGGCCGACGGCACGAAGCAGCGCGTGATCATCGACCTGGACGAGATCGGCACCGCCGGCGCCACCGAGCTGAACGTGATCCTGATGCCAGGCGACGTGCTGAACGTCCCGGAGAGCAACTGGTGACTTTGTTGTTGGTCTAGAGAAAGAGAGTCAAGCATGAAGAGAATGTTGATTGTCGCCGCGATCCTTCTGATGGGGGGAGAGATGGCCTTCGCGGCATTGACCGAGGCCGATCTGGCGCCAGAGGCCATTGTCCGCGCCGTCTCCGCCCAGCCCGCCGCCAACCGCGCCGCCTACGCGCGCCAGGTGCTGCAGGCCATCGGTGCCAGCCCCGCCGCCGACGAGGCCAAGACCCAGGCCCTCACCTCCGCCGCCCGCGCCCTCATCACCGGCGCCGGCGCCGACCAGGGCGCCGCGATCATCTCCGAGATTTACAACACCGTGCCCCTCGAGAACCTCCAGGGCGTGGCCGACCTCCTGGCCGCCAACGGCTTCGGCCAGGCCGAGAACGGCTTCACCGACGCGCAGTACGACGCCTTCTGCGCCAACGTCGTGCGCACCGCCTCGTCCTACATCGCCTCGTCCGGCACCGATTCGCCCGCCGTGCGCATGAGCATCCTCGCGGCCACCTTCACCAAGGGCAGCTCCGACCCCGAGCGCACGCGCCCGCAGGTCATCGCCGCCCTCCCCGCCGGCTACCAGACCTCCGCCGCCACCTACGTCGCGGCCTCCGAGCAGGGCAACCGCGACGTCCTGGCCGCCGCCACCGGCGTCAACGAAGTGGCCGCCACGCCTGATGACCCTGACGCCGGCGCCATCGTCCCCGCGCCTGCCCCCACCGTCGAGGCGAAGACCGATTACCTTGAGGAGGGCTCGCCCGAGCCTGACGCCGCGCCCGCCGAGGGCGAGGAGGGCGGCGTCGAGGCCAAGGTCCCCCTGCTTGCGCGCTACGCCACCGATGTGCTGGGCATAACCCTCGACACGATGGCCGACGCCACCTATTCGTGGGCCTCCGGCGCCCCGCGCCCCGCCACGCTCGTCGGCGTGCCCGTCGTCGAGGAAGACTCCATCGACCACCTCGGCGCGGTCGACCGGTGGCCTGGCAGCCCTATCCCGCGTCCCGTCCTGCCCAGCCCGTCTTACGGCAACCAGTACATCGATTGACCCCGTCTGTCCGGAGAGTAGTAACAATGAGAAAACCGCTTCAACTGGCCGCGCTGCTGTGCGGGTGTTTGGTGACCTCGATGCTTGTGGCCGCCCCCGGCAAGGAACCCGGCTTCCGCTTCGCCAACAACTGGACGGTGAGCCCCGCCGTGAGCACCGGCGTCTTCTGGGAAAGCAACGCCCGTGACACCTACAACCACGAGGAATCCGGCGGCGGCTGGCGCGTCCAGCCCGTCCTCTCCATCAGCCACCGGATGGGCGAGCGCATGGATCTCGGCTTCAACGCGTTCTATACGATGGAGCGCGGCTTTGACAGCGACAACGCCCAGGACAACGACTCCTACGGCGCGAACATCAACTTCTCGCGCAAGCTCTCCCAGCGCTGGGGCCTCTCGATCTCGGCCTCGTACTCGCATACCGAGGACGACGAGTACTACGGCGTGGGCTGGGACCCCTCCAACCCCTACCTCGGCCGCCTCGACACGGAAGAGTCCGACAACTACAACGTGAACGCCGCGCTGGCCTATCTCGGCAACCGCTGGAACCTCTCCCTCGGGGTCGGCTGGAGCCGCGACGACACGGATGGCGGCAACGAGAACAACCAGTATAACTTCAGCCTCGGCATCGGCCGCGTGCTGAGCAGGACGCTGACGTGGACGAACACGCTGGCGCTGGTCATCCAGGATCAGAGCTACGGCAACGACTCGTACTCGTACTACCTGATGACCGGCTTCTCCAAGATGCTCAGCGACCGGCTCTCCGCCACCGCCCAGGTCGGTGTGTCCATCCAGGACTACGACGGCTACGAGAACGACACGAGCGTCGACCCCTCTTACTCCGTGAACGTCGCCTACAAGGCCACGCGCAAGATCGCCCTCGCCCTCTCGCTGAACTCCCGCTATGAGTCCGAACACTACGGCGACACGCGCGACTCCTATATGTGGACGCACAACCTGATGGGTGCGGTGAACGTGCAGTGGACGGACGTGCTTTCCTCCCGCCTGACCCTCGCGGGCATCTATGAGGATCACACCTCGACCGTGGCCGGTTATGGGGACGAGACGCGCATCTACTTCCAGGCCGCCTTCACCACCTCCTACAAGTTCAACCGCTACACCGCCATCTACGGCGGCGTGACGTGGACGCAGGACGAGTACGAGTTCGACACCGGCGACGACGAGACCAAAGACAACATCCGCCTTGATCTCGGCCTGACCTTCACCTTCTAAAGGCCCGTAAGGGCCCGGTGGCACCTCCGTGATTCGGATCTTGCTGACCAAATACTGGGTGCTTGTCCATCTGCTCTTGGTGGCGGGCACCCTTTGTTTTGCCCCTGCGCCGTCCGTTGGGTTCGGGCTGTGGGCGGCCGCGTCGTTGTTGCTGATGGCGCTTTGCCTGCCGCCTGTCTTCCGGGGCGAGGGTTTCTGGCTGGCGCGCCGCCGTGTGGCGCAGGCCATGCGCGGCGACGTGGTGGCGTGGTCCGCGTTGCTGTGCGTGGCGTATGTGGGGGTGGGGCTGATCAATGGGCCGCGTGCCTTTGGCTTTGAGCCGGAGCTGCTGCGGTGGGTCTATGCCCCGCCGCGGATGCCGGCGATGCCGTCTTCGATCGACCCGGCGGAGGGGGTGCCTTTCTTCGTGGGGTTGCTGTGCGCCCTGGCTTGCGCCGTGGCGGTTCGGGCGGCGTTGCCGCGCGGCCAGCGGCTTTACGCGCTGATCGGGCTGGGGTTGCTGACGGGGGCGTTGGCGCTTGTCGGCGCGGGGGTGGCGTTGGCGACGGGCGGGGCGCCGACGTTCGGTTGGCTGGGGGGGCGGTTTTCGGCTTCGACGTTGTGGTTGCTGATGTTTTGCGTGAGCCTGGGGATCGTGGGGGAGATGTTCCTGGAGGGGCGCCTGTGGCCGAGCGCGACGGCGTTGGCGGCGGCGTGCCTCAACGAGATGGCGTTGTTTGCTTTCGGCACGCCGCTGATGGCGGGGCTGGCGGCGTTGGTGGCGGTGGTGTGGTTGCTTTTCGCGGCGTTCGCGGTGCGGGCGTGCGGGCGGGGGTTGCCGTTGCTGTGGAACACGGTGCTGATGACGCCGGTGGTGTTTTCGGGATTGGTCGGGTTCACGCTGTTGCCGGGGGCGGCGGCGGTGTGGGAAGGGGTGGGGCAGGCTTCGCTTTCGGCGGGGTGGGAAGCGTTTTTGGCGCAGTGGCCGTTCCGCGCGGGGTTGGCGTTGGAGGTGCTGGGGCGGAACCCGATGTTGGGCGTGGGCCCGGAGGGGTTCGCGCACACGGCGCGGTTTTACGTGGAGGGGTCGCTGGCGTGGGGGCTTTGGCGCGAGGGCGGCGCGGGGGTGCCGTGCGATTTCCTGAAGCTGCTGTGCGAGCGAGGGTTGATCGGGACGTTGCTGTTGCTGATCCCCGGGTTCGCGATGTTGGGGCGTTGCCTGATGTGTTGGGTGGAGTTCAGCCAGAATCGGCGCCGGCATTACAGCCTTCGGTATGTCTTTGTTTTGGTCGGGTCGCTCCTGGGCGTGGTGTTCACGCTGGGGGCGTCGTTTATCGGCACGCCGCTGCACGGGCCCGCGGCGTTGTGCGCGTTTTTGATTGTGTGCGCCTGTATGGGCGGATGGATGCCCCGGCCGCGTTGAGCCGGGAAAGCGAGGAATCATGGCCGAGGAAAACACGAACGGACGCAGTTTGTATTATCAGCGCTTTTCGCAGGAGCACCTGCCCAGCGGCGGCACGCCGGCCTACGCGACGCCGGCTTATGCCACGCCCGCGTACGGCGCGGCCTATGACGATGGGGTGGGCGAGGAAGGCGGCGGCACGCTGAGCGTGGGGCGCATCATCCGCGTCTGCTCCAGCCACTGGATGACGATTTTCGTCTTCCTGATCCTGGGTTTGCTCGCGGCCTTCGTCATCTTCCAGCTGCTGCCGCAGAAATACGAGGCCGAGGCGTATTATGAGATGACCATCCAGGGGTCTTCGCTCGTCGCCGGGAGCCTCTACGCCGACAATGGCTATGGCGGCACGGAGAACACCCTGCAATCGGTCTTCAACACCCGCTCCACGCAGTTCCAGACGCCGGCCGTCCAGCAGAGCGTGGTCAACCTTTACCGCACCAAGCACACCGACAGCGGCGTCGCCACCGAGACGCTCCTCAAGATTTTGGACGAGGACACCGAGATGGAGCTGCTGCCGCGCTCGCGCCTCGTCTGCGTCACCGTCACCGCCGGCGACCCCGACCTGGCCGCCGACCTGGCCAACGCCTATGTCTCCGTCTGCGAGACCTTCATGGGCGAGCAGAACAAGGCCGCCGCCGAGGACGCCGTCGCCTTCCTGACCACCACCCTTGACCAGGAGGAGCGCATCCTTGACCAGGTCGAGAAGGAACTCCTTGACCTGCGCAAATCCCAGCGCATCGAGAACCTCAACCGCGAGCGCGAGAAGGTGCAGAGCCGCCTTTCCGCCCTCGACGCCCGCTCCATCGAGCTGGAGCAGCAGATCTCCGTGGCCAAGGAGCTGCTCCTGGCCCTGGCCATCGTCAAGGAAGACCCCACCAAGTTCGGCTCCATCCCCACCAGCATCGAGCGCTCCGACGAGATCGACGCGGCCTACGAGCGCTGGCAGAACGCCGTGATGGAAAAGCGCACCCTCCTCATCCGCCTCACCGAGAACCACCCCGACATCCGCGTCAAGGAGCGCGAGGTTGAGGTCTACCGCGAGCAGTTCGTCGAGACCGCCCAGCGCGCCTACGAGACCGGCAAGGCCCAGCTCCGCTTCCTGGAGAACCAGCGCCAGCCCGTTGTCGAGGAGGCCGCCACCGTCCGCGCCCAGATCATCGAGCTCGACAGCGCCATCATCTCCGCCGAGATGGCCATCCAGCAGCTCGAGCGCACCCGCGACATCGAAATCGGCAAGACCGCCGACCTCCGCGAGCGCGCCCGCGTCGCCCGCCTCAAGGCCGACGAGAACGCCGCCACCATCCGCCCCGTCAAGGAGGCCATCCCCCCCGAGGAGCCCGCCAGCCCCAACCCCTACATCATCTTCACCGCCGGCGTCTTCCTGGGCCTCCTCTTCGGCACCCTCTTCGTCCTCCTCCTCGACCATATGGAAGACAAGCTCGTCGGCGTCGCCGACATCGAGCAGCGCCTCCGCCTCAAGGCCCTTGTCGTCTTCCCCCGCCTCCGCCGCAAGCAGCGCGCCCAGGTGGCCCTCACCATGCACAACGAGCCCTTCTCCCAGTACTCCGAATCCATGGCCGGCCTCCGCAACCTCCTCGACTCCCCTCGCTACCACGGCCTCACCAAGGCCATCCTCTGCATGTCCACCCAGCCTGCCGAGGGCAAGACCTGCACCGCCGTCAACCTCGCCATCGCCTACGCCCAGTCCGGCCAGAAGACCCTGCTCGTCGATTTCGACATGCGCCGGCCCCGCCTCGCCGGCATCTTCGCGCGCGCCAACGACACCTTCCCCTCCCTTCCCCACACCCTCGCCCGCAACGACGCCACGCTCTTCGAGTCCCTTCCCCAGGATTGCCAGGTCCCCAACCTCCACGTCGTCTTCTCCCGCGCCTCCGGCTCCATCAGCCCGTCCGTCCTCATGGGCGCCGACATCATCACCGACTTCTTCGCCTGGGCCCGTAAGAACTACGACCACATCGTCATCGACTCCCCGCCCTTCGGCCTCGTCGGCGACGTCATCGTCCTGGCCAACCTCGTCGATTCCGTCCTCCTCGTCGCCACCCCCGACAAGACCCGCTTCGGGCCCATCCAGTTCGCCTCCAGGCGCCTTACCGAGGTCGGTGCCAAAATCCTCGGCGTCGTCGTCAACAACGTCGACTTCGGCCGCTGGGGCGGGTTCGGCAACTACTCCTCCCGCTACGGCTACGCCACCAGCACCTACATCCCCCGCGAATCCCGCGTCGCCGACCAAAAGGATGCCGGCGAAGGCCAGGCCGCCCCGCGCCGCCGCCGCCGCGCCCAGAAGCCCGGCGACGCCAAAGACGCCCCCCAGGGCCCCTTCACCGTCTCCCCCGACGCCAAGGACACCCCCCTCTCCCCAGACGACCGCCCCGTCGAGGATGACCTTGCCACCGACGACGACTGACCTTGCGTCTGGCACGAAACGGCCCCGGAATCCCCGGGGCCGTTTTAGTGGAAGGGGATGCACCCGCCCGGCGGGGGGCGGCGCCGGCGGGCAGGGCCCCTTGGGGACGGATGCGCGGCGGCATGCGGCTTGTGGGCTTTGCGGGGCGTGGACGCACTTTCCGCTTGCGTTCGGCGCGCGAAATGGGGTATGCTATAAGGCAATGTGTTTGAGAGGGGGCGTCCCCTCTGGGTGAACCTGCGGGCCTCCTCCCTTGCCGAGGCGGGGTGCGCGCCAAAGACAGCACGCCGCGGCAAACAGGAAACGTATCCAGATGGATATTTATGTCGGCAATCTTGCCTACGCGACGGACGACGAGGGCCTCCGCGCCGCTTTTGCGGCGTACGGGGAGGTGACCTCCGCGCATGTCGTGACCGACCGCATGACGAACCGCTCCAAGGGCTTCGGCTTTGTGGAGATGCCCAACGCGGAGGAGGCCAACGCGGCCATCGCCGCGCTCAACGGGGCGGAGCTGGACGGGCGCCCGCTGCGGGTGAACGAATCTCAGCCGCATCCGCGCGAGGAGCGGCCGCGCCGTCCCTTCGACGGCGGGCGCGGGGGCTATGGGGAGCGTCCGCGGCGGCCTTACGGGGATCGCCCGCGGGGGCCGCGCGGCGGTTTTGGCGGTGGGCGCGGGGGCCCGCGCCGCGGCGGGTATGGCCGCCGGGATTACGACGACGCGCCGCCGGAATCGCAGTGGTGAGCGCGCGCGCCGCGGTCCGCGGCGCGCGGATAGGCAAAAAGGCCCGTTCTTTGCGGAACGGGCCTTTTTGCGTGGTGGGGCGCCCGGGGGCGGTCAGGGTTTGGGGCTGTCGGGCTTGGGGAGGGGGATGAGGCGGACGGCGGCGGAGCGGCTTTCGTAGACGAGCGTGCCGTGGTAGGGGAAGAAGGTGGGCTTGTCCCAGAGGCCGCCGGAGGGGGCGGCGGGGATGAGCGTCAGCGTGTCGTCGCGCACTTCGTAGCGGCCGGTGGCGTAGGGGGCCGTGACGGGGGGGATGCTTTCCAGGCGGTAGGTGCCGTCGGCGGCGAGGTTGACGGTGAAGGGCGCGTCGCGGCGTTCGTCGGAGCCGAGGCGGCGCTGTTCCAGGCGGTAGCGGCCCGTCACGTCTTTGGCGGAGAGTTCGGGGCGGGCCTCTTCGCGTTCGAAGCGGAGGGCGTGTCGGTTCGTGCCGGGCATGGAGAGGCCGAAGGCGCCGGCGTCCTTTTCCAGGGTGAAGGTGAGGGCCGCATCGGCGGCGTCGAAGCCGGCGGGGAAGGCGTCGGCCGCGGGGCGAAGGAGGAGTTTGCCGTCTTCCACGCGGTACCAATCCTGTGGGTGTACGCCGGAGGCGTCGCGGATGGCCCAGCCGAGGTCGCCGAAGACGTAGCGCGTGTCCGTCCGCCCCGTGACGATGCCCTGGGTGGTGACGTAGGCGCGCCAGGTGCCTTTCAGGGAGGGGGCGGAATCGGCGTGGGTGAGGACCGGCAGGGCCACGGAGAGCAGGAGGAGAAAACGCCGCATGGGGGGGCTCCTTTTTGGGGTGAAGGGAAAGGGGCGGGCCGGCTTTCGCCGGGCGCCGCCCCATGGGTCAGGCGCGGGAGCGCCCGGGATGGCTCAGAAGAGGAAGCCGCCTTTGACGCCGGGGCTGGGGTCATTGACGCCGCTCGGCTCGTAGCCGACGTTGACCATGTCCACGAACTTTTTGAGGATCACGACCTTGCCGGTCGAGAAGTCGATGTAGTAGGGGACGGGCTTGATCGTCTCGATGCCCGTCTGGATGGCGGGATAACCCTTGACGGTGATGTCATACTGGGCGTAGACGATGTAGTCGGTGGTCTTGATGGTGTAGCGGGAGGCGACGAGGGAGTCGCACTTGTTGGCGACGCAGGCATCGTAGAAGGCGGACTTCGCGCCGGTGGCCTTGGGGTTGGGGAGGAGCTTCGCGAGGAAGGAGTCGTCCTGGTTGAAGAAGTCCGCGTAGTCGGCGGAGCCCTTGCCGCCCCACGTGAAGAGGCCGAAGAGGCAGTGGATCTTCGCGTTGCCGGTGACGGTCTTGGCCTCGTCCACCTTATAGAGCGGGCGATAGCGGTCGACGGGGCCGGAGGTTTGGGGGTTGATGGTCATGTTGCCGGCGTCGCTGGTGTTGATCGATTGGCAACCGGTCATCGACACCAACGCACAAAGGGCCACCGACGCGAGTGCTACGCACTTTTTCATGTGTTTGTTCCTTTTCTATGGCGGCGGACACCTTCCCCTTCGGCATCCGCGGCGGGCCGCCGCCGCCAACGGAGAAGGGAGCGCAAACTCCCTAAAGGCTTATTTAAAAAGTACGATCATTCCCAGTTGGTGTCAACAGGGGAATGGCATCAAGATGAAGGGTCAGGGCAAAAGGTTCGAGGAAGGCCTTCCGTGCGCCCCCGGGGCGCGCATAAGGGGGTGGGCTGTCGGTGTTGCCTTTAAGGTTGGGGCAATCACGCAATCTGAGCAGGGCGGAACGCCGGCAGGGGTGTGTGGCGCATTCCCATGCGTTGGGGGATGTTGGGCATGGGTGGGCGGGACCTTTGGGCGAGCGTGCAAACCGCGGATGCAAGGTGCTGGGCAGACGTGCCTTTGCGAGGCTTTAGCGCCTTTCGTGCAGCCGCGGCAGCGTGGGTGATGGCGGCTGGGCTTGCCCCGCGCCTCCCTCCTTCAGGCCAAAGGCCGCGCCGGGGTGGCCGCCGCCTGAATGCGCGCCCTCCGCCACGCCTTCAAGTAAAAGCCCCCGCGGCCCTTCGCAGGGGCCGTCCCGGCGCGGGGCCGCCCGCGTGTGCCCGCGGGGGGACAAAAAAGGCGCGGAGGGCCGCGCCTTTCGAGGGGATGGGGAGGGTCTCAGACGTTGGAGGTGCCGGTCTGGGAGAAGATGTATTTGTAGTAGTCCTTGTTGCGGAGCTTGCCGGCGGCCTCTTCGTCGCAGATGACGATGCAGTCGTTGTGGTATTGGAGGGCGGAGCAGGGGCACATGGCGGTGACGGGGCCTTCGACGAGGCCGGCGATGGCGTCTTGCTTGCCTTTGCCGAAGGCGAGAAGGACGACTTTGCGGGCGTCCATGATGGTGCCGATGCCCATGGTGACGGCCTGGGTGGGGACTTCCTCGATTTTGTCGTGGAAGAAGAGGCGGGCGTTGTCGTGGATGGTCTGCTGGGTGAGGACCTGGCTGTGGGTGCGGCAGGCAAGGGAGCAGCCGGGCTCGTTGAAGGCGATGTGGCCGTCGGAGCCGATGCCGAGGAGCTGGATGTCGATGCCGCCGGCGGCCTTGATGGCCTCTTCGTAGGCGCGGCAGGATTTGCCGATGTCCTTGGCGAGGCCGTCGGGGACGTGGGTCTTGGCCTGGTCGATGTCGATGTGGTCGAAGAGCTGGGTCTTCATGAAGTAGTGGTAGCTCTGGTCGTGCTCGGGGGCGAGGCCGAGGTACTCGTCGAGGTTGAAGCTCTGGCAGTCCTTGAAGGAGACGGTGCCGGCCTTGCAGGCGTCCGCAAGGAGCTTGTACATTTTGACGGGGGTGGAGCCGGTGGCCAGGCCGAGGACGGTCTTGGGGTTTTGCTTCACCTGGTCAATGAAGATGCTGGCGGCCAGGCGGCTGCCTTCTTCGGGGTTCTGAACGATTGCGACTTTCATAGTTGGTCCTTTCGGTTTTCGAGGGAAGGGGTTCAGTGGCCGGCCTTTTTGGCGGCGCGTTGGACGATGGCCTGCATTTCCTCGCGGGCTTCTTCCATGCGCAGGGCGAGGCGGAATTGGGTGCGGCAGCGGTCGACGTTCTGTTTGGGGTAGTGGGTCTTGAAGTAGACGTCGCCTTGGAGGTAGTCGGTGAGGAAGCGGATGCCGACCATGAAGGGGAGGAGCCAGGCGGAGAAGGCGAGCTCTTGGATCTCGGCGGGGACGAGGAAGCGGGCGGTGTCGAGGTAGCCGGCGGTGACGGCCTCGAACATGCGCAGGTCGAATTGGACGCTGTCGGTGTCGGGCTCGGATTCGTCGGCGGTGTTGCAGGTGGAGCGGCAGAGGTCGCCGAAGTCGTAGAGGGCCAGGCCGGGCATGACGGTGTCGAGGTCGACGACGGCGGCGCAGCGTTTGGTCTGGGGGTCGAAGAGGGCGTTGTTGATCTTGGTGTCGTTGTGGGTGATGCGCTCGGGGATCTGTCCGCGGAGGTAGCGGTTGAGGAGGTGGGCGACGAGGTGGCGGCGTTTGCGGACGAAGTCGATTTCGTCGGCGACTTCCTCTGCGCGGCCGCGGATGTCTTGGTAGGCGGCTTCCTCGAGGGTGGCGTAGCGCATGGGGGTGTGGTGGAAGTAGGGGATGGTCTCGTGGAGGCGGGGGAGGGGGAGGTCGGCCATCATGTTTTGGAATTGGGCGAAGCCGCGGGCGGCCTCGAAGGCGACGTCGGGGTCGCGGACGTTGTCGTAGCTTTCGACGCCGTCGATGTAGTCGTAGAGGCGCCACCATTTGCCGGAGAAGGTGCGCACGCAGTTGCGTTTTTCGCGGGTGAGGACGAGGGAGAGGGTCCTGACGCCGGGGAATTGGGGGGCTTTGGCGTTGAGGTGGGCGAGGGTGCGCTCGATGTTGTCCATCACCTGCTGGGGCTTGCGGAAGACGGCGTGGTTGATGCGCTGGAGGGTGTATTGGTGGCGGGTGCCGTCGGGTTCCTCGGTGGTGACGAGGTAGGTGTCGTTGATGTGGCCGCTGCCGAAGGGCTTGGCGTCGAGGGGGGTGCCTTTGACGGCGAAGTTGTCGAGGATCTCGGCGATTTTGCTGTCCATGTCTTGCGTTCTCCTACGTGCGTGCGATGAAAGGGGCGCGGCCCGGCGCGGGAGCACCGGGCCGTTCGGGGGCTTGGCTCAGGCCTCGGCGAGGGCCTTTTGGACGATGGCCTCCATCTGGTCGGCCTGCTCCTCCATGCTCTGCACCATCTTGAGCTGGGTGCGGCAGCGGTCGACGTTGTGTCCGGGGCGCTTGATGTGGAAATAGGTGTCGCCCTGGAGGTAGTCGGTGAGGAAGCGGATGCCGATGGTCATGGTGATGAGGCGGGCGGAGAAGGCGAGCTCCTCCTTCTCGGCGGGGGTGAGGAACTTGGCGCCGCGGCAGTAGCCGCGGGCGATGGCCTCGAACATGTCCATGCGCGAGTAGACTTTGGAGAGATCCTGCTCGTCCTCGGCGGCGTTGGCGGTGGCGGTGCGGCACATGTCGCCGAAGTCGTAGAGGGCGAGGCCGGGCATGACGGTGTCCAGGTCGATGACGCAGATGCCGCGGCCGGTCTTGTCGTCGAGCATGACGTTGTTGAGCTTGGTGTCGTTGTGGGTGACGCGCTCGGGGATCTCGCCTTTGGCGGAGCGCTCGAGGAGGCGGCCGAAGGTGGCGGCGCGGGCCTCGATGAAGGCGATCTCGGGCTTGACGTCCTTGACGCGGTTGAGGGCGTCTTTCTGGATGGCGGCCTGGAGGGCCTCGTAGCGCCTGAGGGTGTTGTGGAAGTGGGGGATGGTCTCGTGGAGGCGGGGATCGGTGAGGTCGGCGACCATGTTCTGGAAGTCGGCGAAGGCCTCGCCGACGAGCTCGGCCTGCTGGGCACTCTGGATCTGGTCGTAGGTGGAGGCGCCCTCGACGAAGACGTACATGCGCCACCAATTGCCCTGGGCGTCGTGGTGGACGGGCTCGCCTTCCTTGGAGAGGATCAGGGTGAGGGTGCGGCGCGAGATGTCCTGCTCGCCCTGGGCGCGGAGCTTCTCGGCGATGTGGCGCGTCACGCGCAGGATGTTCTGCTGGACGGCCTGGGGCTGGGTAAAGACGTGGTGGTTGATGCGCTGGAGCAGGTAGTGCATCGCCGCGCCGCCCACCGAGTAGGTGATCTGGTAGGTGTCGTTGATGTGCCCGCTGCCGTAGGGCCGCCCGGAGACGAAGTCGCCGTATACCTGAAACGCCGCGGCGATGCCCTTCAGCTCCGCCTGCGTCGCCTTGCCAAGCTCTGCCATAACAATCCCTTTCTTTTCGGTTGCCAACAAACAACCTTTAGTCTACCACACCTGCGCCGAAAAGCAAACCCACCTCGGGAAACAAAAAGGCCGCCCTGCGGCGGCCTTCCTGGATGGTGCTCGGGGGGGGACTCGAACCCCCACGGATCTCTCCACATGCACCTCAAGCATGCGTGTATGCCATTTCACCACCCGAGCGGTAAAAGACGGGGCATAGGATAGCACATCGCGGCGCGGGGCGCAAGCCTTTTTTTGCGCGGCGGGAGAAAAATCAGCCGCGGCGCTCGGCATAGGCCACCAGGGGGCAGGGGGCGGCGGGCCCGGTGAGCTCGAAGAGTGCGTCGATGGAGCGGTGGAGGAGGCGCGCCTCGTGCGTCTTGGCCAGGGTGTAGTGGATTTCCTTGCCGCGGCGCCGGGAGACGATGACGCCGGCGCGGCGGAGCACCTGGAGGTGGTGGGAGACGGCCGCGACGCTCATGCCCACCACCGCGCCGATGTCGGTGACGCATTCCTCGCAGTGGCAGAGGAACCAGAGGATGCGCAGGCGCGTGGGATCCTCGAGCAGCCCGAAGAGGCGCGCCACGCGCCCGAAGCGCGGCGCGCTGGGCATCCGCTCGAGGACGCGGCGGACGTCCTGGCCGTGGTGGTGGGGGAGCTCGGCGGGGGGCTTGCGCATGGGGCCATAATAGCACATCGGCGGCGTCAGAGGCCGTGTTCCCTGCGCAGGGCGCGCAGTTCGTCGCGCAGGAGGGCGGCGCGCTCGAACTCGAGGGCCTCGGCGGCCTGGCGCATCTCGCGCTCGAGGCGGTCGAGTGCCTCGAGGAGGTCTTCCCGGGCGGGGCCGGGCTCGGCGACGAGGGGCCCGGCGGCCTGCCGGCGCGGGGGGTTGACGAGGCGGTGGCGGGCGTGGCCCCTGGGGCGGCCGCGCTCGTCGGGCGGCGCCGGGGCGGCGGCGCCGGGGGTGCCTTCCGCGGCGAGGTCTTCGTTGATGGCGCGGCGGGCGGTGCGCGGGACGATGCCGTGGGCGTCGTTGTAGGCCTGCTGTTTGGCGCGGTGCGCGCGGGTGACGTCGAGGACGGCCTTGATGGCGGGGGTCTCGGCGTCGGCGTAGAGGATGACCTTGCCTTCGACGTTGCGGGCGCAGCGGCCGGCGGTCTGGATGAGGGAGGTCTCGGAGCGGAGGAAGCCTTCCTTGTCGGCGTCGAGGATGGCCACGCGGGTGACCTCGGGGAGGTCGAGGCCCTCGCGCAGGAGGTTGACGCCGATGAGCGCGTCGAAGTCGCCGCGGCGGAGCCGGCCGAGGACGTCGACGCGGGCGATGGCGTCGAGGTCGGAGTGGAGCCATTCGGCGCGGAGGCCGACGTCGGCGAGGTATTGGGAGAGGTCCTCGCAGGCGCGTTTGGTGAGGGCGGCGACGAGGGTGCGGCCGCCGCGCTCGGCGTTGGCGCGGATTTCCTCGATGAGGTCGTCGACCTGGCCGGCGAGGGGGCGGACCTCGACGACGGGGTCGAGGAGGCCGGTGGGGCGGATGACCTGCTCGGCGGTGAGGGCGGAGACGGCGCGCTCGTGGGGGCCGGGGGTGGCGGAGACGTAGAGGATGCGGCCGACGCGCTCGTCGAACTCCTGGAAGGTGAGGGGGCGGTTGTCCTTGGCGGAGGGGAGGCGGAAGCCGTTGTCGACGAGGATCTGCTTGCGGGCCTGGTCGCCGTTGTACATGGCGCGGATCTGGGGGAGGGTGACGTGGCTTTCGTCGATGATGCAGAGGAAGTCGCCGCCGAAGTAGTCGATGAGCGTGGGCGGGGGGAGGCCCGGGGCGCGGCCGGCGAGGGGGGCGGAGTAGTTCTCGATGCCGGTGCAGTAGCCCATCTCCGCGAGCATGGCCAGGTCGTATTCCGTGCGTTGGCGCAGGCGCTGGGCCTCGAGGAGCCTGCCGTCGCGGTCGAGCTCGGCGAGGCGCTCGCGGAGCTCCTCTTTGATGCGCGCGACGCCGCCCATGAGCTGGCTTTTGGGCATGACGAACTGCTTGGCGGGGGAGAGCAGGCAGGAGGGCATCGCGCCGGAGACGCGGCCGGTGACGGCGTTGATGGCCTTGAGGGATTCGATCTCGTCGCCGAAGAAGGAAACGCGGATGCCTTCGGTGGAGTAGGAGGGGAAGATGTCGAGGACGTCCCCGCGGACGCGGAAGACGCCGGGCTTGGGCTCGTAGTCGTTGCGGGTGTACTGGATCTCCGTCAGCTGGGCCATGAGCGCCTCGCGGGCGATTTCCTGGCCCTCGCGCAGGGAAATCATCAGCCCGCGGTAGTCCTCGGGCGAGAGCAGGCCGTAGATGCAGGAGACGGAGGCGACGATGATGGTGTCGCGGCGGCCGAGGAGGGCGTGCGAGGCGGCGAGGCGGAAGCGCTCGAGGTCCTCGTTGATGGCCGCGTCCTTCTCGATGTAGGTGTCGGTCTGGGGGATGTAGGCCTCGGGCTGGTAATAGTCGTAGTAGGAGATGAAGTACTCGACGGCGTTGTCCGGGAAGAAGCCCTTGAGCTCGGCGTAGAGCTGGGCGGCGAGGGTCTTGTTGTGCGAGATGACGAGGGTGGGCTTCTGGAGGCGGGCGATGACGTTGGCCATCGTGAAGGTCTTGCCGCTGCCGGTGACGCCCCGGAGGATCTCGCGCGTGGCGCCCCGCTCGAAGCCGCGGCAGATGGCGTCGATCGCCTCGGGCTGGTCGCCCATGGGCGCAAAGGGGGCCGACAGGCGAAAGCCCGCCGGTCCGCCGGCCCGCTCGTTCTCGAAGCGCGTCTCCACTTACTTCACGCCGATGCGCTGGGCGAAGAGGATCTCGTCCTCGCCGCGGCCCAGGGCGACGGCGAGCGTGACGCGGTCGACGGTGCCCAGGAAGACGGTCTTCCAGCCCTCGGAGGCGCAGAAGAGGTAGACGTTCTGGCCGACGAAGCCGCAGTCGGCCAGGGCGGCCTCGCGGTCTTGGATGGCCTTGTTGTAATGGTAGACCAGGAGGGCGGAGGCGCCGCGCAGCTCGGCGGAAAGGTCGACGCAGGCGGGGGTCTCGACCAGCTCGTTGGCCACCGGGTCCCACGTGAAGAGGCCGTCCCTGGTGAGGACGGCGATCTCGATCTCGCGCTTGTCCATGGCCGAGGGCGCGGTGCGCTTGCCGTCGGGGCGCGTGACGCCGTTGGCGGCCCAGAGGAGGTCTGAGAGCTGCTGCGGCGTGGGCGCCTCGCCGGCGGTGCGGCGGCTGGTGGCGCGCTTCGCCAGCGCCTCCATCAGGGGCATCCCGCCCGTCTTCCGGGGCTCGGGGAGCTTCACGTTCTCGGCCAGGGCCGCCGCGGCCAGGCCCAGGGCCGCGGCCAGGGCGATCGTCATCTGCTTCATGTCTGGTTCCTTTCTGCGCCCATTCTACCACAAGCGGCCCCGCGCGGGGATGCAAACGCGCGGCGGTTTTGATAACATACGAAGCGGAATGTGAGCTCTTTAAGGGAAAGGTCGCGATGAGGCTTCTGAAAAGTTTGTGTGCGGTGGCGCTGGCGCTGTGCGCCGGCGCGGCGGCGGGGCAGTCCGTCTTTGACATGCCGCGCCTCTTCCCACGCCACCGCTTCCACCTGCAACAATTCATCCAGGCGGCGCAGCGCGGCGACCTCTTCGCGGCCGAGACCGCGGCCCGCGCGGCGGCCAAGCTCTTCCCGCGCGACGCGAACTGGACGTACAACATCGCCTGCGTCTGCGCCCGCGACGACCGCCCCGAGGAGGCCCTCCAGACCCTCGAGCGGGCCGTCGAGCTCGGCTTCACCAACGTCCGCCAGCTGGAGGCCGACCCTGACCTCGCCGCCATCCGCCCCCGCCCCGAGTTCGCGCGCATCCTCGAGCGCGCCCGCGCCCTCGCCGCGGACCCGCCCAAGAACGCCACCCTCAGCGCCGCCCTCGCCCGCGAGGTCGCCGTCGGCGCCGAGGCCGCCGTCGACGCCGCCGACACGCAGTGGGAGTGGGATCCCGTGCGCGGCGGCTTCATGGTGACCCTCCTGCGCCCCATCCAGGCGCGGACGCCCGACCCGGCGGCCTACCGCGGCCCCTGCGCCGGGCTCCTCCGCCCCTGGCTCGAGGAAAACCCCGCCGCCCTCTCCGGCGTGCTCTACGTGAACCGCGACGAGGACGTCGCCGCCGCCGACTACGCCGCCTTCCCCGGCCTCACCCCCGTCGTCTACGCCGACGAGGCCGTCCAGGCCGGCGCGCACAAAGGCGAGGCCAACGGCCTCTTCTCCACCGGCCTGCGCCCCCTCCTCGCCGTCGGCAACTCCACCATGGCCCTGGGCACGCCGCCCTTCTGGCGCAGCCTGCCGCGCAAGATCGCCACCACCCCCGGCGCCGCCGCGCTCGCCGCCCGCCTGGCCGCAGCCAACCAGCTCTACGTCTACGGCGGCGCGATGGACGTGGCCGCGGGGTTCAAGGGCGACCTGCTCATCGGCGACAACCCGGCCTACGTCGTCTCCGCCGACCTGACGAACGCGCGCCCGGACGCGGCCGGGGCCCAGCGCCGCCTGGTGGAGCTCATCCTCGCGGGCGTCGCCGCACTCACCCCGGAGACGCGCGCGGCCATCGAGCGCGGCGGGCTCCTCGTGCCCACCGTCCAGCGCCTGCTGCGCCAGAGCCTGAAGGGCGCCCCCGACTATTTCGGCGCCGCGGCCCACCCCACGGCCTTCGACCCGGAGCGCCTTGACGCGGAGGCCTTCGTGAAGGCCGCCCACGCCCTCACCCCGGAGACGCTCCCGCCGCCCCTGGCGCTCTCGGTGACGCTGGAGGACTCGGCCCGCCAGGGCGTGGACTTCTTCGACGCGGTCTCCTCCGAGGCGCTGGAGGACACGCAGCAGTGCGTTACCCGCGTCTTCCGCGGCACGGCGCGGAGCCGGCGCCTGACCGTCTCGGCCGACGCGCCGGCGGGGTGCGTCTTCCGCTGGTTCGTCGTGAGCGGGGATCCGGCGCGCGTCAAGATCACGCCGCAGACCTCGAACGGCTCGCTGGCGACGATCGAGGTCGCCTGGCAGGCGCCCTTCGAGCGCGACGGCCTGCTGACGCGGCGGGCGAGCGTGGCGTGCGTGGCGGTGCGCCCGGACGGGACGGCCTCCGCCCCGGCCTTTGTGAACTTCCGCTTCCTGGCGAACGAGCGCCGGGTCTACGACGGCGATCGCCTGGTGAGCGTGGATTACACCGTGCCCGAGGGCGGCTACGTCTACGAAGACCCGCTGCTGACGACCTTCAAGAATTGGCGCGACGACTATCTTTACGCCGCCGACGGCAAGCCCCTGGGCTGGACGCGCACGCGCCCCGGCCAGGAGAAGCCCGAGCGTTTCGATGCGCGCGGCCGCCGCGTGGCCGCGTTGGACGAGGAGGGCCTGCCGCGCAGGGTGGCGCCCGTGAGGTACATGCCGCGCATCATCCAGGGCTCGGACGGCCTCTCGTCCCCGGTGCTGGAGCTGTTGCAAACCGACGACGGCGCCGAGACCGCCCCCTGAAGCCGCTGAGGACCGCCCATGAAGTTCTTCCGCATTTCCCCGCTCACCCAGAAGCGCTTGGAGCGCTTCCGCCGCAGCCGCGTGGCCTTCTGGTCGCTCTGCCTGCTGTGCCTGCTTTACGTCCTCAGCCTGGGGGCCGAGCTCATCTGCAACGACAAGCCCCTGGTCATGCGCTACGACGGCGAGCTGAGCTTCCCCTTCCTGCGCGAGCGCCCGCCGCAGGCCGTGCTCGACGCCACCGGCGAGATGGTCTACGTCAACTACCGCGACTTCACGCGCAGCGACCGCTTCCTCTCCGACCCGGGCAACTTCGCCCTCTTCGCGCCCGTGCCCTATGGCCCGCACGAGACGCTCGACACGCGGGACATGGAGCGCGAGAAGGTCGTCACCCTCTCGCTCACCCCCACCCAGCCCGTGGCCCGCTTCAACCTGACGCCCGACCTGCGCATCGTGCGGCAGGACAGCCTGGCGCAGTTCTTCCCCGCCGGCACCGGCGAGCGGGCCCTGCGCGACGGCCAGGCGGGGCTGGAGGACTTCGTTTCCGTGACGCCGCGCCTGCGCGACGAGATCGCCCGCCGCTTCGCGGGTGGGGGCGGCGCGGCCTTCGAGGCGGAGGTCTCCCCCGTCTCCGGGCGGGCGTTGCCGTGGCGGCGCCTGCGCCTGTCCCTTGCGCCGGAGGCCGTCGGGCAGGGCGCGGGGCGGACGCTGCGCGTGGTGGTGCGCGGGACGGGCGAGGCCTTCCTGCCCACGCTCACCTTCGCCTTCACGCGCGTCTTCGACGAGAACGGGCGCCCGGGCAGGCCCGTCCCGCTGGAGGGCGCCGAGTCCGCGGCCCCGCTCCCGGAGGGGTTGGGGGAGAAGCTGGAGGAGTGGGCCTCGATGAGCTTCTACGACACGCTCGAGGACGGCACGCCCGTGGTCGGGGGCGTGGCGCTTCCCACCGGCGCGCCCGTGCCCAAGGGCGCCTTCGTGCGCCCGGCGAGCGACATCACCTCGGCCGACGCGCTGTCGTGGGTGGGGCCTTCGGGCGTGCGTTACGAGGTCACCTCGGGCAACAACATCCGCTTCCCCTTCCCGCCTTCGCGCGACCATCTCTTTGGCCTGGACGCCTCGGGGCGGGACGTCTTCACGCGCATCGTCTACGCCACGCGCATCGCGGTGAGCTTCGGGCTGCTGCTGGCCGTCTCGGCGACGGTCATCGGCATGGCCATCGGCGCGATGCAGGGTTATTTCGGCGGGAAAGTGGATATCTGCGTGCAGCGCTTCACGGAGATTTGGGCCGCGCTGCCCTTCCTGTACATCATGGTGCTGGTGGGGGCGGTCTTCGGGCGGAGCTTCTGGCTGCTGCTGCTGGTCTACGGCCTCTTCTGCTGGCTGAGCCTGTCGTACTACATGCGCGCGGAGTTCCTGCGCCTGCGCGGGCGGCCCTTCGTGGCGGCGGCGCGGTGCCAGGGCTTCGGCAACGCGCGGATCATCTTCCGCCACATCCTGCCCAACGCGCTCACGCCCATCATCACGCTCTTCCCCTTCCTGCTGGTGGGCGCCATCAGCGCGCTGGTCTCGCTTGACTTCCTGGGCTTCGGCCTGCCGCCGCTCACGCCCAGCTGGGGCGAGCTGCTGAACCAGGCGCAGACCTACCGCTGGGCGTGGTGGCTCATCCTCTTCCCCTCCCTGGCCATCTTCACGGTTATGTTCCTCACCGTCATGGTCGGCGAGGGCGTGCGCAACGCCTTTGACCCCAAACCTTTCAGCAAGCTTCAGTGAGGCCCGCCATGGCAGAGCAACCCCTTCTCCAGGTCAAGAACCTCACCATCGCCTTCGAGAACGACGAGACGCGCCGGGCCGTCACCACCGTCCAGGACGTCTCCTTCGAGGTCCGCCGCGGCGAGATCCTCTGCGTCGTCGGCGAGTCCGGCTGCGGCAAGTCCGTCAGCTCCATGTGCATCCCGCGCCTGCTGCCCAGCCCGCCCTCGCGCATCCTCTCGGGCGAGATCCTCTTTGACGGCGTCGACCTCCTCAAGCTGCCCATCTCCAAGATCCGCGCCTACCGCGGCAAGCGCATCGGCGTGATCTTCCAGGATCCGATGACGGCCCTCTCGCCCCTTGTGCGGGTGGGCGACCAGATCGTCGAGGCCATCCTCATCCATGAGCCCAAGCTGGGCCGCGAGGCCGCGCGCGAACGCGCGCTGGAGTGGCTCGTCAAGGTCGGCATCCAGAACCCGCGCGTCGCCATCCGCGCCTATCCCTACGAGCTTTCGGGCGGGATGCAGCAGCGCGTGATGATCGCCATGTGCCTGGTCCTCGAGCCCCAGCTCGTCATTGCCGACGAGCCCACCACCGCCCTTGACGTCACCATCCAGGCGCAGGTGCTCGAGCTCATGCTCCAGCTCCACCGCAAGGATTCCGGGATGATCTTCATCACCCACGACATGGGCGTGGTCTACAAGATGGCCGACCGCGTCGCGGTGATGTACGCCGGGCAGGTCGTCGAGCAGGCCGCCGCGAGGGACTTCTTCGCCGGCCCCAAGCACCCCTACGCCCGCGCCCTCCTCGAGGCCCTCCCCAGCCACGCCACGCGCGGCCGCCGTCTGAGGGCCATCCCCGGCCAGGTGCCCAGCCCCGGCAACTTCGCCCCGGGCTGCCGCTTCGCCGAGCGGTGCGCCAGCGCCCGCCCCGAGTGCGCCCAGACGCCGCCCGCGCTTCGGCCCGTCGGCGCGCACCTCGTGCGCTGCCCGTACGCCCAATGAGCGGGGGGGCGGCGATGGCGGTGGATTGGGAGGCGTTGGTGGCGCGGGCGCGCGAGGCAGCCGCCCGGGCCTACGCGCCGTACTCGCGGTTCACGGTCGGGGCGGCGTTGCTGGGCGCGGACGGGCGGGTCTACGCCGGGTGCAACGTGGAGAACGCCTCCTACGGCCTGTGCCTGTGCGCGGAGCGGAACGCGCTCTTCCATGCGGTGGCGTGCGGGTGCCGGGCGTTCGCGGCGCTGGCGATCGCGGCGCCGAGGCCCTCGCCGCCGTGCGGGGCGTGCCGGCAGGCGTTGGCGGAGTTCTGCGGGCCGACGCTGGAGGTGGCGATGGCCTCCCTGGCGCCCGGCGCGGCCCCGACGCGGGCGTTCCTGGGGGATTTGTTCCCGGACCCGTTCACGTGCTGAGCGCCCTGCCCAAAAAGCAGGCCCCGGGGCGCCCCGGGGCCTGTTTGCGCCGTGCCGCGCCGCTCAGGCGGTGTAGAGGGGCTTGGCGGTGTAATGGGTGTGGAGGAGCCTGTGCGCCGTCTCGCCGCAGGGCTCGCCCAGGAAGTCGGCGTAAATCTTCTTGATCTGGGGGTTTTGGTGGGAGCAACGGCGGGCGGACTGACGGTCGTCCCGGTAGAGGCCTTCCATGCGCATGGCGCGGATTTCGTCGGTGGCGAGGGTGGGCTGGCCGCCGCCGCCGATGCAGCCGCCGCGGCAGGCCATGACCTCGATGAACTGCCAGCGGGGCGGGCGCCCGGCCTTGCGGTCCTCGCGGATGGCGTTGAGGACGGCCTCGACGTTGCCCATCTGGTGGGCGACGGCGATGGAGACCTTGGTGCCTTTGATGTCGATGACGGCTTCCTTGACGCCTTGGAGGCCGCGGACCTGCTTGAAGTCGACGTCCGCGAGCTCGTCGCCGGTGATGAGGTGGTAGGCGGTGCGGAGGGCGGCCTCCATGACGCCGCCGGTGGCGCCGAAGAGGGTACCGGCGCCGGTGTACTCGCCGAGGATGGAATCGGCCTGGCTGTCGGGGAGGTTCTCGAAGTCGAGCCCGGCGATTTTGATCATGCGGGCGAGCTCGCGGGTGGTAAGGACGACGTCGACGTCCTGGTGGCCGGAGGCCTGCATTTCCTCGGAGCGGGTGATCTCGTATTTCTTGGCCGTGCAGGGCATGATGGAGGTGAGGTGGATGCGGGCGGGGTCGAGGCCCATCTTCTGGGCGAAGTAGGTCTTGGCCATGACGCCGAGCATCTGCTGGGGGCTCTTGGCGGTGGAGAAGTTGGGGATGAAGTCCGCGGCGTACTTCTCCATCCAGTCGGTCCACGAGGGGCAGCAGGAGGTGATGAGGGGGAGGGCGCCGCCCTGGGTGAGGCGGTGGACGAACTCGGTGCCTTCCTCCATGATGGTGAGGTCGGCGGAGAAGTTGGTGTCGAAGACGGCCTGGAAGCCGAGGCGGCGCAGGGCGGTGTAGATCTTGCCGGTGGAGAGCTCGCCGGGCTTCATGCCGAAGGCCTCGCCGAGGGCGACGCGGACGGCGGGGGCGATCTGCACGGCGGTGAAGCGCTGGGGGTCGCGCAGGGCGTCCCACACCTTGCTCGTCTCGTCACGCTCGTAGATGGCGCCGACGGGGCAATGGGCGGAGCATTGGCCGCATTTGATGCAGGGCGAGTCGTTGAGGGGGACGCCGGCGGCGGGGGCGATCTTCATGCGTTCGCCGCGGCCGATGAATTCGAGGGCCCAGACGTTCTGCATTTCCTGGCAGACGATGGCGCAGCGGCCGCATTTGATGCATTTGTCGGGGTCGAGGACGATGGAGGGGGTGCTCTCGTCGCGCGCGACGTGCTCGATGGCGGGGCGGGGGAAGGGGGCCTCGCGGATGCCGAAGTCGGTGGCCACGCGCTGGAGCTCGCAGACGCCGGAGCGGGGGCATTTGAGGCAGTCCTGCGGGTGGGTGCTGAGGATGAGCTGGATGACCGTCTTGCGGATCTGCACGATGTCGGGGTCGTGGGTGGTGATCTTCATGCCCTCGGCGACCTCGGTGCAGCAGGCGCGCAGGAGCTTGGGGCTGTCGCCGTTGCGGACGACGCAGATGCCGCAGGCGGCCCAGGCCTTGACGTCGGGGTGGTGGCAGAGGGTGGGGATCCTGACGGCGACTTTCCGGGCGGCGTCGAGGATGGTGGTGCCGGCGGGCACCTCGACGGCGATGCCGTTGATTTCCAGGTGGACGAGTTTCTGTTCCATGGCGCGCTCCTCCTCAGGCGATCTCGATGGCGTGCAGCTTGCAGGTGTTGTAGCATTGGCCGCATTTGACGCACTTGGACGGGTCGATGGCGTGCTTCTCGCGCACCTTGCCGGCGATGGCGCCGACGGGGCAGACGCGGGCGCAGGCGGTGCAGCCGACACAGCGCTCGGGGTTGATGCGGTATTGCACCAGCTTCTTGCATTTGCCGGCGGGGCAGCGCTTGTCGTCGATGTGCGCGCGCACCTCGTCCATGAAGTAGCGGAGCATGGCCTGGACGGGGTTGGAGGCGGTCTGCCCGAGGCCGCAGAGCGAGGCGCGGGCCATGGCCTGGCAGATGTCCTTCATCTTCTGGATGTCCGCGGGTTCGCCGCGGCCTTCGGAGATGCGGGTGAGGGCGTTGAGGAGGGCGCGGCCGCCGATGCGGCAGGGCATGCATTTGCCGCAACTTTCGTCGACCGTGAACTCGAGGTAGAACTTGGCGACGTCGACGATGCAGTCGGTGTCGTCCATGACGATGAGGCCGCCGGAGCCGACGATGGAGCCGATCTTGGCGAGGGACTCGTAGTCGATGGGCATGTCGAGGTACTCGGGCGGGATCATGCCGCCGGAGGGGCCGCCGGTCTGCGCGGCCTTGAACTTGCGCCCGTTGGGGATGCCGCCGCCGATGTCGAAGATGATCTCGCGCAGGGTGATGCCCATGGGCACCTCGATGAGGCCGGAGTTCTTGACCTTGCCGGTGAGGGCGAAGACCTTGGTGCCCTTGCTGGTGGCGGTGCCGATGGCGCTGAACCACTTGGCGCCCTTGGTGATGATGGCGGCGACGTTGGCCAGGGTCTCGACGTTGTTGATGATGGTGGGCTTGCCCCAGAGGCCCTTGACGGCGGGGAAGGGGGGGCGGGGCGTGGGCTGGCCGCGCTTGCCTTCGATGGAGGCCAGGAGCGCGGTCTCCTCGCCGCAGACGAAGGCGCCCGCGCCGAAGCGCAGCTCGATGTCGAAGGCGAAGTCGCTGCCCAGGATGTCCGGGCAGCCCAGGAGGCCCCAGTCGCGCGCCTGGTCGATGGCGATCTGGAGGCGCTTGATGGCCAGCGGGTATTCCGCGCGGATGTAGATGAAGCCTTTGGTGGCGCCGGTGGCGCGGCCGGCGATCATCATCGCCTCGAGGATGGCGTGGGGGTCGCCCTCCAGCGTCGAGCGGTCCATGTAGGCGCCGGGGTCGCCTTCGTCGGCGTTGCAGACGATGTACTTCTGGTCGGCCTGGACGCCGGCGGAGAACTGCCACTTCTTGCCGGTGGGGAAGCCGGCGCCGCCGCGGCCGCGGAGGCCGGAGGCGAGGATTTCGTCGATGATGCCCTGCGGGGTCATCTCGAAGAGGGCCTTTTCGAGCCCGGCGTAGCCGTCGTGGGCGATGTAGTCCTCGATCTTCTCGGGGTCGATCAGGCCGCAGTGGCGCAGGACGATGCGTTGCTGCTTGGCGTAGAAGTCGATGTCGTGCCCGGCGCTCCCGGCCTCGGCCTGGGATTTGTCGTAGAGCAGGCGGGAGACGACCTTGCCGCCGACGATGTGCTCGTTGATGATGGCGGCGGCGTCCTCGGGCTTGACGTCCACGTAGAAGGTGTCGTCGGGCAGCACCTTGACGATGGGGCCGCGCTCGCAGAAGCCCATGCACCCGGTACGGACGATGCGGACGTTGGCGCCGGCGTATTCGGCGGCCTTGACGAGGGCGGCGTAGAGGGCCAGGCCGCCGTTGGAGTCGCAGGCGGTGCCGCCGCAGACCATGACGTATTTGCGGCCGCCTTCCTCGGCCTGGCGGTTCTCGGCCTCCAGGCGGGCGCGCAGCGCGCCGAGGCTTTCGCGGGTCAGTTTCTCGGACATAGTCTCTCTCCTAGGGGAAATCAGCGTTTCGAGCGGAACTTGTCGAGGATGCCGGGCAGGGCCGCCTTGGTGACCTTGCCGAAGACCTCGCCGTTGATGACGATGACGGGGGCCAGGCCGCAGCAGCCCAGGCAGCGGACGGCCTCGGTGGAGAACTCGCCGTCGGGGGTGACGGTGTTCACGCCCACGCCCAGCTCCTGTTCCAGGGCCTTCATGATGTCGTCGCCGCCCTTCAGGTAGCACGCCGTCCCCAGGCAGACCTGGATGAGGTTACGCCCGGGCTGCTTGAGCTTGAAGAAGTTGTAGAAGGTGATGACGCCGTAGATCTTCGCCAGCGGGACGCCCAGCAGGTCGGCCAGCTCCAGGACGATCTCGCGCGGCATGTAGCCGTACGTCTGCTGCACGCGGTGCAACACCATGATCAGATTGCCCGGCTTCGGCTTCCATTCCTCGATGAACGCGCGCAGTTCGGGCGTCAGCGTCTTCACTTCCTGACCCATGGGACTCTCTCCTTTTTCTGTGGGCACGGGGCGAACCCCCAAGACTAGTATCGCCATTGTTCCAAAAAACGCCAGCCTTGTCAAACGTCAAGGGGTGCTCCGCGCCGGACGGTCCGCGGGGCTCGCCCGGGCCTTGCGGCCGGGGGGCCCGGCCGCCAAAAAAAACGCCCCGGGTGCGGGGCGTGGGGAGGGGTGGCGCGCCTGGAGGGGTTCGAACCCCCGACCCGCGGCTTAGAAGGCCGCTGCTCTGTCCGGCTGAGCTACAGGCGCAGGTGTCAATAGTTGGCGAGGGAGCCCCAGGTCATCCAGGGTTCGCTTTCCTCGTGGGGGAAGGCGCGGAGCCAGAGCTCGAAGGAGATGCGGAAGTCGGAGCCGTGCTTCCTGCCGTCGTCGGAGTAGTATTTGGGGAGGTAGCGGGTGTTGAGGCGGAAGGCGAGGCAGTCGAGGTTGTACTGGATGAAGCCGCCGATCTCGTCGAGGTCGGAGGTCTCGAGGTTGTAGCGGGCGTAGGCGGACCATTCGATGAGGTCGCAGAGGCGGTGGATGAAGCCGCCGTAGACGAGCTCGTCCTTGACCACGTCGGCCCAGTAGTAGTCGTAGATGTCGTGGTGGCGGCGGAGGTAGCCGGCGTAGAGGGTGATGGGGTCGAGCCGGTAGCGCAGGGAGATGTCCCAGAGGGCGAGGCGGGATTCCTCCGGGTCATATTGGAAGTCGGTGACCACGGTGAGGTGGCGGAAGGGCCTGTAGGTGGCGTCGAGGCCGATGACGCGGAGGCCGGTCTCTTCTTTGACGCGGCGGGCGCGGCGGGAGAGGTTGTCGCGGCCGGGCTGCTCGTAGCGGCGCCAGCGGACCCAGTGATCCTGGGTCTGGAAGACCCAGACGCCGTAGAGGTCGGCGTCGAGGAGGGGGGAGAGGATGCCGGTCTCGGGGTTGCGGCGCTGCAGGGCGTTCTTGAGGCCGAAGCGGAGGCCCGCGTAGCGGTGCGTGGGGGTGAGGCCGTCGGAGCGATAGCGGTCGCGCCACTCGTATTCCTGGTCGAGGCGGTCGAAGGCGTAGGGCTGGTCGAGGGCGCCTTCCTGGGAGCCGGGGACGTAGGTGAGGTCGAGGTAGGGGGTGAGGGCGTGGCGGTAGGCGGCGTAGTCGCGCCAGAAGCGGGCCTGGAGGGTGGCGCCGAGCTCGAAAAGGGAACGGAAGAGGGAGCCGTCGGGGGAGTCGGTGTAATAGGTGCCGCGCCAGCCGAGGCGCGGGGTGAGGGTGACGCCTTCGGCGAGGGTGAAGGGGCGGCGGAGGATGTGGCGGGTGTCGAGGCGGAAGGTGTCGTAGTAGGCCCAGTTGCCGGGGTCGTAGGAGTAGCGGCCGGAGAGGGCGGCGGCGTATTTCGCGGGCTGGCGGCGGAGGTAGCCAGCGGAGGTCTGGGATTCGTAGTAGAGCCTGTCGATGCCGAAGAGGCGCTGCGGGAGGAGGTCGAGGCGGAACTCGGGCAGGCGGCGGACGCCGGCGTAGAAGATGTCGAGCGGGCCCATGAGGGCGAGCGAGGAGACCCAGGCGTTCTCGCGGTGTTCGTAGTTGGCGACGCCGATGGGCTGGGAGGAGGCGCGGACGGCGTCCTCGTCGTAGTCGTCGCGGAACTGGGAGTCGCTGACCTTCTCGCCCTCGATGTGCAGGAAGTCGCGCGGGGAGAAGTCGATCCGCTCCTTGAGGCCGATGGTCCAGCGGTTCTCGTCGTAGGCGGAGTTCCAGTTGCGGTCGGCCTCGTCCTGATCCTCGGTGTCATAGGCGTAGTAGAGGGAGAGGCGGCCCCATTGGCGCGTGCCCTCGCCGAAGAGGCCGCCCTCGGAGCTCCAGGTGAGCTCCTGGCCGACGCCGACGCCGCGCTCGCTGCGCAGGTCAACCTGGCTCTTGCCGTAGAGGAGGCGGCCGGAGGCGGGGCTGCCGGCGATGGGGTAGACGTAGCCCAGGCGCAGGAAGGCGCCCCAGTCGCTGGAGTAGCCCGGGAGGATGCGCCAGCCGTAGTGGGTGTTCAGGTCGCGGTAATAATAGGGGGCCCAGAGGACGGGGAGGCCGAAGAGGCGCACGGTGGCGTTGCGCAGCTCCAGGAACTCGCCCTGGCGGTAGCGGCCGGTGCCGGTGACGGACCAGTGCCAATCCTCCGGCGCCTCGTTGACGCAGGTGGTGAGGGTGGCGCTCCGGGCGTGGAAGGTGCCCTCGTCGTCGCGCGCGGCGCCCTCGGGGGCCTTGACGCCGAAGGCGCCCAGGCGCAGGAGCCCGGCGCCCATGAGCCCGGCGCCGGTGCGGTGGTTGAAGCTGAGGCTGTCGCCCGCCCAGTCGCCGCCGGCGAGGGAGTGGACGCGGACGTCGCCCTCGGCGCGGACGTCGCCGGAGGCCTGGTCGTAGGTGGCGCGGTCGCAGGTGAGCGTGACGTCGGCGAAGCGCATGACGACGTTGCCTTCCAGCGTCGCGCGCCCGGACTTGTCCGCGCCCATCCGGTCGGCCGTGGCGGTGAGGGGGGCGTCCTTGGCGCCGATGAGCGAATCCAGGCCGATGGCCTCGCGCACGGAGTCTTCAACGCCGCTTTCCCCGGCCGCGGCGAGGGGAAGCGCGAGGGCGAGCGCGGCAAGGAGGAGTGTTTGCTTGGGCATGGGAACCTCGCGGTCAGACGGCGTGGCTTTCGGAGACGGCGTAGAGCACCTTGCCGTTCTTGTCCAGGATGGCGAACGATTCGGGGTGGCGGGCCACCTCGCTCTTGAAGGTGAGGCGGCCGGAGTAGCGCTTCTGCATCTCCACGAGCATCTGCTCGTCCTCGTTGCGCAGGCGCTCCATGACCGAGGGCGAGACGAGCACCTGCAGCTCCGTCTCCCCGGGGTCTCCCTGGAAGCGACGCATGACGGCGGCGATCTGCCGCTGGATGTCCACCGAGATGGCCAGCGGGCTTTTGATGACGCCGTGGCCCTTGCAGTAGGGGCAGTCGATGTACATCTGCGAGAGGAGGCTCTCCTCCTGGCGCTGGCGCGTCATCTCCATGAGGCCGAGCTCGGAGATGGGCAGAACGTTGGTGCGCGCGCGGTCGCGGCGGAGCGCGGCCTTCATGGCCTTGTAGATCTGGTTCTGGTGCTTGCGGCTCTTCATGTCGATGAGGTCGATGACCACCAGGCCGCCGATGTTGCGCAGGCGCATCTGGCGGGCCACCTCCTCGACGGCCTCGGTGTTCACCTCCAGGATGGCGTCCTCCTGCGAGCCGGTGCCGCGGTGGCGCCCGGTGTTCACGTCGATGGAGATGAGCGCCTCGGTCTCGTCGATCACCAGGTAGCCGCCGCTCTTGAGGTTCACCTTCCGGCGGAAGGCCTCCTCCATCTGCGATTCCACGCCGTAGTGGTCGAAGATGGGCAGGTGGCCCCTGTAGAGCTCGATGACGCGCCGCGCGCGGCGGCTGATGCGCCCGGCCACCTCGCGGATGCGGGCGTAAGCCGCCTCGTCGTCGATCGTCACGCGGTCGATGTCCTCGGTCAGCCAGTCGCGCACCACCCGCTCCACCAGGTCGGGCTCGGAGTAGACGCACGCGGGGGCCTTCATCGCCTTGATGTTGCCCTGCAGCTGCCCCCACACGTCCAGGATGTTGCGCAGGTCGCGGCAGAAGGCGCGCTGGTTCGCCCCGCTGCCCACCGTCCGCACGATGATCCCCACGCCCGGGGGCAACGGCAGGCGGTCCAGGATCTTCTTCAGGCGCAGGCGCTCCTTGCCGTCGGCGATTTTCCTGGAGACGCCGCGCGTGGCCTTCGCCGAGGGCATCATCACCAGGTAGCGCCCCGGCAGCGACAGGTTCGCCGTCACCCGCGGGCCCTTCGTCCCGATGGGGCCCTTCGTCACCTGCACCACGATCTCGCTCCCCGGGGGGAAGCGTTTCTCGATCTCCTCGTTGGAGATGCGGCGGCGGCGGGACTGGCGCCCGCCCTCCTCCTCGTCCAGCAGGCCGCTCTCGTCCGGCAACATGTCCCAATAATGCAGAAAGGCGTTCTTCTTCAGGCCGATGTCCACGAACGCCGCCTGCAGGTCGTGCTCCAGGTTCTGGATGCGCCCTTTGAAGACGCACCCCACCAGGCGCTCCTCCATCGGGTGCTCCACCTGAAACTCCTCCACGCGCCCGTTCTCGACCACGGCCACGCGCGTTTCCAGCTTCTCAACATTGACGACAATCTCGCGCTTCTTCGTCTTTCGCCTGAATAACCAGCCAAACATCGCTCTAAATCCCGTAAAAGGCCTGTCAGTGCCGGAAGACCGCCTCCGCCGTCCGCCCATGGATCGCCACGCTCTGCAACATGCCCATCGCCATCATCATCACGAGCATGAACGTCCCGCCCTGGCTGATGAACGGCAGGGGCAGCCCGGTGATGGGCACAATCCGCACTGTCATTCCTATATTAATAAAAACGTGGCAAAAAAGCAAGGTCACCACCCCCACGCACAACAGCCGCCCCACCTCGTCCCGGCACCGCAGCCCGACCACCACCCCCGGCCCCAGGATTCCCCCCAGGTACGCCGCCAGCAACGCCAGCGCCCCCACAAACCCCATCTCCTCGGCCACCACCGGGAAAATGAAGTCGTTCATGCTCACCACCGGCGGCAGATACCCCAGCCGATGCTGCACCCCCTGCCCATACCCCTTCCCCCACACGCCCCCGCTCCCCACCGCGATCTCGCTCTGGTAGGCGTTGTAGCCGCTCCCCAGCCGATCCCGGTCCGGGTGCAGGAAGGTCTCCACCCGCTCCACCTGATGCTCCCGCAGGCCCGTCCACCGCAACAACGCCTCCCGCCGCCCGGGCTCCACCCCCTCCGCCGTCGCCGCCCCCACCAGGGCCAGCTCATAGCCCACCGCCAGCGCCACCGCCAGCACCCCCGCGCCCAACAGCCGCGGCGCCACCCCCGCCGCGAAGAGCATCGCCAGCACCGTCGGTCCCAACACCAGCGCCGTCCCCAGGTCCGGCTCCGCCAGGATCAGCGCCGCCGGCACCGCCGCCAACGCCCCGCACGCCGCCAGCCCCCGCCAGGTGCGCGTCCACCCCCGCCCGCGCCCCAGCACCCACGCCAACATCACGATCACCCCCAGCTTCGCCGGCTCGCTCGGCTGCAGCCCGAACAGCCACCGCCGCGCCCCCATGATCTCCACCCCGATGCCCGGCACCAACACCAGCGCCAACGCCGCCAACACCGCCCCGTACACCCACGGCGCCCACCGCACCCAACGCCGATAATCCCACAGCGCCAACGCCGCCATCAGCACGAAACCCCGCGCCGCGAACCCCAGCTGGCCGACCCACAACTCCCTCAACGCCAACGATTCACGTGACGCGCACGCGGACTTCACCGACAACACCCCCGCCACCGCCAGCCCCACGCTCGCCCCCAGCAGCACCCAATTCACGCGCCGCACCTTCGCCCAAAGCACCCTCAGCCACTCATTCATCCCCCCATTATATCAAGTCCCGGGGAAGCATGGGAGCCCGGGCCGCAGGGCAAACGCATCTAATTTTGGTAAATATAAAGGAATGAATGAGGATCATGTTTTGTTTCGTTTGATGTTGGCGG
>CALXSE010000014.1 GCA_944391085.1 uncultured Kiritimatiellota bacterium | reverse complement strand
TCATGCGTGCCGCCTTGGATCCCGCCTACCTCGAATTCCTCTTGAATCTTCAGCAAAATTAGATGCGTTTGCCCTGATTGACATTCTACACGGTCCGCGGCGGGAGGATTTTTGGTATACTGCGCGCGAAAGGGTTTTGACATGGCAGAGCAGATCCGGGTTCGTTTCGCGCCTTCGCCGACGGGCAAGGTACACATCGGGAACATCCGCGCGGCGATCTTCAACTGGCTTTTCGCGCGGCACGTGGGCGGGGCGTTCCTGCTGCGCGTGGAGGACACCGACCTTGAGCGCTCCACCCCGGAGGCCATCCAGGCGCTCCTGGATTGCATGAGGTGGCTGGGGCTGGACTGGGACGGCGAGATCCTTTACCAGACCAGCCAGCGGGCGCGCCACCTGGAGGTGGCCGAGGAGCTGCTCCGCCGGGGCCTGGCCTACAGGGAGAACAAGGGCGGCCAGGGCGAGTGCGTCATCTTCCGGATGCCGAAGGAGGGCGTCATCGAGTACGACGACCTGGTCAAGGGCCGTATGCGCAAGCAGGCGAAGGACACGCAGGACTTCGTCATCGTGCGCTCCGACGGCTCGCCGGTCTTCCACCTGGCCAACGTGCTCGACGACATCACCCAGGGCGTCACCCACATCATCCGCGGCGACGACCACGTGGAGAACACCTTCAAGCACATCCAGCTCTTCAAGGCCCTGGGCGCCCCCATCCCGCGCTACGCCCACCTGCCCATGATCGTCAACAACCAGGGCAAGCCCTATTCCAAGCGCGACGGCGCGGCCTTCGTGGGCGAGTTCCGCGAGCAGGGCTTCCTCCCCGACGCGCTCTTCAACTTCCTGGCGCTCCTGGGCTGGGCCCCCGGCGGCGACCGCGAGATCATGACCCGCCGGGAGATGGCCGAGGCCTTCGACTTCGCCCACTGCAAGGCCAGCCCCGCGCGCTTCGACGTCAAAAAGCTCACCTGGATGAACGGCGAGTACATCGCCCGCCAGCCGCGGGCCGACTTCGAGGCCGCCTTCGACGCGCGCCTCGCCGCCGCCGGCCTGCCCCACGAGCCGCTCAACGGCCTGCGCGCCGAGCTGCTCGACCAGATCCAGCCCCGCACCAAGACCTACGCCGACATCCCCGCCAACTGCCGCTGGTTCTTCGCCGAGGACTACCCCTTCGACGAAAAGGCCGTGGCCAAGCGCCTCCATGCCGACGGCGCCGCCGCCCTGCTCGACGAGGCCGCCGCCGCCATCGAGGCCGCGCCGGACTTCACCGTCGCCTCGCTCGAGGCCCTCGTCCGCGCCCTGGGCGAGGCCAAAGGCTGCGGCATGGGCCCGCTCGTCCACCCCATCCGCGTGGCCGTCTCCGGCCGCGCCGAGGGCCCCGGCCTCTTCGAGATGCTCTGGCTACTGGGCCGCGGGCGCACCCTCCGCCGCCTCCGCGCCGTGGCCGCGCGCCTCCGGGAGGGGACGCTGTGAGGCTCCTCCTGGCCACGCGCAACGCCCACAAGCTCGCCGAGATCCGCGCGATGCTCCCGGGCGTCGAGCTCGTGGGCGCCGACGCCTTCCCCGGCGTGCCCGACCCCGAGGAGACGGGCGCGACCTTCGAGGCGAACGCCCGTATCAAGGCCGAGGCCTGGCGCGACGCCACCGGACTGCCCGCCCTGGCCGACGATTCGGGGCTGGAGGTGGAGGCCCTCGGCGGCGCGCCGGGCGTCCGCTCCGCCCGCTACGCCGGCACGCACGGCGACACGGCGGCCAACAACGCCAAGCTCCTGCGCGCGCTCGCCGGCGTGCCCGAGGGGCGGCGCGGGGCCCGCTTCGTCTGCGCCCTGGCGCTGGCCGTGCCGGGGCGGGAGACGCGCACGCTCCGCGGCGAGTGCCGGGGGCGCATCCTGGCCGAGGCGCGCGGGGCGCACGGCTTCGGCTATGACCCGCTTTTCGCGCCGGAGGGGCACGCGCGCTCCTTCGGCGAGCTGCCCGAGGCCGTGAAGGCCGCGCTGTCGCACCGCGCGCGGGCCTTTGCCCTGGCGCGCGGGGCCTGGGGGCTGGGCTGAGCCGGGGGCGTGGCGTGGGACGCGCGTCGCTGGCGCTCTGCTGCGCGCTTGGGCTGGCCGCCGCCGCCCGGGCCTCCGGCGACACGGGGACGCTGCTGGCGACGCCTTACAAGCTGGTGACCGGCGGGCAGGCGCCGAACGAGGCCGCCTCGAGCATCCGCCTGGGCGGGGCGTCGGACCCTTACACGGACGACCGGCCGCAGTGGCACGCTTTGGACGACGCCCATTACTGTTACGCGCGGCGAGACGGCGTGGGGCTGCGCGTGGACGGGCAGTCCGTGCTGGTGGGCGAGATCGGCGTGCCCGAGCGGATCGCCTACGTGGCCGTGACCTGCGGCGTGGCCTCGAAGAGCGCCCTGGGCGAGTCGCTGGCGCTGACGCTGACGGCGGGCGGGACGGTCTCCTCCAAGCCCTTCGCCATCGACGAGCAGGGGCAGACGCGGACGGTGATCTTCTCCTTCGACCCCACGCTCGAGGCCGACGAGCTGCGCTTCAGCAACGCCGGCGCGGCCATCTTCGAGATCCACCGCGTGGTGTGGCGGCCCACCCTCCCCTCCATCGTGCCGGAGGTGACCTTCTACCGCGAGGTCGCCGCGGGCGAGACGCTCTTCTGCACGGTGGACGACTGTACGGGCGGCACGGGCGACTATGCCGTCACCTGGACCTTCAACGGCGAGGGCCGGGCCCCCACCGGCGACTACCGCACGCCCGTGCGCTTCACCGCGCCCTCGGCGCCCGGCTGTTACCCGCTTACCCTCGTCGTCCGGGACACGGGCGGGAACAGCTTCACGCAGACCTACGAGGTGTGCGTGCGCAGCTTCAACCCGGCGCGCGACCTGAGCGTCTCGGGCGTCACGCGCACCGGGTTCGACCTGACGTGGGAGCGCCCCGCGGGCACCGTCACGGCGGAGGACTTCGTGGTCACGGTCAGGGGCGCGGAGACCGAGGACTTCTCGGCCACCCTCCGCCCCGAGTGGACGCGCCAGGGCTCGGCCTGGGTCTCGGCCCCGCTCTCCTTGGGCGAGGCGTACGGGAGCCTCTCGAACCTCCTCCTGGGCGCCTCGGGCATCGGCTCCGGCAACTATCTGGAGGCCTGCCCCGAGGAAGGCTCGTGGGCGCCGCTTTCCGGGGCCGTCGGCTTCTACTTCGGGCTGGCGCTGGCGCCGGGCGAGGCCTTCCGCCTGCGCACCGACGCCGCCGTGCCGCCCGACGCCGTCACGCTCCGCGGCGCCTGCGCCGACGTCCTTTGGGAGGCGGTCGTCCCGGCGGTGGGCCAGCGGCTGGAGGCGGCCGTCGGGGGGCTGCCCGCGGGCCGGGAGGTCTTGGCGTCCGTGCGGCCCCGCTTCCGGCGCGACGATCGCTCGCTCATCTCCGGCGACGCGCTCACCCAGGCCGTCGCCCTCCTGCCCGTGCCCGTCCCCGCGGCCGCGCAGGAGGAGGGGGTGCTTCGCTTCGACTGGGCCGCCTATGGCGACGCGCTCGCGGAGGAGCCCGTCATCCGCCTGGACTTTTACGCCGAGACGCCCGCCGAGGGCGGCCCCGAGCCGGGGCTTTACCTGACGCGCGCCTTCCTCACCGGCGACGCCGGGAAGGAGGGGCTCGACCTCGACGCCGCCAAGGCCGTCGTCCTCACCAACACCACCGGCCGCGACATCCCCCTCGACGGCAAGGGCCACGTCCTGCGCGTGACCAGCGCCTCCGGCGGCAAACACAGCTTCTGGGATTTCTACATCCCGGGCGACGACGGCGAGAAGACCTATCCCCTCGTCGTCCCCGCCCACGGCGAGCTCGTCCTCGCGCACGCCAGGAGCACCCCGGACGACCTCCCCGAGGGCGCCGTCACCAGCACCACCGGCGTCCTCAACTTCGGCGACGGCGGCGCCATCGCCCTCCTGCTCGGCGACCGCGAGACCCTCATCGACGAGCTCCCCACCGCCTTCAGCACCGTCGCCCGCCTCCGCGCCTCCGACCTCGGCCACGACGTCACGGCCCTCACCCGGGCCTCCGCCTCCGACCCCGCCTTCAGCGAGCCCTGGGATCAGCCCCTCCCCCAGGCCTGGCGCCTCCTCACCGAGCGGTGCACCGCCGCCAACGCCTACCTGGAGTACGGCGGGCTCTTCACCCTCCCCGAGGGCGCCACCCGCCTTTGGGTCGAGCTCCGCACCGAGATCGGCCAGGAGGTCTCCGAGCCGCTCACCCTCGTCCTCTGGGAGCGGGTCGACGCCGAGGCCGACCCGCCCGAGCGGCCGGGCTTCCGCCTCATCCTGCGCTGATTTGATATAATTCCAACCAATCGCAGCGAAAGGAATCGCCATGAACACCGAACTCGCCAACAACGTCAACTGGGTCGGCTACGTCGACTGGCCCGTCCGCGACTTCCACGGCTACCAGACCAAGCGCGGCTCCTCGTACAACGCCTACCTCGTCCGCGGCGCCCAAAAGACCGCCCTCATCGACACCGTCAAGGCCCCCTACGCGGACGCCCTCCTGGACAACGTCCGCGCCCTCTGCCCCCTCGAACAGGTCGACGTCATCGTCTGCAACCACGCCGAGCCCGACCACTCCGGCGCCCTCCCCGCCGTCGTCAGGGCCTGCCCCAACGCCGTCGTCGTCTGCAACGCCAAATGCCAGGACGCCCTCTCCCGCCACTACGACACCTCCGCCTGGCGCTTCCAGGTCGTCAAGGAAGGCGAGACGCTCGACCTTGGCGGGCGCACCCTCCAATTCTTCGACACCGTCATGTGCCACTGGCCCGAGAGCATGGTCACCTACCTTGTCGAGGAGGAGATCCTCTTCTCCATGGACTGCTTCGGCCAGCACTACGCCACCTACCGCCGCTTCGACGACGAGGCGGACATGAACGAGGTCATGCAGGAGGCCAAGACCTACTACGCCAACATCGTCCTCCCCTACGCCCAGCCCGTCGCCAACGCCGCCAAGAAGCTCTCCGCCCTCAAGCTCCGCATCGTCGCCCCCTCGCACGGCGTCATCTGGCGCTCCCACTTCGACAAAATCTTCCAGGCCTACCTCGACTGGCACGTCAGCAAGCCCACCGCCAAGGTCATCGTCTTCTACGCCACCATGTGGCAATCCACCCGCCGCATGGCCGAGGCCATCGTCCAAGGCGCCAACGAGGCCGACGTCTCCGTCAAACTCCTCGACCTCAAGGCCGTCGGTGACACCGAGCTGATTACCGAGCTCATGGACTGCGCCGCCTTCGCCGTCGGCACCCCCACCCTCAACCAAAGCCTCATGCCCCGCGTCGCCGCCGCCCTCACCTACGTCCGCGGCCTCAAGCCCGCCGGCAAGAAGGCCTTCGCCTTCGGCTCCTACGGCTGGGCCTCCAAGGGCGCCCAGGAGGCCGAGGCCTACCTCAAGGCCTTCGGCTGCGAGCTCCTCACGCCCGCCATCGCCTGCCGCTTCGCCCCCGACCCCGACACCCTGGACAAGTGCCGCCAGGCCGGCCGCCTCCTTGCCCAGGCCGCCCTCGCCGTCAAGGCATGAGCGCCGGCGGCGGCAGGTGCGCCGGGGCGGGGAAGGCGAAGGCCCCCGCCTTCCCTGAGCCCCGCGCCTCGGCGCGTCGGGCGGCCCGCGTTGCCGTGCCGCTTGCCGCGCTTTGCCCGCTCCTGATCCTCCTCGGCTGCTCCGGCATCCGCCCGCCCAGGGGCGTCGACCCCGTCCGCGTCCGCATGACCGTGACCGGCTACTGCGACTGCGGCGACTGCTGCGGCTGGGAACGCTCTTGGCTCCGCCTCGGCGCCCCCGTCTACAGCGCCGGCCCAAACAAAGGCAAACGCAAGGAAGTCGGCGTCACCGCCACCGGCTCCAAGACCCGCCGCGGCACCGCCGCCGTCGACCGCCGCCGCTTCCCCTACGGCACCGTCTTCCACGTCCCCGGCTACGGCTACGCCCGCGCCGAGGACACCGGCGGCGCCATCAAAGGCAACCATATCGACCTCTGGTTCCCCAGCCACGAGGCCGCCCTCCGCTGGGGCCGGCGCACCCTGTCCGTCACCGTCTGGCGCGCTCCCTGAGCCGTCCCCAAATCCCCGCACGCCCCCATCCCCTGACGGCCCGCCCGGGGCGGGGGGCGGCCCGTGCCCCATGGGGCGCGATATGGTATCATGGGCGGGATTGGAAGGAACACGAAGATGACTTGGGGATTTGCCTCTTTCGAGACGCGCTTCCGGTGGGCGGCGGCGCTGTGGGCGGTTTTGATGACGGTGTGGTGCATGAGCCCGCTGCCGTGGGGGGTGCGCGTGGTGGGCGGCGCGGTGTGGGTGGCGATCACGGCGGCGGCGTCGGCGCGGTTCGCGTGGTGGCGGCCGCGGTTGCCGCGGGAGGTGCCGATCTGCCTGCTGGCGGAGGTGGACCCGGGGACGTTGGAGCCGCTGGTCAGGAACCTGCTGGCCTCGGGGTATCGCTTCCAGACGGTGGGGGAGGCGTTGGCGCGGCCGACGCGGAAGTCGGTGGTGCTGACGTTCGACGGGGGCGGGCGGGAGCAGTTCACGGTGCTGTTGCCGCTGCTGCGGCGGCTGGGGGTGAAGGCGACGTGCTTCGTCTCGGACCAGGGGATGCGCGACGCGGGGCACCTGAAGCCGCTGGAGCTTCAGGAGATGGCGCGCTCTGGGCTGATCGAGCTGGGGGGCGCCCTGCCGGACGGCGCGGGCGAGGGGGAGGCCCTGCTGGCGGCGGTGGTGCGGGGGCGCCGCTGGCTGACGGGGGTGACGGGGCGCCTGCCGGAGGCCTTCGCGTACGTGCCGGGGCCGGGGGCGGCGCTGTTGGCGCGGGCGGCCGAGGCGGCGCATTACCGGGTGGCGATGACGGTGGGGGCGCGGACGGAGCCGTTCGCGCGGGCGCCGTTCGCGGTGGCGCGGCGGCCGCTGCCCCCGGGGCTGAGGCCGTGGCAGGCCTACCTGCTGGCGACGCGGGGGCGCTACCGGTGGTGATTGTGCCCCGGCGGGGCGTTTTGGTATGATGGGCGCGATTGTTGCATGACGAACAAGGAGCAGAGCATGATGAAGCGTTTCTGGATGGTTGGCATGGCCGCGGCGTCGCTGGCGCTGGCGGCCGGTTGCGGCGAGGCCTCCCAGCCCGGGGCCGAGGGCGCCGAGGGGCAGGCCCCCGCCGCGCCCGCGCAGGGGGTGGAGAGCGACGTGGTGGCCCTGCCCCCGCCGCCGAAGGACGACGACGTGGTGGCCGCGGTGGGCGAGGCGACGCTCACGTGGGGGGCGCTGCAGGCGCGCGTGGCCGAGGAGATCGCGGCGTTCGAGAAGAGCTCCGGCCAGGCCGTGCCCGAGGAGATGCGCCCGCAGTTCGAGCAGAACGTGCGGATGCGCCAGGTGGCGAACTTCATCGAGAGCACGCTCATCGCCAACGCGGCCCAGGCCGCCGGGGTGAAGGTGGACGACGCGGCGCGCGCGGCCTTCGCCGAGCGCCTGCAGAAGGAGGCGGGGCAGACGGTGGAGCAGCTGGTGGCCTCCTCGCCCTACGGCAAGGAGCGGACGGAGCGCCTGTTGGAGCAGAGCATCCTGGCGACGGCGCTCTTCGAGGACGTGGTGCTCAAGGACGTGAAGGTGACCGACGAGGAGGTGGCCGCCGAGCTTGAGAAGAACGCGGCCGAGGGCGCGCTGGCCCAGCAGGCGCTGGAGGCCTGCGCCAAGCGCATCGCCGAGGGCGCGGCCACGTTCGAGGACCTGGTGCAGTCCGACTCCCTGGTGAAGCGCGAGATGGAGCTGCCCGAGGAGCAGCTGGCGCAGAACTTCCCCGAGGCTGCGGTCAAGGCCATCCAGGGCACGCCCGAGGGCGGCGTCACGCCGATCGTGGACGTGCCCGGGGCGAAGGTGATGTTCAAGGTGCTCAAGCGCGCCGCGGCCGCGCCCGACGCCGAGAGCGAGGCCAAAAAGGCGAAGCTCGAGGAGATCCGCGGGCGCATCCTCAAGGGCGAGGACTTCGCCAAGCTGGCCGAGGAATACTCCGACTGCCCCAGCGGGAAGCGCGCGGGCGGCGACCTGGACGAGTTCGGCCGCGGGACGATGGTCAAGCCCTTCGAGGACGTGGCCTTCTCCCTGCCGGTGGGCGAGGTGAGCGAGGTCTTCAAGACCCCCTTCGGCTGGCATATCGTGAAGGTGACGGCGCGCGACGACGCGGCCGGCAAGGTGCGGGCCAGCCACATCCTGCTGCTCTCGGAGGACAAGCCCGCCACCGTCACGCTCCTGCCGCTGGTCAAGGCCGTGCCCGCGCAGGCCACGGCCGAGGAGATCCGCGCCGCCCTCACCAACGAGCGCCGCGGCAAGGCCCTGCAGGAGTGGTTCGAGGCCGAGCGCGTCAAGCAGGGCGTCTCGAGCAGCCTCTATCCCGAGCTGGGGGCGCGGCCCGCGGTGCCCGCGCAGCCGTGAGGAATGCGACAAAGGCCGCCCCGTCTGACCGGCGCGGGCGGCTTTTTGCGTGATGAGACGCCCGCGCCGATTGCTGAGGAAGGTCCTGGGCCCCAAGCCGTTGCTGCGGGGCCGGGCGGGGGCGTACGCGCCGCCGCCGCGACCGTTCTGGGAGCGGGTGATGGGGCGGGGGCTCTTTCCCCTGCCGGCGGCGTTGCTGGCCTTCCCGGCGGCGACGACGCTGTTCGCCTCGGCGGGGTTCCTGGTGGGGGCGCCGCTGACGGCGTGGTGGGGGGCGCTGGGCTTTCTGGCGGCGGCCGCGCTGGCACTGGTGGGCGGCGGCGGCTTCGGGGCCGGGTTGCGGCGCGTGGGGTGGCTGGCGGCGGCGGTCGCGGCCATCGCGGCGGTGGATCAGAGCTTCGTGCTTTTTTCGTGGTGGGACGCGCAGGCGTACCACCTGACGGGGTCGCGGCTGTTGCTGGAGGGGTGGAACCCCGTCTTCGACGCGACGCGGGAGTGGATGCTCTCGGCGACGGGGGCGGACCCGGCGACCTTCAATTCCTACCATGTGGCGTACCTGCCGCGCGGCGGGTGGGTGTGGGGCGCGGTGACGGCGGCGCTGACGGGGAACCTGGAATCGGGCGACACGCTCATCCTCATCACCGCGGTGGCGCTGGGGGCGCTGTCGTGGCGGGTGACGCCGCTGCTTTTCGGCGGGGGGCGGTGGAAGCGGTGGTTCTTCGCCTCGCTGACGCTGCTGTCGCCGGGGGTGGTGGCCAGCGCGTTCGCCTTCGCGCAGGACGGCTCGCTCTACGCGCTGCTGATGGTTTACCTGCTGGCCGCGTGCGCCTATCGGCGGACGGGCCGCACGTGCTGGCTGAGCTATGTGGCCCTCGCGCCTATCCTGGGGTGCAACCTCAAGTTCACCGGTGTGGTGAACCTGGGGCTTTCCGCGGCGCTGTTCACGCTGCCGCTGCTGTGGGGGGCGGCGCGGCATGGGCGCGCGCGGATGTTCTGGAAGTGGGTGACGGCGAACACGGCGGGCTTTGTGCTGGCGCTGGTGGTGGGCTTCTCGCCGTACCTGACGAACTGGGTGAACCACGGCGGGCCCTTTTACCCGGAGCAGTCCTTCTCGGCCAACCCCAGGCATTTCGTCTTCCGCGCCGCGCCGGTCCCCGAGGGTGCGTCGGACGCCGCGGCGGCGGGCGCCTTCGCCCGGGCCGCCGCGGACTATGCCGAGGCGTGGCGCGGCCAGGCCCGGGCCGGGCGCCTGCCCAAGATGACGGCGGATTTCGACCTGGTGAACGCCGACGCCGCGGCGATGGGGTATCTCGGGCGCCTGGTGAACGCCTATTTTTCCAAGTGGCTGGCGCACCGCTACTATGAGTGGAAGCTGGGGAAGCGGCCTTTCCGGCCCGTCTTCCACCTGGATCAGGTGGGCGGGCTGGGCACGGGCTTCCGCATCGTGATGTGCCTGACGCTGGCGCTGTTGCTGCTGACGCGGCGGTGCGCCACGCCGTGGCTCATCGGGGCCATCGCGCTGACGGCGCTCGTTGTGCCGGAGAAGATGGTCGGGTACGTGCGCTATGTGCCGCAGCTGTGGATGCTGCCGGTGCTGGTGGCCTTCAACGCCATGACCGTGAACGCGGGGCGCGCGGCCGGGGTGGGGCGCGGGTGCGTGGCCGCCGGGGAGGCGCTCGCGCGGCGCGGGGGGCGGGCGTTGGGGGCGCTGGGGCGCGGGCTCTGCGGGGTGGGGCGGTCGCTCGGCGTGGCGGGGCGCGCGCTGGGGGTGGTGGTGACGGCGTTTTTGGCGACGAGCTCGTACCTCTTCGCGGCGGGCAAGCTGACGGTGGCGCTGGCGATGAGCGCCTATGCGCTGTCGTTGGTCGAGACGATGCGCGCCGAGGCCGCCGCCGGCCAGGCCCCGCGCGTCTACGTCCTTTCTCTCCATGACCGTTACCGCGAGGACGGGCGCTGCCTGGCCGCGTGGTCGACGCTCTCGGACATCCCCGCGCCGCACGTCTTCGACGACTATTACCGCACCATCCTGCCGGCCAGCGGCGTGCATGGCGCGGCGTGGCTCACCCCCGAGGCGCGCGACGCCCTCCGCGCCGCCGGCGAGCCGAGCTTCTACCTGGGCGAGCACCTGTGGTTCTGGCCGCGCGACCCCACGCGGGTGCGCCATCCCTCGATGCACCTGTACGCCGGGCCCCCGCGCCGCGAGTTCTCCGCCAGGAACGTCTGGCGCATCGCCAAGGGCTTTTTGCCCGACCTGCCGGCATACCTGTGGCGCGTGGGGCGCTTCCGCTGGGCGCAGTTCTGGGCCAACGCGCGGGAGGGCCGCCAATGGTGAGCGCGCCGGAGGCCGCCCGCGCCCTGCGCCGCTGGGGCCTGGCCGCCATGGGCCTGACGGCCCTGTGCTACGCCGCGAACGCCTGGCTCGGGCCGTTGAACCAGGACGAGGGGTGGTATCTGCTGGCGGCGCGGCGCGTCATGGCCGGGGAGCTGCCGCACCGGGATTTCTTCTTCACGCAGGGGCCGGTGGCGCCGCTGGCGTACGCGCTGCTGGGGTGGCTGTGGTCGCCCTTCGGCGTGCTGGGGGGGCGGCTCCTGACGGCGGCGATGGGCTTCGCGGCGCTGGCCGTGGGGGCCGAGGCCGCGGCGCGGCCGTGCCGGCGCGACGACGAGCGGTGGACGGTGCGCCTGGCCTTCTGGGCCTTCGCGGGGCTTTCGCTCTGGATGACCTATTTCACCTGCATCCCCAAGGCGTACGCCCTCTGCGCGCTGCTTTTGGCGCTGGCGTTGCGGTGGGTGGGGCCGCAGGGCGCGGCGTGGCGGTTCTTCGGGGCGGGGCTGGCGCTGGCGCTGGCGGCGGGGGCGCGGCTCTCGATGGGCGTCCTGTTGCCGACGGTGGGGCTGTGGCTGGTCTTCCGGCGCGGGTGGGCGGGGCCGCGGGCGTGGCTGTGGTTCGGGCTGGGCGGGGCGCTGGGGCTGGCGGCGGTCTTCGGGCCGTGGCTCGCGCTTTGGCCGGACAGTTTCTTCGAGGCGCAGGCCTTCCACGCGGCGCGTGAGCGGATGGGGCTGTTGGGGTCGCTGGGGTGCGTGGCGCGCTTCTGCCGCTTCAATCCGCTGCTCGTGGGCATGGGCGTCTTTGTGGGGGGGCTGGCGGTGACGGGGCGGCCGCAGCTGCGCAAGCTGCCGCAGGCGGGCGCGCCGTTGCCGGGGCTGTGGCTGCTCTGCGCGGGGGCGCTGGCGGCGGCGCACCTGGCCGCGCCCGTGCCGTACGACGATTACCTGGCGCCCGCGCTGCTGCCCCTGGCGATGGCGGCGGCGGCGCTCTTCGCGATGCTCCCCTTCGAGGCGATCCGCATGGCGCTGGCCAAGACGCTCGTGCCCGCGGCCCTGCTTGTGGCCGTGGCCGGCTCGCCGCTCGCCGAGGCGTGGTTCTCGATGGGGCAGGACCGTTTCTGGGCGCGCCTGAAGGAGACGCCCGACCTGGCGCTCCTGCGCCGCGCCGCCGCCGAGGCCCGCGCCGCCGCCGGGCGCCTGGGCACGCGCGTCATCTGGACGCAGGAGACGTACCTGGCGGTCGAGGCGGGGCTGGACGTGCCGCGTGGGCTGGAGATGGGCCCCTTCTCCAAGCCCGCGCCGCTTGACCCCGCCGCCGCGCCCCTGGCCGCGTGGGCCGGCTACACCTTTGCCTTGCGCTTCCCCGACCTGGCCCCCGCGCCCGACCGCGAGGCCCGCCTGGGCGCGCTCCGCGCCGCCTATGGGCGCACCCTGGCCGTTTTCCCGGACTTTGGCCAGGGCCACACCACCCTCACCCTTGCCGAGAGAACCGCCCCATGAAGAAGCTTCTCCTGCAGATTCTCGCCGCGCTGCTCTGCGCCACGCTCCTTGTCTCGCTTTGGGAGCCGGTGGGGCAGGGCGGCAACGTCTGGTTCGCCCTTGCGCCGTTGCTGTTGCTGACGCGGCGCGTGCCGGCGCGGCGGGCGGCGTGGCTGGGGTGGCTGGCGGGCTTCGCGGCGTGGGTGGGGCAGCTGTGGTGGATGCTGCGCCTGGCGGACAACGGGGGGCCGTGGCCGTTGGTCGTGCCGGCCCTGTTGGGGCTGAGCGCGGTGCTGGCGTGCTTCACGGCGGCCTTCGCGGGGTTGTCGGCGGCGCTCCGGCGGCGGTTTCAGGCGGGGCCCGGGCCGTGGCGCGTCGCGCTGGCGCTGGTGGTCGAGCCGGCGCTGTGGGCGGGGCTCGAGACGCTCCGGGGGCATCTGTTCACCGGCTTTGCGTGGAATCCGCTGGGGCTGGCGTGCACGGCGTGGCTGCCGTTGGCGCAGACGGCGGCGTTGGGCGGGGCGGCGTTGGTCTCGGCGCAGGCCGTCGCGGTGAACGGCGCGGTGGCCACGCTCTGCGAGCGTATCTGGGGGGCCGTCACGCACACCGCGCCCACGCGCTTCCTGCCGCGGCTGTGGCTGTCGTTGGAGACGGTGCTGCCGTTGGCGGCGTTGCTGGCGGCCTTTGTGTGGGGGCTGGGGCGCATCCGCGCCTATGCCGCGCTGCCCAAGGGCGTGGCCGCCGTCGTCGTGGAGGGGACGGACGCCCCGTGCCGCTTCACCGGCGAGCGCGTCCCCTTCCTGTGGGAGCGGCCCGAGACGCTTGGGCGCGCCGAGACCCTTTCCTTCCTGCCGCGCCCGCCGGATTTGTGGCTGTGGCCCGAGAGCGCCGTCCCGGGCTTTGCCTTCCCGGACGCCTCGGGGGCGGTGGCCATGCTTCGGCGGCTGTCGGCCGAGGCGCGCGTGCCGTTGTTGGCGGGGGGGCTCCACCGTGCGCCGGGCGGGGGGTGGTACAACGCGGCCATGCTCTTCACGCCGACGGGCCTGGCGCAGGTCTACGGCAAGCGCCATCTGGTGCCCTTCGGCGAGTATATCCCCTTCGACAAAACCTTCCCGTGGCTCCAGCGCTTCGCCCCCACCGGCGTCAGCAACGTCCCGGGCGAGGGGGTGGCCACGCTCACGCTTCCCTCCGGCCTCGTCGTCGGCCCGCTGATCTGCTTCGAGGACACCGTGGCGCGCGTGGCCCGCGAATCGGTCAACGCCGGCGCGCGCCTGCTCCTGAACATGAGCAACGACGCCTGGTACGCCCCCTCCGCCCAGGGCGCCCAGCATGCCCGCCAGGCCATCTTCCGGTGCATTGAGACGGGCGTGCCCATGGCCCGCGCCACCAACGGCGGGGTGGATGTGGCCATCGACGCCGTCGGCCGCGTCCGGCCCATCGATTCCTTCCCCACCTATTTCCCCCTCACCGGGGCCCCCTTCGCCGGGCCTTACCTGGCTTACGGCGAGCTTGTCTTCGGCGCGCCCTGCGCCACCCTCGTCTGCTGCCTCCTGGCCTTTTTCCTTGTCGGGGGGCGGCGCGCCCGGCGGGCGGGCGGCGAAGGCGCGGGGGTCCCGCCGCCCGCCCGGGGGCACCTCCCCGTGCTCCTGGCGCTGCTCACCCTCCTGCTGGCCGCGCCGACGGCGCGCGCGCAGTCGCCCGACCTTATCCCCGCGGCCGGCATGGCGCTGGACGACGGCAACCTGAACCTCGCCGAGCGCACCGCCCGCGACCTGCTCTCCACCCTTGGCCTGACCCCCGGTGAGCGCGCCCGCGCCACCGAGATCCTGATCCGTGCCGACCTGGCGCGCGGCGACTGGGCCGCGGCCCTGGCGCGCATCGACGGCTGCCCCGAGCTCTCCGCCGAGCGCCGCCTGGTCTTCACCCTCGCGGCCCTCAACGGCCGCCGGGACTTCGCCGCGGCCCAGCGCGCCTACGACGCCGCCCGCCCCCCCACCGACACCGTCTGGGGCGTCGCCGCCCTCCGCCAGGCCCTCCAGGCCGACCTGGAGCTGGGCCGCTCGCTCCAGGCCGCCGCCCGTTTCTCCGCCGTCGACGCCGCCAAGGGCGCCGACAGCCGCGTCCGCGCCGAGAACGCCCTCGCCTGGAGCCGGCGTTTCCCCAACGCCCAATCCCGCGCCGCCCTCCTGCGCGCCGCCGCCGAGGCCGAGAAGGGCGATGTCTGGCTCGACTGTGCCCTTGCCCTGCCCGAGGCTTACGCCGAGGCCGACGACCGCGCCCAGGCCTCCGCCCTCCTTGACCGCCTGCTCGCCGCCGAGGGCCTCAGCTCCACCGTCGAGGCCCGCCTGGCCCTTGCCGCCTCGCGCCTGGCCCAGGCCCCGGAGGCCCGCGTGGCCTACGCCCGCCGCGCCGCCGAGGTCGCCCGCCGCGAGGATCTGCGCCGCGAGGCGCTTGCCACGCTCGGCGCCCTGCTCTGCGCCCAGGGCGGCGACGAGGCCGTGGCCGAGGGGCTCGAGGCCCTTTCCCGGGCCGTCCGCCTGAATCCCTCCGACCCCGGGGCGCCCGCGCTCCAGCTGCGTATCGCCGAGACGTTCGCCGGGCTGGGCCGCCTTGACGAGGCGCTCGCCGCCTATGACCGGTGGCTGGAGAGTTATGACGTGCCCGAGCTCCGCATCCGCGTCCGCCGCGGGCGGGGCCGCGCCCTTCTCGCCGCCGGCCGCCCCGACGAGGCCCTCGCCTCCCTCACCGAGGCCATCGAGCTGGCGGGGGCCGAGCCTGCCCTCCGCCGCGAGCTCCAGGCCGAGGCCGTCGAGGCCGCCCTTGCCGCCAAGCGTTACGCCCGCGCCGAATCGCTCTGCCGCGACTTGCTCAAGGAGGCCCCCGGCCCGGCCGTTTACCTGCGCCTTGCCCGCGCCCTTGAGGCCGTGGGCGACCTTGAGGGCGCCCGCGAGGCTTACGCCCAGGCCCGGGACGACCCCGCCGCCACCGAGGCCGACGCCTTTGTCGCCGCCCTCCGCCTGGGCGCGCTCCTGGCCCGCGAGGGCCGTTTGCAGGAGGCCATCGCCGCCTTTTCGCGCTTTCTCCCGCGCACGCAGGATCCCGCCCGCCAGGCCGCCCTCCGCCTTGAGCGCGGCCGCGCCTATCATGCGCTTGGCCAGCTGGAGCGCGCCCGCGAGGACTTCGTGGCCGTCAGCGCCGCCGCGGACCCGGGGCAGGCCGCCGAGGCCCGCTTCTTTGTCGTCCTCTGCCTTTACGGCCTTGGCGAGGACGATCGCGCCCGCGCGCTGGCCCAGGAATACCTTGCCGCCTACCCGGACTTCCCCCGCGTGCCGGACATGATCCTCTGGCTGGCCAAGAGCGACTTCAACCGCGGCGATTACGCCGCCGCCGCCAAGGGCTTCGAGGCCTTCGCCGAGCGCTGGCCCGCCGACCCGCGCGTCCCTACCGCCCGTTTCCTTGCCGCCCGCGCCGCCTATCAGGGCGAGGATTACGCCCGTGCCGTCGAGCTTGTCGGCGCTCTTGCCAAGGTTGCCCCCCAGGCCGCCATCCTTCCGGACGCCCGTTTTCTGCAGGCCGAGGCCCTCATCGAGCTTGCCCGCCACGGCGAGGCCGCCGAGCTTCTCGCCGCCCTCATCCGCCGCACCCCCGAGGCCGCCTGGCTCGGCGACGCCTACGGTCGCCTGGGCGATTGCCTTCTGATCACCGCCACCGACGATCCCGAGCGTTACGCCCAGGCCCTTCAGAACTACCGCGAGGCCCGCCTTCGCCTTGAGCAGGATCCTGACGCCGCGGCCATGTACGACTACAAAATCGGGCGTGTCTATGAGAAGCAGGGCCGCCTCGACGCCGCCGCCGAGCAGTACGCGCGCCTGCTTTACGGTGCTATCGCCGCACCCGCCCGACTCTCCGAGCTTGGCCGCGACTGGCTCCACAAGGCCCGCGCCCGCCTCGCCGCCATCGAGATCCCCCGCGGCAACCGCGCCGCCTATGACAACCTCCTCCGCCGTCTCCGCGCCGCCGGCCTCCTCTGAGCCGCCCTTCCCTGCTTCCGCGAAGGCCCCGCCCCGGGGCGTGAACGCGGCGAGCGGGGCGGCGGGCCCTGCCCAAAAAAAGGGTTGCGCGGGGTTGGCGGTTTTGGTATTATGATGGGCATTCTGCGGGCGTAATTCAATGGCAGAATAGGAGCTTCCCATGCTTCTTACGAGGGTTCGATTCCCTTCGCCCGCTCCAATTCGTTGGGCTGTTAGCTCAGTTGGTTAGAGCACTACCTTCACACGGTAGGGGTCGCTGGTCCGAGTCCAGCACAGCCCACCATCCCGATAAAACGCGTTGATGTGGGGATCGTCCGGCGGGGGCCGGGCGGTTTTGTTTTCTTATGGTTTGCTTACGGTGGGGGGCGGGGGCGTTGTGGTATAATGGGGGGGTCAGCGTTTTGGAAAGGAGCGGTTATGCGCGTGTTGATGATCGGCGCCGGCGGCGTCGGCGGTGTGGTGGCCCATAAGTTGGCGCAGGCGCCGGAGGTGTTCACGGACATTTTGCTGGCGTCGCGGACGAAGCGGCGGGTGGACGAGCTGGCGTCGCAGCTGCCGCGGCCGGTCCGGACGGCGCAGGTGGACGCGGACGACGTGCCGGCGCTGACGGCGCTCATCAAGGATTTCAAGCCCGACCTGGTGATGAACATCGCGCTGCCGTACCAGGATCTGCACATCATGGACGCGTGCCTGGCGGCGGGGGCGGATTACCTGGACACGGCGAATTACGAGCCGCCGGACGTGGCGAAGTTCGAGTACAAGTGGCAGTGGGCGTATGACCGGCGCTTCAGGGACGCGGGGCTGATGGCGCTGTTGGGCTCGGGGTTCGACCCGGGGGTGAGCTCGGTGTTCTGCACCTACGTCCAGAAGCATTACATCCCGCAAATCCGGCAGATCGACATCATCGACTGCAACGCGGGGAGCAACGGGCACCCGTTCGCGACGAACTTCAACCCGGAGATCAACATCCGCGAGGTGTCGGCGAAGGGGCGCTATTGGGAGGCCGGGAAGGGGTTCGTGGAGACGGAGCCGCTTTCGGTGAAGCAGCCGTTCGAGATGCCGGAGGGGCTGGGGACGCTGAACACGTACCTGATGTACCACGAGGAGCTGGAGTCGCTGGCCAGGCACATCCCCGGGCTGGAGCGGGCGCGGTTCTGGATGAGCTTCTCGGACAATTACCTGAAGCACCTGGAGGTGCTGAAGAACGTGGGGATGACGCGGATCGACCCGGTGGTGTACGAGGGGCGCGAGATTGTGCCGATCCAGTTCCTCAAGGCGCTGCTGCCGGACCCGGCGACGTTGGGGCCGGTGACGAAGGGGAAGACGTGCATCGGCTGCCAGGTGCGCGGGCTGGGCTTCGACGGCAAGCCCAAGACGGTCTACATCTACAACATCTGCGACCACCAGGCGTGCTACAAAGAGGTGCGGTCTCAGGCCATCAGCTACACCACCGGCGTGCCCGCGATGGTCGGCGCGAAGATGATGCTCACCGGCAAGTGGCGCGGCAAGGGCGTCTTCAACATGGAGCAGTTCGACCCGGATCCCTTCCTCGAGGACCTCGCGAAGTACGGCCTGCCGTGGAAGGTCATCGAGGGCGAGGTCTTCCACCGTGACTGACGCGACGGCCCGCCTCCTTGCCGCCAAGGCCGCCGCCCGTGCCGTGGGGCTGCTCCCGGACGGGGCCCGGCGGGGCCTGCTCCGCCGCATCGCCGCCGACCTGCGCGCCCACGCGGCCGACCTGCTGGTGGCCAACGCCGCCGACGTGGCCGCGCTCCCCGGGGACGCGGCCTTCCGCGACCGCCTGCTGCTGACGCCCCCGCGCGTCGAGGCCATGGCCGCCGGCGCCGAGGCCGTCGCGGTCCTGCCGGACAACCTGTGGCAGACGCTTGAGGACCGGACGGTGCCCAGCGGCCTGCGCCTGCGGCGCGTGCGCGTCCCCCTCGGCGTGGTGGCGTGCATCTACGAGGCGCGCCCCAACGTGACGGTGGACGTGGCGTGCCTGTGCCTGCGCACCGGCAACGCCGCCGTCCTCAAGGGCGGCAAGGAGGCCGCCCGCACCAACGCCGCGCTCGGCGCGCTCCTGGCCGGGGCCCTCCGCGCGGAGGGCGTGGACGAGCACGCCGTCACCCTCCTGCCAGCGACGCACGAGGCCGCCGAGGCGCTCATGGCCGCGGAGGGGCTGGTGGACGTGCTCATCCCGCGCGGGTCGGCCAGGCTCATCCGCGCCGTCCGCGAGCACGCGCGGGTGCCGGTCATCGAGACGGGCGCGGGGGTCTGCCACCTGTACGTGCATGAGGACGCGGACGTGGCGCTGGCGGCGCGGGTCATCGAGAACGCCAAGGCGCGGCGCGTCTCGGTCTGCAACGCGCTCGACTGCCTGCTGGTCCACCGCGCGCTGGCCGGGCGGCTCGACGAGCTGCTCGCGCCGTGCCGCGCCCGGGGCGTGGAGGCCCACATGGCGCCGGAGGATTGGGGGCGCGAGTGGCTCTCCCCGAACCTGTCGGTGCGCGTGGTGGAGGGGCTGGACGCGGCGCTCGCGCACATCGCCCATTACGGCTCGGGCCACAGCGAGGCCATCGTCACGCGGAGCCCGGAGGCCGCCGAGCGCTTCCGGCGCGAGGTCGACGCCGCGTGCGTCTACGTGAACACGCCCACCTCCTTCACCGACGGCGGCGAGTTCGGGCTGGGCGCGGAGGTGGGCATCTCCACGCAGAAGCTCCACGCCCGCGGACCGATGGGGCTGGACGCGCTCACCACCTACAAGTGGCTCATCGACAGCCAGGGGGCGCTCCGCCCATGAACAAGGCCGGGCTCCGTGCCGAGATGCGCCGCCGCCGCGCGGCCTGCTGGTGCGAGCGGGCGGGGTTTTTCCCGGAGGCGTTGGCCCGGGAGCTGGCCGCCCTGCCGGGAAGATGGGTCGCGGGCTACGTCCCGATCGGCACGGAGTTTTCGCCGGCGGCGTTCGGGGCGCTCTTCCGCGCGATCGGCAAGCCGATGTGCGTGCCCGCCTTCGTGGAGGGGCGCGGCTACGTCTGGGCGCAGTTGCGCGGCGAGCTGGCGCCCGGGCCGATGCGGGTGCCGCAGCCGCGCGAGCTGCGGCCCGTCGCGCCGGGGGAGATCGCGGCGGCCTTCGTGCCGGGGCTGGCCTTCGACGCCGCCGGGGGGCGCTTGGGGTACGGCAAGGGGATTTACGACCGCCTGCTGGGGGCCTTGCCGCGGGGATGCCGCAAGATCGGGCTCTGCTTCGAGGCGCAGCTGGCGCCGGCGGTGCCGACGGAGCCGCACGACATTCCCATGGATTTCCTGCTCACCGAAAACCGTCTCATCGTTTGCCAAGGAGGTTCCGCCCATGAAGTTTGACGTCGCCATCGTCGGGGCCGGCCACGCCGGCGTCGAGGCCGCCTTTGCCCTCGCCCGGCAGGGCGCCCGGGTCACCCTGTTCTCCGACGAGCCGTGCCTGCCCTATTTCCGGCCCCGCCTCATCGCCGTGGCCTTTGGCCAGGCCGCGCCGGAGGCCATCGCCATCAAGCCGCGGAAGGCCTACGAGGACGCGGGCATCGACCTGCGCCACGGGGCCGTCGGGCACGTCGACGCCGGGGCCCGCGCGGTGGACGGGCGGGTCTTCGACGGGCTTGTCCTGGCCACGGGCTCGCGCGCCTTCGTGCCGCCGTTCCAGGGTGAGCGCGGGCGCGCCCGGCCGCTGTGGACGCTGGCCGACGCGGAGGCCCTGCGCGGTGCCTGCGCGCCCGGCAGGGCGCTCACGCTCATCGGCGGCGGCGTGCTGGGGGTGGAGGCCGCGCTCCGCGCCGCCGAGGCGGGGCTGCGCGTCACGCTGGTCGAGGCCGCGCCCGCGCTGCTGGGCGGGTGCCTGGGCGGGGACGAGGCCGCGTTGCGCGGGGCGCTCGAGGCCAGGGGCGTCGCCCTGCGCGTCGGCGTGGGGGTCGCGTCGGTCACGGCGGAGGGGATCGTGCTGGCGGACGGGACGGCCCTTGCCGACGACGTGCTCCTGTGTTCCGCGGGGGCGCGGCCCAACGGTGCGCTTGCGGGGGCGGAGGGTTTCATCCGGACGCGGCCCGACCTTTCCCTCGCGCCGGGCGTCTACGCGGCGGGGGACCCGGCGCAGCCGACGGCGGCCCGGCCCGTCTGCCAGGTGCGCCGCGCCCAGCTTATGGGGCAGCTCGCCGCGGGGAACCTGCTGGCCGAGCGCGAGGGGCGGCCCACCGAGGCATGGGCGGAGCCGGCGCTGCCGCTGACGCTCGTCGCGCCGGGGGCCTCGGTCTACGTCCGCGGGGAGACCCGGGGCGAGGGGCTGGAGGAGCGCCGGCTGGAGGGCGGCGGCCCGGGCGCGGCGCGCACGGTGGTCTGCCGGGAGGGGCGGCCGGTGGGCCTCAGGTGGGTGAACACGCGCGAGGCGTTGGCGGAGTGGGAAAAACGGCTGGCGTGAGCGGGGCGTTCTCCATCCAACTGCTGGGGACGGGGACGTCGACGGGCGTGCCGTTGATCGGGTGCGGGTGCGAGGTGTGCCGGAGCGCCGACCCGCGGGACAGGCGTTGGCGTTCGGCGGCGTTGGTGCGGCTGGGGGGGCGGGCGCTGTTGCTTGACGCGGGGCCGGATTTCCGGGCGCAGTGCCTGCGGTGGCGGGTGGGGCGGGTGGACGCGGTGTTCATCACGCACGCGCATGCCGACCATCTTTTCGGCTTCGACGACATCCGGCGGTTCAATACGATGCAGGGCAACGCGGTCATCCCGTGCTACGCGGGGCCCGAGACCCTCGCGGGGGTGCGCCGCGTCTTCCCGTACATCTCGCGGCGGGTCAACGCGCAGGGGCTGTATCGGCCGCTCATCGACTTTGTCCCCGCGGAGGCGCCGTTCGAGGCGTTGGGGGCGCGGCTGACGCCGTTGCCGGTGGTCCATGGGGACGTGGAGACCAATGGGGTGCGGATTGACTTCCTGGGGCGTTCGCTGGCGTATGTGCCGGACGTGCATGAGATCCCGGGGGGGACGCTCGCGCTGATGGGGGGATTGGATCTGCTGGTGCTGAACCTGTTGCGGCCGCGCGAGCACCCGACGCACCTGTCGTTCGGGCGCGCGGTGGGCTACGCGCGCGCCATCGGGGCGCGGATGACGCGCTTCACGCACCTGTCGCACGACGTGACGCACGCGCGGCTGGCGGCGGCGCTGGCGGCGGAGGACGCCTCGTTCGCGCCGGCGTACGACGGCCTGCGCGTGGATTTGGTAGAATGAATGCCCATTTGCTGAAAGGATCTTGAGATGTTTGAGTTGGATCATGGGCTGTTGGGGCGCTCGCTGCTGAACATCCGCTCGCTCTCCGACGCGGAGCTGGCGTATATGGTGGACCTGGCCATCGCGCTGAAGGCGCGGCGGAAGGCCGGGGTGCGCGGCGACCTGCTGCGGCGGATGAACATCGCCCTCATCTTCGAGAAGAGCTCCACGCGGACGCGCAACTCCGCGGCCATCGCGGTGCGCGACGAGGGGGGCAACGCGGAGTTCCTCACGGGCCACGACACGCATTTCGGCGTGAAGGAATCGGTGGCGGACTCGGCGCGCGTGCTGGGGCGCCTCTTCGACGGCATCCTCTTCCGCGGCTTCAGGCAGAGCACGGTGGAGACGCTCGCGGCGAAGTCCGGCGTGCCGGTGTGGAACGGCCTGACCGACGAGAGCCACCCCACGCAGTTCCTGGCCGACATGATGACCATGCGCGAGGCCTTCGGCGAGGTTCGGGGGCGGACGATGGCCTACGTGGGCGATGGGCGCAACAACGTGGCCAACAGCCTGATGATGGGCTGCGCCAAGGCCGGCATCAACTTCGTGAACGTCACGCCGCGCGCGCTTTTCCCCGCCGAGGGGCTGGTCGAGGCCGCGCGCGCCATCGCCGCCAGGAACGGCTGCTCCGTGCGCGTCGAGACCGACCCCAAGGCCGGCGTGCGGGGCGCGAACGTGCTGTACACCGACGTCTGGGTGAGCATGGGCGAGGAGGACAAGAAGGCCGAGCGCCTGGCCCTGCTGCGCCCCTACCAGGTGAACGCCGCCCTCTGCGAGGCGACGGGCAACCTGGGCGGGGAGCTCATCTTCCTGCATTGCCTGCCCGCCTTCCACGACCATGAGACGGAGGTCTCGCGCGAGACCGGCGCGCTGGAGGTGACCGACGAGGTCTTCGAGGCGCCCTTCTCCAAGGTCTTCGACGAGGCCGAGAACCGGATGCACACCATCAAGGCGCTCTACGTCTCGGCGCTCTGCCGCGAGCCGGGCTTCTGAGGGGGCCGCGCCATGCAGAAAGACATCACCACGCTCTCCTGGGAGGCCTTCGAGGCCCTCCCCCTGCGCGAGAAGGCGCCCTATCTGATGCAGGACGACGGGATGCCCTTCCACACCCTCTTCGCCCAGCAGTTCAGCCGCGCCCTGCTCGAGCGCCTCTGCACGCTGGCCACGCGGATCCGGCGCGTCGCCAAGCGCCGCGAGGGCGCGCTCTTCCTGGCCTCGCTGCTCAGCCACAAGCGCGCGATGCTCTACTTCTCCCAGCCCAGCAGCCGCACCTTCCTCTCGCACCTCTCGGCCTGCGAGATCCTCGGGATGCGCACCGGCTCGGTGCGCGACGCGGCCACCAGCAGCGAGCTCAAGGGCGAGAGCAAGGAGGATTCGGTGCGGACCTTCTCCTCCTACTTCGACCTCGTCATCATGCGCTCGCCCTCGCGCGGCCTGGCCGAGCGCATGGCCTGGGTGCTGGGCAACTCCGAGCGCAACATCCCCATCATCAACGCCGGCTCGGGCAAGGATCAGCACCCCACCCAGGCCCTCCTCGACGTCTACACCCTCTTCCGCTCCTTCGAGGACCAGGGCGGCATCGACGGCAAGACGGTCGTCTTCGTGGGCGACCTCCTGCGCGGCCGCACCGTCCGCTCCCTCTCCTACCTCCTCACCCGCTTCGAGGGCGTGCGCCAGATCTTCGTCGCCCCGCAGGAGCTGCAGATCAAGGACGACATCCTGGAGATGCTCCGCAACCGCGGCATCGACTACGAGGTCTCCCACGACCTCCGCCGCTGGCTCCCCGAGGCCGACGCCGTCTACATGACGCGCATCCAGGACGAGTGGGACACCGCCAGCGGCGAGAGCGCCCGCATCGACACCTCCGCCTTCAAGCTTGGCCGCCCCGAGGCCGCGCTCATGCGGCCCACCGCCGCCATCCTCCACCCCCTCCCCCGCCGCGACGAGATCTCCACCGACCTCGACCGCGACCCGCGCGCCAAATACTGGCGCCAGATGCGCAACGGGATGTGGATCCGCGCCGCCCTCATCGCCGCCACCTTCGGCCAGGAGCAGGCCATCGCCGACTACTACGCCGCGCACCCCAAACCGTGACGCCCCCGGGCGCCTGGAGGCCCGCGCGCCCCGACGGGCGGCGGGCCAGCCCGGGACGGCCAGGCCCCGCGCCCACCCCCAAGCCTCCCGCCATGGACAAGACCCTCTTCACCTACACCCTGACGCCTGAGCAGGCCGAGGCGCTCGGGCGGGTCACCGCCGGCATGAGCGCGCTCCGGCGCGTCCAGGCCCCCTACACCGCGCTCGCGCTCAAGGGCCCCGGGCTCACCGTCATGCTCTACACTTCCGGCAAGCTCGTGGTGCAGGGCAAGGAGGCGCAGGACTTCGTCCTCTTCACCCTCGAGCCCCTCGTCCTCAAACAGGCCTCCCTCGGCTACGAGGAGGCCCTCGACCCCACCCTCTACGCCCCGCACATGGGCACCGACGAGAGCGGCAAGGGCGACATCTTCGGCCCCCTCGTCACCTGCGCGGCCTTCATCGACGAGGCCACCGGCAGGCAGCTCGCCGACCTGGGCGTGCGCGACTCCAAGGCCATCGCCGACGGCCAGATCCAGAAGCTCGCCGCGCAGATCCGCAAGCTCCTGGGCCGCCGCAACGTCGCCTTCGTCCTCCTGCGCCCGCCCACCTACAACCGCCTCTACGCCAAGCTCCCCAACGTCAACCGCCTGCTGGCCTGGTGCCACGCCCGCGCCATCGAATCCCTCGCCGAACAGCGCCCCGACTGCACCCGCGCCGTCGTCGACCAGTTCGCCCGCACCGAGGCCACCGTCGCCCGCGCCCTCATGGCGCGCGGCCGCGGGCTCAAGGTCGAGCAGATGCACAGGGCCGAGCGCGACATCGCCGTCGCCGCGGCCTCCGTCCTCGCCCGCGACCTCTTCGTCTCCGAGATGCGCCGCCTGGCCCAGGAGGCCGGCATGGAGCTGCCCAAGGGCGCCGGCCCCGCCGTGCCCAAGGCCCTCCGCGCCCTCATCGCCAAGCGGGGCCCGGACTGCCTCCCGGCCTTCGCCAAATGCCACTTCAAGACCGTCCACGAGGCGCTCGCCGCCACCGGCCATGGCGACGCGCTGCCCCTGCCAGAGGAGGCCGACTGATGGACAAGACCATCTCCAGGCGCGCCGAGCCGCTCGTCGGCGAATACTTCCCCCAGGGCGACAAGTCCCTGTCCCACCGCGCCCTCCTTTTCGCCGCGCTGGCCGAGGGCACCAGCGTCATCCGCCGCTTCCTCGTCGGCGGCGTCACCCGCGCCATGCTCCGCTGCCTGCGCCAGCTGGGCGTCGACTGGACGCTCGACGAGGACGCGCACGTCCTCACCGTCCGCGGGCGCGGCCTGCATGGCTTCAGCCCGCCGGGGGCGCCCTTGGACTGCGGCAACTCCGCCACCACCCTCCGCCTCCTGGCGGGCGCCGTCGCCGCCGCGGGCGTCCCCTGCACGCTCACCGGCAGCGCGGGGCTCTGCCGCCGCCCCATGGGCCGCATCGTCGAGCCGCTGCGCCTGATGGGCGCGGACGTCTCCGCCGCCGCGGGCGACCGTGCGCCGCTCGTCTTCCGCCCCGCGCCGCTCCACGCCGTCGCCTACGCCCTCCCCGTCGCCTCGGCGCAGGTCAAGAGCTGCCTCCTGCTGGCCGCGCTCGCGGCGGACGGCCCCACGGCCCTCACCGAGCCCGGCCCCAGCCGCGACCACACCGAGCGGATGCTCGCGGCCATGGGCGCGTCCGTCAGCCCCCTTGGGGCGTCGGCGCACGGCGCCGTGGCGCTGCCGCTGGCCGGGCCCCTCCGCCCGCTGGACCTGGAGCTGCCGGGGGATATTTCGTCGGCGGCCTTCCTCATCGTCGCGGCCACCATCCTGCCGGGGAGCGACCTTACCCTGCGCCGCATCGGCGTGAACCCCACGCGCACCGGCATCCTGGACGCCCTGCGGGCGATGGGCGCGGACATCACGCTGCTCCATGGGGAGACCCTCGCGGGCGAGCCCGTCGCCGACATCCGCGTGCGCCACGCCGCGCTCCGCGCCACGACGGTCTCGGGCGACCTGGTGGTGCGGATGATCGATGAGTTCCCGGCCTTCATGGTCGCGGCGGCCTGCGCCAAGGGCGTGACCACCGTGCGCGAGGCTGCCGAGCTGCGCACCAAGGAATCGGACCGCATCGCGGGGATGGCCGCCAACCTCGCGGCCGTCGGCGTGGAGATCGAGGAGGAGCCCGACGGCTTCGACATCTTCGGCGGGGCCATCCCCGGCGGGGCGACGGTGGATGCGCATGGGGATCATCGCGTGGCGATGTCCCTGGCGCTGGCCGCGCTTGTGGCGGAGCGCCCCATCACCATCGCCGGCTTCGACATCCTCGCCGAGTCCTTCCCGGATTTCCCGGCCGTCCTCGGCCTTTGACCGCCGCCGCGGGGCGGGCGGGGATTTGGTAGAATAGAGGAGATTTTATTCGCAAGGAGCCGAGTATGGGCGGATTTTTTGGCGTGGTGGCGGAGTCCGGATGCGTCCCGGACGTGTATTTCGGGACGGATTACCATTCGCACATGGGCACGGTGCGCGGCGGCATGGTGGTGTACGCCGGCAACGCCTTCCACCGCTCCATCCACAACATCCAGAACGCGCAGTTCCGCGCGCAGTTCGAGCGGGCGGCCAAGCGCTTCGCGGGGCTGAACCCGAACTACGGCCTCGGCGTCATCAGCGACCAGGACGACCAGCCCATCCTCGTGCGCTCGCACCTGGGGATGTACGCGCTGGCCTTCGTGGGCCTGGTGACGAACCTGCAGAAGATCGTCGAAGAGCTGGTGCGCGACCGCACGGCGCATTTCTGCGAGCTGGGCAAGGACAGCACCATCAACACCCTCGAGGTGCTGGCGATGCTCATCAACGCGCGCGACACCTTCGAGGAGGGCCTGGCCTACGCGCAGAGCCGCGTGGAGGGTTCCTGCTCGCTCCTGCTTCTGTCCGAGCGCGGCGTGCTCTACGCGGCGCGCGACCCCTTCGGGCGGACGCCTGTGGTGCTGGGCGAGAAGGCGGGCGGCGGCCTGGCCGTGACGATGGAGACGGCCGCCTTCCCGAACCTCGGCTACCGCCGCGTGCGCGACCTGAAGGCCGGCGAGATCGTCGCCCTTTCCCTCGACGGCGTGCGCACGGTGCGCGAGGGGCGCGACGAATCGGCCATCTGCGCCTTCCTCTACGTTTACTACGGCTATCCCGCGAGCACCTACGAGGGCGTGGGCGTGGAGCGCACGCGCTACCGCAGCGGCGCGCTCCTTTCCCAGCAGGCGCCCGTCGAGGCCGACCACGTGGCCGGCATCCCCGATTCCGGCGTGGCGCACGCGCTGGGCTATGCCTTCAGGAGCGGCATCCGCTATGCCCGGCCCTTCGTGAAGTACACGCCCACGTGGCCGCGCAGTTTCATGCCGCCGGATCAGAGCCTCCGCCAGAAGATCGCGAACATGAAGCTCCTGCCCGTGCCCGAGCTCATCGAGGGCAAGCGCCTGATCTTCTGCGACGATTCCATCGTCCGCGGCACCCAGCTGCGCAACCAGGTGGGGCGCCTCTTCGAGGCCGGCGCTAGGGAGATCCACGTGCGCATCGCTTGCCCGCCGCTCCTCTACAAATGCAAGTTCCTCACCTTCTCGCGCACCGAGAGCGTGATGGACCTCATCACCCGCCGCGTCATCCTTGAGCTCGACGGCCCCGACGCCGACATCCGCGCCTACCGCGACCCCGACGGCGCGCCCTACAGGCGCATGGTCGAGGAGATCCGCCGCCGCCTGGGCATGACCAGCCTGGCCTTCCAGCGCGTGGGCGACGTGGAGAAATCCATCGGCATTGGCCCGAGGATCTGCACCTACTGCTGGACGGGCGAGGATCCCTCGCTCGCCGGCCGCGGCGGCTGCAAGGGCGACTGCGCCTGTTGCGGCGACAAGTGCGCGATGGGGAAGTGACGTGGCGCGCAGCCGGGTGAGGCTCATCGAGCGGCTGGAGAGCTACGTCGTCCCGCTCATCCAGCAGGAAGGCGCCGACCGCACGGTTTCCGGCTTTTGGCCCAGGGCCCTGCTGGCCCTCCTCAAGGGCGTCTCCAAGGTCTACGGCGCCGTCGTCTGGCTGCGGATGTGGTTCTTCCGCATCGGGGTGCTCCGGCGCTGGCCGCTCGGGTGCCAGGTCATCAGCGTGGGCAACGTCACCGCCGGCGGCACGGGCAAGACGCCCGTGGTGGAGATCTTCGCCCGCGAGCTCACGCGCCAGGGCCGCAAGGTGGCCATCCTCTCGCGCGGTTACCGCCGCAAGGAGAAGCCCTTCCTCCAGCGCCTTTTCAGCGACACCATCGACCCGCCGCTCGTCGTCAGCGACGGCCGCCGCGTGCTCCTGGATTCCGAGACGGGCGGCGATGAGCCTTACATGCTGGCCACGAACCTCCCCGGCGTCGTCGTCCTCGTCGACCGCAACCGCGTGAAGTCCGGCCGCTACGCCATCCGCAAGTTCGGCTGCGACACCCTCGTCCTCGACGACGGTTTCCAATACCAGCGCCTCAAGCATTCCCATGACATCGTGCTGGTGGACAAGACCAACCCCTTCGGCAACGGCAACCTCCTCCCCCGCGGCGTCCTGCGCGAGGGGATCCAAAACCTCCGCCGTGCCGACTTCATCTTCATCACCAAGAGCGACGGCCGCTCCGAAGACCTCCGCGCCCGCATCCACAAGCTCAACAACCACGCCGAGATCATCGAGTGCCGCCACGCGCCCAAGCGCCTCAAGAACGTCTACGGCAAGACCAACCGCGATTTGGCCTGGCTGGCCGGGAAGAAGCTCCTCGCCCTCTCGGGCATCGCCGTGCCGCAGAGCTTCGAGGCCTTCCTGCGCGGCTACGGCGCCGAGCTCCTCGAGTGCGTCCGCTACGCCGACCACCACCGTTACGCCACCCAGGAGATCATCAACGTCATCAACCGCGCCGCCGACCTCGGCTGCGACGCCGTCGTCACCACCGAGAAGGACGCCGTGCGCTTCCCCCGCCTCACCAACGTCGCCGTCCCGGTCTATTACCTGCGCATCGAGATCGAGATCCTCAAGGGGGCCGAGAACTTCCACGACGCCGTCGCCCACATCTGCTTCAAGCCCTTCAAGAGGCACCCCGATGCCGACCGCTGACGCGCCGGCGCGGCGAGGGAGGGGCGCGGCGTGAGCGTGCTCGGCAAGGTGGGCGTGGTCAGCGCGATGACCGCCGTCAGCCGCGTCTTCGGCCTGGCGCGCGAGATCGTCATGGCGCACTTCTTCGGCACCAGCGCCATCCAGAGCGCCTTTGTCATCGCCTTCCGCATCCCGAACCTCTTCCGCCGCCTCTTCGGCGAGGGCGCCCTCGGCGCGGCCTTCATCCCCGTCTTCGCCGAGATCGAGCGGACCGAGGGGCATGGGCGCGCGCAGCTTTTTCTGGCGCGCATCCTGGGGCTGCTCGTCTGCGCACTGGCGTTGCTCGTGGGGCTGGGCATCGCCCTCACCTACGCCGTGCAGGCGGCCTGCGAGCCCGGCGGGCGGTGGGATGTGGCCATGCCGCTGACGCGCATCATGCTGCCCTACGCGCTGCTCATCTGCGTGGCGGCGATCGTCTCCGCGGCGCTCAACGTGCGCGACCGCTTCGCCATCCCTTCGCTCACGCCCGTCATCCTCAACGTCTGCTGGCTGGCCGCCCTCCTGGGCGTCTGCCCCTGGCTCCCGGCCGAGGGCTACTGGCGCATCGGCGCGGTCTGCTGGGGCATCCTCCTGGCCGGCGCGGCGCAGATCGCCTTCCAGCTGCCCGAGCTGCGGCGCGTGGGCTATCGCCTGCGCTTCCGCTTCACGGGCTGGCGCGCCTCGCCCTACGTCCGCCAGGTGCTCCTCCAGATGGGCCCGGCCTCGCTGGGCATCGCGCTGGCGCAGGTGAACATCTGCGTGGACGGCTGGCTGGCCTACTACGGCGCCACCTGGGCCCCCTCCGCGCTGGAATACGCCGACCGCATCATTTACCTGCCCCTGGGGCTCTTCGGCACGGCCTTCGCCACCGTCCTCCTGCCCACCTTCTCGCGCCAGGCCGCGGTGGCCGACCGCGCCGCGCTCGTGGCCACGCTCGAGCGCTCCATGCGCAACCTCTTCGTCCTGATGGCCCCGATGGCCCTGGGGCTGATGGCCCTGGCCGCGCCGGTCGTCTCCCTCCTCTACGAGCGCGGCGCCTTCGACGCGCAGTCCACGCTCTGGACGGCCCGCGCCGTGATGGCCTATGCCCTTGGCCTCATCGCCTTCTCTTCCGCCAAGACGGTCATCCCCGTCTTCTACGCGCACAAGGATCTCAAGACCCCCGTCACCGTCGCGGCCTGGTGCGTGTTGGGCAACTTCGCGCTCAACCTCGCCTCCGTCCTCTTCCTCCCCGAGGGGTGGCGGCACGTGGGCATCGCCGCGAGCACCGTCCTCAACTCCTTTGCCAACACCGCCATCCTGCTGGCCATCCTCTGGCGCCGCGGGCTGCGGCCGGATCTGTGGGGGTTGGGGCGTTCGGCCCTGCGCGCGCTCGCGGCGGCGGCGGCCATGGGTGGGGCCGTCTGGGCCTTCCACGGCTGGCTGGCCGGGCATGGGCTGCCCGTCTGCCTGACGGTGCCTGTGGCCATCGCCTTCGGCGGGGCGCTCTACCTGCCCCTGGCCAGGCTGCTCGTCCCCGCAGAACTGCGTGAGCTGCTGGCCGACCTCCCCCGCCGCCGGCGTCCCGCCCGATAGGGGCGCCCTCGCGGCAAACGCTTCCCCTGAAGCGGCGGGCGCCCGCCGCTGGCTGGCGCCGATGGGCGTCCTGCTGCTTTCGTCCCTGCTCTGCCCAAGCAAAACCTATGGCTACGTCCGTTACGCCCCGGCCTTGCCCCTGGTCGGGCTCTTCGCCTGCCTGGCGTTGTGGGAGGGCGGGTTCCGCCTGGGGCGGCGGGCCGCCTGCCTGCTCTTTTCCGTCTGGGCGCTCTGCGTGGCCATCCCCTGGGCCATGAAGGCCCCGGAGAACCTCAGCAGGTGGCTCGTCGCGCTGGATTTCCGCACGCTCCTCGCCGCCGCGCCGCAAGAGGTTCAGGGTCTGCGCATCGTTTCTGCTCAGGCCTTCCTTGACACCGATGAGACGCGGCGGCTTTATCGGCGCAACCGGCACGTCTATCCGGAACGGGCCGACGTCTATTCGTTGGGCGTGCTCTTCGCCGAGAACGGGCTTGCCATCCAGGAAAACCCGGGGATAGACCGCGAGCAGGCCTTGGAAGATTACGTCTCCCCCATCAACGCCTACCTGCTCATCCCCAAGTCGTGTCCCTTGCGCCAACGGCTGACGCCGCGCCCGCTTGCCGTCGACGGGTTGCTTCCGTTGCCGGCCCGCGCCTGGCAGGACTTCCGCCGGCGTTGGCTTCCCACCGCGGCCCAGGCGGGGAAAGCCCCTTGACGGGCCCCGGCTGCCGTGCCCTGCGCCCGCCTGGATGGGGTGGGGGCGGGCACTTGCGCGGGAGCGGGAATAGGGGTACAATAAAACCATCTTGGAACCCGTTTCGGAGACAGCCATGAAGAAACTCGAAGGTTTGATCGCCGCCCCCCACACGCCGTTTCATGAGGACGGCTCCGTGAACCTGGATCTGATCCCCAGGCAGGTGGAGACGTTGTTGAAGCAGAAGGTCATCGGCGCCTACATCTGCGGCACCACGGGCGAGGGCATCTGCTGCTCGGTGGAGGAGCGCAAGCAGGTGATGAAGGCGTGGGTCGACGCCGCCCAGGGCCACCTGTTCCTCATCGCGCACGTGGGCGCGCTTTCCATCGCCGACGCGCGGGAGCTGGCGGCCGCCGCGCAGGAGTGCGGCGTCGGCGCCACCTCGATCGTCCCGCCGAACTTCTTCCGCCCCGGCTCCATCGACGCGCTCATCGACTACATCAACGCCGTGCTCGTGGCCGCGCCGGAATTGCCCTTCTATTATTACCACACCTCGATGAGCGGCGTGAACTTCGACATGGAGCAGTTCCTTGTCAAGGCCGACGGCCGCATCCCGCAGCTCGCCGGCATCAAGTTCAACTACCCCGACCTTTACATGTTCCAGCGCTGCCTGCGCGCCTGCGGCGGGAAGTATGACATCACCTGGGGCATCGACGAATGGTTCGCCGGCGCGCTCGCCTGCGGCGCCAAATCCGCCATCGGCTCCACCTACAACTACGCCGCGCCCCTCTACTACGCCATCTGGGAGGCCTACCGTCAGGGCGACCAGGCGGCCATCGACCGCGGCATGGCCAAGGTCTGCCGCATCGTCGACCTCCTCGTCAAATACGGCGGCGTCGTCGGCGGCAAGGCCATGATGGCCATCCACGGCCTGGACATGCCCACCGTGCGCCCGCCCCTCACCAACCTCACCCCCGAGCAGCGCAAGGACTGCGCCGACACCGTTGCCGCCATCCTCGCCGAGTAAAGGAGCCCCCCATGCTCAGCACCGAACGCCTCCAACAGCTCGAGGCCGTCTACCACGACGGCCTGCTCTGCGACACCGTCCCCTTCTGGATGGAACACGGGTGGGACAGGGAATATGGCGGCATCATGACCGGCGTCGACCGCAAGGGCAACCGCATCGACGACGACAAGGGCGTCTGGCAGCAGGGCCGCTTCGCCTGGATGCTCGGCTTCCTCTGCAACCACGTCGAGCGCCGCCCCGACTGGGAGGCCGCCGCCAAGGGCACCCTGGAGTTTCTCCGCAAGTATTGCTACGACCCCGCGGACGGGCGCATGTACTTCCACATGACCCGCCGCGGCGACCCCATCCGCAAGCGCCGCTACGCCTTCTCCGAGAGCTTCGCCTGCATCGCCTACGGCGAGTATGCCCGCCTCACCGGCTCCGAGGAATACGCCGACCTCGCCCGCCAGACCTACAAGCTCTACGGCGACCACGTCGACACCCCGCCCAAGTTCACCGGCGTGCGCCCCACCCGCGGCCTCGGCCACCCCATGATCAACATCTCCACCTGCCAGCGCCTCCGCGAGAGCATCGGCTACGAGGAGGCCGAGCAACGCATCGACCAGGCCATCGCCGACATCGTGCGCTACCACCTCAAGCCCGACATCCGCTGCGTCATGGAGACCGTCTCGCCCGAGGGGCAGATCATCGACCACATCGACGAGCGCACCCTCAACCCCGGCCACGCCATCGAGGGCGCCTGGTTCATCATGAAGGAGGGCAAGCGCCGCGGCCGCCTGGACTACCTCAACATCGGCCTGGACATGCTCGACTGGTCCTGGGAGCGCGGCTGGGACAAGGAATACGGCGGCATCCTCTACTACCGCGACGTCTACAACAACCCCGTCAGCGAGTACTGGCAGGACATGAAGTTCTGGTGGCCCCACAACGAGGTCTGCATCGCCACCCTCCTGGCCTACCAGATCACCGGCTCCGAGAAGTACGCCAAATGGCACACCCTCGCCCACGATTGGACCCACGTCCACTTCCCCGACCGGGAATACGGCGACTGGTTCGGCTACCTCTCCCGCGACGGCCGCGTCTGCTCCGACATCAAAGGCAACCTCTTCAAAGGCTGCTTCCACGTCCCCCGGATGCAGTACGAATGCTGGCAGATCTGCCGCGAGCTCCTCAAGGACGGCCCGCTCAACCTCGTCAGCCGCGATTGACGCGGCCGGCGGGACGCCCGGCCTCCCCACGGGGCGGCCGGGCCCCTGGCCGCGGGCGCCCACCTCCCCTTCACCCCCCAGCCTGACGGGCACCCCATGGATGCACTCAACGCGTTGATTTCCCTCGTCATGCCGCCGGCGCTCTTCTGGGAGCTCTTCTGGTACCTCTTCGCCGGGGTCTGCTCCACCGCCGTCAGCTTCGTCGGCTACTCCGTGCTCTTCCGCAAATGCGGCCTCGGCAACGTCCCCAGCAAATGCCTCAGCTGGTTCGCCGCCGCCACGGTCGCCTTCCTGCTCATGCGGTGGCTCGCCTTCTCTGGCACCGACTCCGGCTTCTGGGAATCGGCCTGGAAGATGTACTCCAGCCGCATCGCCACCGCTGTCCTCACCGTCGCGCTCATGTGGTGGGTCATCGACAGGATGCTCCGCTGGGACCTCCGCGACAAGGCCCGCGTCAAATCCGACTACGGCTGGTGGCCCGAGATCATCAACCTCATCGTCACCCTCCTCGAAATCGCCCTCAACTACTTCATCGCCAAGTTCTGGGTCTTCTGAGCGCCGCCGGGCCCACGGGGGGGGGGATGAAAACAAAGCCGCCCGCGGCGCGGGCGGCGAGTGGTCGGATGATGGGCGCGGGTTCCCCGGGCCGTCCGCGGGCGCCTGTCTCCTTGGGCAAGCCCGCCTCCGCCCGGGCTCAATCGCGGTTGCGGCGGGCTTCCTTTTCGGCCTCCTCGCGGGCCTTCTTGGCCTCCTTGGCGGCCTTCTTCTGCTCCTTGAGCTGGGTGTCGAGCGCGTTGAGCTTGCCCTGGATGCCCTCGTCGGAGTAGCCCAGGGCGTTGAGCTGGGCGGCGGCCATGCGGCCGAAGGCGGAGCGGGTGGCGCGGTATTTGCGCAGGGCGCGGAGCTTGGACTGGAGGTACTGGGTCTTGGCGACGGCGTAGTCCTCGTTGCTTTCGCCCTCCTCGCGGTCGGGGCTGGCCTTGAGGATGTCGTCATAGACGCCGTGGATGGCGCGGAGCTCGGAATCCCGGAGCATCTTGATGGCGACGGAGCCGGCCGGGGTGCGCTGGAGGGAGGGGTAGTTGACGGTGAGGATCTTCTCCCAGTCGCGCGTGGAATAGAGGTCGAGGGGGCGGCTTTCCTTTTGGATGGCGGTGAGCTCGGCCTGGTATTCCGCGGCGGTGGCGTTGATGGCGTCGATGGCGGCCTTGGCGGCGGCGGCGCGCTCGCCGGTCGCCTCGCCGTGGCGGGCGTAGTCCTCGCGGAGGCGCTCATAGTTGCAGGTGGCGTCGTCAAGGCGGTTGAGGTCTGGCAGGAGGGGGGCGAGGACGCCGTCGCCGGCCCTGGCGGCGAGGACGGAGCCGGCGGTGTCGCGCTTGGCGGCGGGGGCGTCGTCCTCCCTGTCGTCCTTGGCGGCGCGCCCGGCGCGGCGGTCGCGCTGCTCCTGCGCGCGGCGCTTGCGGGCCTCGTCGCGGGCCTTGCGGCGGGCGGCGATCTCGTCGTGGAGCTTGTCCTGCTGGGCGGCGAGGGCGGCGGCGGAGTAGGGCTCCATGGCGGCGGCGAGCTCGGCGGCCTCGGCGGCGATGGAGGCATTGGGGTTCTTGGCCATGGCGGAGAGGGCCTTGGCGAAGGCGTCGGCCTGGCGGCCGGTGTCGCCGCGGCCGACCTCGCCGTGGTTGGCCTTGTGGAGGAACTCGCGGGCGCGGGCGAGCTGGCGGACGGCGGGGGTGTTGCGCAGGGCATTGCGTGCGGCGGCGTAGCGCGCACCGGCGGCGGGGGAGGTCTTCATGAGGATTTCGATGCGCATGAGGGCGCGCGAGGGCGCGGCCTTGAGGTCGGCGTCGATGGCGGCGGACATCCCTTCGAGGTGGGCCTCGACGGCGGCGAGCATCCGCCGGGCCTCCTCGGCCTTGTCCCCGGAGCCCGCGGCGGCGGCGCGGAGCTGCTTGAGGGGCTGCTCGATGTTCTTGCCTTCGACGAAGCGCTTGGAGAGGGATTCCATCTTCTTGGTCTTGAAGGTGATGATGCGGCCGGGGAGGTAGTCTGGCGTTTCGGCGAGGAGGTCGGTGAGGCGGTTGCCCTCGGCGAAGGTCTTGAGGTCGGAGATCATGCCGCGGTGCTTGCCGGAGGCGTCGTAGTATTGCGAGGCGGCGTCGATGGCGTAGACGGGGAAGTAGGGCTTGAGCTCGCGGATGGCGTCGGTGCGGAAGCGGCGGAGCTCGGGGTCGGCGGGCTGGGGGTCGACGGCGATGACGAGGAGGCGGCCGTCCTTGACGGCGCCCTTGGAGGCGCGCTGGATGGCGCGGCTTTCCTCGCGCAGCTGGTCTTGGGGGCCGCCTTCCTCCTTGTCGTTGTTGTCGCGGCGGTAGTTGCCGTTGTCCTCGTCGTCGCCGCTTTCGGCGGCCTTGAGGCGGTTGTAGCCGGGCTCGACGAAGCGGGAGATGTTCCAGAGGATGACGGCGCGCTGGCCGAGGTCCTCGGGGTCGAGGGCGCGCCCGTAGACGTGGTTGGGGCCGGTGATCTCGTGCTCGAGGGCGGGGAGCTCGATTTTGCCCTGCTCCTGCGCGGCGAGGGGGAGGGCGCAGGCGAGGGCAATGGCGAGGGCGAGGGTCTTTCTCATGCGGGACTCCTCTCAGAGGCGCGACCGGAAGTCGCCGTACCCGAAGCTGCGCACAAGGGTGAAGTCGCCGGGGCCCTGGCGCAGCCAGAGGGAGGGCAGGCGGATGCCGTTGAAGGTGTTGGTCTTGACCATCGTGTAGAGGGCCATGTCCTCGAAGATGACGCGGTCGCCGGGCGCGAGGGGCCGGTCGAAGGAGTAGTCGCCGAAGACGTCTCCGGCCAGGCAGCTGGGGCCGGCCAGGCGCACGCCGTGGGGCTTTTCCCCGGGTTTGCCCGCGCGCAGGGCGCCGGGGCGGGGCGCGGCGGCGCCGTCCCAGGCGGGGTCGAGGAAGGCCCGCGGGGTGTAGGGCATCTCGATGACGTCCGGGGTGTGGCAGGCGGCCGAGCCGTCGAGGATGGCGATGGGGCCGTCGTTCTCCACCACGTCGAGGACGGTGCAGACGAAGGCGCCGGCGTTGAGGACGTGGGCCTCGCCGGGCTCGAGGTAACAGCGGATGTGGGGGTGCCGCGCGCGGAAGGCGCGGAGGGTGCGCACCAGCAGGCCGCGGTCGTAGTCGGCGCGGGTGATGTGGTGGCCGCCGCCGAAGTTGAACCAGGAGACGCGCGGGAGGAGGTCGCCGAACTTGTCCTCGATGGCCGCGAGGGTGCGGGCGAAGCAGTCGGCGTTCTGCTCGCAGAGGTTGTGGCAGTGGAGCCCGGTGACGCCCGTGAGATCCTGCCCGGCGAAGGCGGCGCGGCGGATGCCGAGGCGGGAGTGGGGGGCGCAGGGGTCGTAGAGCGGCGTCTGGCCCTCGGAGTGCTCGGGGTTGACGCGCAGGCCGACGGCGACCTCCGCGCCGTGGGGGTGCGCGGCGGCGACGCGGCGCCATTGGGCCAGCTGGGCGAAGGAGTTGAGGGTGACGTGGTTGAGCCCGGCGTCGAGGAGCGCGGCCATCTCTCGCCCGGAGAAGGCGGCGGCGAAGGCGTGGCGCTCGCCGCCGAACTCGCCGCCGAGGATCGTCTCGTGGACGCTGCTGGCGCAGGTGCCCTCGGCGTAGAGGAAGGGGAAGGCCGCGGGCATGGAGAAGGCCTTGAGGGCCAGGAGGAGGTGCGCGCCGGATTCCTCGGCCACCCGGCGGAGGATGGCGGCGTTGCGGCGGAGGGCCTCGACGTCCACCACGAAGGCGGGGGTCTCGGGCGGCGCGCTCACAGCCAGGCCCCCAGCGCCCAGGCGAGGGCGAGCGCCGCGAAGGCGACGGAGAAGCGGCGCCAGGAGCGGCGGAGGCGGGCGTCCTGGCCGTCGTCGCGGGCGTCGCGGGTGCCGCCGGCGGCGATGTAGCGGGTGAGGGCGTCGCGCCTGGGGCGCCGACGCAGGAGCGTGGCCCAGAAGGGGGCGCCTTCCTCGACGTCGCGGGTGTCGAGGCGGAAGGCCTCGCTTTGGGGGCGGTGGAAGGAGACGTCCTTTTTGCGGCGGAGGCGGCGCATGGGTCAGGGGATGTAGAGGGTCTGGCCGACGCGGAGGCGGCCGTCGGGGTTGAGGGTGGCGCGGTTGGCGTCGCGGATGGCCGTCCAGCGGGCGGCGTTGCCGTCGTAGGCCTCGCGGGCGATGCGCGAGAGGGTGTCCCCGGGGCGGACGAGGTAGCGGCGCCCGGGGACGGGGCTGGCGGCGAGGGGGGGCTCGTCGGCCTGGCCTTCGACGGCCTGGCGGGTGGCGGCGTTCTCGGCGGCCTGGCCGCCGTCGGGCTCCTCGATCATGCGCTGGGCGTCGAGGCGGATGGCCTTGATGAGGGCGGAGGAATCCTCGGGCGGGGGCTCTTCGGGCGGGGTCTCCCCGGCGGCGGCCTGGGCGCCGTCGAGGCGTTCCTGGGCCTGGGCCTGGCTTTGGGCGTCGGCGGCCTTCATGGCGTCGACGAGGCGCTGGAGGGTGCGGACGCGGCCCTCGAGGTCGGCGACGGCGTCGTCCCGCTCGCGGATTTGGGCGCGGAGGTCGGCGGCGGTGGCGTCGAGGGCCCGGATCTGGGCACGGAGGCCGTCGCGCTCGGCGTCGAGGCTTTGGCGTTCGCGGGCGAGGGCGTCGGCGGCGAGCTGGGTGGTGAGGAGGGTGCGGGCGGCGGCGATGCGGTCGCGCACCATGGCGGCCTTCTCGGATTTGGGCTGGAGGTCGAGGTACCAGCGGTAGTGGTGGATGGCCTCGGCGTAGTCCTTGCGGGCGTCGTGCTGGAGGATGGCGAGGTTGAGGTGTGCGGCGGCGTTGGCGCCGTCCTGGGTGAGCAGGCGGCGGTAGAGGGCCTCGGCGCCGGCGTCGTCCCCGCGCTCGGCGGCGGCGACGGCCTCGGCGAAGAGGGCGTTGGCGCGTTCGGCGCGCTCGCGCTCGGCGACGGCCTCGTCGCCGCAGCCGGCCAGGGCCAGGGCGGCGCAGGCCGCCAAAAGGGAAAGGCGTTTCATCATGTCTCCGTCCTCCGTAGGGTTCTGCGGCCTCATTGTAGCATATCCGCGGGGTTTGCGCGGGGGGCGCGGTTTTGTTATTCTGAAAGTGATGATGAACGTTTTTCGGGAGAGCTTGGCGTGACGACGAACGACGAGTATGCGTTGCAGATTCTTCAGGAGACGGGGCGGCTGAGCGCGGCCCAGGTGGCCGAGGCCGTGGAGGCCAAGCGCGAGGAGGGGCAGACGCCGTTGGATTGGCTGGTGGCGCGGGGGGCCGTCTCGGAGGAGGACGTGCTGGGGACGCTGGCCGAGCAGTTCGGGATGCCCTTCGCCTCGATCGAGGGCGACGACGTGGACGCGGCGGCGGTGGCGCTGCTGGACGCGGAGACGGCGCGGAAGTACAACGCCGTGCCCCTGCAGGCGGACGAGGATTCGGTGACGGTGGCGATCTGCGACCCGGCGAACTATGACGCGCAGGACGCGATCCGTTACCGTCTGAACGGGAAGAACGCGGATTTCGTGGTGGTGACCTCGGGCGACGTGAAGCGCCTGATGGACAAGTATTACCCGCTGACCTTCGACCCGAACGCGACGGACACCGGCGAGGGCCTGGTGAGCCAGCGCAGGGAGATGGAGGTGGACGAGGCCGGGGAGGGCGACGCGCCGGTCATCCGCCTGGTGAGCCTCATCCTCATGGACGCCTGCAAGATGAAGGCCTCGGACATCCACCTGGAGCCGATGGAGAAGCGTTTCCGCGTGCGCTTCCGCATCGACGGCGCGCTGCGCGAGATGGATCCGCCGCCCAAGCGCCTGCAGGGGGCCATCCTCTCGCGCGTCAAGCTGATGGCGAACATGGATCTCTCGGAGCGGCGCATCCCGCAGGACGGCCGCATCCAGGTGAAGATGGGCGAGCGCGAGCTGGATCTGCGCGTGAGCACGGTGCCGACGAACTTCGGCGAATCCATCGTCATGCGTATCCTGGACAAGCAGAACCTGGCCCTGGGCCTGCCGCAGCTGGGCTTCCTCTCCGACGACCAGGCGAAGTTCGAGCGCCTCATCGGCCTGCCCGACGGCGTCATCCTGGTCACCGGCCCCACCGGCTCGGGCAAGACGACGACGCTTTACGCCTGCCTGGGCCAGATCAACCGGCCGGACAAGAAGCTCATCACCGTCGAGGACCCGGTGGAATACCAGATGAGCGGCATCAACCAGGTGCAGGTGAACCGCGCCGTGGGGCTGGACTTCTCGGCCGCGCTGCGCTCCATCCTGCGCCAGGCCCCGAACATCGTCATGATCGGCGAAATCCGCGACCACGAGACGGCGGAAATCGCTATGGAGGCGGCGCTCACCGGCCACCTCGTTTTCTCCACCCTGCACACCAACGACGCGCCCAGCGCCGTCACGCGCCTCACGGACATCGGCATCAAGCCCTTCCTCGTGGCCTCGGCCCTGCGCGCGGCGATGGCCCAGCGCCTGGTGCGCGCCGTCTGCGAGAAATGCCGCGAGGAGCACACGCCCACCGAGCACGAGCGCAAGATGCTCGGCGCGATGGCCAAGGACGTCGCGCACATGCGCATGTTCAAGGGCAGGGGCTGCCCCGTCTGCAACAACACCGGCTACAAGGGCCGCAAAGGCATCTTCGAGATCTTCACCGTGGACGACACCGTCCAGCGCATGATCTTCGACAAGGTCCCCACCACCACCCTCCGCGCCCGCGTCCGCGAGATGGGCATGCGGACGCTGCGCGAGGACGGGATGCTCAAGGTCGCCAGCGGCATGACCACCCTCGAGGAAGTCCTCCGCGCCACCATGGGCGACGAAAACTAAAGGAGTTCGGCAATGGACAAGAGCGTGTACGAGCTGGCCCAGGAGGCCGTCACCGAGATCACGATGCAAGACCTCATGCAGGCGACCGTCGACGAAGGCGCCTCCGACCTGCACATCCGCGTGGGGGGCCCCCCCTACCTCCGCTGCTCCGGCGCCCTCGAGCCGCTGGACGTCCCGCCCCTCACCCAGGCCGACGTCGCCAAGCTCGCCCTCGAGATCTCCAACGAGGAGCAGATCGCCGAGGTCGAGAAGAACGGCGGCGCCGACTTCGGCCTCTACTTCTCCGAGGCCGCCCGCTTCCGCGTCTCCGTCTTCAAGGAGCGCCACAACTACGGCCTCGTCCTGCGCCAGATCCCCTCCACCATCCTCACCCTCGAGCAGCTGGGCCTGCCCGAGGCCGTCCACGAGCTGCTCTACAAGCCCCGCGGCCTCATCCTCGTCACCGGCCCCACCGGCAGCGGCAAGTCCACCACCCTCGCCTCCATGATCAACATCATCAACGAGGACCGCGACTGCCACATCATCACCATCGAGGACCCCATCGAGTTCTACCACTACTCCAAGAAATCCATCGTCACCCAGCGCGAGGTCGGCGCCGACGTCCCCTCCTTCGCCGAGGCCATCCGCCGCGCCCTCCGCCAGGACCCCGACGTCATCCTCGTGGGCGAGATGCGCGACCTCGAGACCATCGGCGCGGCCATCACCGCCGCCGAGACCGGCCACCTCGTCTTCGGCACCCTCCACACCACCGGCGCGGCCTCCACCGTCGACCGCATCATCGACTCCTTCCCCACCAACCAGCAGGAGCAGGTCCGCACCCAGCTCTCCATGTCCCTCGTCGCCGTCATCTCCCAGGTCCTCCTCCCCCGCGCCGACAAGGGCGGCAAGGGCCGCTGCGCCGCCTTCGAGATCATGATGAGCACCCCTTCCATCCGCTCCCGCATCCGCGACAACAAGACCTTCCAGATCACGTCCGACATCCAGACCGGCGCCAAGTTCGGCATGATCTCCCTCGACGATTCCCTCCTGCGCCTCTACTCCGAGGGCAAAATCTCCTACGAAGACCTCGTCACCAAGGCCCAAGACCCCGAGACCACCGTCCAGAAACTCCGCGAAATGCAAGGGGAATAAGCGATGGCAGACACCCTCCAGCTCCCGCCCCTCGTCGAGCTCGTCCGCGACAACGGCTTCATCGACGACGCCCAGGCCCACGACCTCGTCCGCCTGCACGTCGAGAGCGGCAAGCCCTACAAGACCCTCATCCTCGACCTCGACGTCCTCTCCGAGGAGGATCTCCTCACCCTCATGGCCGGCAGCCAGGGCTCCGACGTCGTCGACCTCTCCGCCGTCGCGTTCGACGACACCCTCAAGACCCTTGTCCCCGTCGCCAGCGTCCGCCTCCACTCCATCGTCCCCGTCGAGGCCGGGTCCGACCACGTCACCTTCGCCGCCTCAGACCTCGTCGAGGCCGACGTCATCGACGAGCTCACCTTCCTCCTCTCCCGCGAGATCCGCTTCGTCTTCGCCCCCGAGGCCCAAATCCGCGCCGCCATCGACGAGCACTTCTCCGGCGGCGACGCCTCCGACGCGCTCATCGAGGAGCTCCCCGAGTTCGACGCCGCCTCCTCCGACGAGAAGGGCATCGAGAGCGCGGCCTCCTCCGCCCCCGTCATCCGCTTCGTCAACCTCGTCCTCTACCAGGCCATCACCGACCGCGCCTCCGACATCCACATCGAGCCCTTCGAGAAGGACTTCAAGATCCGCTACCGCGTCGACGGCGCCCTCTACGAGATGAACCCCCCGCCGCTGAGCATGGCGCTGCCCATCATCTCGCGCATCAAGGTCCTCGCCAACCTCAACATCGCCGAGCGCCGCGTCCCCCAGGACGGCCGCATCGCCCTCACCGTCGCGGGCCGCCAGGTCGACCTCCGCGTCTCCTGCCTCCCCACCGTCCACGGCGAATCCGTCGTGCTCCGCGTCCTCGACCGCTCCGCCGTCTCCCTTGACCTCGAGAACATCGGCCTCCCCGAGGACATCTACGACGGCATCACCCTCGACATCGAGAAACCCAACGGCATCTTCATCGTCACCGGCCCCACCGGCTCGGGCAAGACCACCACCCTCTACTCCTGCCTCCGCTACATCAACAAGGTCGACACCAAGATCCTCACCGCCGAGGAACCCGTCGAATACGACATCGAGGGCCTCGTCCAAGTCCCCATCAACCCCCAGCAGGGCAACACCTTCGCCAAAGTCCTCCGCGCCTTCCTCCGCCAGGACCCCGACGTCATCATGGTCGGCGAAATCCGCGACCTCGAGACCGCCGAGATCGCCGTCCAGGCCGCCCTCACCGGCCACTTCGTCTTCTCCACCCTCCACACCAACGACGCCGCCGGCGCCGTCACCCGCCTGGTCGACATGAACGTCGCCCCCTACCTCATCTCCTCCACCCTCCAGGCCGTCCTCGCCCAACGCCTCGTCCGCACCTGCTGCGCCAACTGCAAGACCTTCTACGACCCGGACGACGAGGCCATCCACCGCCTCGGCCTCACGCGCGCCGACATCGGCGCGCGCAAGTTCGCCTTCGGCAAAGGCTGCAAAGTCTGCAACGCCACCGGCTACAAAGGCCGCAAAGGCGTCTTCGAATACCTCCGCATGTCAAACCCCGTCCGCGACATGATCAACAGCCGCGAGCCCACCCTCGTCATCCGCGAGAAAGCCCGCGAGCTCGGCATGCGCACCATGCGCGAGGACGCCATCCGCAACGTCCTCGACGGCTACACCACCGTCGACGAAGTCCTCCGCTACACCTAAGGGCGCACGCCGCCCCCCTACGCGCGCCTGAACGCTTTGACGGCAGGAGCCAAGCCATGCCCCCCCCCGCGCCCCATCCCCTCCGCTCCGCCTCCCGCCTCCTGGCCGCCGTCCTTTGCGCCCTGGCCGCGGGGGTCGCCGGCGCCCGGCAGGGCGGCGCTTTCCGCGTCCAAACCGAGGCCACGCTCCCCCTCTCCATCGCCCAGGAGGCCGAAGGCGCCGTCGACAAGGCCAGGCAATGGCTCGCCGCCCAGCCCCCGGAGACCAACGACCTCGCCCGCGCCGTCATCCGCCGCTACGCCCTCGCCCCCGCCGGCAAGCCCTTCACCCTCGCCCCCTGCGAGCTCACCCCCCTCGAGCAGGCCCTCCCCCCGCCCCCCGCCCACACCAACCTCGCCGCCGCCCTCAGCGCGCCGGTCGGCGACCCCAAGGCCCTCGCCGCCCTCGCCGCCGCCCTCTCCTCGCCCGGCGCGGAGGCCCCCGCCGGCTGGCGCAGGGCCCTTGCCCTGGCCCTTATCGACGCCCAGCGCATCGCCCCCCCGGGCGGCCACTGGGGCGGCCCAGAGGACACCGCCTGGGCCCTCCTCACCCTGCGCATCCTCCTCAACGACCTCCCGCCCCTTGCCCTTCCCGCCCGCGACTGAGGGCGGCGTGGGCGTACGGGCCCCTCCCGGGAACCGGGCCGGGCACGTCCCCGGCGGACGCCGCGAAGGTGCCCCCGCCGGGCCTTCGCGGGGGAAAATCAAAAAAATCAAAAAAGTGCTTGCATCCTTCCTGCCGATGTGCTATCTTATGTGCATTCCTTTTCCGGGGGTATAGCTCAGTTGGTAGAGCGTTTGAATGGCATTCAAAAGGTCAGGAGTTCGACTCTCCTTACCTCCACCATAAAAAAGGAAGCGAACAGAGAGGCCAGGGCGTCCGCCCCGGTCTTTTTTGTTGTCCGTGGGCCGCGCTTTGTGATACGATAGCGGGCGGAAAGAAAGCAACAGAGAAACCCCATCGCGGACAGGGTGGCGCACCTTCTTTCCGGCCACGACCCGCGAGAGACCAGACACAGCCATGCAAAACAGCAAGCAATTCTCCACGGAGATCGCCGGGCGCAAGTTCACCATCGAGACGGGCCTCCTGGCGCGTCAGGCCGCCGGCTCCGTGATCGTCTCCATCGGCGACACCAGCGTCTTCTGCGCCGTCACCTGCACGGACAAGCCGCGCGAGGGCATCGACTTCTTCCCGCTGCAGTGCGAGTACCGCGAGAAGTTCTACGCGGCCGGCCGCTTCCCCGGCGGCTTCTTCAAGCGCGAGGCGCGCCCCTCCGAGAAGGAGACGCTCACCGCGCGCATGTGCGACCGCCCCATCCGCCCCCTCTTCCCCGACGGCTACTACAACGACGTCCAGGTCAACTCCATGCTGGTGAGCTGCGACGGCGAGATCGACGGCGACGTCTGCGCCGTGAACGCCGCCTCCGCCGCGCTCCACCTTTCCGAGGTCCCCTTCATGGGCCCGATCGGCTGCGTGCGCATCGGCCGCATCGGCGGCGAGTGGGTCATCAACCCCACCCACGCCCAGCGCCAGCAGTCCGACCTGGACCTTCTCTACGCGGGCCTGCGCGGCAAGTTCCTCATGATGGAGGGCTCCGCCAAGGAAATCTCCGAGGCCGACTTCCTGGCCGCCATGAAGCGCGCCCATGAGGAGGTCGAGAAGATCATCGACCTGCAGATTGAGATGCGCCGCGCCCTGGGCAAGCCCGACAAGGACATCGCCGACAAGCCCGAGGACCCCGAGAAGATGGGCTTCATCCGCGGCCTCGCCGGCGCGCGCCTGGCCGACGCCCTCGTCATCCCCGGCAAGCTGGAGCGCGAGGCCGCCGTCAAGGCCATCCGCGACGAGCTCCTCGCCGCCTGCCAGGACAAGTACGGCAAGGACGAGAACGGCCAGTGGGTCATCGACGACGTCAAGTTCGTCCACCTCTTCGACGCGCTGGAGATCGAGACCGTCCGCGCGAACTTCCTGGAGCGCGGCAAGCGCATCGACGGCCGCGCCCAGCACGAGATCCGCCCCCTCGCCGCGCAGGTCGGCGTGCTCCCCCGCGTCCACGGCTCGGCCGTCTTCAACCGCGGCGAGACGCAGAACCTGGCCACCGTCACCCTCGGCACCAGCAAGGACGCGCAGGACCTCGACTCCGTGGCCGGCGGCCCCAAGCAGAAGAAGTTCATCCTCCACTACAACTTCCCGCCCTACTGCACCGGCGAGGTCGGCCGCCTGGGCACCACCGGCCGCCGCGAAATCGGCCACGGCGCCCTTGCCGAGCGCTCCCTGGCCGAGGTCGTCCCCGCGGATTACCCCTATTCCATCCGCGTGGTGAGCGAGATCATGGGCTCCAACGGCTCCTCCTCCATGGCCTCCATCTGCGGCGGCTGCCTGGCGCTGATGGACGCCGGCATCCCGATCACCGCCCCCGTCGCCGGCATCTCCGTGGGCCTCTTCACCACCCCCGACCTCTCCAAGAAGGTGCTGGTGACCGACATCCTCGGCGCCGAGGACCATTGCGGCGACATGGACTTCAAGATCGGCGGCACGCGCAAGGGCATCACCGGCTTCCAGGTGGACCTCAAGCTCCGCGGCCTGACGTGGGACCTCGTCGAGGGCGCGCTCGAGGCCGCCCGCGTGGGGCGCAACCACATCCTCGACTTCATGGAGACGGTCATCCCCGCGCCGCGCGCCGAGCTCTCGCCCTACGCCCCGCGCATCGTCGTCGTCCAGATCCCCGTGGACAAGATCGGCGCGCTCATCGGCCCCGGCGGCAAGGAAATCCGCCGCATCACCGATTCCACCGGCGCCCAGATCGACATCGCCGAGGACGGCAAGGTCTCCATCTTCGCCGTCTCCGCCGAGAGCATGGAGGCCGCCAAGCGCGAGGTCGAGTCCATCTGCGCCGAGGCCGAGGAAGGCAAGATCTACGAGGGCACCGTCACCGGCATCAAGGAGTTCGGCGCCTTCGTCGAGATCCTCCCCGGCAAGGACGGCCTCTGCCACATCTCCGAGCTCTCCGACCGCCGCATCCCCTCCGTCGAGAGCGTCTGCAAGGTGGGCGACAAGATGATGGTCAAGTGTATCGGCATCGACGAGCGCGGCCGCATCAAGCTCTCCCGCCGCGAGGCCATGCGCGACCTCGACCGCCAGTCCCGCGGCGAGTGAGCCCCCGGCCCACGCCCCTCCGAAGCCCCGGCGCGCGCCGGGGCTTTTGCTATAATGGGCGCATGGTTACGATTCTGGATTACGGCGCGGGCAACCTCACCAGCGTTCGCCTGGCCTTCGAGCGCCTGGGCGAGACGCCGCGCCTCATTGGGCGCGCGGAGGACTGGCAGGGCGGGCGCCTCGTCTTCCCCGGCGTCGGCTCCGCCAAAAGCGGCATGGCCGGCCTCCGCGCCCGCGGCTTCGACGCGCTCCTGCGCCGCGCCGCCGCCGAGGGCGCGCCCATCCTCGGCATCTGCCTGGGGATGCAGCTGCTCCTCGAAGGCTCCGATGAGGACGGCGGCGTCGAGGGCCTGGGCCTCATCCCCGGGCGCTGCGTGCGCTTCGACCCGGCGCTCGACCCCGCCGCCAAGATCCCGCATATGGGCTGGAACACCGTCGCCCAGGCCCCGCACCCGCTCTGGGCGGGCGTCCCCGATGGCTCGGCCTTCTACTTCGTCCACTCCTACTTCGCCCGGCCCTCCGAGGCGGCCGACGTCGCGGGATGGACGGACTTCTGCGGCGTGCGCTTCGCCTCCGCCCTCCGCCGCGGGAGCCTCTTCGCCACGCAGTTCCATCCCGAGCGCAGCGGCGAGGCCGGCGCCGGGCTCCTGCGCGCGTTTCTCTCCTGGGAGGGCCGCTGATGCTTCTCAAACGCCTCATCGTCTGCCTCGACGTCCGCGACGGCCGCGTCACCAAGGGTGTCCGCTTCCAGGGCAACGTCGACGTCGGCGACCCCGTCGAGATGGCCGCGCGCTACTGTGAGCAGGGCGCCGACGAGATCGTCTTCTACGACATCACCGCCAGCGCCGAGCGCCGCGCCTGCGACCTGGGCATGGTCGCGCGCGCCGCCCGCGCCCTCACCATCCCCTTCACCGTTGGCGGCGGCATCCGCGGCGTGGAGGACATGCGCGCGGCCCTCCTGGCCGGCGCGGACAAGGTCTCGCTCAACTCCCTGGCCGTGCGCGACCCGGCCATCCTCACCCAGGGCGCCGAGGCCTTCGGCAGCCAATGCGTCGTCCTGGGCATGGACGCGCGGCGCGTTGGCCCCTCCGCCGCCATCCCCAGCGGCTACGAGGTCGTCGTCCGCGGCGGGCGCGAGCCCACGGGGCGCGACGCCGTGGCCTGGGCCAGGGAGGCCGTGGCGCGCGGCGCGGGCGAGATCTGCCTCAACGCCATCGACACCGACGGCGTGCGCCAGGGCTACGAGCTGGACATCACCCGGCAGGTCGCCGAGGCCGTCCCCGTCCCCGTCGTCGCCAGCGGCGGCGCCGGCGAGATCCGCCACCTGGTGGACGTCTTCCGCGAGGCGCGGGCCGACGCCGCCCTCGTCGCCAGCATGGTCCACTCCATGGGCTTCACCTGCCGGCGCATCAAAGACGGCCTCCGCCAGGCCGGCATCCCCGTGAGGTGACCCATGCGCAACGAACGCTTCGACGACGCCGTCAACGCCATCCTCTCCACCGACACGCGCTACCCGCGCGAGGCCTACGCCCTCGTCACCGCCGCCCTTGACCACGCCATCCGCGCCAGCCGCGCCGAGCGCCACGGCGACGCCCGGGAGGAGGGGCCCGAGGGCCCGCACGTCTCGGCCCGCCAGCTCGCCGATGGCCTGCGCGACTACATGCTCGCGGAGTTTGGCCCCTTTGCCAAGGGCCTGCTCGACGACCTCAACCTCCACACCACCGACGACATCGGCAACCTTGTCTACAACCTCATCGACGTCGGCGCCTTCGGCCAGTCCAAGGACGACAAGCGCAGCGATTTCCACGCGCTTTACGACTTCCACGAGGCCTTCGTCGAGCCCTATCTCTGCGAGCACGAGTGATGAAGACGGATTGGCGCGACGCGCTCATGCCCACCCTGCGCACGGAGACCTTCGCCCGGCTCCGCGCCTTCTGGGAGCGTGCGTACGCCACCGACCCCGCGACCCTGCCGCCGCAGGAGTGCCTTTTCGCCGCCCTGCTCCTCTGCCCGCTGGCCAAGACCCGCGTCGTCATCCTGGGGCAGGATCCCTATCCCACGCCCGGGCAGGCGCACGGCCTGGCCTTTTCGGTGCGCCCGCCCACGCCCCCGCCGCCGAGCCTGCGCAACATCCTCCAGGAAATCGCCGCGGACGTCGGCCCCGCGCACGTCTCCGGCGGCGACCTCACGCCGTGGGCCAGGCAGGGCGTGCTCCTGCTGAACGCCATCCTCACCGTCCACGCCCACGCGCCGCTCTCCCACGCCGGCAAAGGCTGGGAACCCTTCACCGACGCCCTCATCCGCCTGGTCTCCGAGCGGCGCCCGCACGTGGTCTTCCTGCTGTGGGGCGCGAAGGCCAAGGCCAAGATCCCGCTCATCGACGCCTCCAGGCACCTGATCCTGACGGCGGCGCACCCCTCGCCGCTCTCGGCGCACAACGGGTTCTTCGGGTGCCGGCACTTCTCCCGCGCCAATGCCTGGCTCGAGGCGCGCGGCGAGGCGCCGATCGTCTGGTGAGGCTTAGCCCCGCGCCGCGGCCAGCAGGTCGCCGACCGTCTTGAAATCCTTGCAGGAGACGCCCGGGAGCACCTTCCCGAAGCGGAAGCGCATGAGCGCCAGATAGGCCAGGAGCGCCATGGAATCCCACGTGAGCGGGGGCTCCAGCGGCGTCTCGGGGGTGAGGGCGGCACGGTCGGCGTCAAGGATGTCCGCCAGTTCGTCAAGCAATTCAGCGTCTGTCATGGGGGAGGAAGGCGAGGGTGAACGGGGTGGAGTCGAAGTCGATGGGCATCCGGGCGGAGACCCAGGTGAGGCCGCACCCGTAGCCGGAGAGGATGGCGGTGCGCTTGCCGCGCCACCCGCGGTTCTGGGCGAGGTCGCAAAGGAGGAGCGGCAGGCTGGCCGAGGAGGCGTTGCCGAAGTCGGCGATGTCCGTCGGCACCTGCTCGGGCGCGAAGCCGCAGAGGCGCCCGATCTGCTTCATGATGAAGGCGTTGGACTGGTGCAGTAGCAGGCAGTCGACCTCCGGCGTGCGCAGGGAGAGGATCTGCTCGGGCACCTTGGAGACCGTGAAGGAGAAGACGTCCGCGCCGTCCATCCGGAAGGCCCCGCCCCGGGGCAGGGTGATGGCCTTGGAGCCCGCGGTGCCGTTCGCGAAGGCCCACGTGTCGCCGCCGCCGCGCCCGACGAGCGCCGCGAACCCCACGTCGCTGAACATGAAGGCGGTGGCGTGGTCGGTTTCGTCGATACGGCCGGAGAGGACGTCGCCGCCGCAGATAAGGACGCGCCGCACGGCGGGGTGGAGCAGGAAGTGCGCGGCGGCCTGGAGCGCCGCCATGAAGCCGGCGCACCCCTGGTTGATGTCCAGTGCGATGACGTGCTCGCCCAGCCCCAGCTCCCGCTGAAGGAGGCAGGATTCCGGCGGCGCGTCGAAGCGCGGCGTCTGCGTCACGCACAGGAACGCGTCCACCTCCGCCCTGAGGTCTCCCGGGAGCCTCTCGGCGGCCGCGCGGGCCAGGTCCGCCGCCGACGTCCCGGGCGCCGCGCGGCGGACTTGGCCGACGCCGACGACCTTGTGGTACCGCTCGGCGATGGCCTCGCCGAAGCGCGCGGCATAGTCCTCGAGCGTCAGCCGCCCCTCCGGCGCCACGCAGGCGAGGGCCTCCAGGCGAAGCCCGTGGAAGGTCTGGTTCATGGCTTCCCCCCCAGCGCGGCGAGCAGGTCGCCGACGGTCTTCATCCCCACCATCTGCGCCGCGGTGAGGGCGGCGCCGAAGCGCCGCTCGGCCTCCATCAGGATGGCCAGGTGGGCCACGGAATCCCAGCCCGGGAGCGCCTCGAAGGGGGTCTCCGGCGTGAGCGGCGGCATCTCGCGCCCCAGGATGTCGGACAACAGCTCGCGGATTGGCTCGATCATGGCGTGGGCACCCCGTTTTCCTTGTAAATGTTCGCGCACCGGCCGTTGCGCGCGGTGGGGACGTACTCGCCGCGGAGCCCGGGGCGCCGCGCGCGCAGATGGTCAAGGATCATTCGCTCCACGCCGCGGTTGAGGGCGCGGCAGCTGATGACCCACGTCTCGATGAAGTCGCCCTCCAGCACCACGGCGGAGACGGCCCCAAGGTCGCCGAAGCGGTCGCGCAGGCGGTAGACCCACCCCTCGCGCCCGGCGAGGTCGGCCTCGGTGTGGCGCGTGCCGCGCATGTTGAACTGGTTGCAGCGCTGCGTCAGCTGGGCCGCGCGCGCCAGATTCCCCGGCCCCAGCGGCTCGGGCGTGAGCGTTTGTTCGAGGGAGGCGAGGTAATCCTCCGGCGGGAGGGCGGCGGCGGCCTCGGCGCGGGCCGCGTCGTCGCGCAGGCTCTGGGCACGGAGGCGGTCGTCCTCGGTCAGCTGGGCGCACTCGAAGAGGTTCTGCTCGGCCAGGAACCCCACCCAGCGCGCGGGGTCCTCGGGCATCTCGGGCACGGCCGCCTCGGGCAGCGCCTCGCGCACCTGGGCGCGCTGCTCGGGGCGGTCGTCGACGAAGACGAGCGCGTCCGTCCCCACGTGGAGGCGTGCGGCGATGCGCCGGAGCATGTCGGGCTTGGGCCCCCATCCGGCCTCGAAGGCCAGGAAATCCCCCGGCGCCATCTCCATGCCCGGGCGGTCGAAGGCGGCGCGGGCGACGTCCGCGTCGTTGTGCGAGGCCACGGCCAGCAGGACACCCCGCGCGGCCAGGGCGCGGAGCCAATCGCGGTAGGCGCGGCGGCCGGGGCCCTCGGGGTCGATGCCCTCGGGGCCGACCTCGCTGACGATGCCGTCCCAGAGCGTCCCGTCCAGATCCGTCACGAGGACTTTGCGCACCTGCCCCCGCGCGGCGCGGAGGACGTCGGCCACGCGCCCGGCGAAGGCCCTGGCGCCCTCGGGCGAGAGGGCCATCGCGGCCACCTCCCACAGGCGCGGGTCGAAAGTCCTCCCCCGCCCCAGGCGCGCCTGCACGCCGTCAAGGTCCACCGCCGTCAGGTTCGCGTTGGCGCGGGCCAGGGCCACGAGCCGCGCGTTCCAGGCCAGGATCCTGGCCCGCAGGCTCGTGGGCTCGGAGAGGGCCAGGCTCCCCATCGTACCGTCGTCGCACGTGACCATGTTGGGGACGACGAAGCGGAAGGGCAGGCGCAGGAGGGGCGCCACGTCTGGGAAACGCGCGGCCTCGGCGCAGGCCCACACGAGCACCCAATCCGGCGCGAAGGCCTCCAGCTCGCCGCGCACGGCCTCGGGCCAGGCGAAGGGCCAGGCGCGCACCTCGGCGCCCGTCAGGCGGGCGAGCTCGCGCTCCACGAACTGCGTCGCGCTGTCGGCGAAGAAGGCGATTCTCATGGCGTGGGCTCCTTCTCAAGGGCCAGGGCGTAGCAGGCGCGCAGGGCGTCGGCGCAGACGGCGGCGGAGCGGTCCCGGGCGAGCGTCTCGGCGGCGGCGCAGGCGTGTTCGGCGCAGAGGAGCGGGGCGCGCAGGTGCCGCAGGACGGCCGCGGCCAAGTCCCGCGCGTCGGCCCGGATGAGCATGGCGTTGCCCGGGCCCAGGAGCCCCTCGTAGGCGGGGGAGCGGACGGCGAGGATGGCGCGCCGGGCGGCCATCGCGTCGAGGAGCTCGGGGGGCGGCAGGGCCCCGGCGGCGGCGGGGAGGAAGACGAGGTCGGCCTCCGCGACGGCGCCCATGAAGTCCGCCGCGCCCTCGGGCGCGGGGCGGACGTCCGGCCGGGCGTCCATGGGGAGGCGCTCGGCGCAGGCCCGGCGGAAGCGCTCGGCGGCGGCGGGCGTGCCGCCGATGACCGAGACGCGCAGGTTGGGGCGGTCGAGCAGGCGCGGGAGGGCCTCGGCCAGGAGCCCCAGGTCGGAGAGGTCGCCCGTCAGCGAGAGGGCGGCCAGGCGGAAGCGCTGGGTGGCGCCCCTGGGCCTGGCCGGCGGGGGCGGGAGGGGCACGATGGCGGGGGCGGGCAGGGGCGGGATGACGGCCAGGCGCCCGAGCAGCCCCGTCTCGCGCAGGCCGGCGGCGCGGCAGGGGCGGTCTGCGACGACGAGCCCCACCTTGCGCAGCAGGCGGCGGCCGCGGCCGCGCGCCCAGGCCGTGAGGTCGTGCCCCGAGGCCGTGCGCCACTCGAAGACCAGGCGCACGCCGAAGAGCCAGGCCAGCCAGGCGCCCAGGCGCACGGAGCGGTCGGCGCAGTGGACGGCGTCGTAGCGGGCGCGGAGGAGCAGCCCCGCCGCGGCGAGGGCCATCGCGGCGGTGGCCCAGCGGCGGCGCAGGCCCGTGCCGTAGGGCGGGAGCGTGCGGGCGAAGGGCACGGGGAGCGTCCGGTAGACGCGCCCGGCGAGGCCCTTGGGCCACGGGTCGCCGCCGGGGAGCGTCAGCACGTCCACGTCCAGCCCCGCGCGGCGCAGGAGGCCGAGCATCTCGAAGGTGCGCCGGGCGTGGGGGGAGGCGGCGCGGAGGGCTTGGGTGTGGATGTAGAGGACGCGCGGCATGGGCTTCAGAGGAGGCGGAGCTGGGCGCCCTGGCGGTGGACGTGCATCTTGCGGACGCTCCATTCGACGTCGAGGCCGGAGACGTACTGGCGCAGGCGCTTGCCCAGCGCGTCGTCGTCGTCGACGGCCACGGCCACGATGGTGGGGCCGGCGCCGGAGATGTAGGCGGCGACGGCCTCGGTCTCTTCCGCGGCGAAGCGCAGGACGTCGGCCCCCTGCGGGATGAGCTGCAGGCGGTATTCCTGGTGGATGCGGTCCTTCATCCCGGCGCGGATGAGCCGCGGGTCGGCGCGCTCCAGGCCCTCGAGCAGGATGGGCACGCGCGAGAGGTTGTAGATGCAGTCGGTGAGCGAGTAGGTCTTGGGCAGGGCGGCGCGGGCGGCCTCGGTGGGGACGCGGACGTCCGGCATCATGGCGTAGAAGCTGAGGCGGTCGCTGATGGGGTAGCGGTGCCAGTAGACCAGCCCGTCCTCGACGACCGCCGCGACGAAGCCGCCGAGGATGGCGGGGGCCACGTTGTCGGGGTGGCCCTCGATCCGGGTGGCGGTGCGCAGGATCTGCTCGGTGTCCATCGCCAGGTTGCCCAACGTGTTGGCGGCCATCACGCCGGCCACCACGCAGGTGGAGCTGGAGCCCAGGCCCGAGCAGACGGGCAGGTCGGTGTCGAAGGCGATGCGCAGGTTCGGCGCCAGGCGCCCGTGCTGGGCCAGCACCTCGCGCAGGGTGGTGTACAGCAGGTTGTTCCCCGGATCGGCGAACTCCGGCAGGCACCCCTCGATGCAGAGGCGCTCGGGGCAGTCGGTGTCGAAGACAAACCGATTGTACAGGTCGAAGGCCAACCCCATCACGTCGAAGCCCGGCCCCACGTTGGCGCTCGTCGCCGGCACCGAAATCTTGAACCTCATCTCATCTCCTTCTGAACCGGGACAGTATAGCACATCCGCCGCCCCGGGGCGAAGCGCGCCCGGCGTGCGGGACCTCGAGGGTCGCGGCCTGGGCGGGCCATGCCGGCGCACCCCCCCTATCCGGGCGGGGCCCTGCCGCTTCCCGGGCGGGGTGGGGCGGGGAGGGTTTTGAGGGTGGGCTTGCATTGCGGCGGCGGATTGTGGTATGTTTAGGGGACTTGCGCATGGGATTGGCGGGACACGACCCTGACTCCCTGTTGTCCCGCCCCGGCAGAGCCCATGCGCGCGGGGCGCCGCGGGCAGCCTGACCGTCGATGGCCGGCCGCGCGGCGCCCGAACCGAGAAAGACAGGGTAAAGACATGACCAAGACGACTCTCCCTGAGTTGCCCGACAACGACAGCCGCAAGTGGTACATCATCGACGCGGCGGACAAGCCCCTCGGCCGCCTGGCCGTGCGCGTGGCCAACGCCCTGCGCGGCAAGGACCGCGCCGATTACGCGCCTTCGGTGGACACGGGGGCCTTCGTGATCGTGGTGAACGCGGCCAAGGTGGCGCTCACCGGCAAGAAGAACGAGCAGAAGCAGTACGTGGACTTCACGGGCTGGCGCGGCGGCCTGAGCAAGACGCCCGCCTCCGTCATCCGCGAGCGCAACCCCACGCGCCTGATCACCGACGCGGTCTGGGGGATGCTGCCGAAGAACAACACCGCCGACATCCGCATGACGCGCCTGAAAGTGTACGCCGGCGCCGAACACCCCCACGCGGCCCAGAAGCCTGAGCCGCTGAGCATCTGACACTGGCGAAAGGATCGCACACCATGGCCAACAACGAACTTTCCAAGGCCACCGGCCGCCGCAAAACCGCCGTCGCCCACGTCCGCCTCGTCTCCGGCACGGGCAAGTGGGTCGTCAACGGCGTGGAGGTCGAGCGCTACATCCCCAGCGAATCGCTGCGCGACTACATCAACCAGCCCTTCGTGATGACGGAGACCGCGGGCAAGTACGACGTGCTCGTCTCGGCCAAGGGCGGCGGCATCGCCGGCCAGGCCGGCGCGATGCGCCACGCCCTCTCCCGCGCCCTCTGCGGCCTCGACGCGAACCTGCGCGAGGTGCTCAAGAAGGCCGGCTGCCTGACGCGCGACTCGCGCATGAAAGAGCGCAAGAAACCCGGCCAGCGCGGCGCCCGCGCCCGCTTCCAGTTCTCCAAGCGCTGATTGGACGTGCGCGGGCGGACCCGCGCGTTTCCGAAGGGGGCGGGCGTCTTCATGCGAGGACGCCGCCCCTCTTTCGCCTTCTTCCCGGGAGTCCCGGGCGGCCTGGCCGCCTAAGCCTGGGCCCAACCCTTTATTCAAGGAGGAAGCCTCATGGGTCTTCTTTCCAAGCTCAAAACGGCCCTTGGCCTCGGCGCGCAGGCGCCGAAGGGCGCGCCCGCCCCGCGCCAAGACGCCCCCGCATCCGACGGGCCCGGTGGCGACCGCCCCCGCCGCAAGCGCCGCCGCGGCGGCCGCAACCGCGGCGCCCAGCCCCGCCCCGAGG
>CALXSE010000013.1 GCA_944391085.1 uncultured Kiritimatiellota bacterium | reverse complement strand
CGAAAATCCCCACAAGTCCTTCCTATTCCGCCCCTTTCCCCCCTTTTCCCCCTTCTCACCCCTCCTGCTCCAAATCACCAGTCGATGTTCAAGGCCTGGGCGGCGCCGAGGGCCAGGGCGGCGCAGGCCGCGGTGAGGAGTGTGCGTTTCATGTGGGTGTGGGGCTCCTTTCGCCCCGTTGCGGAATCGGAAGCGGCCTGGGACGAGAAGGCCCCTTTCGATGTCACTTACGAGGCCTTAGGAATGCCCTACCAAGAACAACGAAAGGGGCAAATGCAGGTGCATTTGCTCACTTCGCGGACGCTTGGTGAAAGTTCCTAAGTTTCGTAAGTCGTCCGCGTTGTGTCGCCACAACGCTTGGGTGTGCCGGCTCATCCCGGGACGTATCAATGGAATAGCACAACGCGGCGGGGGGCGGCCACCTTTTTTTGCCCGTCGGTTTGGCGGGGGCTTCCGGGAAAGGCCGCGCCCGGGGTCGTTGTTGGTCTCTGGCGAGGGGCGCCCGCGCAAATCGCGCGTTGCTTCGTGGGTCATGCAGACCCAGTTTGGCGGCTGTTTATTGATTGGCCGGGGCGGGGGTGGACGGGGTTATTCGGCGCGGGCGTCTTCGATGCGTTTGTCGATGAGGCGGCGGACGAGGCCGCGCGCGGCGGGTTTGCCGATGGCGTAGAGGTCGGCGGCGTGGCGGCGGCAGGCGCGGGCGAAGGGGGTGTCTTTGCGGGCGTCGGCGTAGTCCCACCAGCGGTCGGCGAGGTCGAGGGCGGCTTCGGCGCTGGGGGGGCTGTCCATGGCTTCGTCGGCGGCGAGGGCGGCGAGGGTTTTGTCGTCGCAGATGGCGAGGGCGCCGAGGGTTTCGTCGTCCCATTGCCCGAGTTGGGCGAGGGCTTCGCCGTAGAGTCGGGTGGCTTTTGGGTCGCCGTCGGCGGCGGCTTTGCGGAGGGTGTCGAGTTTGGCTTGGGCGGCGCGGGCTTTGTCGACGGCGGCGAGAGCGCGTTTCCATTCGGCGTGGGTTTTGCCTTTGGCAAGCCAGCGGTCGATTTGCGCGGTGAGGTCCTTGACGGATTGGATGAGTTTGGGGCGGTCGTTTTGGAGGGCGAAGTCGAGGAGGAAGCGGGCGTGGGCGATGGCGGCGTCGGGGGCTTTGACGGCGGTGTCGCGGAGGGCTTCTTTGAGGATGGCCACGGCTTCGGCGTCTTTGACGGCGCCGGGGAAGGCGTGTTCGCGCAGGGCGAGGACTTGGAGGGCGGCGTCGGGGCGGCCTTCTTTGACGAGGGCGTTTTCGGCGCGGGTGAGGAGGACGAGGCGTGTGGCGTCGCCTTCGGCCTCGGAGAGCATTTGGAGGAGGTCTTGGGAGGCGATCTTTTCGTCGCCGAGGAGTTCGCTGAGGAAGTCGCGGGCTTCGGCTTGGGCGGCGGCGTCGGGGAGGGGTGCGCCGGCGGGGAGGGTGGGGAGGTTGAGGGGGGCGCCGGCGGGGGTGGCTTTTGGGGCGTTGGGGGGGCGCCTGGCGTGTGGGTGGGCCGCGCGGGGGGTGGGGGTGGCGGCGCCTGGCGCGGCGAGGGGCTGTTTGCCGTCGATTTTGAGGAGGCCGGAGACGTGGCCGATTTCTTCTGGGGTGAGGGCGCGGCCGTAGATTTTGAGGTCGTCGACGATGAAGCCTTGGAGGTCGGCGCCGGGCGTCATGAGCGATTCTTCGCCGCCGTAGAGGGTGCCGAACTGGAGGGCGCGGATGTTGAGGCAATTGTTGTTCGGGAGGGTCGGGTGGGCGGTGCCTTGGCGTTTGCCGTCGACCCAGAGGGAGAGTTCGCCGCGTTCGTGGCGGATGGTGTAGCAGTGGAAGGCTTCGGAGGCGTCCGGCAGGCGGACGGTGATGGGGGTGAAGGGGATTTTTTTGGAGTCGGTGCGGAGGGTGATGGTGTCGCCTTCGCCGCGTTCCAGGCGGAGGTGGTCATATTTGGGGGAGCAGGCGTTGTCGCCGATGGCGAGGCTGAGGAGGATGCTGCCGGGGGTGGAACCAAACTTACCGACGACAACAAAGGTGGCGGTGTCGCCGGAGGCGAGGGGCTGGGTGGCGAGGGAGTCCCCGACGGTATAGTAGCGGACGGAGGTGCCTTCGCCGCTTGGGGTGCGGAGGTGCTCACGGCCGCCTTCCGCTTTGAGTCTGTGGCCGTAGAGCCAGTTGGTACGGCCAGGGCCGCCGTCGCCGCAGGTCCAGTGGTAGGGCGGTTGGGGGCGCTTGTCGGACGGAGTGGTGCGGGTGATGATGGCGCGGGCGGCGTCTTGGGGGGTGAAGTCTTCGGAGAGGGGTTCGTCGTAGAGGGCGGCGCGGGTGATGGCGACGCCCTCGCCCTCGAGGATGAGGGAGGCCAGGCAGTTTTGGAGGATGTTGGTCAGCTGGCATTGGTAGGTTTGACCATCGACCACGATGACGCAGGGGGTTGTCCTGGGGGTGCCGCTCTTGGCGAACTTGGGGAAGGAGAGGGCGATGTGGACCCATTTGCCCACGAGCTCGGCGGGGAAGGGGACGACGGCGTCGGTGTCGGCGCCGTGGCGGTTGAGGATGAGCTTGTAGGCGCCGTCCTTTTCGGGGTCCAGCCATAGGGAGATGGTGTTGTGGATGTGGTGGCCCGTGCCGGGCATGGCGTTGAAACGGACGATGCCCTTGGCTTTGTGGGGACTTTTGGGGACGTAGACCCAGGCCGAGAAGGTCATCCCGGAGAGACCGTACCAACCGACCCCACGGGCGCCGCGCCGGATGGTGGAGGCGGCCTTGCGGAGCTGGGGATAATCGTCTGCCGCAAAGTGGACTCTATAGGTCAAAGGTTCACGGTCGCCGGGCCAGGTGAGGATGGGCGTGGGCGCGGCGGCGCGGGCGATCGCGGCGGTGAGGAGGCCAAGGCAGAGCAAGGCGAGGGGGAACGTGGTGCGCATGAGGGGGGCCTGCCGGGAGTGGTGCGTGGGGGCCGGGGGCCGTCAGAGGGCGGCGCGGCGGGCGTGGAGGGTGGCGAGTTGGGCCTCGAGCTCGGCCTTGCGGTCGCGCTGGTTCTGGATGATGGGGGCGGGGGCCTTGGAGACGAAGGCCTGGTTGCTGAGCTTGGCGTTGACGCCGTTGAGGAAGCCTTGGAGTTTGGCGATTTCCTTGTCCAGCTTCTCGGCCTCGGCCTTGGCGTCGACGAGCCCGTCGAGGGGGAGGTAGACGGCGCCGGCCTTGAGGAGCTTGGAGGGCATGGGGGCCTCGGGGGCGGCGTCGACGAACGCGATGGCCTCGGCGCGGACGGCGGCTTTGAGGGTGTCGGCGTCGCGGGAGAGGCGGTCGCGGAGGGCGTCGGTGGCGGGGTGGAGGAGGACGCGGACGTTGAGGGCGGGGGCGAGGCCGGCCTCGGCGCGCAGGGCGCGGATGCCGGTGATGAGGTCGCGCTTGGTCTCGACGTAGTCGAGGACGTCGTCGGCAAGGCCCCAGGCGGCGATTTGGTCCGGGGCGCAACCGGTGGGATAGGGGGCGCGCATGATGGTCTCGCCCTCGGCGCAGTAGCCGAGCTGGTGCCAGATTTCCTCGGTGACGAAGGGCATGTAGGGGTGGAGGAGGCGGAGGATTTGGCCGTAGACGTGGGCGAGGATGGCGAGGACTTGGCGGCGGCGGGCCTCGTCTGGGGAGTTGAGGTCGGCCTTGGCGTACTCGAGGTACCAGTCGCAGAAGTCGGTCCAGGCGAAGTCGTAGATGGCCAGCGCGCCGTCCTGGATGCGGTATTTGGCGAGCGCGGCGTTGAGCGCGGCGCAGGTGCGGTGGGCCTTGAGGAGGAGGTGGCGGTCGTCGTCGCGCAGGAGGGCGGGGTCGAGGTCGAGGCCGCCGCCGGCGTGGTCGGCGAAGGAGAAGCCGGGGAGCTTTTCGGCGTTCATCTGCAGGAAGCGGGCGGCGTTCCAGAGTTTGGTGCCGAAGTTGCGGCCGATTTCGAACTTGCCCATGTCCACCTTGGTGTCGGTTTCCATGGAGGTGATGAGGGCGAGGGAGAAGCGGAGGGCGTCGGCGGAGTATTGCCCGATGACCTCGAGGGGGTCAAGGGAGTTACCGAGGCTCTTGGACATCTTGCGCCCCTGCGCGTCGCGGACGATGCCGTGGAGGATGACGTTCCGGAAGGGCGCCTTGCCCATGAAGTGGAATCCCGCCATCATCATGCGCGCGACCCAGAAGAAGAGGATGTCCGCGCCGGTGATGAGGTCGCATGTGGGGTAGTAGAAGGCAAGATCGGCGGTTTGCTTGGGCCAGCCGAAGACGGAGAAGGGCCAGAGCCAGGAGGAGAACCAGGTGTCGAGGACGTCCGGATCCTGGTCGATGGCCGCGGCGCCGCATTTGGGGCAGGCGGCGGGCTTGGCGGGGGCGGCCCATTCGTGGCCGCAGTCGCGGCAGGTGTAGACGGGGATGCGGTGGCCCCACCAGATCTGGCGGCTGATGCACCAGTCGCGGATGTTCTCCATCCAGTTGAAGAAGACGCTCTCCCAGCGCTTGGGCTGGATGGTGATCTCGCCCTTGCGGACGGCCTCGATGGCGGGCTGGGCGAGGGGCTTCATGCGCACGAACCATTGCTTGGAGAGGCGGCTGTCGACGACGGTGTGGCAGCGGTAGCAGTGGCCGACCTGGTTTTGGTAGTCCTCGACCTTGACGAGGTAACCGCCCTTCTCAAGATCCTTCACGATGGCCTCGCGGCAGGCGAAGCGATCCATCCCCTCGTAGCCCGAGAGGGCGTTCATCGTGCCGTCGCCGTTCATCACGTCCACCTGCGGCAGGCCATGGCGTTGGCCGACGGCGAAGTCGTTGGCGTCGTGCGCCGGGGTGATCTTCACCACGCCCGTGCCGAACTCCTTTTCCACGTAATCGTCGAAGACGACGGGGATTTCCTTGCCCACCAGCGGCAGGATGACCTTCTTGCCCTTGAGGTGGGCATAGCGCTCATCGGAAGGGTTCACGGCCACTGCCGTGTCCCCGGGGAGCGTCTCCGGGCGCGTCGTCGCCACCGTGACGAATTCGCCTTCGCTTCCCGCGACGGGATAGCGGACGTACCACAGGTGGCCGGCGTTGGGCTCGTGCTCCACCTCGTCGTCGGCGAGGGCCGTGCCGCATCGGGGGCACCAGTTGACGATGTAGTTGCCGCGGTAGATGAGCCCCTCGTCGTAGAGGTCGCAGAAGACCTTCGCGACGGCGTCGGAGAGGCCCTCGTCCATGGTGAAGCGCTCGCGCTGCCAGTCCGTGGAGTTGCCGAGCATCCGCTGCTGGTGGACGATGGTGCCGCCGTACTGCCGCTTCCACTCCCACACGCGGTCGATGAACGCCTCCCGCCCCAGATCCTGGCGGCGCTTGCCCTCCTTGCGCAGGGCCTTCTCCACCACGTTCTGCGTGGCGATGCCCGCGTGGTCGGTGCCGGGCACCCAGACGGTGTTGTCGCCGCGCATTCGATGCCAGCGCACAAGCACGTCCTGGATGGTCTGGTTCAGCGCGTGGCCCATGTGCAGGATGCCCGTGACGTTCGGCGGCGGGATGACCACGGCATAAGGCGCACCTCCGCGGCTCGGCTCGTCATGGAAGCAGCCCTGCCGCTCCCACCAGGGGTACCATTTCGCCTCGACGGCCTTCGGGTCGTAGTTCTTGTCCATCGTCAATCCTCTGAAAATCCGGGGAAGTATACCAAAACGGGCACGGGCGGTCAGCGCATGAGCCCCTCGAGCGCGGCGTCGTCGTCCTCCTCGATGGCCTTTCGGAAGGCGGCCAGGTGCTCGGCGAAGGCGTCGACGGCCTCGAGGAGCGGCCCCTTGTTCTGGCGGAAGATGGGCTGCCACATGGAGATGGGGCTGTGGGCGATGCGCGTCATCGAGGCCAGGCCGCCCCCGGCGAAGCGGGCGTTCAGGGCCTGGTTGCGCTCGGCCTCCTTGATGGTGCGCGCGAGGGCGTAGGCCAGCACGTGGGGCATATGCGAGAGCAGCGCCGCGGTGCGGTCGTGCTCAGGGGCGCTCATCTCCGCCAGCACGGCCCCGACGCGCTCCCACAGGGCGCGCACCTTGGCGAGGGCCCCGGGATCGCTCCGCCCGGGGTCGATGATCAGGGTGAAACGGTTGCGAAAAAGGTTGTCGACGGCCGCGTCCGGGCCGGAGCGCTCGGTGCCGGCCATGGGGTGGCAGGCCACGTAACGCGGGCGCTTGGGGTGCCCGGCGACGGCCTCGGCCAGGGCGCGCTTGGTGGAGCCTACGTCGATGAACGTCTGCCCCGGGCGCGCGGCGTCGAGAAGCGCGGGGAGCGTGCGCACGAGTACGTCCACGGGCATGGCCAGCACCACAAGGTCGCACTGCGCGGCGAGAGCCTCGAGCGTGGGCGTGGCCTCGTCCACCAACCCCAGCTCCAACGCGCGCTCGGCGTGCGCCGCCGTGCGGTTCCAGCCCAGGATGCGCCCCGCCAGCCCGAAGGTACGCAGGTCTTTGGCGAGCGAGCCCCCGATGAGGCCGATGCCCGCGATGCCGATGGTGTCGTAAAGCGTGGTGTTCATGTTCGCCCTCAGCGGCCGGGGCGCCGCGGCTCCCCGCACCCTTTCCCCAAGCCGCCTCCCTCGCGGCGGCAGCCGAGGTTCGCCAGGCCGTAGAGCGCGGCGGTCTCGACGCGGAGGATGAGCGGGCCCAGGGAGACGGGGATGGCGCCGCAGTCAAGGATGGCCTGGAGTTCCTCCGGCGTGAAGTCTCCCTCCGGGCCGCACCACCAGCCCCAATCCTGCCCCGGGCGCGTAGGGTCGAGCGCGTCGAGCACGGGCGCAAGGGGCCTGGCCGCCGGGGTGAGCGCCGCCACGATGAGGGCGGTGCACGCGCGCATCAGCGGCGCGGTCTCGGCGAAGGGGGTGGGGGCGAGCACCTCGGGCACGCGGGCGGCGCCGCATTGGCGCGCGGCGGCCTCGGCGACGCGCAACCAACGGGCGCGCTTGGCCTCGGCCTGGCGGCCCTCGAGGCGGACGACGGTGCGGGCGCTGAGCACGGGCACGATGCGGTCGGCGCCCAGCTCCACGGCCTTCTCGAGCATCCATTCCATGCGCTCGCCCTTGGGCACGCAGGCGAAGAGCGTCAGGCGCACGGGGCGCCCGGCCTGCCGGAAGAGGGGCTGCTTGGCCACGAGGGTGAGCGTCTCGGGCGTGCGCGCGGCGACGTGGTAGAGGCGCGTGGCCCCGGCGCCGTCGAAGGCGCCCACCTCGTCGCCCTCGCGGACGCGCAGGACGTGGAGGAGGTGGTGCGCGGCGGGCCCCTCAAGGGTGAGCGTCTCGCGCGCGATTTCCTCGGTCGTGACGTGCTGGCGGTGCATCGCGGTCACTCCGACATCTGGATGGCGGAGACGCGCCCCTGCGTGAACTCCACGCGGAGCGCCTCCTTCCATTCGTATTCCGGCGTGTCGTCGATGTAGTAGGTGCCGGTGTGGCGGCCGAAACGGTCGACGAAGACGGGGCGGACGGTGGGGTAGGCGCTGTCCGAGAAGCCGAGGATTTTGTAGATCCACACCTCGGTGACGCCGTCCCGGTCGGTGCGGCGGAGCTTCTCGGTAGGGTCGCCGTAGACCATCCAGACGGCGTTCGCGTCGTCGCCGAGGCGGATCTGCCCGCGGGCGATGCGCGCCTGGACGTCCGCCGGATAGGCGTCGAAGGCCTCCTGACGCCGGGCGATGCGCTCGGCCACGTCGGCGCCGCACCCCGCCAGCAGGAGGGCCGCGAGCGCGGCGCACAGGCCAAGTCCGGCGCGCCGGGTCATTGCTTGTACCCCCAGTCGAGGAGCGCCTTGCAGAAGGCGTCGCGGTCGCGGTGGGATTTGAAGCCGGTGACGCACCCGATGAGGCGGCGGCCGCCGCGCTCGCAGGTGACGGTGACACAGAAGCCGGCCTTGTTGGTGAAGCCGGTCTTCAGGCCGTCGACGCCGGGCACCTGGTTGAAGACCAGGTTGTTGTGGTTCTTCAGGTCCAGCTTGCCGTTTCGGAAGGTGTCGGTGCGGGTGGCGGCCAGGCGCATGACCTCGGGGTAGTGGAGCAACTGCTCGGCCAGGAGCACCATGTCATGGGCGGAGGAAAGGTTGTCGTGGCCCTTGTCGTCGCCCAGCCCGTGCGCGTCGTAGAAGCGCGTGTGGGCCATGCCCAGCTGTTTGGCGCGGGCGTTCATCGCCGCCACGAAGGCCGCCATGTCCCCGCCGCCGAGGTACTCGCCCACCAGATAGGCCGAGTCGTTCGCGGACTTGATGGCGATGGTCTTCTCCAATTCGCTCAGCGGGAAGGACTCGCGCGGGTCCAGCCACACCTGCGCGCCGCCGATCTTGTACGCCTCGACGGTCACCGGGATGACGGTGTCGCGCCCCACCTTGCCCGCCGCGATGGCCTCTTCCGTCAGCAGCAGCGTCATCATCTTGGTCATCGAGGCGACGGGGACGGCCCGGTCGGCGTGCTTGGCCCAGAGCACCTTGCGCGTCGTGGGATCCACCAGGATGCCCGTGCCGCAGAGCGCCTCCTTGGGCAGGCCCAGCGACGTGGCCGCCCCCCGGAAGTCGTAGGGCACGGTGGAGCCGGGCTGGGGCGCGGGCCCCTCGGGCGCGGCGGGAGCCTCCGGGGCAGGCTCCCCCGGCTCGGCCGGGGCGGGCTTCGCGGGTTCCTCGGGCTGGGCGGCCGGCGCGGGCGCGGCCCCCTCGGCGGTCTCCCCGCCGTTCCCGGCGAAGGCAAGCCAGCCGACGATGAGCGCCAGCCAGGCGGCCAGCGGCAGGCCCCAGACCAGGAGGGTGCGGCCCCAGGCGCGGGGGGCGCCCACGCCGCCGGGAAGGTCGTAACGTTCGGACATGGCGGAACCTCAGACGTTGAAGAGAAAGTGGACGACGTCGCCTTCGCGCATCACGTACTCCTTGCCCTCCACGCGGAGCAGGCCCTTCTCGCGGGCGTGCGCCTCCCCGCCGAGGGCCACGAAGTCGTCGTAGGAGACGACCTCGGCGCGGATGAAGCCGCGCTCGAAGTCGGAGTGGATCACCCCGGCGGCCTTGGGGGCCGTCCACCCGCGCCGGATGGTCCAGGCCCGCGCCTCCATCGGCCCGGCGGTGAAGAAGCTCTGCAGCCCCAGCGTGTGGTAGGCCATCGCGATCGTCGCGTCCAGGCCCGAGCGCTCCAGCCCGTAGGAATCCAGGAAGTCCTTGCGCTCCGCGTCGGAGAGGCCCACCAGGTCGGCCTCCATCGCCGCGCAGATGGTCACGGTGTCGCACCCGTGCTTGGCGGCGTGGGCCTTGAGGGCCTGGACGTGCGCGTTGTCGGGCTGGCCCAGGTCGCCCTCGCCCACGTTGGCCACGTAGATGATGGGTTTGTCGGTGATCAGGCGCAGCTCCCTGCGCGTGGGCTCGAGCGCGTCGGGGTCGGCCGCCTGGAAGGTGCGCGCGGGCCCGCCGGCGTCGAGGTGGGCTTGCAGGCCCTTCATGGCCTCGACCTCCTTGGCCAGCGACTTGTCGGCCCGGGCCTGGCGGCCGACGCGGTCGAGGCGCTTCTCCAGGCTCTGCAGGTCGGCCAGGATCAGTTCCGTCTCGATGATGCCGATGTCGCGCAGCGGGTCCACCGAGCCTTCCACGTGCACCACGTCGTCGTTGTCGAAGCAGCGCACCACCTCCAGAATCGCATCGCACTCACGGATGTTGCCCAGGAACTGGTTGCCCAGCCCCTCGCCCTTGCTTGCCCCGCGCACGAGCCCCGCGATGTCGGTGAAGTCCACCGTCGCATGCACCACGCGCCCGCTCCTGCACACCTCCGCCAGCCTCTCCACCCGCGGGTCGGCCACCGGCGCCGTCGCCTTGTTCGGCTCGATCGTGCAGAAGGGGTAATTCGCCGCCTCCGCGTTCTGCGCGCGCGTCAGGGCATTGAAAAGCGTGGACTTGCCCACGTTGGGCAGGCCGACGATACCGACGGCAAGACTCATCTCCAGCCTCCGTTGAAGGTCTCCTCGTAGCGCACATACTCCAGCTCGCGCTTGCCCGAGACCCAAATCATGTAAGCGATCAGGAGCAACAGGATGCCGCCGCTCCCGAAAACGATGTTGAACAGCAGCTGCCCCGCCTCCGGCCATTCCGTCGGCGCCCGGAACCGCACCCCCACGAAGTCCAGCACGCACACCGCCGCCCACAAAACCGCGATGCCCCGCCCCACCGCCACCGCGATTGCCGTCGCCGCCACCTTCCCCTTCCCCAGGCACTGCAACGCCGCGCGCAGGATCCGCCCCCCGTCCATCGGGAACGCCGGCACCAGGTTGAACAACGCCAACCCCAGGTTCAGCCCCGCCGCCAGCGACAGCCACAGGTTCGGCGCCGACTCCGTCAGCTCATACGGCCCCAGCGTCCCCACCACATACCGCGTCGGGAAGGCCTCCGACAGCACCCCGCACAACGCCGCCAGCGCCAGCGAGCAAACCGGCCCGGCCGCCGCCATCAACACCTCGTGCGACGGCCTCGGCGGCATCCGCGTGATCGCCGCGCACCCCCCCAGCAACTGCAGCGTGATATCCCTCACCTGCCCCCCGAACGCCACCGCCACCGCGCTGTGCGCCAGCTCGTGCAGCACGATCGAAACCAGCAGCGCCGCCGTCAGGAACAGCCCCACGTCCAGGTGCGGGAAGGTCGTCACCACCACATACAGCGCCAACACCAGCACCGACACATCCGCCCGCACCGGGATACCCATCACGTTGAAAAGCGTCCACCTGCTTCGCATAGTCCCCCCATTATATCAGATTTGCCCTGCCCGGGGAGACACCCCCATCACCCCTTCGTCGCGCCTTTCACGGCGGCGCTGCCGGCCAGCCTTCGGGACGCCGCGGGTGGGATGCCCGTTCAGCGCCCGGGCCCCCGTGGCAGGGCGAGGGGCGGGAGGCGGCCGAAGCGGCGGGTGGCGAGGGCCAGGTAGTGCCGCCATGTGGGGCGGAGGGCAACGCGGGGGAGAAAGTCGCGCTCGGCGCGTCGGCGCACGAAGGGCAACGGGTCGCGCCGGGGCCAGGGCAGGACGCCATGGCGGAGCCCGCCAAGGAACACGGCGGCCAGGAAAAAAGGCCCGGCGGTGAACCAGAAGCGGCGCCCGCGAAGGTCGAAGGCGGAGGTCAGGAGGTTGGAAAGGTACCGCCGCCAGACGCGGCGGTGGGGAAGGGCGCGCGCGGTGCTGCCCTCGGCATGGAGGACGGGCGGGGTGGGGACGAACCAACATTCCCAGCCGGCGAGCCAAAGGCGGTGGCAGAGGTCGATGTCCTCGTAGTAACAGAAGAAGGAGGGGCGGAAGAGCCCGCCGGCGTCGGCAAGGGCGTCCCGGCGGAGGAGGAGGCAGGCGGCCTTGCAGGCGAAGACGGGGAAGGGGCGCGCGGCATGGGGGCCGGGGGGCTGGCGGTAGCCATGGTGCCAGAGGAGGCCAAGGGGGGTGAGGAACTCGCCGCAGGCGTCGAGCGTGCCGTCGGGGAGGGCCAGGGTGGCTTGGGCGGCGGCGGCGCGGGGGTGGGCGCCGAGGAAGGCTTCGAGGCGGCGGATGGGCTCGGCGGAGGGGAGCAGGGCGTCGGTGTTAAGCAGCAGGAGGCGCTCGCCGACGGCGTGGGGGAGGGCCAGGTTGTTGCCGCCGGCGAAGCCAAGGTTGCGCGGGGCGCGCAGAAGAGTAACGCCGGGAGGGACGGCGAGGGGAGGCTCCGAGGCGTTGTCGACGACGATGGTCTGGGCGTCGGGGAGGAAGGCCCGCACGGCCCCTATGCAGCGGTCAAGGAGCTCCTGGCGGTTCCAGGCGACGATGAGGACGGTCAGGCGCGGGCACATGGTCGCATTATAGCACAGCCGATTGGCGCGGGCATGGCGCCGTCTGGCGCACGGGACGCGCAGAAGGGAGGCGGGGAAACAGGGCAGAGCACAGGGCGGCGCGGGGGACGGGGCGACAAGCCCCCTTACGGGGGAAAACGCCCTTTGCCTCCGCGTCCCGCTCGCCCCGCGCCGCCGACACACCCCGCCAGTTGGCAAGCCAGGGCAACGGGCCGCGCCTTCCCTTTGCGGGACAACTTGGCGCGGCGTGAAAAAAGGGCCCCGCGTGGGGCCCTTTTCGGATGGCGTTTCAAGTCGCTTACTTGGCGGCCATGACGCGGATCATCTCGACGACCTTGTTGGAGTAGCCCCACTCGTTGTCGTACCAGGAGACGAGCTTGACGAAGGTGGGGTCAAGCTGGATGCCGGCCTTGGCGTCGAAGGTGGAGGTGCAGGACTCGCCGCGGAAGTCGGTGGAGACGACGGCTTCGTCGGTGTAGCCGAGGATGCCCTTGAGCTCGCCCTCGGAGGCCTTCTTCATGGCGGCGCAGATTTCCTCGTAGGTGGCGGGCTTCTCAAGCTCGCAGGTGAGGTCGACGACGGAGACGTCGGAGGTGGGGACGCGCATGGACATGCCGGTGAGCTTGCCGTTGAGCGCGGGGAGCACCTTGCCGACGGCCTTGGCGGCGCCGGTGGAGGAGGGGATGATGTTCTCGAGGATGCCGCGGCCGCCGCGCCAGTCCTTCTTGGAGGGGCCGTCGACGGTCTTCTGGGTGGCGGTGGCGGCGTGGACGGTGGTCATCAGGCCGCGCTTGATGCCGAAGGTCTCGTGCACGACCTTGGCGAGGGGAGCCAGGCAGTTGGTGGTGCAGGAGGCGTTGGAGATGATGGTCTGCCCGGCGTAGGTCTTGTCGTTGACGCCGTAGACGAACATGGGGGTGTCGTCCTTGGAGGGGGCGGACATGATGACCTTCTTGGCGCCGGCGTCGATGTGGAGCTGGGCCTGCTCCTTCTTGAGGAAGAGGCCGGTGGATTCGACGACGATCTCGGCGCCGACTTCGTCCCACTTGAGCTGGGCGGGGTCCTTCTCGGCGGTGAGGCGGATGGCCTTGCCGTCGACGTACATGGTGTTGCCGTCGACCTTGATGTCGTGGTTGAACTTGCCGTGGACGGAATCGTACTTCAGCATGTAGGCGAGGTACTCGGGGTCGAGAAGGTCGTTGATGCCGACGATCTCGACGTCTTTGAAGTTCTCGACGGCGGCGCGGAAGACCATGCGGCCGATGCGGCCGAACCCGTTGATGCCAACTTTGATGGACATTTTCATTACTCCTTGTCGTTGTCGGGGCGCGGGGCCCCGAGTGATGAAAGTAGGATACTTCACCCGGGGCGGAAAAGTCAAGCGGAAAGTGTCGGGGCGTGGGGACAAAAAAGGCCCCGCGGGGTGCGGGGCCTTTGTCGCGGCGCGGGCGGTCAGTCGAGGTAGAAGACCTCGTCGCCTTCCTGGACGTCGGCCTGCTTCCAGTCGGCCAGGATGTCGCAGACGATGACGCCGGCGTCCTTGGTGATGGTGCGGAGGCGGACTTTGCCGATGATGGAGTCTTGCTTGCCGGGGCGGCTGACGAGGAAGTCGGCCTCGGGGAGGGGGCGCTCGCCTTCCTCGCCGATGAGCTCGGTGAGGGCCTCGGGGGTGAGCTTGACGATGGCGAAGTTGTAGGCATTGTCGACGCGCACGATGGTGCCTTTGACGCCGGCGGTGACGTTGGCGATGGCGGCCATGCCGTCGGCGTTGGCGCCGCCCTGGCCGCCGGTGGCGATTTCCTCGAGGGTCTTCTTGAGGTTCTCGACCTCGTCGGCGAGGGCGTCGCGCTCCTCGGAGGCCTTGTCGAGGTCGGCCTGGAGGGCCTGCTTCTCGCCCTCGAGGGTCTCGATTTGGGCGTCGCGGTCGGCGACCTCGCCTTCAAGGCGGGATTTGTCGGCCTCGAGGCCGGCGATGGTCTCGTCGCGGGCGGCGATGGTCTTGAGGGATTCGCGGCCCTGCTTCTTGACCTGGTTGAGGTCGGCGACGGTGAGCTCGTATTCCTCGCGGAGTTTGGTGAGCTGGCCGCGGACGGTGGTGAGGCGGTCGCGCTGGGCCTCGGCCATCTTGATGACGTCCTGGAGGGAGAGGTCGAGGGGGGAGCCGGTGGGGTCGGGCTTGCCGGAGCGGTTGTCGAGTTTGGGCTTGCCTTCGGCGTCGAGGGTGTAGACCGCGTCGAGGGCGGCGACGTCGGGGATTTGGTAGAAGCCCTTGGCGGGGTCTTCGTATTCGATGTGGTAGCTTTCCCAGAAGTCGGAGGTGTCGGGGGTGATGTCGGCGGTGGCGAGGGAGACCTCGGAGATGTCGCGGGCCTCCTTGTCGGCGGCGCTGCGGGCCTCGGGCTCGGCGGCCTCGAAGGTCTGGGCGATCTCGACGGTGAAGTCGCGGAAGAGGTCGTTGCGGTCTTTGAGGAGCTCGCGTTTCTTGTAGAGTTCGGTCGAGAACCAGAGCGCGACCCCGTTGACGATGAGGGTCACGATGACCAGGATTCGAAGCAGCATGTTCATGTCGGTTCCTCGGAGTGTCGATTGCAATCTCTGACAACACTCTTTAGTTTAGCGGAATGTCGGCGGGGTTGCAAGGGGGAAATGCGGGTGGGCGGAAAAAACTTTCAGAGGAGGGCGTTGTCGATGAGGCGCAGGCCGTCCTTGCGGGCGGCGAGGAGGAGGGCGGAGGCGCCGGGGAGGACGGCCTGGAGGGGCATGAGCGTCTCGGCGTCGACGACGGTGGCGTAGTCCGGGGCCCAGCCGGCGGCAAGGAGGGTCTCTTTGGCGGCGGCCTCGATGGCGGCGGCGTCGCGGAGGCCCTGGCCGACGGCGGCCTTGGCCTGGCGGAGGGCGCGGGAGAGGCAGAGGGCGGAGGCGCGGTTCTCGGGGGTGAGGTAGGCGTTGCGGGAGGAGAGGGCCAGGCCGTCGGCGTCGCGGACGATGGGGGCGCGGACGATCTCGACGGGGAAGTCGAGGTCGCGCACCATGCGGCGGATGACGGCGACCTGCTGGAAGTCTTTCTGCCCGAAGACGGCGACGTCCGGCTGGACGATGTTGAAGAGCTTGGCGACGACGGTGCAGACGCCGCGGAAGTGGGTGGGGCGCTGGGCGCCCTCGAGGGTTTTTGCCAGGAGGGTCTCCTCGACCCAGCAGGAGGCGTCCTGTGCGTACATATCGGCGGGGGCGGGGAGGAAGACGGCGTCGGCGCCGGTCTGCTCGCAGAGGGCGAGGTCGGCCTGCTCGCGGCGGGGGTAGGCGGCGTAGTCCTCGTTGGGGGCGAATTGGGTGGGGTTGACGAAGACGCTGACGACGACGCGGTCGCAGCGTTCCCTGGCCAGGCGGATGAGGGAGAGGTGGCCTTCGTGGAGGCTGCCCATGGTGGGGACGAGGCCGATGGCGCGGCCGAGGCGTTTTTCGGCGGCGCACCAGGCGTGGAGGTCTGCGGGATCGTGGAAGGTGTCCATGGCGGTTGTCGATTGTCTGGTCGGGTCAGCGAAGGCGGGTGCCGGGGGTCATTGGGGTGAAGGGCTGGGCGAGGCGGAGCGTCCCGTCGGCGTCCTCGGCGGCGAGCACCATGCCCTCGGAGAGCCCGAAGCGCATCTTGCGCGGCGCGAGGTTGGCGACCATGACGACCTGGGTGCCGGCGAGGTCCTCGGGGGCGTAGGCCTTGCGGATGCCGGCGAAGACGGTGCGGGGCTTGGCCTCGCCCACGTCGAGCGTCAGGCGCAGGAGCTTGTCGGAGCCTTCGACGGCCTCGGCGGCGAGGACGGTGGCCACGCGCAGGTCCACCTTCGCGAAGTCCCCGATGGCGATGGTTTCGGCGGGGGGCTCCGGGAAGCGGTTTTGGGCGGGGGCCTGGGTGAGCTGGCGGACGCCCTTCTTGACGTCCTTCTCGGTGATGCCCTTGGGGAGGGCGGGGGCGGATTGGGCCTTGGTCTCGGCGACCATGGCCTCGACGGCCTTGGGGTCGATGCGCGCGGCGAGGTGTTCGTAGGCGGCGATGGGGCGGCCTTCCAGGTCTCGGGCGGCGTCGGCGAAGGCGTAGGGCGCCTCGCCGAAGAGGGCCTCGACCTTGGCGGCGTAGGCCGGGAGGATGGGCTTGAGGGCGATGGCCATGAGGCGGAAGAGGTTGAGGGTGCCGGTGAGGACGGCGCGGGTGGCCTCGGGGTCTTCCTTGACGAGCTTCCAGGGCATCTTGGCGTCGAAGAGCTGGTTGGCCTTGTCGGCCCAGTCGCGCACGAGCACCATGGCGCGGCAGAAGTCGCGCCGCTCGTAGGCGGCGAGCACCTCGGGGAGCTGGGCGCGGCACTTGGCGAGGAGGGCGCGGCTCTCGGCGTCCATGGCGCCGAGGCGCCCGCCGCAGTTCTTGTTGAGCATCTGGGCGCCGCGGGAGGCGAGGTTGGTGATCTTGCCCACGAGGTCGGAGTTGACGCGGCCGACGAAGTCCTTGAGATCCAGGTTCATGTCGTCGACGGTGCCGTTGAGCTTGCAGGCGTAGTAGAAGCGGAGTGCCTGGGCGGGGAGGTGCTTGAGGTAGGTGGCGGCGGAGATGAAGGTGCCTTCGCTCTTGGACATCTTCGCGCCGTTGACCATGAGGAAGCCGTGGACGAAGACCTGGGTGGGGGTGCGCCAGCCGGCGGACTGGAGCTCGGCGGGCCAGAAGAGGCAGTGGAAGCGGACGATGTCCTTGCCGATGAAGTGGTAGATCTCGGCCTTGGGGTCCTGCCACCAGTCCTCGAGGGTTTGCCCGCGCGCCTTGGCCCAGGCCCAGAGGGTGGCCATGTAGCCGATGGGCGCGTCGAGCCAGACGTAGAAGTACTTGTCCTCGTAGCCGGGGATCTTGAAGCCGAAATAGGGCGCGTCGCGGGAGATGTTCCAGCCGCGGAGGGGCTCGTTGAACCACTCCAGCAGTTTGTCGGCGGTGCCTTTGTCGGTGTGGTTGGGGAGCCACTTCCTGAGGAAGTCGCGACAGGGCTCGAGCTCCACGAAGAGCTGCTCGCTCCGGCGCATGACGGGCCTGCCGCCGCAGATGGCGCAGTGGGGGTCCTTGAGGTCGGTCGTGTTGTACGTCGCGCCGCAGACCGAGCAGTTGTCGCCGTCGCGGTCGGGCGCGCCGCAGCGCGGGCAGGTGCCCTTGACGAAGCGGTCGGGCAGGAACATCCCGCAATGCTCGCAGTAGAGCTGCTCGACGGGGCGCGAGGAGATCAGGCCCCTCTCCTTCAGGCGCAGGTAGATCTGCTCGGAGAGGAGGCGGTTCTCCTCGCAGTTGGTGGAGCCGTAGCGGTCGAAGCCCATCTCGAAGGCGCCGAACTCCTTGACGCGCGCCTCGTAGGAGCGGGCGATGACGGCCTCCGGGGTGGTGCCTTCCTTGCGGGCGCGGATCATGATGGGGGTGCCGTGGGTGTCGTCGGCGCAGACGTAGACGCAGTCGTTGCCCATCATGCGCTGATAGCGCACCCAGAAGTCGGTCTGCAGGTATTCCACCAGGTGGCCCAGGTGGAGTGCGCCGTTCGCGTACGGCAGGGCGCTCGTGACGATGATCTTGCGTTTGTCCATGGTCAATCTCCGCTTTCGTTTCGTTGGCGGGGCCCCCCGCCAACGGGGCCTGGTGTCAATCCGCGAGCATGAGGGCGCCTTGCGCCAGGCGGCTGGCCTCCGCCGCGAAGGCGATGCGGTGGCTTTCCAGCGACGCCTCGAAGAGGGCCGGGTAGCCGGCCGGGTCGCCCTCCGTCAGCTGGCGCACCAGCTCGTCCATCAGCCCATAGTCGCCGCCGCCGTGGCCGGAGCCCTGCGCCAGGCCGGCCTCGAGCGCGCTGTCCCACAGCTCGGTGGCGCGGGTGTCGAAGTGGTGGATGGTCAGCGTGCGGCCGTCGCCGACGATTTCGCCGCGCGTGCCGAAGATCCTGGTCTTGCGCCCGCCGGCGTAGGTGAAGCTCTCCATCTGGTGCGCCACGGTCACCCCGCCCTCGAAGCGCAGGTTCACCACCTGGTGGTCCACCGCGTCGTTGTCGCAGGCGTAGACGCATCGGCCATACGGCCCCTCGCGCAGCATCCGCTCCATCGCCGCGTCGGATTTGTCCACGAAGGGATAACGCCAATCCTGGCGCTCCAGGTAGATCTTCCGCGCGGAGAAGGGGCACTTGCGCTCGACCTCGGCCGGGCAGTCCAGGCACCGTGCCGCCGCCCCCACGGGCCGGTGCGCCGCGTTGAAGAGCGAGGTCTCCCCGAAGCTCGAGACGCCCGTGCACCTGCGCCCCCCCAGCCACCAGACGAACTGGTCGAAGTCGTGGCAGCATTTTTGCAGGATCATCGGCGTCGCGCGCTCGGTGTTGCCCCAGTTGCCGCGGCAGAAGCTGTGCGCCGCGTGCATGTAGCCCACCTGCTCCAGGTGCTGGATGCTCACCACGTCCCCGATCGCCCCCTCGGCGATGAGGTCGTGGATCTTCCGGAAATAGACCGTGTAGCGGAGCACGTGCCCCACCATCACCAGACGGTCGCCCTTTTCCCGCACCTTCCGCGCCAGCGCCTCGCACGAGGCCCAGCGCCGCGCCATCGGCTTTTCCAGCAGCAGGTGGTAGCCCGCGTCCAGGCACGCCACGGCCGGCTCCAGATGCGTCGCGTCGGGCATCGCGATCACCATCACGTCGCAATCCGGCCGCGCCGCCACAGCCTCCGACCAATCCCCCCACACCGCCCCGGGCCCCAGGCCATGCGCCCGGGCCACCGCCCGCGCCGCCGCGGGGTCGATGTCCGCCACGCCCACCACGCGCGCCTTTTCCGGGTATGCCGCCGCGTACGAGGCATACGTCCTGCCGCGGTCGCCCGCGCCCAAAATCACCAGACGAATCGGTGTCTTCATCGCACTGCTCCGAACTTTTCGCCCATTATAGCACACCCGCGCCCCTCTGCCCACCCAGGCCCGTGGGCCCCGGCGGGGGGGCCGCCTTTGCGGGTCAGGGGGCGGCGAAGCGGCGGAAGGCCTCGTAGGCGGCGATGGCGACGGCGTTGGCGAGGTTGATGGAGCGGGCGTGGGGGCCGGGCATGGGGATGCGGGCCAGTCGGTCGGCATAGCGCGCGTAGTAGGGCGGGGGGAGGCCGGAGGATTCGCTGCCGAAGAGGAGTGCGCCGCGGGGGGTGAGGGGGGCGTCGTAGAGCGAGCGCGTGGCCTTGGTGGAGAGGAAGGTGAGGGAATCGGGGGCGCGTTGGGCGAGGTAGTCCTCGAAGGAGTCGAAGAGGGAGAGGTCGAGGTGGGGCCAATAGTCGAGCCCGGCGCGGCGGATATGGCGCGCGTCGAGGGCGAAGCCGAGGGGGCGGATGAGGACGAGGGGCCAGCCGAGGCCGACGCAGAGGCGGCCGACGGCGCCGGTGTTGTGGGGGATCTCGGGGTGGAGGAGGACGATGTCCATGGGTCAGCGCCAGAAGCGGGCCTTGTCGAGGACGGTGTTGAGGATGGTGGTGATGCGCCAGGCGGGGTTGGCGATGGGGCCTTCGACGTGGACGCGCCAGAGGAAACGGTTGACGGGGACGGTGGCCCAGCGGGTGAGGTCTCCCATGAGGGTGTCTTGCTTGAAGTTGCCGGCGTTGACGGTGGCGGTGAGGCGGTCGTTGGGGAGGTCGTAGGAGACGGGGCCCTCGATGGAGAGGAGGTTGCCGTCGAGGGAGAATCGGGGGATGCGGAAGACGCCGGCGTCGGCGGTGCCGACGAGGCGCGCGGAGGAGGAGTCGGTGAAGGAGGAGACGCCGGGGATGTGGTCGGCCAAGAGGTCGGTGAGGCCGGCGAAGAGGGGGAGGCGGCGGATGAGGCCGCCGTTGACGATGAGGTCATACTCGGCCTGGAGGCTCTGGGGGAAGGTGTCGTCGGTGCGGCCGCGGAGGTCGATGAACCCGGAGGCGACGCAGTTGGTGAGGGCGTCCATGCCGTAGGGGGCGAAGAGGTCGGCGAGGGAGGCGTCGGTCAGGTGGATGGCGGCGGAGAGGAGGGCGTAGTCGGGGGAGGGGGGGATCTCGAAGGAGACCTCGCCGGAGAGCGCGCCGCCGTGAGGGAGGCGGAGGTCAAGGCCTTTGAGGGCGAAGACGCCGTTGGTCATGGCGAAGGCGGTGTGCGCGGAGGCGAAGGGGAGCCGGTCGAGGACGCCCGGGCCCGGGGCGCGGAGGAGCCCGCGGAGGGTGACGCGCTCGGGGGTCTGCTCGGAAAGGAAGGGAAGGGAGCCGTCGATGCGGATGAGGGGCGGGGATTGGGTCCGGAGCTCGGGGAGGAGCGCGGTGAAGGGGAGGTCGATGAGGCGGAGGCATTCCCGGGGGGAGAGGCCGTCGCCCTCGGCGCGGAAGGTGAAACGGTCGGCGGGGCAGTCGAAGCGGAGCGTACCGACGGCGGCGATGCGGCCCTGGCGGCGGGCGACGATGGGGCCGATCTCGGTGACGGCGTCCCAGATGCCGCGGCAGCGGATGGTGCACTGGGCCTCGTCGAAGGGGATGCCGAGGTAGGCGCCGCCCTCGGTGGAGACGAGGTCGGCGCGGAGGTTGAAGAGGTTGTCGTACTTGTTGAAGCCGACGGTGAAGGTGCAGTCGCCCCAGGCGGGGGCATTGAGGGTGACGTTGGCGACGTATTCGCCGATGAGGGGGAAGTCAAGGGCGCGCCAGAGGCCGTCGAGGGCGCGGTTGTCGATGAAGCCGCGGAGGGAGACCTCGGCGGCGGCGCGCCGGAAATCGAGGAGGACGTCGCCCTCGACGGCCTGGCGGCCGTCCCCGGAGATGTCTCCGTGGAGGCCGTGGGCGTGGACGCGGCCCTCGCCGGCGGTGAGGCGGCCCTCGATGCGCTTGGCGCGGATGTCGAGGACGTCCACGTCGGCGAGGCGGACGGGGATGGCGCGGAGGTTGGGGAGGGGCAGCCCGGAGAGATCCGGGAAAGGGGGGCGCGCCTCGGGGGGCGGGAGGGTGTCCTCGACGACGCGGTCGGGGGCGTAGCGGATTTGGGCGACGTAGAGCCCGTTGAGCTCCAGGGCGTCCAGGCGGTCGGGAAGGGGGGCGAGGGAAAGGAGGCGGATGCCGACGGCGCCGCGGCGGAGGCGCATGAGGATGCGGCCGTCCGGCGCGCGGAGGAGGACGCCCTCGACGACGAGGCCGCCGCCGGGGCGGTAGGAGAGGCGCCCGACGGTGAGGCGCCCGACATCCGCGGGGAGGGCGGCGTCGAGGCGGCCCTGCACCCATTCCCCGGGGATGCCGTAGGCGGCCACGCAGAGGGCCAGGGCGAGGGCCACGGCCAGGAGCGCGCCCAGCCAGAGGAGGGCGTGCGTGAGGCGGAGGATGGGGCGCCAGGCCATGGCTCAGTCGGCCTTCGGCGGCGGGGGGAGGGGGCCTTCGCCGATGAGGATGGCGGCGGAGGCCGGGACGCGGGCGTCGACGGTGAGCGTCTCGCGCAGGGTCCAGCGGGGGGGCGTGCCTTCGGCGCGGATGAGCCGGGCCTTGGGGTTGGCGGCGATGACGTACCAGTCGCCGGCGTCGGCCACGAGGGCGGGGCGGCCGCCCCAGACGGTGGCCTTGCAGGGGGGGAGGGGGGCGTCCTTGATGAGCTCGAAGCGGAGGGTGGTGGTGGGGGTGACGCCGGTGGGGGTGGCGGTGACGGTGAAGGTCTGGGTGGGGCGGGGCGCGGCGTCGGTCTGGGGGGGCTGGGAGAGGGTGAGGCGGGTCTTGACCCAGCCGTTGGGGTGCTCGGCGCCGTCGGCCTCGGCGGTGAGGCGGTCCTGGGCCTCGGTGACGCGCAGGGGGGCGCGCTCCCAGTCCTGGCGGGTGGTGGCATGCCAGGTGGCGCCGGAGGCCTCCTCGGTGAGGGTGGGGCGGAGGCAGGCCTCGAGGACGGCCTCGGGGAGCGCGGCGCGGGCGCAGGGGGCGAGCGCGGCGAGGAGGATGAGGGCGTGCGTGCGCATGGCTTAACCTTCCTTGTAGAAGATGCGGGAGCCTGGGGGGACGGAGTGGGCGAGCCAGACGTTGCCGCCGATGATGGAGCCCTTGCCGATGACGGTGTCGCCGCCGAGGATGGTGGCGTTGGCGTAGATGACGACGTCGTCCTCGACGTTGGGGTGGCGCTTGATGCCCTTGACGAGGCGGCCCTCGCTGTCCTTCTGGAAGGAGCGCGCGCCGAGGGTGACGCCCTGGTAGAGCTTGACGTTGCGGCCGATGACGCACGTCTCGCCGATGACGACGCCGGTGCCGTGGTCGATGAAGAACCCGCGGCCGATGGTGGCGCCGGGGTGGATGTCGATGCCCGTGCGGCTGTGGGCGTACTCGCTCATGACGCGCGGGAGGAGGTGGACGCCCTGCTCGTAGAGCACGTGGGCGACGCGGTGTGTGGCCACGGCCAGGAGCCCCGGATAGGCCATGACGATTTCCATGTTCGAGTGGGCGGCGGGGTCGCCCTCATAGGCCGCGAGGACGTCGTCCTGCAGCAGGGAGCGGATCTCGGGGAGCTTGGCGAAGAGGGCGCGGACGACCTCGCGGGCGCGGCCCTGGCAGTCGAAGTCGGCGGGGCGGGAGTGCTCGAGGACGCGGTAGGCCTCGATGCGGGCGATCTGGTCGGTGAGGGCCTCGGCGATGGCGCGGAGGCGGGCCTTGACGCCGTCGAGGTCCTCGTGGTCGATGGGCTCGTAGGCCAGGCACCCGGGGAAGAGGGCGGAGAGGAGCTCGCGGAGGGTGGCGACCATGGCCTTGCGGCCGGGGAGGTCTGCGCCGCGGCGGGTGTTCATGGCCGGGCAGTTGCGGCAGACGAGGCGGCCTGCCAGGGCGTCGATGAGGGAAGCGGTCTCAGCGTCCATCGCGCGTCTCCTTGCCGTTGCCGGCGGTGAGGCGGAGGATGACGCCGCCCGCGCCGAGGTTCTTCAGGCCCAGCGCGCTGAGCAGCTTGCCCAGCCACGAGGCCGAGTGGCTGCACAGGAGCGTGGCCTTGAGGCCGAACTTGCGGCTGAAGTCGTAGAAATCCTTGAGCGTGCAGTTGTGGATGTTGGGCGTGTCGAACCAGTCGAAGGGGAACTCCTTGGTGCGCGGCATCCGCCCCAGGAAGAAGAGCTGCGAGCGCATCCCGATGTAGCCGAAGTTCGGGAAGGCGATGAGCGCCCAGTCGGCCACGCGCAGGAGCTGCTGCATCATCAGGTCGGGCCGGCGCAGCACCTGGATGGTGTGCGAGATGACGGCCACGTCGAAGAGGTGGCTGGGCATGTCGTGCAGGCGCGTGTCGATGTTCGTCATCACCACGTTCACGCCTTTGTGGAGGGCCTGGACGATCTTCTCGAGGTCGCGCTCCAGGCCGATGCCCCAGGCCGCGCGCTGGTTGGTGGCCAGCTGCTTGAGGAGCGTGCCGTCGCCGCAGCCGATGTCGAGCACGCGCGAGCCTTCGGGGATCTGGCGCGAGAAATCCTTGTAGAAGCGGGCCTGGGCCGGGTCGAGCGTCGAAGGGTCGCGCGTGTCGGTCGCGGTGAGGAAGGCCTGGATGACGGCCTTGAGCTCGTCGATGTGGGTGAGGAAGGCGTCGTGGCCCATCACGCCGTCGAGCCGGCAATAGGAGATGTCCTTGCGCTCGCGCAGGCAGGCGTGGACGAAGCGCTCGGCCTGCTCCTTCGTGAAGAGCCAGTCGCCGCGCAGGCTGACCATGAGCACCTTGGCCTGGATCTGGCGCACCGCGGCCTCGAGCGAGCCGAAGGCCTCCTCGGGGTCGTAGGCGTCGAGCGCGCGGGTGATTTGCAGGTAGCTGTTCGCGTCGAAGCGGCGCACGAACTTCTGCCCCTGGTATTCCAGGTAGGACTCGATCTGGAAGTAGGTCTTGAAATCCCGCCGCATCTGGCTGTGGAAGTCCTGCCCGCGGCTGAGCCATTCCTCGCGCTTCTCGCGGCCGAACTTCGCGTCCATCCCCGCCTGCGAGAGATAGGTGATGTGCGCCAGGCGCCGCGCGCTCGCCAGCCCCGCCACCGGCCGCGCGCCCTTGTAATACTCGCCGTGGCGCCAGTTCGGGTCCTGGATGATGGCCTGCCGCCCCACGATGTCGAAGGCCAGCGCCTGCGTGTTCAGCGAGGCCGCCGTCGCCACCAGCACGCACCGGCCCATGTCCTGCGGGTGGCGGATGGCCCACTCCAGCGCCAGCATGCCGCCGAAGCTCCCGCCCACCACCGCCGCCAGGCGCCGGAAGCCCAGCCGGCGCGTCAGCGCGCGGAAGACGTCCACGATGTCGCCCATCGTGATCTCGGGGAAGGCCGAGCCGTAGGGCTCGCCCGTCTCGGGGTTGATGGAGCCGGGCCCCGTCGTCCCCGAGCACCCGCCCAGGATGTTCGCGCACAGCACGCAGAAACGGTCGGTGTCGATGCCCCGCCCCGGGCCGACCATGCCGTCCCACCACCCGCTGGGCTTGTCCTTCGCCGGATCCTCCTCGGGCCGCCAGCCGGCCACGTGCGCGTCGCCGGTGAGCGCGTGGCAGATGAAGACGACGTTCGAGCCGTCAGGCTCCGGCCGCCCCACCAGCTCGTAGCGGACGTTGATTTCCGGCAGCGTCCCCCCGCGCTCCAGCCGCCATCCCCCCTCCGGCGGCTCCAGCCTCACGTCCTGCGGCACCACTCTTCCGATCGCGCTCAATCCAGCTCCATCCTTTCTCGGCCCACCATCATACCACAATCCTCATGCCCCGTCCGCGCGCCGGTAGAGCGCCAGGCGCGTCTTCCCATAGACCCGGTCGCGCAGCAGGCCGAAGCCCTCGATCGCCCCCGCCTCCGTCCGCAGATCCGTCTCCAGCGCCAGGATGCCGCCCGCCGTCAGGGCCCCGCGCGCCAGCAGGGCCGCCCCGATGGCCGCCGCCCCGAGCGCCTCCGCGTGGCGGTACGGCGGGTCGGCGAAGACCACGTCCCACGGGCCCTCGGGCGGGGCCTTCCCGGCCAGCCAGGCGTCCGCGTCCGCCAGGCGCGCGCACGCGGCCTCCACGCCGAAGGCCGCCAGGTTCGCCCGCAGCGTCTCGAAGACCCGCCGGTCGCGTTCGATGAAGTCCGCCCGCGCCGCCCCGCGGCTGAGGGCTTCCAGCCCCACCGCGCCGGACCCCGCGTACAGATCCAGGAAACGGGCCCCCGCGATGACGGGCTGGAGCAGGTTGAAGAGCGCCTCGCGCACGCGGTCCTGGGTCGGGCGCGTGGCCTCGGCCTTTGGGGCGCGCAGGGTGCGGCCGCGCCACATGCCGCCGGTGATCCTCATGGTCTTGCCTCCTCCGTCCCGAGCGCTCGCCGCAGCGCCGCCCCGTCGAAGCCCGCGCCCTTGGGGAAGGGCGCCGCCCCGCCACCCGGCAGGCGCAGCTCCAGCGTCTCGAGCTCCGCGTTGATGCCCTGCTCCGCCCCGTTCACGTAACGCAACGTGGGCGGCAATGAGATGTGCGTGACGCCCGCCGCGTTCAGGAACGCGAAGGAGTCAAGCGCCGTCACCTCGAAGCTTTCCCCGCCATATTCCACCCGCTCGGGGATGCGCCACTCCCGAACCCCGCTCAGCGGCCGCGTCACGATGGCCACGTGCTCGGCGAAGTTCAGGCGATACCGCGTTTCCCCGATCGGGATGCCCAGGAAACGCGCCGGGTCCAGGTCGTCGAAGCGCCCCTGCCACACGTTGTCGAAGCGCATCCCGCTGCGCCAGCGCACCGAGAGCTCCCGCGGCACCACCCCCGCGAAATCCGCCGCCACGTAACCCGCCGCCAGCGCCGCCGTCCCTGCCAGGAAGGCCCACAGGGCGATTTTGTCGCGCCGCGCCCGCGCCTCGGCCTCGCTCAGGCGCCGCCTCATCGCGTCAGCTCCCGGGCCTTCTCGATGGCCGCCTCCAGGCTTCGCGCCGAGGCCTGCCCCCGCCACGCCAGCGCGAAGGCCGTGCCATGGTCGGGGCTTGTGCGCACGAAGGGCAGCCCCAGCGTCGTGTTCACGCCTTCCTCGAAGGCCGCCCGCTTGAAGGGGATCAGCCCCTGGTCGTGGTACATCGCCACGAAACCGTCGAAGCGCCCCGCGCCGCCGGCCTCCGTCATCGCCGTGTCCGGCACCAGCGGCCCCTCGAAGTCGCCCCACGCCCGGGCCGCCGCCACCGCCGGCGCGATGACGCGCCCCTCCTCGTCCCCGAACGCCCCGCCCTCGCCCGCGTGCGGGTTCAGCGCCAGCACGCCGACGCGCGGCCGCCGCCCCAGCATCCGCGCCAGCGCCTGACCGAAATCCTTGAAGACCCGCCCCAGGCGCGCCGGGGTGATGAGCCCCGGCACCTCGCGCAACGCGCAATGGATCGTCGCCAGCGCCACCGCCAGCCCCGGCGCGAAGAAGGCCATCGTCGCCTCCTCGCGGCCGCACAGCCGCGCCAACAGCTCCGTGTGCCCCGGCACGTCCGTGTGCCCGGCCAGGCGCAGCGCAGCCTTGCTGAACGGCGCAGTGACAATCCCCCGCACCCGCCCCGCCAGGGCGTCCCGCCCCGCCGCCGCCACGCAGTCGTACGCCAGCGCACCGGTCGCCGCCTGGTTCTCCCCGGGGCGGATCGCCTCCGCCGGGCACCCCAGCGGCAACTCCCGCCACGCCACGTTCGGCCCCGAGGGCACGGCCACCCCCGCCGCCGTGCATGCCCGCGCAAAAAGTTCCCGGTTCGTGTAGATCACGAACCGCTCGTCCGGGAAGCGCGCCACCGCCCGCGCCGTGATTTCCGGCCCGATGCCCGCGCAATCGCCCCCCGTTATCGCCAAAGGTTCCATGCCCGCATTATATCAAAGCCGCCCGCGCTGCTTGCCGGTGACGACCCATTTCCCCGGTGGCCACGGGGACGGCCGGAGGCCCGGCCGGGGGAGAAAAGGGCGAAGGCTGCCCGGGCGTCTTCCGCCGGGCCATTCCCGACGGCGTCATGTCCGGTCGCGGACTTTGGGCGAAGCCGGGCTGCGGCTTCCTTCTCAGGCCCTGTGGTTGCGTATCCGGCGAAACCCTTTTCCCTTTCAGGTCGTCTGCGTGAGCGTACTGCGGCGTCCGCCCGAACCGGCCCGGGGATGCAAGCGAAAAAGAAGCCCCCGGTCGAAAAGACCAACGACCGGGGGCAGAAAGGGTCAAACGTGAAAAGCATAAAACACATTTGACGGTGCAATTGTAGCAAACGCGCGCGGCGCGTTCAACAGGGCGTTGCCGCCTTTGTCCCGGGGCGAGACGCCGGATGGCGAGGGATGGCGACAGGAGCCGGCGGCGCGTCGGGTGCGCGAAAGTCACGCGCGGGGCCCTTGCTTTGTTTCTGTCCGCGCGGTGTGGTATACTCCCGCGCGACATGAAGGGAGAGACGGCAGGGAATGGGCGTGGGCAGATGTCCGAGACGTTCCGCGTCGCGGCGTTCCTGGCGTGCGTCGGCGGTTTTCTGGACGCTTACACCTTCCTCTGCCGGGGCGGCGTCTTCGCCAACGCGCAGACCGGCAACCTTGCCCTGCTCGGCATCCGTCTGGCCGCCGGGGATTGGGCGGGCGCCTGCGGCTATCTGTTCCCGGTGGCCGCCTTTGTCGTGGGCATCCTGCTGGCGGAGGCCCTGCGCCGCCTGCTTGGCCACCGGCGGGCCCTCCACTGGCGTCAGCCTCTCCTGCTTGTCGAGGCCGCCGCGCTGGCGGCATGCGCCGCCTTCCCCGCCCTGCCGGACACGGCGGTCACCGTGGCCGTCTCCTTCGTCTGCGCGGTTCAGGCGCAGGGATTCCGCAAGATTCACGGCAGCCCCATCGCCACCACCATGTGCACCGGCAACCTGCGCGCGGCCATCGAGGCCGCGCTGGCCTGGCGGCGCGGCGAGGATCCGGGCGCCCCGCGCCGCGAACTCCACACGTTGGGTGCGACGGCCTGCTTCGTCTTGGGCGCGGCGGTTGGGGCCACGGCGGTCGCGCGCCTTTCCCACGGCGCGCTTTGGTTGCCCGTCGGCCTGCTGCTGGCCGCGTGTTTGCTGCTTTCCCGCCGCCCCGCGGGGGAGGGGCGCTGAAGGCCGCGCCTGGCGCCTGTTGCGCGGGCGTCTTCGCGTCGGCGTCCTTTTTTCGGGGGAATGTAAAAAAGATGTTGCGCCGGGGTTTGCGATGTGCTATATTGTGTGCGCTTTCTTCTTCCGGGGAGGTAGCTCAATTGGTTAGAGCTCCGGACTGTCGATCCGGAGGTCGCGGGTTCGAGCCCCGTCCTTCCCGCCATTTTCCAGGATAGAAAGCCCTCTTTTTCGGGGAGGTAGCTCAATTGGTTAGAGCTCCGGACTGTCGATCCGGAGGTCGCGGGTTCGAGCCCCGTCCTTCCCGCCATTTTCAGTGTGAGTTCACACTCCTTTCGTGTTGTTGCGACCGCGCGGCCTTTGGCCGCGCGGTTCCTTTTTTGGGGACAAAAAGGGCGCGGCCCGGGGGCCGCGCCGGATGGGGCGCCGTGTGGGCGCTCACTCGATGAGGGAGAGTTCGGCGAGGGAGGCGAACTCTTGGCCGCGCTGTTCGCTGAGGCCGGTGAAGCGGAGGTAGCGGACGCCTTCGGCGGGGACGGCGAAGCGGATCTCCTGCGGGTCGGCGGAGTCCGCGAGGGTGGCCTCGGCGGCGACGGCCCAGGCCTTGTTGTCGGCGGAGACCTCGACGCGGCAATCCTTGATGCGGCCGTTCACGCCGCCGTCCTGGCGGGCATAGGCGACGACGCCCTTGAGGGTGCGGGGCTTGTTGAGGTCGAGGGTGACGCTGTGGGGATATTTGCCGAGGGTGACGCCGTATTGGCTGTGCCAGAAGGTGCCGAGGTCGCCGTCGCAGACTTTGGCGCCCTCGTTGCCGGGCTCCTGGGAGGTGCAGGCGACGGCGGTGAAGGTCTCGGGCGGGGGCGGCATGGTCTCGTCGAGCGTGGCCTTGGCCTCGTGGACGGGGAGGAGGGGCGCGGCGGCGGGGCGGAAGGCGAGGTTCAGGCGGTAGGGCTTGTTGGCGCGGGGGATGTCGCGGTCGAGGGGGCCGGGGCCGCAGCTGGCGCCGCCGAGGCCGCGGTTGACGGCCAGGAGGGTGAGGACGGTCTTGTCGCTCTCGGGGAGTTCGGCGACGTGGCGGGTCTCGGCGAGCTCGGTGGCGGTGTAGGGGAGGGCGGAGAAGGCGAAGCGGTCGCCATTGAGGGCGGCGACGGTCAGGCCGGCGCCCTGCGGGTCAACGACGGAGAGGGCGTAGACGTCCTCGCGGTTGCCCATGTCGTTGGGGCGGGGGTAGCCCTCGACCATGTCCTTGACGGCGCGGGTGTACTTGGCGACGGGCGCGCCGGCCTTGCGGTCCGGGTAGTTCTCCCAGGGGCCGCGGCCATAGTAGGCGACGGTGCGGTCGACGCCGTTGAGCTGGAGGCTGTAGCCGAGGCGGCCCAGCTCGATGGGGCGGCCGCGGGGGAGGAGGACGGACTGGAGGGTGAGGGTGCCGTCGGGGTAGACGCGCCATTGGGCGTTGACGACGAAGTGGGTGTTGCGTTCGGTGACGGGCTGGGGGAGCGGCTCGAAGAAGGTGCGGTCGGTGGCGCCGTTGTCGAAGTCGCGGAGGCGCTCAAGGGCGCGGCCGCGGACGGTGACGGAGACGTCGAGGAGGATGGAGCCGTCCTCGGCGTTGCGGACCTGGGTGACGCCGCCGGCGACGGGGACGAGGTCGCGGAGGCCCTGCATGGCCCACTCGCCGCCCTTGCCGACCTCGTTGGAGGAGGGGCAGCGGAAGGCGTCGACCTTCATGGGCGCGCGGAGCTGGGGCTTGCCGGCGAGGGTGTACTGGCGGAGGAGGCCGTCGGGGCCGATGACGACGGAGAAGCCCCGGCCGGAGACGGTGACGGCGCCGTCCTCGCCGACGTTGGCGGAGAGGGTGCCCCAGGCGCAGAGGGGGATTGGCACGGGGGCTTGGATCGGGAGCGTCTCGGTGGCGACGATGAACCCGGCGGCGAGGGGGCCTTCGGCCCGGCGGAGGCGGTAGTCCACGCGCAGGTCGTAGCCATCCAGCGTGCGGGGGATGCGGACGGGGAGGGGGAGGGTCTTGACGGCCTGCGGGGCGATGCCGGAGAGGTCAAGGGTGCCGGTCTGCCCGGTGGGCTCGCCGTTCTTGTGGAGCGTCCAGCGGGCCTCGACGTAGTCCAGGGTGCGGAACCAGTTCTTGTTGCGGACGGTGAGGTTGGCGCCGTCGAGGGTGGTCTCGATGTTTTGGTAGACGTAGGCGACCTCGTGGTAGCCGGGCTCGGGGCGGTGGCCGGGCAGGAGGGTGCCGTTGCAGACGAACTGCCCGGAGTTGGGCCAGTCGCCCCAGTCGCCGCCGTAGGCGAGGATGCGCTTGCCGCTCTTGGGGGAGTCATACCAGAGGGCCTGGTCGACCCAGTCCCAGATGGCGCCGCCGAGGATGACGTCGCTGCTCTCGATGGCACGCTGGTAGTCGATGAAGTTGCCGAGGGCGTTCATCATGTTGTGGGCGTACTCGGAGATGTAGAAGGGCTTGTCGTCCTGGGTCTGCCTGGCCTTCCATTCCACCCAGTCGACGGAGGGATACTGGTTGGAGCCCATGTCGACGATGGCGTTGTTGCGCTCGTAGTGGGTGGGGCGGGAGACGTCGCGGGCCTTGAGGGTGCGCTCGGCGATGGCGAAGTTGCGGCCGGGGCCGGCCTCGTTGCCGAGGGACCAGATGACGACGGAGGGGTGGTTCTTGTTCGTCTCGACCATGGCCATGATACGGTCGACGTGGGCGTCGAGCCATTCGACGGGGTGGGAGAGGGATTCCTTGCCGTAGTAGTAACCGTGGCTTTCGATGTTGGCCTCGTCCTGCACGTAGATGCCCCATTTGTCGCAGAGGTAGTAGAAGTAGGGGGCGGCGGGATAGTGCGAGCAGCGGACGTGGTTGATGTTGGCCGCCTTCATGAGGCGGACTTCCTTTTCCATTGTCTCGTTGGAGACGAAGTGGCCGGTCCAGGGGTCGGCCTCGTGGCGGTTGACGCCTTTGAGCTTGACCTTCTGGCCGTTGACCCAGAAGCGCTTCTCGGCCTGGCCCTTGCGGGCGGCGACCTCGACCTTGCGGAAGCCGAGGGTGGAGGGGACGGCCTCGATCAGGCGGCCCTGCGCGTCGCGGAGCTCGAGGACGAGGGTGTAGAGGTTGGGCTCCTCGGCGGACCAGAGGCGGGGGGAATCGAAGCGGAGGCGCAGGCCGGTCTTCCAGCGGCGCTGGCCGGTGAGGTCGACGGCCTTGGAGGCGATGCCGTCGTAGGGCGGGTCGGCGGGCGCGACGGGGGCGACGGCGCGGCCCTGGGCGTCGTAGACGGCGGCGGTGAGGGTGGCGGCGGCGGGGGCGTCGGGGGCGTTGAGGTTCTCAAGGTCCACGTCGACGGTGAGCTCCCAGCGGCCGTCCATGCGGTCCCAGTCAAGCGGCTCGGTGAGGGCGAAGAAGTCGCGGACGTGGAGTTTGGGGACGGCATAGAGCTGGACGGTTCGGAAGATGCCCGAGAGGCGCGTCATGTCCTGGCATTCCAGGTAGGAGCCGTCGCTGTAGCGGTAGACCTCGAGGGCGACGACGTTGTCGCCGGGGACGAGATAGGGGGTGACGCGGAACTCGGCGGCGTCGCGGGAGTCCTTGGAGAAGCCGACGTAACGGCCGTTGACCCAGAGGTAGAAGAAGGAGTCGACGCCGTCGAAGCGGAGGTAGACCTCCTCGTCGGCCCAGTCGGCGGGGACGGTGAAGGTGCGGCGGTAGGAGCCGACGGGGTTGCGCGCGTCGTGGTTGGTGAAGCGTTCGTCGGGCTCGCCCATCACGTGGGGCCAGTCGCGCTTGAAGGGATAGGGCTGGTTGGAGTAAAGCGCGGTGCCCCAGCCTTTTTTGCGCTCGGGGTCGGCGCCCATCGCCTGCCAGGAGGCCGGGACGACGATGGTCTCCCAGCCGGAGACGTCATAGGCGGGATCCTGGAAGCCGACGGGGCGCGAGGCGGGGTCCTTGCTCCACCTGAACTTCCACTCGGTCTTGCTGTCGAGGCTCTGCCAGCGCGCGCTGAACCAGGGTAGCACCCGCTTGGCGGAATCGACGTCCGTGAAGCTGAAGGCCCAGGCACGGGCGGGCTCCTTGTTGTAGGAGAGGTTCTGCTCCTGTTCCCACTCGCGGCCCGTGGGGGCCGTGGCGCCGCCGAAGCCGTGCGCCGCAAGCGCCACGCCGGCCGAGCAGCAAAGCCCGCCGAGAACCATCGCCCGTCTCATGTCCATCGTTGCCTCCTCTCAAGTGCCAATATGCTCAGATAGCGTCAGTCTGCCAAATCCGCGCGGCAAAGGCAAGCGTCGCGCGGGCTTCTGCGCCTCCTGTGTCCGATGCGGCGCAGGCGGTCAGTTTTTCGCGGTGCGGGAGAAGTGGAAGAAGGTGTCGTCCTCGTGGTCTGGGCGGAGGCCGGAGGCCAGGAGCATCTTTTTGGAGGGGAGGTTGTCGCGGTAACACTTGGCGACGACCTTCTCGAGGCCCCAGTAGCAGAGGGCGTAGTCGGCCATGGCGCGCATGGCCTCGGCGGCGTACCCGTTGTGCTCGTGCTCGGGGAGGAGGCGGACGCCGAGCTCGACGGTGTTGTCGTAGGTGAAGTTGTGGAAGACGCATTCGCCGACGAGGGTGTCGCCGAGGTAGAGGCCGAGGTCAAGCTCAATGCGTTTGGCGAAGTCGGTTCGGGCGATCTCGAGGAACCAGGCGTCGCGGGGGTCGCCCTCGCCGGTCCAGGCGGCGCGCCAGTCCCAGCCCCAATAGCGGTTGCGCCCAAGGTCGCGGGCAAGGCGGCCGTAGGGGTGGACGTCGGTGTCGGGGACGGGCTTGATGAGGAGGCGCTCGGTGAGGAGCTCGGGGGGCGCCTCGAGCTCCTCGATGACGCGGCGGGGGGTGACGGCGTATTTGTCGACGAGGCGGATGGGGTTGTATTGGAGCTTGGACTTGCGCAGGCCGCAGTCGCCGGCGTCGTCCTCGCGGTTGACGTAGTCGAGGCCTGGGCGGCGCATGGCCGTGGCGAAGGCCTGGGCGATGGCCGGGTAAATCCCCTCATAGCCCACCAACGCCTTCTCCACGTGGACGATGAGCGTGTCGCCGATGACCTCGCCCACCGTGATGGCGGCGATTTTGCCGTCGACCTCCATCAGCCCGCCCACCTGGGAGAGGTCGTCGAACATGGAGAGCAGCGTCTCGGTGGCGTGGAGCTCCTCCTTCGCCAGGAAGGAGTTCTTGGCGTACTGCCGTGCGGCGTACGCGCGGAGGAAGTCGTTCACCGCCGGGACGTCTGCGGTCGTCATCGCGCGGTAAATGGCCTGGGGGTAGGCGCGGCGGAACTTCGAGACGTGGTTGCGCTGGCCCGCGAAGCGCCGCCCTGGATACTCCACGAAGTCCGACAGGTTGTAGAGGTAGTCGCGCCACGTGCGCGGGTTTGAGATGGCCATGTCGCGGCCATAGCGGCGGGTGAGGAGGGGGAGGCGCTCGGCGGGGACGGAGCCGAGGATGAGCGGGATGCCCTCGGCCACGCACCACGCCTCCATCGCCGCGAGCGCCCGCATCTCCGCGCCCTCGTCGGCCTCCGGGTTGATCGGGTAGGCGAAGCGGGTCTTCCCGCCATAGGCCGTGCGCAGGAGCAGGCACCCCTCCGCCTCGGCCAGCGCCGTGTGCGCGTAAGGCCGCCACATCAACAGGAAGCCCAGCGAATTGTCCGCCAGGCGGAAAGGGTTGCGCTCCACGTAACGGCGCAAGGCCGGGAGCTCATTGGCGTGCAGGGGGCGGAACTCCATCGTTCGCTCCTCGTGGGAAGGTTCGGAAGGCCCGCCAACGGAAGCGGGCGATTTCCATGAGATAGGTGTGGGGATGGGTCAGGAACCACGGCAGCCACTCGCGCAGCGCATAGGCGCGCATCTCGCCGGCCTTGGCGGCGATGGGCGTTTCGCGGACGCCCGCGCGGGGCCGGCGCGGCATGGGGGGAAAGAGCCCCTCGGGCAGGGAATAGGTGTAGAGGAGGCTCCCGCTCCACTCCGGCTGGGGCGCGGGCGTGAGCCTGTCGCGGAAGAGCGCGCGCAGATTGTAGTAGTCCGTCTGCACGGCGGCGGCGTGGTTGGCCACCAAGACGGCCTCGGAGGAAAGCGCGACCCGCCAGCCGAGCATGGCGAGGGGAAGGATGAGGAGCAAGGCCGCCGGGAGGACGGCCACGCGGGGGAAAAGAAGAACCGGCGGCAAAAAGCCGGCGACGAAGAGGAGGGGGACGTAGCGGGCGTAGCCGACGTAAAGCGTCGGCACGAGCAGGGCGGACACCCACGCCAAGGCAAGCGTGCCCCACCACCCGGCGAACCGTCTGCGGCAAACGACCAAAACAGCCAGTCCCCCCCAGGCGACCAGTCGGAAAATCGGGCCGAAGGCATCGGAGCTGAGGCCGTCGACGCCCCCGCCGTGGGTGCCGAGATGGGGGGAAAGCGAGGTCGTCCAATGGCCGACGTAGACATAGAGGACGCGGGCGAGCCAGCCCATCGCGCGGGCATCGTCGTCCGCCAAGCGCCCGAAATCCCCGGAGATGGTCTCAAGCCCGCCGGAGAAAACAAGGTGAAGGGTGGGCCAGACCAACGCCAACGTGGCCACGCCGACAAGCCCCACCTGCCAAAAACGCCTCGGGAAACGCCAACACAGGACGGCGGCGACGAGCGCCGTCGGAACCCACGCGGAGGCCTTGAGCAGGCAGGCGGAGGCCGCCGCCGCAAGCGTCAGCCAAAAGGCGCCGCGCCGAAGGGCGAAAAGCGCGATGAGCAACAGACAGTAAACGCTCCCGTCGGGCATGAGATTGAAGAGGCTGGGCAAGGCCGACGGGGCGACCAGCAGAAGCGCGGCCTGCAGACGCGAGAGGTCGCCGCGCAGCACCTGCCACGCCGCGACGAAAAAGAGGAGGAAGGCCGACTGCCCCAAGTCCATGCTCCCGAAAAGACGGTAAAGCGCCGCGCCGTAGGCCGCCATCCCCTGCGGCAGCAGGCAATGCGCCGGACTGTAAACGCCGTCCGGCGCGAGGCCGGCGGGCAGGGCCAGCAGGCGCACCTGCGGCCCAAGGTAATTGTCGACATCGTAGTGGAGCACGCCGCCGGCATAGACCAGCAGGCTCACGCCCAGCGCCACGCCGACGGCAAGGAGAAATCCCTTCAGGACGCGCAGGTGCCAGGCCAGGAAGCAGAAGGCCAGCGCGACCATCCCCACGGGCAACGGCGTGCGCGCCAGCCCGACGGCCAGCGGGAAGAGCACGAGCAGGAGCGGCAGGGCCACCCACCGCCCGGACGTTTGGTCGGTCTCCTCGGCGCCGTCCATCACTGGAAATAACGGGTTGGGTTGCGGACACGCGGGGCGCGGAGCTTGGGCTCTTCCAGGAAGAGCGCGTACCACTCCTCGCCGAAGCCGGCGTTGCTGAAGTGGGCCAGGCGGTTGTTCGCCAGGGCGTCGCGGTTGGCCTTGAGCGTGGCGTGCTCATTCTTCTTGTCGGCCTCGACGAGCGCCCTGAAGGCCTCGTCCACCTCCCCGCGCTTCAGGAGCATCCAGGAATAGGTGGCGTAGACGAGCGCGGTGGTGCCGTAGCGCGCCCGGCGCGTGGCCTTGCGGAAAACCTTGCGGAGCTCCTCGGTGGGGGCCTCGCGCCTCCACAGCCGCGCCAGCTTCATGCAGACCAGGAGCGGCTCCACGAACAGGGCCCGCGGGAGCAGCTCATCCACCCGCGCCCAATCCTTCTTCTGCCAGGCGAACTGCAACTCCATCGTCGCCAGCTGCCTGCCCAGGAGCGGGATCCACAGCCGGTAACGCTCGAGCGGGCGGAGGATCGCCTGCACCTCGGCGATCATCGCGTCCCGGTCCCGGGCCAGCTCGGCCTCGGCGGCCTTCTGGTTGGTCATCTGCCGGGTGCGCCAACGCCGGAGCTTGGCCTGCATGTTGGCCTGGGCGGCCTGCATCACGGCCTGCACCTGCGCGTTCACCGCGCCCAGCCGCCGCCGGAGCACCCAGCCCACGGCCAGCTGCCCGGCCACGAGCACGAGCGCCCCCCACACGATCGACCAATACCACGGCGACGCGCCCGCCAGCGTGAGCGCCACGCCCACGGCCACCGCCGCCAACACGTTCAGGATCACGGTAATCATCTTGCTTCTCGCTCCAACAGCGCCACGGCCCGGCGCACCACCGCCGCGGCCCGTGCCAACGACCCGGCGCTCAGCTTGCCCGGCTCGTCCTGCGCGGTGTGCCACCAGGCGTTGCCCGGGCCATACTCAAAATCGATCAAATCTGCGGCGCGGTACCCTTCCGCCACAAAGGGCAGATGGTCGTCCACCACCGCCCCCGCGTCGCCCACCCCCACGCCAGCCTCCCGGGCCGCGCGGCGCAGGATCCCGTTCAGCCACGGCGAGCCGTTCGAGGCCAGCCCGGGGTTGAACCCCGCGTCGCCGAGCATGTCCAGCACGATCACGGGGACGTCCCTGGGAATCCGCCCCGAGCGTGCCGCGTGCCAGCTCCCGTGCAGCCCGTCGTTCGCGCCGTAGGCCGCGCGGCACTCCTCGCCGTCGAGGAAGAGGTACGCCGCCGGCAAAGTCCCTTCCGCCGCCAGGGCCAGCAGGAGCCCGGTGGTGGAGGCCCCGTCGTTCGCGCCCACGAAGCCCGGGATGCCCGCCTTGGTGTCGAAGTGCGAGGCGAGCACCGCGACGGGCCGCCCCACGCGGCAGTGCCAGACGTTCGCCATCGGGCCCGGCGCCCCCTCGAAGCGCTCCACCTGCGTCCCCTCGGCGGGCAGGCGCGCGGCGATCCACTCCGCCGCCGCCACGCTTCCCCGCCCCGCGTCGCGCGACGGGCGTTCGGCGCAGAGGGCCTCCGCATGGGCCAGCGCGGCCTCGCCCACGGCGCGGTCCGCCGCGGTGGGGCCGCCGCCGCAGCCCAGGGCCAGGGCCAGGGCCGCGCAGAGGAAGGGCAGGGGGGCGCGCCGCGTCATTGTGGGTCAGTCCATCCGCACGCCGATCAGGTCGAGGATGCGGTCGAGGTCCGCGTTGTCGTAGAAATCCAGCTCGAGGGTGCCCTTGGCGTGGCGGCCGTTGGGGAGGGTTCGGCCGGGGGTCACGCGCACCGCCGTGCCGAAGTGGGCGTGCAGGCGGTCGGTGAGGTCGCGCAGGTACGCGGCGGGCAGGTCGCTCTTCGCCGCGCGGGGGGCGATGGGGGAGGCGAGCTGGGCCACGGCGCGCTCCAGGGCGCGGACGGTCAGGTTCTCGGAGACGGCGCGGCGGCCCAGGCGGATGCGGTCCTCGGTGCGCGCCAGGGCCAGGAGCACCTTGGCGTGGCCGGGGGAGAGGCGGCCGTCGGCGACCATGGCCTTGGTCTCGTCCGGCAGGTCGAGCAGGCGCAGGGCGTTGACGACGGTGGGGCGGGCCTTGCCCACGCGCTCGGCCACTTCGCCCTGGGTCAGGCCGAAGCGCTCGGCGAGCGTGCGGTAGCCCTCGGCCTCCTCGATGGCGTTGAGGTCGGCGCGCTGGATGTTCTCGACGATGGCCAGCTCGGCGGCCTTGCGGTCCTCGGCCTCCACGAGGATGACGGGCACGTGCGTGAGCCCGGCGAGGCCCGCGGCGCGGAGGCGGCGCTCGCCGCCGATGAGCTCGAAGCGCCCGTCGGCGCGCTTGCGGCAGACGAGGGGCTGGATGATGCCGTTGGCCTTGATGGAGTCGGCGAGCTCGCGCAGGGCCTCCTCGTCGAAGGCCTGGCGCGGCTGCCAGGGGGAGCGGACGATCTCGGCGGCGGGGAGGGTGAGGACGCTCCCGGCGAGCAGCTCGTTCACGGGCGCGGGCTTGGCGATGGGGGCCAGGGGCGGGCGCGCGGCGGCGCCTGCGGGGGCCTGGGGCTGGGCGATGAGGGCGTCAAGGCCGCGGCCGAGGCCCGCGTGCTTGGCTTTGGGGACGGGTTTCTTCACGGCGTTCCTCAGGGGTAGAGGCCCGAGCGCATGAGCCCGAGCGTCTCGGGCAGGCCGGACATGAGGTTGATGTTCTGGAGGGCCGAGCCCGCCTGCCCCTTCATCAGGTTGTCGATGTACGAGACCACGCGCAGGCGCCCGGTGCGCGCGTCCACGCTCACCACCAGGTCGCAGAAGTTCGTGCGCGAGACGCAGTTCGTGCCGATGGGCGCGTCTGGGCCGTAGACCCGCACGAAGGGCGCGTCCTTGTAGAACTCCCGGTAAAGCGCCACGGCGTCGTCCTCGGGGAGCGGCGCGAGGAGCTGGGCGTAGAGCGTGCTCATGATGCCGCGGCAGAGGGGGACGACCTGCGCCGTGAAGGTGAGGCGGACGTCCTGGCCGTATTGCAGGCCCAGCTCGCGTTCCACCTCGCAGACGTGCTGGTGCCCGGCCAGCCGGTAGGCGTTCATGTTTTCGTGGCGCGCGGGGAAGTGATGGGTGGCGGCGAGCTTCTTGCCCGCGCCGGAGACGCCCGTCTTGCAGTCGCAGATGACGCTCGTGGGCTCGAAGAGCCGCGCCTTCGCCGCCGGCGCCAGCCCCAGGATGCAGCTGCAGGCGAAGCACCCCGGGTTGCCCACCACGGGGGCCTTCCGGATCGTCTCGCGGTGGAGCTCGGCCAGGCCGTAGGCGTTCCTGCCCAGGAGCTCGGGGGCGGCGTGCCTCGGGTCCTTGCCGTGGCGCGTGGCGTAGTCGGCGTAGGCCTCGGGCGTGGTGAAGCGGAAGTCGCCCGAGAAGTCGAGCACCTTCGCGCCCTGCGCGAGCGCCTTGCCGGCCTCGAACATCCCCACGCGGTCGGGCGTGGAGAAGACGACGACGTCGGCTTCGGCCTCCGCCGCGCGCGGGTCGGCCGCGTCGAGGATCGGCAGGTCGCAGAAGCCTTCGAGGTGGGGGTAGACCTCGCAGATGCGTTTGCCGACGTCCTCCCGCGCCACCAGGGCCGTGATTTCCGCCTCGGGGTGGCCGGCGAGGAGCTCGATCAGCCCGATGCCGCCGTAACCCGTGGCGCCGATGAGTTTGACTTTGACCATTGCGGGATCCTTCTTCCTTGAATTCATTCCGGCGTGACGTAGCTTTTCAGCCGCCCGAGGAAACCGTCCGTGCGCGCGGCCTTTTCGGGCTCGCCGCGCCGCTGGCGGAACATCCAGCGCAGCACCGCCGCGTCTCCGAAGACGCGGTTCCAGATGGGGTGGCCCGCCCCGGCGAACTCGGTGTACTTGGGGCCCGCCCCGGCCTCGCGCAGGGCCTTGACCAGGCGCCGCGAGCATTCGACGCTCACGTTGCCGTCGCGCTCGCCGTGGAAGACCCAGATGGAGGTGGTGGCCGCGTTCCGCACGGCCTTTTCCTCGAGGGAGCCGCCGCCGCACACCGGCACGGCCGCCGCGAAGTAGTCCGGCCAGCGCTCGATCGCGTCCCACGTGCCGAAGCCGCCCAGCGAGAGGCCGCCGATGTAGATGCGGTCGGGGTCGGCCACGCCTTGCGCGATGAGGCCGTCCACCCATTCCTTGACCGAGCGCAGGGCGGGGGCGGGGTAGCGCGGCTGGCGGTAGTCCGGCTGGAAGGCCAGGCTGCGCACCCATGGGCTCATCCGCGTGCACTGGGGGATGGCCCAGAGGGCGGGGGGCAGCTCGTCGTCGAGGAGGACGGTCTTGTGCAGCTCGCCGAAGTTGCTCAGGTTCTTGGCGTTGTCCATGCCGCACTCGCCGCTGCCGTGGAGGAGCACCACCACCGGCACCGGCAGGTCTTTGGGCTTGTACTTCCGCCATACGCGCACGGGCATCGTCTCGCCCAGGCTGTTGGTGATGACCGCGGCGCTGAAGCAGTCGGTGATGGCGAACTGCGCCCCGGCGGGCGCCGCCAGGGCCAGCGCGCACGCCGCGCACGCCGCGCGAAACAGCCGCCTCATCGCCGCACCTCCACTTTCCCCCATTCCTCGAGCTTGGAGGCGATGAAGTCGACGCACTGCGCCTGGGCGGCCTTGGCCGTCGCGCGCGTCGCCTCCAGCACCGGCCCGCAGGCGAAGCGCACCGGCGCGGTCACGTCCACCGGCCCGAAGTCCTTCGTCCACTTGCCCACGCCCAGGAAGGCCGTCTGCCCGGCCACCGGCACCACGGGCACGCCGGCGTTCTGCGCCAGCTTCACGCCCAGCGTATTGAAGTGGTTGCAGTCGAAGAAGGGCTGGCGGGTGGACTGCGGGTAGAGCACGATCGCGGCCTTGTCCTCGCGGATGAACCGCTCGCCGCGCTCGAGCACCGTCTTGAGGTCGGCGCGCGGGTCGGCGCGGCCCACGGGGATGGTCTTGCGCGTGGCGAACGTCCGCCCCAGGAAGGGGATTCTCAGCAGCGACTCCTTGAGCACGATGGCCACGTCGTCGAAGAACCCCAGCAGCAGCGGCGGGAAGGCGAAGGTCTCGTACAGGCTCATGTGGTTGGAGACGATCACCGCCGGGCCGATGCCCTTGAGCTTCTCGAAGCCCTCCAGGATCACCTCCGTGCCCATGCGCTCCGTCTCCCAGAAGAGGTGGAAGCCGCACTCCTGCCAGCGCTCGTCGGTGAAGCGGCCGGGTTTGCGCGCCAGCCAGCCGCCGCGGAGCATCGAGCCGCCCAGTGCGCGCACGTTGTAGGCCAGCGACGTCGCCCAGCCGTTTTTCCGCGGTTTTCCCAGCGCCTCCGGCGGCGTCCGGTACGCCCCCGTTTCGCTGAAGCGCGCCATGAACTCACGCACCTGCCTCATCGTCCTTCCTCCTCAAGCCTGGGCCTGCCTTGCGCCGCCCGCGCGCGTCGGCACGAAGCCGCGCAGCGCGTTCTCGGCCACCGCCCGCGTGTCCTCGGGCAGGTCGCTGCGCACGATCCACTTCAGGAACGAGTGGCCGTCCAGCCGGTCGGCCATCAGGTCGCGCAGCCTGGCGCCTTTTTTCTTGCCGAAGTTCACCGTCACCTCGCCCCCCACCCAGCGCCACTTGCCGGAGCGGTCCACGTTCAGCGGGTCGACGGGGTTGAAGAGCTTGTCCAGCGCCTCCACGTCCCGCGGCAGGTCGGGATACTTCTCCAGCTCGCCGGCCAGCACCTCCAGCGTCGCTTCCGCGTCCGCCAGCGCCCCGTGCGCGGCCTCGCCCAAATCCTTGCCGCAATAGAACTTCAACGCCGCCGTCAGGTCGCGCGGCTCGCGCTTGTGGAAGATCTTCTGCGCGTCCACCATCGCCCGGGCCTCGGGATGGAAGGTGTTGATGCCGCAGCGCAGGAACTCCTCGTTCAGGATCTGCGCGTCGAAGTACCCCACGGAGAAGCCCCCCAGGTCGCACCCCTCGAAGAAGGAATAGATCTCCAGCGCCTTTTCCGCGAAGGTCGGGCACCCGGCCACCTCCGCGTCCGTGATGCCGTGGATGGCGATCGATTCCACGGGGATCTTCACCCCGGGGTTCAGCAACCACACGCGGTCATCCCGCGAACCGTCCGGGTTCAGCCGCAGCGCCGCCAGCTCGATGACGCGGTCGGCCCGCGGCGAGAGTCCCGTCGCCTCGATGTCGAACACCACCAGCGGCCGCCTCAGCGCAATCGGAAACACATGCTTCATAACGCCCCCCATTCTACCACAAATCCCCGTCCCCGGCACCCCGCGCCCTTTTCCCCTGCCGAGGGCACCCTTCCCCCGCGGCCCCCGCGCTCCGCCCCTCGGCAAGGGGGCGGCGGGGAGCGGGAAAAAAAGGCTTGCGTTTGGGCGGCGCGGGGAGTATCATAACGTAAGAAAGTGGGCGAGCCGAAGGGGCGCGCCCGAAAGGAGGATTTATGAGCGAAGAGGAGCGGAAGCCTGACCCCATCGTGGAAGTGGAGCAGTTCGGGAAGCTACCCGACGGCACGGTGGTATTGCGTTACACCCTGAAGAACGGCCTGGGCGCGGAGCTCGAGGTGCTGGAGTATGGCGGCACGGTGCGCCGTTTCGTCGTGCCGGGGCCGGACGGGAAGCCGCGCAACGTCATCGTCGGCCCCGACACGCTGGAAGGCTGGCTCAAGGAGCCCTATTACGGGCAGCTCATCGGCCGCGTGGCGAACCGCATCGCCGGCGGGCGCTTCTCCTTGGACGGCAAGGATTACACCCTCGCCACGAACAATGCCCCCGGCGGCATCCCCTGCGCCCTCCACGGCGGCGAGCAGGGCTTCAACGCCAGGCTCTGGAAGCTCAAGGCCTTCTTCAAGGGCACCGAGAGCCTCGCCCCCGAGTGGGCGCGCGGCCAGGGCCATTACACCGAGGACGACGCCTGCCTGCTCCTGTCCCTCGACTCGCCTGACGGCGACCAGGGCTACCCCGGCGCGGTGCATGTGGACGTGCTCTACGTCCTCACCCCCGAGAACACCTGGCGCATCGTCTACCATGCAACCTGCGACGCGCCCACCCCCCTGGCCCTCACCCAGCACGCCTACTGGAACCTCAAAGGTTGCGCCCAGGGCGACGTCCTCGACCACACCCTGCGCGTGAACGCCACGCGCTACACCCCCGTGAACGCCGGGCTCATTCCCACCGGCGAGCTCGCGCCCGTGGCCGGCACGCCCTTCGACTTCACCGCCACCCGCCGCCTGGGCGACGACGTGGACGCGGACAACGACCAAATCCGCTACGGCGCGGGCTACGACCACAACTTCGTCCTCGACCACGCGCCCGGCCAGCTGGCCCACGCCGCCACCCTCGCCTCGCCCGACGGCCTGGCGCTGGAGGTCTGGACCGACCAGCCCGGTATGCAGGTCTACACCGGCAACTACATCCCCGACGGCCTCGTCACCCCCGAGGGCCCCACCTGCCGCCGCGGCGGCGTCGCCCTTGAGACCCAGCACTTCGCCGACAGCGTGAACCACCCGGGCTTCCCGAGCGTCATCCTGCGCCCCGGCGACGTGATGCAGTCCGTCACCGAGTTCCGCTTCCCCAGGCGCTAAGCCCGCCTCTCACCATCCATGGAGCATTCCACAATGAGCACTGAAGAGAAAAACGGCATCAATTGGGTTGCCGTCATCACGATGATGTTCCTCTGCGGCATGATCGCGTTCGTCACCTACCTTGGCCAACCGCTCTCCAACGTCTGGAAGGCGCAGGAGGCCATCAAGAACTCCACCATGCTGGCGATGCTGGGTAACGCCATGGTCTTCGTGGCCTACCTCTTCATGGGCATCCCCGCCGGCAAGCTGCTCGGGCGCGTGGGCTACAAGAAGACCGCGCTCATCGGCATCGCCGCCGGCTTCGTGGCCATGGCTGTCCAGCTGCTCTCCGGCAAGCTGCCGATGGACGGCGGCGTCGCCCTGCCCTACGGCGTCTACCTGGTGGGCGGCTTCGTCGGCGGCATCTCGGCCTGCCTGCTCAACATGGTCGTCAACCCGATGCTCAACCTCCTGGGCGGCGGCGGCAAGCGCGGCAACCAGCTCAACATGGCCGGCATGACCTTCAACTCCCTCACCGCCACCGTCACGCCGCTCATCGTCGGCTCGCTCATCGGCGCCGTGACGGCGGAGACCTCGATGGCCGATTGCGACCTGCTGATGTACATCGCCCTCGGCGTCTTCGCGGTCTCCTTCGTCATCATCTCCCTGATCGCCATCAAGGACCCCGAGCAGGCCGTCGTCACGGAAAAGATCGGCGCCTTCGCCCCCCTCCGCTTCCGCCACTGCCTCCTCGGCGTGCTGGCCATCTTCGCCTACATGGGCGTCGAGGCCGGCATCCCCGGCGTGATGACCCAGTGGCTCACCGCCGAAGGCGGCCCGCTTGCGGCCTCTGGCAACGCCGCCGCCATCGCCGGCGCGGTCGTCGGCGTCTACTTCCTGCTGATGTTCGTGGGCCGCCTCATCGGCGCGGCCATCGGCGGCATGGTCTCCTCGCGCGTGATGATGACGGTCACCTCCACCGCGGCCATCCTCTTCATCCTCATCGGCACCCAGACCACCGACGTGGCCGCCAAGATGCCCGTGCTGGATGGCGGCGTGAAGCTGGTTGACGTGCCCCTCGCGGCCGTCTTCTTCGCCCTCTGCGGCCTCTGCGCCTCGGTGATGTGGCCGGCCATCTTCAACCTCGCCACCGAAAAGCTCGGCAAGTACACCGCCGCGGCCTCCGGCCTCTTCATGACGATGGTCGTCGGCGGCGGCATCTTCCAGCTCATCCAGGGCCAGCTCATCGACTCCGGCGTCTCCTACATGGTCTCCTTCATCGTGCCGGGTCTGGCCCTCGCCTACATCCTCCTTTACACCGTCTGCTTCTCCAAGCCCGCGGCCAACATCGAAGAACTCGTCAAGTAACCCCAACCCCTTTAAGAAAGGCTCAACGATGCAAAACCAAGCTGTCTACGACGAACTCATCGCCAAGTTCGAGGCCAAGTACGGCCAGAAACCCCAGATCGTCGCCTACGCCCCCGGCCGCATCGAGGTGCTCGGCAACCACACCGACTACAACGAAGGCTACGTCTTCTCCGCGGCCATCGACAAAGGCACCTTCTTCGCCGTGAGCCCCTCGGCCGACGACACCTGCGAGCTCACCGCCGCCGACCTCATGGAGACGGCGAAGTTCACCACCGCCACCTGCGCCCCCGCCAAGGAAATGACCTGGCAGAACTACGTGAACGGCACCTTCAACTGGCTCTTCGACGGCAACCCCGCCGCCGCGAAGCACGGCTGGAAGGGCATGTTCCTGGGCAACATCCCCCTCGGCGCCGGCCTCTCCTCCTCCGCCGCCCTTGAGATGTGCACGGTGCTGGCGCTCTCCAAGCTCTACGGCATCGACAAGGACAAGACGACGATGGCCAAGATCGGCCAGAAGGCCGAGCACACCTTCGCCGGCTGCCCCTGCGGCCTCCTCGACCAGGCCTCCTCCATGTACGGCCAGGAAGGCTGCCTCGTCAAGAGCGACTTCCGCACCAACGTCTTCGAGACCGTCTCCATGGGCCCCGCCGTCTCCTTCATGATGGTCAAGTCCAACGCCAAGCACGCCCTCGTCGACGGCGCCTACGCCTCCCGCCGCAAAGCCTGCGAAGACGCCGCCCAGCATTTCGCCAAAGTCCTCCGCAAGCCCGTCACCCACCTGCGCGACGTGACGATGGCCGAGTGGGTGCTTTACCGCGACGGCCTCGACGAGACCACCGCCAAACGCGCCGTCCACCCCATCGGCGAGGACGAGCGCGTCCTCCAGGGCACCGCGCTCCTCGAGCATGGCGACGTCAAGGCCTTCGGCGCGCTGATGTTCGATTCCCACGAATCCAGCCGCCATTGGTTCGAGAACTCCTGCGAGGAACTCGACCTCATCGTCGACGCCGCCAAGACCATCCCCGAGGTCTACGGCGCCCGCCTCTCCGGCGGCGGCTTCGGCGGCAGCTGCTGCCTCTTGGTCGACCCCTCCGCGGCCGACAAGATCGCCGCCGCCATCACCGCCGCCTACAAGGCCAAGTTCGGCGACGAGCCCGTCTGCCAGCTCATCAAGCCCTCCCAGGGGGCCCACATCATTCAGGGCTGACCCGCGGGCCCCTTCGACATGCCCCCTTCGCCCGAAGGGGGCATATTTTGTCCCCCTGCCGGGCCCTCGTCCCCCTGCCGGGCAGTTCGCCTCCGGCGCCCCCTCTCGGCAGGCTGTATCCCCAAGGCCATCCGTTCAAATGGATTTTGCCGGGGGCACTGTCAGCCACCCACCGTGCTGGCTTCGGCAAACGTTCCCCTCACATCCCATCCAGCCCCGCCGGGCCCCGGCGGGGCATTTCGTTTCCCCCTCACGGGGAGCCTCTTTGCCAAACTCGCTGACAGGGCGAAGCCCGTTCGTTCTCAACATATAAACAACATAAAGGTATCGTTAGGGTCACGAAGCTTTGTTGCATTTCATCACTGGGGGGAAAATACTCAAAGGGAATGAGAATGGGCGAGAGGGCGGCGTAGAGGGTGCCGGCGGCGAGAGCGTCGGGGAGGAGGGTGGCGCGGTGGACTTGCCAGGCGGCGTGGGGGATGGCGTTGCCGCGAAAAGGATTTCTAATGAGCGCAATACCTGTCTGCGCCGTTTGGTTTACTTACCTTCGGGTGGTCGTTCGGGAATGACCTTCCTGTCCTTGGGTTGCTGTTGCCAGGGACGGCGGGGTTGGGAAGTTATACGGGGCTTTCGCTGTTGGCCACGTACACGGCGGCGCGGTTGTGCCGGATGGTGGACATGGGGCGTTTCTTCACGTGGCGCCGGGCACTGATGGCGTTGAGGCGGTAACGTGGTTTCTGGTTTTTACGCGCGTATCGTGGCCGGGGAGGGTGGGGCGTGCGGCGTTGTTTTTAGGTCCGTCGATGTTCACGGTCTATCTGCTCCACAGCAATCGGCTGGGTTTTGACCTGATGACGCGGTTGGAGGAACGTTGGACGGATATTCAGGGGTGGCCGCTGCCGGTAGTCTATTTTGTGGTCGCGACGATTGTCTTCTGCGTTTGTGTGGCGGTAGACCTGCCACGCCGCCTGGCGGTCTGGGGGACGTGTGGGCTGTGGTCGCCGCTGCTTGCTTGGGTGGACGCGCTGTGGCTGCGTATCTTCCCGGAGCGATGAGGGTGAAAGGCAGTTTGGTTACGCCTGGAGGCGGCCATGCTTCCCCGTACTTTGCCTTGCACGTCATGTAGCGGATGTGGCGGACACGGCGTGGGCCTGCAGGCGCACCGCCTGCGCCGCGCCGGACCAGAAGCCCGTGGGCGTGGCCCCCAGGCGCTGCGCCGTGGCGTGGCGCGTGCGCGCCACCTGCCGCAGATGGCGCGGAGCCGCCGCCGTCAGGAGGAGCCCGACGGCGCGGCGGAGGGGCGCGCGGTTGGCGACGGCGTCGCCGGCGGCCTTCCACCGTTGGGGCCAGTCGGTGCGGTGGTGGGTGCGGCGCCACCCGGCGCGGAGAAGAGGGCCTGCTCGCGCAGGCGCCGCGGCGGGGTGGTTTGCGGTTTCGGGGTGGATTGGGTATACTAAGGGAAGTTTTTCGCCGTATCAGGAACAGCGTTTGCGGAGAGAGCAACATGGCCGACCACATCACCGTGGAAATCTGTATGGGCACAACGTGCTATGTGATGGGCGGAGCACAGCTTGCGGGCTTGGCCGACCGTCTGCCGGAGGAATGGAAGGGGCGCGTCGCCGTCAAGGGGATGCGGTGCAGCGGGGCGTGCCAGCAGGGTGACCGGCTGGGGCGCGCGCCGTTCGTTCGGGTGAATGGGGAGCTGATTGCGGAGGCGGACGAGGGCAAGGTGCTCACGGCCATCCGCGCGGCGTTGGGCGAGTAAGGAGGATTTGAGATGGCCATCCCGATGATCAGCGAGGCCGATCGTCTGCGCCGCGAGGTGTTGGCGTATGTCATCAAGGCGGTCAAGGAGAACAAGTACGAGGATATCGACCGGATCCCGATCAAGATCCGCCCGAAGGGCCAGCCGTTCTCGCGGTGCTGCATTTACAAGGATCGCGCGGCGCTCCGGTATCGGTGCATGTCGGCGCTTGGCTTCCGGGTGGAGGATGAGGTCGACGAGCTCAAGACGTTGAAAAGCTACGCGGAGGACATCGAGACGAACCCGCCGGCCTCCGACCCCTTCCTCACCATTTTCCCGGATGCGTGCTCGGCGTGCATGGAGTCGCAGATCATGGTGACGAACATGTGCCGCGGGTGCCTGGCGCGCCCGTGCACGAACATCTGCCCGCGCCATGCCATCCAGGTGCGCAACGGCCGCGCGATGATCGCGCATGACCTGTGCGTAAATTGCGGCAAGTGCGCGGAGGTGTGCCGGTATCACGCCATCATCCAGGTGCCGCTGGCCTGCGCCGACGCCTGTCCGGTGGGGGCGATCGGCAAGACCGAGGATGGGCGCGTCACCGTCGACCACGAGAAGTGCATCCGCTGCGGCAAGTGCATCAAGGCCTGCCCCTTCGCGGCCATCATGCAGAGCAACCAGGTGGCGCACGTGGTGCGCGCCATCGCCAAGGGCAGGGAGGTCGTCGCCCTCGTCGCGCCGGCCATCAACGGCTTTTTCCCCACCGAGCCCGGCAAGCTTTACGCCGCGCTCAAGAAGATGGGCTTTGCCCACGTCTACGAAGTCGCCCGCGGCGGCGACGACACGGCCGAGCATGAGGCCGCCGAGTGGGCCGAGCGCAAGGCCCACGGCGCGCCTTTCATGACCACCAGCTGCTGCCCGGCGTGGATCGAGTGCGTGGAGCGCCATCTGCCCGAGATGAAGCCCTACGTTTCCGACACGCCCACGCCGATGGGCTTCGCCGAGATGCGCGCCAAGAAAGACCACCCCGGGTGCGTCACCGTCTTCATCGGCCCCTGCATGGCCAAGCGCACCGAGGCCCACAAGCACGGCGGCCCGGATTACGTCATCACCGCCGAGGAAATCGGCGCCTGGCTCATGGCCGACAACATCCAGCTCGACGAGCTTGAGCCCATCGAGCCCGAGGTCTCCGGCACGCACTACGGCGCCGAGTTCGCCATCAGCGGCGGCGTCGCCAATGCCGTCGCCCACTACCTGCCCGAGGGCACGCCCAGGCCGACCGTCTTCAAGATCAACGGCCTCAACAAGAAGAACGTCGCCCTTCTGCGCGTCTTCGCCAAGACCAAGAAGGCCCCCGCCGAGCTCATCGAGGTCATGGTCTGCCCCGGCGGCTGCGTCGGCGGCCCCTGCGCCATCTCCCCCGCCGAGGACGCCGCCAAGGTCATCCAAAAGCGCCGTCCCGAAGGCTTCGAGGCATGAGCGCCGAAGGGCAAAACGGGAAAGGCACGCACGGCGAGGCCGCCGTGCGTGCCTTTTGCTCCGGGTGCAACTGCGCCCAGTCCGTCCTTGCCGCCTGCGCCCCCGCCCTTGGGCTGACGGGGCCCGAGGCCCTGCGTTTGGCCGCCGGCCTTGGCGCCGGGGTAGGGGGGCTCCGCGAGACTTGCGGCGCCGTCTTGGCCATGGCCGCCGCGATCGGCAGCCGCATCGCCCCGGGTCGCCCGATGGGGGACGGCGAGAAGGCCGCCCTGTACGAGGCCGTGCAGGCCGCCGTCGCCGACTTTGACGCCCGCTTCGGCACCCACGTCTGCAAGGAGCTCCTGGCGGACGTCGGCATCGAGAAGCGCCCCGGGGACCGCCCCGAGCCGCGCACGCCGGAATACTACGCCAAACGCCCCTGCGCCGCCTTCATCCGTTTCTGCGCCGAGCGCGCCCTGCGGGCGCAAAAGCCGTGAAAGCCGCAAAGAAGACCAACGTCGAGCGCATCCTTGAGGCCGCCGGCCTCCCTTATGTGCCGCATGCCTTCGATGGACGCGGCGGTCAGGCCGAGGCTTCCGAGATCGCCGCGCAGCTTGGCATTCCCCCGCGCATCGTCTTCAAGACCCTCGTCACCGAGACCGAACGCCATGAGGCCTTCGTCTTCGTCATCCCCGCAGACGGGCGGCTTGACCTCAAAAAGGCTGCCAAGGCCGCCGGCGTCAAGGCGCTTTCCATGCTTCCCCTGGCCAGGCTCTTCCCGCTCACCGGCTATCGCCATGGCGGCTGCTCGCCCCTCGGCATGAAGCGGCGTTTCCCCACCTTCATCGACGCCTCGGCCGAGGCGTTGCCGGAGCTCTACGTCAGCGCCGGGCAGATAGGCCTCAATGTTTCCCTCGCGCCCAAGCCCCTCGCCGCGCTTATCCCTGCGGAGTTCGCCCCACTGACGCAATGAAGGGCCGCCGGCGCAACAAAGAAGGCCTCCGGTTCCCGGGGGCCTTCGCTTCCCACCCGTCAGGCAAGGAGGGCGCGGAGCCGTTCGGCGGAACGGGCGGCGACCTGGTCGTAGAGGCTGTTCCCGTGGGCGTCGATGGCGACGGTGACGGGAAACCCGCGGACGCGGAGGTGCCACATGGCCTCGGCGGGGCCGAAGTCCTCAAGGAAGTCGACGCCTTCGACGCGCTCGACGCAGGCGGCAATGAGGGCGCCCGCGCCGCCGACGGCCTGGAGGTAGACGCAGCCGTGCTCCTTGCAGGCGGCGACGGTCTTGGGGCCCATGCCGCCTTTGCCGATGATGGCGCGCAGGCCGAAGCGGGCGATGACGTCCGCCTCGTAGGGCTCCTCACGCGAGGAGGTGGTGGGGCCCCCGGCGACCATGCGCCAGGCGCCCCGTCCGTCCGCGACCATGACAGGGCCGCAGTGGTAGAGGGCGGAGGTGCGGAGGTCGACGCCGGGGGGGAGGGCGCCGCCGTCGTGGAGGTGCTTGTGGAGGCGGTCGCGCCCGGTGTGCACGAGGCCCTCGAGCGTGAGGCTCTGGCCAAGGCGGAGGGCACGGACGTCCAGGGTGGCGATGTCCACGGGGCGGCTCCCTTCGCTTAGGCAAGGCCGCCGACGCCGGAGGCCGCGAGGGCGGCGGCATTGGCGGTCATGCGCTGTTCGTCCTCGAGGAGCCCGTTGAGGGCGTGGACATAGGCGCGGATGGCGGCCTCGATGATGTCCTGCGCGACGCCGCGGCCGAGGTAGACCTTTTGGTTGTGGCGGACGCGGAGCTCGCATTCGCCCTGCGCGTCGACGTTGGCGGTGACGGCGGAGACGGCGAAGTTCTCGACGGTGACGTGGAGGTTGAGCATCTGGTTGATGGCGTTGAAGGAGGCCTCGATGGGGCCGCTGCCCATGGCGACGGCCTCGATGGGCTGGCCGTCGACCTTGAGGCGGACGGTGGAGACGTTGGCGTTGGTGTTGCCGGTGGCGGCGAGGAAGCGGTCGAAGACGAGTTTCTGCTGCCCGTCGTTGCGCATCTCCAGGCCGCGGGCGAGGGCCTCGACGTCGGCGTCGGTGACGACTTTCTTGGCGTCGGCGAGATCCTTGAAGCGGCCGAAGAGCTCCTGGAGCTGGTCGTCGTTGAGAGTGATGCCTAGCTGGGTGAGGCGGTCTTTGAGCGCGTGCTTGCCGGAGTGTTTGCCCAGGACCATCTGGCTTTGCGTCAGGCCGATGGATTCGGGGGTCATGATCTCGTAGGTCTCGCGGTTGGCGAGCATCCCGTGCTGGTGGATGCCGGATTCGTGGGCGAAGGCGTTTTGGCCGACGATGGCCTTGTTGGCCTGGACGCGGCTGCCGGTGACGGAGCAGACGCAGCGGCTGGTGCCCATGATCTTGGTGGTGTCGATGCGGCAGCTGAGGTCTTTGAAGAAGTCCTTGCGGGTCTTGAGGGCCATGACGATTTCCTCGAGCGCGGCGTTGCCGGCGCGCTCGCCGATGCCGTTGATGGTGCATTCGGCCTGGCCTGCGCCGGCACGGAGGGCGGCGAGGGTGTTGGCCACGGCCAGGCCCAGGTCGTTGTGGCAGTGCACCGCGAGGGTGGCCTGCCCGGCGTTGGGCACGTGCTCAAGGACGCGGGCGATGCGCGCGCCGAACTCCTCGGGGATGGCGTAGCCGACGGTGTCGGGGAGGTTGACGACGGCGGCGCCGGCCTTGATGACGCTTTCGATGACCTGCCAGGAGAACGCCTCCTCGGTGCGCGTGTAGTCCTCGAGGGAGAACTGCACCTCGGGGCAGAGGTTGCGGGCGTAGGCGACCATGGCGGTGGCCTGCTGGAGCACCTGCTCGGGCGTCATGCGCAGTTTGTACTGCATGTGCACGGGGCTGGTGGCCAGGAAGACGTGGATGCGGGGGCGGGCGGCGGCCTTCACCGCGGCCCAGGCCTGGTCGATGTCGCCCTTCAGGCAACGCGCCAGCGAGGCGACGGTGCAGTCCTTCACGTGCGCGGCGATGGCCTGCACGCTCTCGAAGTCGCCGGGCGAGGCGATGGCGAAGCCGGCCTCGATCACGTCCACCTTCAGCGCCTCAAGGTTCCCGGCCACGAGGAGCTTGTCGTGCAGCTTCATGCTACAGCCGGGGCTTTGCTCGCCGTCGCGCAGCGTGGTGTCGAAGATCGAGATTTTGCGTGTGTCCATGTTTCGCTCCCTGTTCATCGGCCCCTGTGGGGACGGCGGGCCCGTTGCAAAAGGAAGGCCCCCGCCGTCATACCAACCCGCGGAGGCCCCGTTTCGTCACGTCATGCGCGCCTCATTCCGCGCGCCAAGCCTTCCGCGCCCCGCCGCCCAACAGCGGCAGGAGGGTAAGTCGAAGGCCAAGCGCGAAGTCTTTGCGTTCCATGACGGCCTCAACGATACCAAAACCGTCGCGTCGGCGCAAGCGCAAAATCATGGCAAGAGCGGCGCGGGGGGGAGGTCGGTCCGCAGGCCGACGAGCGCGATGCCGTAGCGGTCGGCGAGGGCCACGACGCGCGGGCGGTCGATCATCACCAGCCGGTTGGCCTGGAAGGCGACGGCCGAGACGCCGCATTTGCGGCAGAGGCGCACGGTGTGCTCGCCGAAGACGGGGATGTCGAAGCGCATGTCGTGCCCGGCCTTGGCCACCTTGACCATGACGGCGCCCTTGCCGCCGAGCTTGGCGCCGCGGCGCACGGTGGCGTTTGTGCCCTCGAAGGCCTCCACGGCCAGCACCATCCCTTCCTTCACCAAAATCGTCTGCCCGATGTCCAGCCCGCACACCCCCATCGCGGCCTCGTGGCCAAAGGCGATGTCCTGCGCCTCGCGGGCGTCCGGCGCGCGCGCCGTGAGCACGCCCTCGCCGGGGATGTGCGCGCCCATGAAGCACGAGGAGGGCAACACGCGCACGCCCCGGGCCTCGACTTCTTGGATCAGCCGCCCGAAGATGGTGTGCGCGTTCTTCACCGGAAGCTCGGCGAGGATACGGCGCGTGAGCGCGTCGAAACGCGTGCGGAAGAGCGCCAGCGGCGTGATCTGCCCCACCAGCATCATTTGGCGGACGCCACAGCGCGCCAGCCAATCCAGCGCCCGGCCCAGCTCGCCCGCGCCGAAGACGACGGCCTCGTCTGCCGCGCGCAGGACGCGCCGCTCGACCATGCCGCGCACGCCGACCACAAGGATCCGCCTGACGCCCGCGGCGCGGGCGCCGGCCAAGGCGCAGGCGGGGTAATCCCCGCGGCCGGCCAGAAGCACCAAGGAGTCGGGAAGCATGGGGCGACCGCCCTCAATCCTCGAAGAGGAGCAGGACCTCGTTGTCGGCCACACGGTGGCGCGCGCGCGCCAGCTGCTCCACGAAATAGGGGGAACGCCCAAAGCGCTCGATGTCACGCTTGGTGTCCGCGGTCTGTTGGCGCACCTGCGCCAATTCCTCGCGCAGCTCGGCGCAGCGGGCGCGGCGTTCCTGGAGGATGGCGTATGACGGCACGGCGTGCTTCACGGCCACCGAGACGCTCACCAGCGCCCCGATCACCAAAAAGGCAACCATCATCCGCCGCAACAAATCCTGCATCACCGCTCCTGACGGCCTTTATTATAGCGCACCGGGGGGCGCGCTTTCAATAGTTTTCTGCGTTTGCGCGAAGAAATCTCAGAGCCCGAGCCGGGCGCGGAGGGCCTCGAGGGTGGGGCCGAGGCTGACCTTGCGGCGGGCCTCGCCGAGGGCGCCGTCGAAGCGGTGGGCGTACCCCTCGGCGCAGAGGTTGTCGACGAAGCGGGCGAACTTGCCGGTGGCGACGGTGAGGTTGTCGAGCACCTCGACGGCGGCGTGGCCGACGGCGACGGCCTCGCTGAGCATCCCGGTGGAGTCTGCGGTGACGAAGAGCCGCTCGCACTCGGTGACGAAGGCGGGGATGGGGTTGAAGCGGTCGCGCGAGAAGAGGAGCTTGTAGTCGAAGGGGAAGGCGTCCACGACGGCCTCGGCCTCCGGCGAGGTGCGGCGCGAGGTGGTGACCCAGCGCTCGTACCCCTCGGTGGCGGCGAAGACGGCCTCGAGCTGGGTGCCGAGCCAATCCGGTGACACGTCGGCGACGGGGTTCCTGCCGCCGACGATGACGCCCACGGCGCGATCCTTCCGCATGACGTGGCGCTCGTGGAAGGCGGCGGTCTGCGCGGCGTAGAAGCCCGGCCTGGCGGGGGTGAGGTTGGTGGGGATGGGGAAGACGTTGGGGCGCGCCGGCGGGTTGTCGAAGGCCGGCGCGAGGATGGCGTCGAAGCCGCCCAGGCGGTAGCCGCCGGGGGTGAGGATGGCCGCGCAGGGCACGCCGAGGGCGCGGCGCAGCAGCTTCAGCGAGTAGAAGGTGTTGGAGCCCGCGCCGATGAGCACGTCCGGGCGGCGGGCGGCGGCGGCCCGTCGGGCGCCGGGGAGGACGCCGGCGAGGTCGGGGCGCGCCCCCACGCGGTCGCAGAGGTAGGAAAGGGCTTTGCGGCCCTTGGTGGGGTAGGCGCAGGGGAGCAGGTCGAAAGAACATCCAAGGCCCTCGGCGAGGGCCTTGGATTGGTTCTCATGCCCCGGCTTGCCGTCGGTGAGGATCAGCGCGTGGGACATGGCCGTTTACTTGGCGAAGCGGCCCATGGCGGCGAACTTCGCGTAGCGTTGCTCGACGAGTCGCTCGACGGGCACCTGCCTGAGCTCGCGGATGGCCTTGAGGATGGCCTGCTTGACGGTCTCGATGGCCTTGGCGGGGTCTTTGTGGGCGCCGCCTTTGGGCTCTGGGATGACGTCGTCGATGATGCCGAGCTTTTTGAGCCAGCCGGAGGTGAGCTTGAGGGCCTCGGCGGCCTGCGGGGCGAACTTGCCGTCGCGCCAGAGGATGGAGGCGCAGCCTTCGGGGCTGATGACGGAGTAGATGGCGTGCTCCAGCATCAGGATGCGGTCGCCCACGGCGATGCCCAGCGCGCCGCCGGAGCCGCCCTCGCCGGTGACGACGACGACGATGGGGGCCTTGAGGACGGACATGTCGGCGAGGTTCTTGGCGATGGCCTCGGCCTGGCCGCGGGCCTCGGCGTCGAGGCCGGGGAAGGCGCCCGAGGTGTCCACGAGCGTGACGATGGGCAGGTGGAACTTCTCGGCCAGGCGCATGATGCGCATGGCCTTGCGGTAGCCGTCGGGGTTGGCCATGCCGAAGCGGTAGGCGATTTTTTCCTCGGTGGTGCGGCCTTTGCGGTGGCCCACGAGGACGACGCGCTCGCCGCCGATGGTCACCAGCCCGGCGAACATGGCCGGGTCGTCGGCCACCAGGCGGTCGCCGTGCAGCTCGGTGGCCTGCGGGTCCCAGGCGGCGAGGTAGTCGATGAGCAGGGGGCGGTCGGGGTGGCGGGCGATTTGGACGGTGTCCCAGGTGGTGGGGGCGGGGGCCTTCTTGGGGGCGGGCTTGGCCGCGGGCGCCTTCGGGGCGGCCTTGGCGGCGGGCTTTTTGGCGGTGGGTTTCTTGGTGATGGCCATGTCTGCGCCTCCTTTACTTCGCGGCCGTCAGGAACCGGATCGTCTTGGCGAGGAAGGCCTTGAGATCCTTGCGCGCGACGATTTTGTCGAGGAAGCCGTGTTCCAGGAGATATTCCGAGGTCTGGAACTCCGGCGGCAGCTTTTGCTTGATGGTCGTCTCGATGACGCGGCGCCCGGCGAAGCCGATGAGCGTCTTGGGCTCGGCGACGTTGAGGTCGCCCACCATCGCGAAGGAGGCCGAGACGCCGCCCGTGGTGGGGTCGGTCATGACGGAGATGTAGAGGAGGCCTTCGTCGCGCAGGCGCTGGATGGCCGCGCAAGTCTTGGCCATCTGCATGAGCGAGACGATGCCTTCCTGCATCCGCGCGCCGCCCGAGGCGGTGCAGAGGATGAGCGGGCGCTTGAGCTTGCGCGCGGTCTCGGCGGCCTGGAGGATGCGCTCGCCCGTCCCGGAGCCCAGCGAGCCGCCCATGAAGCGGAAATCCATCGCGCCCAGCACCACGGGGATCTTGTCCAGGGTGGCCGTCCCCACGACGATCGATTCGCCGATGCCCGTCTTCTCGCGGGTGGCGGCCACCTTCTGGGCGTAGGCGTCCTTGGCGTCGTGGAAGGCAAGCGGGTCGTGCGCGATGACGTCTGCGGCGATTTCCGTGAAGGAGCCCTTGTCCGCCAGCAGCGCGATGCGCTCGCGCGCCGAGAGCCGGCCGTGCGCCCCGCATGCCGGGCACACCTTGAGGTTCGCCGCGTATTCGTCCTTGGGCGTGTACGCGCCGCACTTTTTGCAGACGTTCCAGAGCGCCTCGGTGGGGACGCGCAGCGGCGCTTCCTGCGCCTTCGTGAACCAAGCCATAAAGAGACTCCTTTATCCTTGTTGAAGATTGCTTGCAGTTTAGCACATCCCTTCGATGTTTGCACGTGCCGCCCCGGGCGGTGGTTCGGCCCCGACCACCGGGCGCTTGGCCACCGGGCGCTTGGCCGTCGGGGCCCTGGCGGAGGGCGGCGCGGCTTGCCGATTGTGGGCGCGAAAATCCTTTTCGCGGGCGTGGGGAGCACCTTCCCAAAAGATTTTTTCGGGGGTCATCCTTTGAGATTGCAATCAGTTAGATTGCCGTTGTAAAAAAGTTGCAAAAAAGCGCTTGCGTCTTTCCCGGCTGTTTGCTACCTTATTGCACGTTTTCAGCGCCTTTAGCTCAATTGGATAGAGCATCTGACTACGGATCAGAAGGTTGGAGGTTCAAATCCTCCAAGGCGCGCCATCCTGAATGCGGGATTGAGCAGCCAGGTAGCTCGTCAGGCTCATAACCTGAAGGTCGTAGGTTCAAATCCTACTCCCGCTACCAATTTCCAAGCCGTGGCGTATGCCACGGCTTTTTTGTTGCGGCGAGGGGGCGGGCCTCAGGCTTTGGCGAGGCCGCCCTCGGAGGTTTCCTTGTAGAGGCTGGGGAGGTCGTGGCCGGTCTGGAGCATGGCGCGGACGACCTTGTCGAAGGAGATGCTGTGCTGGCCGTCGGAGAGGGCGGCGTACATGTTCGCGTCCATGGCGCGGGCGGCGGCGAAGGCGTTGCGCTCGATGCAGGGGATTTGGACGAGGCCGTTGATGGGGTCGCAGGTGAGGCCAAGGTGGTGCTCGAGGCCCATCTCGGCGGCGTATTCGATTTGGTGGGGGGAACCGCCGAAGATTTGGTTGACGGCGCCCGCGGCCATGGCGCAGGCCACGCCGATTTCGCCCTGGCAGCCGACCTCGGCGCCGGAGATGGAGGCGTTTTCCTTGACGATGGCGCCGATGAGGCCGGCGGTGGCCAGGGCGCGGATGATGCGTTTCTCGGGCAGGTCGTGGTGCTTGAAGAGGTAATAGAGGCAGGCGGGGAGGACGCCCGCGCTGCCGCAGGTGGGCGCGGTGACGATGAGGCCGGTGCCGGCGGCGTTCTCCTCGGCCACGGCCAGGGCGTAGGCGTAGAGCAGGCCTCGGCCGCGGATGCCCTCGCGCATCCCCATGGCGCGGCGGTGGTAGGCGCTGGCCTTGCGTTGGAGGCCCAGCCCGCCGGGGAGGACGCCCTCGGCCTCGAGGCCGCGCTCGACGGCCTCGCGCATGACGCGCCAGACCTCGCGGAGGTGGTCGAAGACGGGCTGGCCCTCGTATTCGAGGACGTATTCCCAGAGGATTTTACCGGTCTGGGCATACCAGCCGAGGATGGCGCCCATGGTGGTGTGGGGGTAGGGGACGGCGGTGGTCTGCGTCTTGCCGGGGCCTTCGGAGAGGAAGCCGCCGCCGATGCTGTAGACTTCCCAGCGGCCGATTTCCGCGCCGTCCGGGCCAAGGGCGTGGAAGCGCATCCCGTTGGGGTGGAAGGGGAGGAATACGGCGGGCTGCCAGTCGATCTCGGCGCGGTCGCGGCCGAGGACGTCGAGGATGGCCTTGTCGGTAAGGTGGCCGTGGCCGGTGGCGGCGAGGGAACCGTAGAGCGAGACGCGGAAGCGGGCGGCCCGGGGGAAGCGCCCAAGGAAGGTCTCGGCGGCGCGGCGCGGGCCCATGGTGTGGGAGCTGGAGGGGCCGACGCCGATCTTGAAGATGTCGCGGATGGAATCCATGGTGGGGTCCTTTCAACGGCGGCGCGCGGCGCGGCGGCGGAAGAGGCCGCGCACGGCGTCGATGTAAGGCTTGTCGGTGGAAAGGTCAAGGAGGTCGACGCCGGCGCGGAGGAAGGCGCGCTCCTGTTCGGCGCGGCGGGCGGCGGCGTCTTGGGCGTAGGCGCGGCGCACGGCGGCGCTGGCGGTGTCCACGAGGTGGACGCGGTGGGTCTCGGGATCCCAGAGCTCGACGAGGCCGACGTTGGGGAGCGCCGCCTCGGCGGGGTCTGAGACGCGGCAGGCGATGACGTCGTGGCGGCGGGCGAAGGCGGCAAGCTCGCGGGCGTAGCCCTCGTCCTGGAAGTCCGAGACGAGGAAGACGACGGCGCGGCGGCGCTGGGTGGCGGAGACGAAGCGGAGGGCGGCGCGGATGTCGGTGCCTTCGTGCGTCTCCTCGGCGGCGAGGACCTCGCGGACGAGGCGCTGGACGGCGGTGCGGCCTTTGCGCGGGGGGAGGCTTTTCATCACGCGGTCGGAGAAGAGGACGAGGCCGACTTTGTCCTGGTTGGAGAGGGCGGCCAGGGCCAGGAGGGCGGTGAGCTCGGCGGCGCGGGCGGCCTTGGAGCGGGCGGCGGTGCCGAAGCTTTGGCTGCCGGAGACGTCGACGAGGAAGAGGACGGTGAGCTCGCGCTCCTCGCTGAAGCGTTTGACGTAGGGCTCGCCCATGCGGGCGGTGACGTTCCAATCGATGGCGCGGACGTCGTCGCCGGGCTGGTAGGGGCGGGCCTCGTCGAACTCGATGCCCCGGCCCTTGAAGATGGAGTGGTAGTCGCCGCTCAGCCGCTCGTCGAGCAGCCGCCTGGTGAGGATGCGGATCCGCCCCACTTCTTGCATCAATTCTTCGGTGTCGATCTCCATATCCGCCCTTCCGTTTTGCCGCAAAGACGCGGCGGGCGCGCCAAAGGCCGTGCGCGGCGCCTCCCGCATCTTTCCGGCGAGCCGATGGTCGCAGAGGTTGCCCGCCCGTTTGGGCTGGCGCCGCAAGCGGAGGGAAGCGGCCGCGCCGAGGGCAAGGCAGGGGAAAGCCGTGCGCGCCTGGGCCGCTTAGACCCTGCGCCAGGGCCCTCCCTGAGGCGACATCGCTTTGCGGCACAACCGTTCATGGGACGGGGATCTCGGCGAGGAGCCGGTCGATGACGGCGTCCGGGGTGAGTTCCTCGGCCTCGGCCTCGTAAGTGAGCAGGATGCGGTGGCGGAGGACGTCGTGGGCCGTCTCCTTCACGTCCTGCGGGGTGGCATAGGCGCGGCCGCGCAGGAGGGCGTTGGCGCGGGCGGCCTGCTTGAGGCAGATGGAGCCGCGCGGCGAGACGCCCAGCTGAATGGCGCCCTTGAGTGCCTCCAGCCCCTTGAAGGCCGCGGGGTCGCGTGTCGCGAAGACGAGGTCGAGGATGTAATCGTCCACTTTTGCGTCGCAATAAACCTTCTCGGAAGCGCGGAGGAGCAGCTCGATATCCTCGCGCGTGACGCAGCAGGCAGGCCTGGCCGCAAGGCCCGCGGGCTGGGTGAGGCGGTTCATGATGCGCCGCTCATCCTCGCGCCCGGGGTGGCGCACCACGCACTTGAGCATGAAACGGTCGGTCTGCGCCTCAGGGAGGGGATAGGTGCCCTCCTGCTCGATGGGGTTCTGCGTCGCCATCACCAGGAAAGGGCGCGGCAACGGGTAACTCTCGTCGCCGATCGTCACCTGGCGCTCCTGCATCGCCTCGAGGAGGGCCGACTGCACCTTCGCCGGCGCGCGGTTGATCTCGTCGGCGATGAGCAGGTTCGCGAAGACGGGCCCCCTGTGCGGCGTGAACGTCCCGTCCTTCTGGTTGTAGACCAGGCTGCCCACCACGTCCGCCGGCAACAGATCCGGCGTGAAGGAGATGCGCCTGGTCTCAAGCCCCAACGCCGCCGCGAGCGCCCGCACGGCGGTGGTCTTCGCCAACCCCGGCACGCCCTCCAGCAGGATATGCCCCCCCGTCATCAACGCGATGAGCAGCGCGTCCATCATCCGCTCCTGCCCCACCAACGCCTTGCCCACCTCGCCTCGGATCGCCGCCAGCAACGGCGCGCACCGCGCAATCGTCTCGTCATTCTCAGCCATGGCATGTCCTTTCGTTCACCCCATTATACTTCAATTCCGCCGCTTCGCGCGAAAGAGGCCACGAAATGTGCTAAAGTGCGCCGCAAGGAGGCATCGGATGACAGATCCTTGCAACTGTTCCCAGTCTTGTTGACTTAGGAATGTGAACTGTGGCAAAGCTTTGGTGGGATAAGCGCGGCGAGGGCCTCGGTTTTGCTGGCCTAGGAATGTGAACTGTGGCAAAACGGATGTTGGAAATTATATGGGAGGATATAGGGTTATGTCAAGATTTTGCCGCAGTTTTTTGGGAAAGATTGGGCAGGATGGATGGTTTTGGAGACTTCGCGAGGGGGAGAGGCCTCGCGGAGATTTGGTTTGACACATAGATTGGTTGTCAAAGAACGGGATAAGGCATTTGCCGCAAGAACAGGATAGCACGATTTGGATGTTCGTGTTCATTCCCATAGGAGGAGTTGTTCGGGTGAATCGTCCACAATGTAATTGCGCACTTGTAGGACCGAAGCGAAGAAAGAGGAAAGATGGACGGACCTTGGG
>CALXSE010000012.1 GCA_944391085.1 uncultured Kiritimatiellota bacterium | reverse complement strand
ATCATGCGTGCCGCCTTGGATCCCGCCTACCTCGAATTCCTCTTGAATCTTCAGCAAAATTAGATGCGTTTGCCCTGCGGGACAGGCAAGAGGAAGGCGCCCCATCCCGCCTGCGGGCCGGGCGCTCGGGAACAGGCTGAAACGCCCTCACCCCCCCCCGGGAGGGCGCGCTCAGCGGAGGGCCGGGGGGAGCCCCTCGAAAAGGCGACGGAACAGCTCCCCCCGCGCCGCCATGTTCGGGAACTGGTCGAACGACGCGCACCCCGGCGAAAGCAACACCGTCTCCCCCGGCCTCGCCTCCCGCTCCGCCGCGTGGAACGCCCGGGCCAGCTCCCCGCACCGCACGCACGGCACCGTGCCGTGCCACGCCTCGTAAAGCGGCCCCTCCGCCTCGCCGATCAGATACGCCTTCACCGCGCACGCCGCCAAATCCGGCAGCAAAAAGGCCAGGTCGCGCTCCTTCAGCCGTCCCCCCGCGATCAGCCGCGCCCCGCGCCCCACGATCCGCAGCGCCGCCCGCGTCGCCGCCAGCGACGTCCCCTTCGAATCGTCCACATACGCCACCCCGCCGCGCGTCCCCACCCGCTCCATCCGATGCGGCAACGGCTCGAACGCCGCGAAGCCCGCCGCGATCTCCTCCCCCGTCAGCCCGCACCCATCCAGCATCGCCGCCGCCAGCGCCGCCGCCGGCCCCAGCACCGCGTTCGCGAAATAGCCCGTCACCGGGATGCGCGCCCCCCCATGGAGCACCGCGCCGTCCACATACCGCCACGCGCACGCCGCCTCCGGCCCGAAACGCTCCACCGCCACCCCCTCCGGCACCGCCCCCGCCGACAGCCCCGGCGGCAGGAACGCCCGGCACGCCGGCCCGCGCTGCCCCTCGAAGATGCGCCCCTTCGCCGCCGCGTAGGCCTCCAACGACCCATGCCGGTCAAGGTGATCCGCCTGGATGTTCAGGATCGCCGCCAGGCGCGGCGCGAACCCCTGCGTCTGCTCCAACTGGAACGACGACGCCTCCACCACCGCCGTCGCGCCCGCGCCCCGGTCCGCCCGCTCAAGGGCCCGCGCGCACAGCGGCGTGCCATAGTTCCCCGCCTCGCACGCCTCGCGCCCCGCCAGCCGCAACGCGGAGGCCACCGCCTTCACCACCGAGCTCTTCCCCTTCGAGCCCGTCACTGCGATCAGATCCCCCCGCCAGGCGTCCGCCCCCAGCTCGAGCTCCGAGATCACATGCAACCCCCGCGCCCGCGCCGTCTCCAGCCACGGATGGCCCGCCGCGATGGAGGGGGACGTCACCACCAGGTCGAACGCCCCGTCCGGGAGCCGCTCCCGCGTCGCCCGCAGGCAACGGATGCCCTGCGCCCCCAGCTCCGCCAGGCGCGCCCCCTGCCACGCCTCATCCACCACCGCCGCGCGCCCCCCCGCCGCCGTCACCCAATTCGCCGCGGCCTCCCCGCTTTTCCCGGCGCCGAGGATCAGCGCGTTTCGGTTTGCGTAGCGCATGGCGTCACCTGCGGAGCTGGGCGTCGAGGGCGTCGAACTCGGCCTTCGCGCCTGGGTCGAGGGCATCGTACTGGCGGCGGGCCTCGGCAAGGGCGGCCCGGGCCAGGTCGTCGTGGCCCTCGGCGGCATGGAGCCGGGCGCGGGTGAGGGCGAAGCGCGGGTCGCCGGGCTGGTCGGGGCGGAGGCGCCGCTCCACGGCCACGGCCTGGTCGAGGGCCTGATGCGCCTCGGCGTGGCGGCCCAGGCCCAGCAGGGCGGCGGCGGCGGTCTCGTGCGCCACGGCAAGGTCCGGGTCGATCGCGCAGGCGCGCCGGGCGGCGGCGAGGGCGGCCTCCCACTCGCCGCGGCGGCGGTGGGTTTCGGCGAGGTCGTTGAAGGCCTCGGGGAGCTGGGGCCGGGCGGTGGGCGTGGTGGCGCGCGAGAGATAGGCCAGCGCGTCGTCGAGGCGGCCTTCGTTGAGGGCGAGTGCGCCCATGACGTAGTTGGCCAGGGGCATTCCGCGGTCGCGCTTCAGGAAGTCGCGGGCGTGGGTGTTGGCCGAGACGCGGTCGCCGAGGCGGATATCGAGGGCGAGGATGGTGTTGCGCAGGGCGTCGACCTCGGGCCGGAGGGCGAGGGCGCGGAGGTAACCGGAGCGGGCGGCGGCCAGGTCGCCCTCGCGTTCGGCCAGCTGGGCGCGGATGACCTGCACGAAGTAGTTCTCCTCCGTCCCGGCGGCGGAAACCAGCAGCGGGAGGGTCTTGGCGCGGAGCTCCTCGAGTTCGCCGGCCTGGAGCTGGAGGGTGGCGAGCATCGCGTTGGCGTCGATGGCGCGGGGGGTCTTGGCCAGGCAGCGGCGGAGGGCCGCGCGGGCGGCGCCGGGGTCGCCCTCGGCGACATGGAGCAGGGCGCGCTCGTAGCCCAGGTCGGCCGGGTCGCCGAGGGCCTCGCCCTGGGCGAGCCAGGCGTGGGCGGCCTCAAAATCCCTGTCGAGGATGGCCAGGCGCACAAGCTCGCGGGCGTAGCCCTGCTTGACGGCGGGGTCGGCGGTGTCGCGCACGAGCGCGGCGTAACGCTCGCGGGCCTCGGCGCGGCGGGCCGGGTCCATCGCCGCCAGGGCCGCGAGGGCGCCCTGGAAGGCGGGCCCCTGCGCGTCGCCGAAGAGCTCGCCCATGCGCGCCATGCCGGCGAGGGCCTGCGCGCTGAGCCCGGCCTCGGCCAGGCGCGAGACGAAGGCGCCCAGCAGCTGGGGGGAGCGGACGTAGCCGTAGCGCACGAGGATGGCGTCCAGGCGGTAACGCGCGCCGTTGAGGCGGCTGATGACGCCGTCGACCTCGGCGCGGCACCAGTCGCGCAGCTCCGGCGCGTGGCCGCGCTGCACCAGCTCGACGATGTTGAACAGGGCCGAGACGTTGTCCGGGTCATACGCATAGACGGCCCGGAAGAGGGGCAGCGCCTCATCCTCCCGCCCCGCGTCAAGCAGGTAAAAGGCCGTGTTGTTGGCCACCGCGCCGAGCCGCCCGCGCACGTATCTCGAGAAGGCCCTGAGCGCCGGCGCCGCGGCCTCGCCCGCCTCCGCGTCGGCCTGCGGCAGGCATTCGGAGACGCCCTGCGGCACGCGGAGCGCCGAATGCTGCACCTTACGGTCCGCCACACACCGATACAAAAGCCCCTCCGGCACGGGGCGGAACCCCTCGGGCCCGCCCGCCGGCAGGAGCAACGTGGCGAAGCGCCCCAGCGCCGCCGGGTCGCCCGCGAGCCAATCGCGCAGGAAGGCGTCCAGCCCCAGGTCGCGCAACGTCAGGCGCATGGTCTCGCGCCGCGCCTCGGGCAAGCCCGCGAAGAAGGGCGAGGCGTCGAAGGCCTCCAGCACGCGCGCCGTGTCGTCCCGCGCCAGCAGGGTGATCCCGTCCGCCTCCCCGCGCTCGGCCAGGCGCAGGGCCAGGAGGCGGTCGGTCGCGCCGTCGCCCAGCAGCCACGTCCCCGCCGCGCGGTCAAGCACCGCGTCGGCGTAGGCCTTGGGGAGCCCCGAGAGCGCGCGGTCGGCCGCCAGCGCCCGCACGGCGCCCCAGCCGCCGAAGACGGCCGCCGCCACGCCCATCGCCGGCAACAGCGCCCAGCCCAGCCCACGCCCCAGGGGGCGGAGCCTGCCGCCCTCCTGCGCGCCCTCGGCCGGCTGCCGCACCGTGATCAGGAGCCACGCGGCCCCGGCGGCCGCGCCGACCCCAAGCGCCACGGCGGCGGAGACCAGCACGGGATAGGCCTCGCCCCACGCTTCGGAGAGCGTCCCGGGCGCCACGCCCAGCGGCAGAAAGGCCAAGACCCCCAGCGCGCCGAGCGTGGCCGTCGTGCCCAGCACCGGCAGCGAGCGCAGGTTCGCCCCCACCGCGCGGATGACGAACGGCGCGAGCGCCCCGGGCAACAGCCCAAAGAAGGTGAATAGAATCCACGGCCCGTTGAAGAAGGCCCCCACCGCCAGCAGCAACCCCAGCAGATGCGCCTTGGCCGCGCCCAGCAGGCTCGGCGCGCCTCCGCCCACGGCCAGCGCGCCCGCGGCCAGGAACGTCAACGCCGCGCCGAGCGCCGCCGGCAGCAGCAGGCGGACGGGGAAGCGCAGGGCGTCCACGCGCTCGCTCGCCGCCCAATGGGCCGCGCCGAGCGCCGTCAGCAGGACGGGCGCGAGCAGCAGCAGCTCCGGCGCCTCGGGCGCCGTCAGCCCGACGGCGAAAGCGGCCGCGGCCAGCCGCGCCCCCCCGCCGGCCGTCGCGGCGCGGAGGATCAACACGCCCGCAGACAGCGCCAGCAACAGGTCGAACGGCTGCCACTGGAAGTGCGTCGCCGCGCGCAGGAAGGGCGGCGAAAGCAGGAGCGCCATGGCCGCGGACGCCACGGCGAGCGCCTCGGCCCACGGCGTGTGCGGCGCCGTCCGCGGCTCGTCGGCCAGCAGACGGAAGAGCCCGCGCACCAGGGCGCAGAGCAGGGCCGCGCAGAGCGCCCCCACGATGGCCGAGCAGACGTTGAGCCCCGCCACGCCGCCGCCCGCCGGCAACGCCGCCCCAACGGCCCCGAACACGAGCCGCGCCAGCGGGTGCGAGGGATCCGCGCCGGCGGGCCAGACGCCAAGCGCGTCGGCCAAAAGCGCGGTGGCCGCGCCGGGATAGACCCACGGCGCGAGGTTCGCGAGCAGCAGGGCAAGGGCGATCAGGCCCCACGCGAGGGGCGAGGCAAGCAGGGTGCGCAGACGGTTCACGGTTCGGCCTCCGCGGCGGGTTCGGATTCTGTTTCGGTACGGCGCCACGTGCCCTCGGCGCACTGGAAATCCTCGGGCGCGGCGCGGATGTCGTCGTTGGTGTCAGGCTTGCCGTCCGGGCCGCAGGAAAAGACCTCCGGCGCCTCGAAGGGCGTCCGCGGCATCCGATAGACGTAGGCGTTCTCCCACGGGTCCAGGTAGGCCCAATTGATGTACGGCCCCTTCCACCCCGGGATACGGTAATCCTTCGCCAGGGCGAAAAGCCCCAGCCGCTGGGACGGCCACCCGCCGGTGTGCACGCGGAACAGGGTCAACGCCTCGGCCACGGTCGTCACGCTCCGCCGGGCGCGCGCCTGCATCGCCGGCGTCTGGTCGGCCTTCGCCGGCGCAGGGCGGTCCGCCGCCGTGACGAGCGCCAGCCCCACGAGCACGAGCACCGCCAGCATCCCCACGATGGCCTTGGGCGAGCGCAACACCGTGGTGTCCACGCGGATCGCCTCCAGCCGCCGCGCCTCGTTCTCCCGCCGGATGGCCGCGATCTTGCGCTTCGCCTCGCGCCGCTCCTCCGCGCTCCGCCAACGGACGCCTCGCGCCGCGGCGGAACGCCTGACGCGGACGGGGTCTTTGCGTGGATGGACGAAGTTGACCATGTCAGAAAAGCGAATCCTGCCGCCCCAACGGTTCCAGCCCCAGGCGCCTGTAAGCCTTCGGCAGCGCCACCCGCCCCTTCGGCGTCCGGTCGATGTACCCCTCCTGGATCAGATACGGCTCGTACACCTCCTCCACCGTGTCCGCCTCCTCCCCCACCGCCACCGCGATGGTCGCCACCCCCACCGGCCCTCCGCCGAACTTCGCCACGATGGCCTCCAGAATCCGCACGTCCATCTCATCCAACCCCTGCGGGTCAATCTCCAGCAGCGCCAGCGCCCGGTCCGCCACCTCCCCCGTGATCCTGTTGTCCGCCCGCACCTGCGCGTAATCCCGCACCCGCCTCAGCAGATTGTTCGCGATGCGCGGCGTCCCCCGGCTCCGCGCCGCGATCTCCAGCGCCCCGCGCCCGTCGATCTCCACCCCCAGCTTATCCGCGTTCCGCGCCACGATCTGCGCCAAATCCTCATGCGAATAATAGTCCAGCCGATTCTGCAGGCCGAAGCGCGAACGCAACGGCGCCGAGATCAACCCGCTCCGCGTCGTCGCCCCCACCAACGTGAACCGCGGCAACTCCAACCGCACGCTCCGCGCGTTCGGCCCCTGATCGATCATGATGTCGATCACGAAATCCTCCATCGCCGAATACAGATACTCCTCCACCGTCCGCTGCATCCGATGGATCTCGTCGATGAACACGATGTCCCCCGGCTCCAGCGACGTCAACAACCCCGCCAAATCCGCGGGCTTGTCGATCACCGGCCCGCTCGTCGCCTTCACCTGCACCCCCATCGCCTCCCCCAGGATATACGCCAGCGTCGTCTTCCCCAACCCGGGCGGCCCCGAAAGCAACACATGATCCAGCTGCTCCCCCCGCCCCAACGCCGCCTCCACCGCCAACATCAGCCGGTCGCGCACCTTCCGCTGCCCCAGGAACTCATCGAACCGCGTCGGCCGCAGCCGATTGTCGAACGCCGCGTTCCGCCGGTTCATCTCATCAGAAGGCCTCGTGCTCATAATCCCCACATTATAGCACACCCCCGCCCCCGCCACCGACCCCGCGCCTTCCCCGCCCCAACACCGCCCCCCCCCCGCCCGCGGACTCCATCCATACGGACTTGCGTTTGACGGACGTTCTGCGCCCCCCCAGCCAGCGGCCCCCGCCGCCATGTCCCAACCCACCCACCCCCACTTTTAAACGCCCCTTTGTTTGCCGCCGTCGAAAGCGACATCGTCGGCTACACCCAAATCGAGATGCAGGCCGGCAAGTGGTACCAAATCGGCAACCCGTTCGTGGCGCTTGAAGAAGGCGCTTCCGAAACGGTGAATGAGGTGTTTTCCACAGGTTTCGCAACGGGGGATCAATTGTATGTTTACAATACCGCGGATTCGGCATATGGCTCTCCGTTGGATTGGTATGCGGATGCTACGAGCCCTGCGGGATGGTACGATTTCAACGCAGGGGCTTTGAGTGACATAAAGATTCCTACTGGACATGCGGTCTTCATCCATAAGGCTGTCGCCGGAACGGTTGTTTTGAAGGGCAGGGTTTCCGTTGCTGAAACGACGCTCTTCGGTGGGGATAATGCTAATACGTGGTCGCAAATCGTCTGCGTCTATCCTACGGAAATGACCTTGAACGACATGACGTGGGAGGGGATGTCCGATGGGGACGAGGCCTATATTTATGACAGCGAAACGTCTTCTTACTCGTCTCCTGTCACATGGTACAAGGATGGCGCGACGGAGGGATGGTGGGATTTGAATGCAGGACAACTGGATGTGACGAAGCTTGACCCTGGACAAGCCATTTTCGTGTATAAGAAATCTGCCGGGAACGGGGTTTGCAAACCCAATGCCGCGGCAAAGTAATCGAAGGAGCAATCAAATGAAACTTGCGATTCTGAGCTCTGTTACGCTGCTTTTCTGTGGCACCGCGCTTGCGTCGACCGTGACATGGGGCGCAGGAGGCTTTGCCTCTTCTGGGGCCGTTTCTGGAACGGCTTATTTGATTCAGGTCACCTCTGATGAAATCCCCACGACGGAGTCTATCGCTTCGTATTTGACAACGCAAGGGGTTGATTATTCTGGGAACAATTTCAACCTGTTGGGCTTCACCAGTCTTTCGGATGCAACGACTTTCACCAATGTCCCACTCTATGATCTCACGGTGACGATGGGGACGGACTCTGTCTTCATGATTATCCTTGCAAGTGATGGGACATTCATTCTTAGTGATTACACTTCAATCTCCTCCACGGACGGTGGAACAGAATACGGCTCTGTCAATTTCCCTGCGATGGGCCCAAATAGAGCGACCTGGACGACAGGTACGCTTGGCCTCGTCCCGGAGCCGACGGCGCTGGCGCTGCTCGCGCTTGGCGTGGCGGGGGTGGCGCTTCGCCGGCGCGTGGCGTGAGTGCGAGCCTAGCCCACAAAGAGGCCCCTGGCATCCGCCGGGGGTCTCACTTTTGGGCTAAGCCGCTAGCCTTGCCTTACGCGTTGGCGAAGTGCCACACCGGCCATTGCTTTACAGAAGGACGAACAGGAAGATACTTCACGACAAGGCGAATGGCGCAAGATGCGAACCAAGAAACAAAAGCGGGGCGGCCATGTGGTCGTCCCGCTCTGCATACAAGCACAAATCATTCGAAATAGTTCAGTCCGGCCTTCTTGCAAATTAAACGTACTAATCCCTTCTTTTGGGCTTCATGAATATCGTCTGGGCTGATTTCATAAAGCGCCTTATAAGGATTGCTTGAATCACGACAATATTTCTCGATACTTCGACTTATAATATCCCGAACGTGTTCCTCATCAAGAACTCCTACATTGACGATGCCGTCTGCAATGTCATTGATTAGTTCGTTGTCTCTCTTCTGCTTATCATCATCCATCGCGCCGCCCTTGACAAGATTGTCACACTTAAATATGTGCAAATCAGCATACTCTTCTGCGCAGGGCCACCCCCGCCACGCCAAGGGCAAGCAACGCCAACGCCGTCGGCTCCGGGACGGGTTGCCAACCGGAAGAGCCGTCGGCATTGAAGTAACCTTCGCCGCGAGAGTTTTCGATAGGTTCGCCTCCAAGAGTCCCAAAATTATCAACGTAGAAGGCATCTGAGACGAGATAATATCCGTCCGTGATATCCGTCAGAACCGAACCGGTCTTGGACGTGATGACCACCACATAGAAATTCGTGTTTTCTGTTCCACCTTTATTCGGCTTGTATTGCGTATCATAATCAACCGTTGTTGTGGCTTCGAAGTAACCCGAGGCCATCAAATCAGAGGCACTGGCGACAAACGTCGCCCCCGAGATTTGCCAACCGGTCTCTTCTGAATACGTAAAGGAGTGCGGAACCGAGGCATCGACCAGATAAAGGAACGCAGATCCCGTGGAGAAGGCTTTGCCATCATAGCCATAAAAGGTGTCCGCGGAGGATCCCCATGTGATGGATGCGGCCAGCGCGGAGGCCGAAAACCCGAAGGCGAGAACGGAAAGAAGAAGAATACGTTTCATTGTCATTACCTTTCTAAACAATTAGTAGGGGCGCTTGAACTCCACCGTCCCGGCAGTCCGCACCTTTGTGAAATAAAAACCTTGGCAAGCATTTATAACATCTTCCGTAGGGTCGGCCTCCCCCTCTTTGATCCATCCAGCCTTCTTCAAGTAATACGTGGAGTATCGTTTTGTGACCGGGTCAAGAACCATAATGCTATCTGCGAAGCTCAAACGATCGTTGGCGGACAACTCGCCTTGAAGATCGGCAATCTTGATGGCCGCAGGATAAGGATTGCTTACCAAATTGAACCCGACTTCCAATGGGATAGAAACGGTTTCAGCATCATCCACCTTCCCAGAAACGACGATTTCGCCCGCCTGCCGGGCTTTGCTGAAGAACAGCCCCATCCCAGGCGAAACCACATCCTTCGTCGCTTCCGTTTCTCCCTCCTTGACCCAACCGACGGATTTGTAAATGTACGTCGTGTACTGCTTCGTTACCGGATCCAAAGTCATCAGCTTGTCAGCGAACGTCTCGCGATTGTTTTGCGAAAGCGTCCCCTCGATTTCTTGAATGGGAAAGACACCGTCCACGACCCCGTCAGACAACGTGGCGAATGGAACCGCCACAATATCATATCCAATGTTTTCAACCGGCACTTTCGCATATCCCACCACGTCGCTTTCGACGGCGGCAAACAAAGGGGCGTTTAAAAGTAGCAGGCTTGACAGCACTGTCGCGCCAGTGAGCAAAGTCCTTGTCGTCATGTCCGTTTACTCCAGCCGTTGCCTTCCAAGCCGATAAAATCAACCCTTCCGGCGATTTCTGTTGGACATTTCACGCTTCTTTTCAGAAGCACCAACGACACAAGATTACCACAAGTCTTCTTTCTTTCGCAACAAAAAAGTTTTCCCGGAGAGAACCGCCCCCTTTGCCCACCTTCCTCCCGCCAAGTCCCCCGCCGCCGCCTGCCTAGTCAACGGCCCCCGACCACTTACTACCGCTTCGGCGGCGACCGTGACTTATGCCTTTTCGCAGACGCACCACCTTTGGCGCCCTGTGCACCCCACGGGCGGCTCCTTCGGCAGCCCCTGCCACCCAAATCATCCCCGTCTCCCATCCCCTCTTATAAAGCCGCTTCACCCCCACTTTTGACCCCGAAAAAGCCCCAAACCCGCCACTTTTGCGCAAAACCACACTTTCTCCCCGATTCACGCACCATCTGAGACTGTCGCTTAACCCATTTCCCGTCAACCACCTATCCAAACAGAGCGCCATCCCCGCCAATCCCCCGCCATCCCCCAAGGCGCAACCCCGCAAAAAACACCTTTGCGCCTTACTCTCCCAATGCCTCCAGCCCATTTCCCCACCCCCACTTTTAAACGCCCCTTTGTTTGCCGCCGTCGAATCCGACGTCGTCGGCTACACCACCATCACGACGAATCCGGGCTTCAATATGATGGGGGTGGTATTTAATGGGCTTGATGGTCAAGCTCTGCCACTGAATGAGATTGTCTCTGGCGACTTCTCTGATAATGATCAGATTCAGATTTACAACAAAGACGCCAAATCAACGTATACGACTTATATTTTCTATAATGGACAATGGGTTGACCGTGTAGAGTTTAAGCCTGCGACAACCCCTGTTTCGCCTGGGACCGCTTTTTGGTTGAACACCCCTGAACATGCTGTTGAGGTTACTCTTAAAGGTGCCGTCCCGACGAACGAGTACACGTATACGACCAAGCAGGGTATCCAAATGTTAGCTGCCAATATCCCTGCGGAAATCAATCCGAACGATGACATCGTTTGGGGGGATGGCTTAGAGGATGGCGATCAATTGCAAATTCGCAATGGTAAAATCTATACGACATACCAATTCTACAAAGGAAATTGGGTGGATCGTATTATGTTTCAACCGATGACCGAAGTAATCCCTGTCGGAGCTAGTGTATGGCTTACCACGAAAAACGAAGGGATTTCTGTAACGTTCCAACTCCCTCAAAAGTAAGTGCTATAGAAAGGACTAAAGATGAAGCGTTTTGTGATTACAACCATCGCTGTTGCTTGTGCACAGCTTTGTTTTGCCGCAGCAATCACGTGGGGCTCAGGCGTGCCGACAGCATCCGTGCCGCCTATTTCGGCCGACGATGACATCACGCAATACATTGCATATCTTTGCATTGGCGGGCAAGATGATGCCATGCAAACCTTTCAGCAAATTTCCAGTGGAATGGAGTGGAGTGCTCCTACCATTGGTGAAGGTAATAGTGCAATGGTGAAAAACTTGACGCTCATTGGAACTATCCCTGCTGGAGATTCTACCATCTTCTCTGATGCGATCCACGCCGGAACCACTTACGAGTTTTATCTCGTCTTGTTCGATGCAACGCGTGGCTATGTTGCGGTAAGTTCTGTTATCTCTGGAATTCCTTTTGATGAGAATGGTGCGGCGGAACCTTCCGAGATTGTTTGGACGGACGGAGCCTCCTTGGTTGCTACGTCTGGAGGTTGGCAGAAGATTGTCCCCGAGCCGACGGCGTTGGCGTTGCTCGCCCTTGGTGTCGCGGGGGTGGCTCTGCGGAGAAGAGTGTAATTCCACGAATAAGGGAACGGGAGGGGCTGAGGCCTCTCCCTTCTCTACACTTAAGGAGGTATATGATGAGCCCCCAGATTCAAGCTTACTTGAATAACCTTTCGGGGGTTTCGTCCTCGATAGATGCCATTTGTGTGTTGGCGGCGGTGCTTTCCATGACGAATGCCAGGCTGACGGCGGAACAATTGGCCCTCTTTCTCAACACGTTTGGATTCCATACGAAAGATGGGAAACCCTATCAAGGGAAGCGAGGGACTTTTGCCACCATTGATCGCGCACAGGCTGCGGCTTTGAGATGGGGGTATCCTGATTTGGCTGCTGCCATCGCTGACGCGTACGTCAAGGCTGACGGCACGCATGCCTTCGATTGATTCATGAACAATGAACTGATGAGGTGACAAGATGAACAAGAAGTATGAACTGTGGTTCCATAACCTAGATGTGGAAGAGGAGGAGCAGAAGGATTTGTTTCGCGCCCTCGTCGGGCAAAAAAGTTTCGTGTTTGGGATGACGCAAAGAGCGGATGGGAGCTACGAGCTCACTTGTCCATGGACCACCCCTTTGGCGCTTACGGCGCAGGAGCTCCAGGACTTTATCGCCTATCTTAAGGCTCATTATGGGGATGCCTTTGACTGCATTTGACATCGCCGTTGCGCCGGCGCGTAGCGTGAGGCTAACACTCTGGCCATAAGAGGAGCCCTCGGCGGATGCCGGGGGCTCCTTGTCCCGACTGTGAAAAAGGTTTAGTCGCTGGAGGGGAATGTGCTATAATGGCAATGTCATTCACGGAGATTAGTGGAGATTAGTCATGAAAGAGATGCTGTTGAAATTGCTTTATCTCTTTCGCCCCATGTCGCGGATGTATGGCGACGAAGAGGCGGAATGGAGAGCCATTGGCCGCAATTTCGTCATGACACGCTCCCGCGGCAATCTCAATCTCCAGCTGGGGCGTTATCTGGATGCCGCTGATTATGACGCGTTGCGTCGCCAAGTGTTGCGCCATGACTTCGGCACTTTCTGACTCTCCCGTCGCAGCCGCCATCGAAGAGGCGTTGCAGTTGTTGGATCGGGCGCGGACGTTCGTCAAAGAGGCCGAGACCATCGGATTGGACGCGTTCCCAACGCCTGCCATCAACGAATTCCGAAATGTGGCCTATCATTTGGCCGCCTATGTGCGTTCGCCTGATGACTTGGAAAACATCAATAGCGCGTTGCGTCATACGAAGAAAGCCTATCTGGACGCGAATGAAGCTTACGCGTTCGCCTTGCTGTATGCCGTTTCTCGCTACGATCGGGCGTTCCGTGGTTTCCGCGAAGTCGTCAGTGCACATCTTCCCCACTATTTGGAGCAACAGCGAGCCCTTCTTCATCTTCGCCAACAGCTCAGCAATCACAAAATGAATTCCGAGGAAGAACGTTTTGACCGTGCTTTGGCGCTGGAAGGTGACTTTGTAACGATTCGTGCGCTTTTGGATGACCTTGAGACCGCCCGTGGAGCCATCGAGGATGCCATCCATAAACAGAAAGTCTCCGCCTGGCAGTGGTTGATTGGCATCCTCATTGCCATCATTTCCGCCACCGTCGGTTGGGGCCTTTCGCTTCTTTGACTCGGCAGCTTCATAAAGCGAAAAGCCCCGGCATTCGTCGGGGGCTTCCTCGCTTTGAGGAAGTCTGGCGCAATCCTTTGCGCGCGGATGTGTTATACTAGAAACATGAAAGCGAATCAAGAGCCCATTACGAGCGATCCGGTGGCGCAGGCGCAGTGGGAGGCCGTCATCAAGGCCTTCCGCGCGGAAGCATTGCGTAGGGGCCAAGAGGCGCAGGCGCGTTTCGACGCAGAGCTCCGCCGGCAGATTTTCGCCGCCGTGGCAAGGGGCCGCGCCCGGGCATGAGTGAGGTTCGCCGCTTTGGGGCGCCTGGGGAGTCTTGGCGAAAGTCTGCGCAGATTCCGCTTGTGCGGGATTTGGAGTTGGAATCTGAAGGTTTGACGTTGGAGGATTTGGGGAACGGCCATTACGTCGTGCGCCGGTTGTCCGAAGAGGCCATTCAGGCCCTTCACGAAGTGGATCGCGGCGAAACCACGACTTATGCTTCCGCGGACGACTTCCTCCGCGCCCACGGGATTGCGTGATGCGCATTGTCGAGACGAAGCGCTTCGCGAAGGCGCTGAAGAAGTTGCTTGCCAATGGACTTGACGGCCGCTTGGTGGCGGACGCGGTGCGGTGGCTTGTCAACGGTCGTCAACCTCCCTGCCCTCTTATCGCGACCATGCGTTGGGTAACAATCTGAAGATGTGGCGAGAGTTGCATCTACGTGGCGACCTCTTGCTCGTCTACCAAGTCGAAGGCGATGCCCTCATCCTCATGCTCACACAACCAAGTCTTCAACAAGTAGGCGGCCAACAACCGCTCGTGCCATACTTCATTCGTGCAAGAGCCCCCGGCATCCGCCGGGGGCGTTCTTATGAACAACCGATTTAGCCCAGTCCCCGCGGTTTCGTGCGAATTCGCGCACGTTACTAGAGATTAGGAACGTACTGCGCGATTATAAGGTAGAACTCTTGATACTTCTACTAAGAAGCAAGAAGATTGCACCCAAGACAAAGCTTAAAAGGGCCGCCGCAATACCAATCGCCACGCCACTCCGGAGCAACCAGACAATACTCTGTCGAAGCCCCGTATCGATGCACAAGATATGAAGCAGTGCCAGCGTCACCCAGATAACCAAAGAGACAATCCCAACTGCAATATTGATTCTAGAGGGCGAAAACCTGCCCTGTTCGGTGGACAAGCAGTAAGTATCCCGTGCATGCGATTCGTTGCTTTTCTTGAAACCAGGATGTTGCCAATGGTTGAAACCGGCAAACGTTTTGACGATGTGACTCCGTTGCGACTCCTCTCCCTGTTCTGTTCCGACAATCAATTCCCCATAGAGGGAAATCATGTCCTCATACATCTCATACCAAGCTTTCGATCCCTTCGCCATGCAAATCCAAAGATAAGCAAACACCATCCCAAAGAGTGCAATCCCCAATGCCTGCCAATGAATAAGCTGAGAGTTTAACAATAACTCTCGCGCCCGCTCCTGTACCATCAGCATACCATAGCCCGCATACGCCAATGCCAGAAACGTTCCTAGCAAGATTGACCGTTGCCACTGCGAATTCAGTTCCAGCTCCCGCCCCGCCCACAACACCTCCTGAATGTCCCTCAAGCTTAGACGATCTGCCTCACCTTTTCGTCCAGCACAATAAGTCCGTTTAATTGGTTTTCCCTGTTGAGAGTTCATTCTTTTTTCTCCAGAACGCGAATTCCATTAGTTTCTAATGCTGTTGTGAATGTTTGCTAAATGAATAAATATAGGTTTTGGGATTCGTAGAAGACCCTCACAAGCGGATTAAATAATAAGCAATAAAAAAGAGAAAACCTACAAACGAACCAACAAACAGAAAGGTACAAATCCGTTGCCATATCTCCTTTTTCTCCTTCTTCGGCCTAGGCATTCTAAACGTAATGCGCGTGCCAGTTATCGTTGACCCTATAGATTCTTGCCCGTCTTTGTCCTTCTGTTCCGCGTCTGATACGTTTGGCGGTTCTTTAATAGACTCAATGCTAACACTTGTGACACCCATGGCCGCGAGCTTCTCCAAGACCTCTGCGCCCTGTCTCATTTTCTCTGCCAACAAATCTGTTTCCACTGCGTCTCTCCCTTTATTTCAATACTAAAAACACGAAGGGCGGCGAGAGCCGCCCTTCGTACTCACACTGACCTTACGCTCTCACCTTCCGGCGAAGCGCCACCCCCGCCACGCCCAGCGCCAGCAGCGCGAGCGAAGTGGGCTCGGGAATCGGTTGCCAACCTTCCGTAACACCGCTCATAATCCCGGTCAAGTCCCATCCTGCCGTCCCTGGGGTCTCAATGCCCTCCCCGGCCGAGATGCTTTCGGCAATGGAACTAATCAAGAAATAAGAGGAAGCTTCCACGGTCGATTTGTCAAAGACAATGACGAAAAAGTCGTAGCTTTCCCCTGCGGTCAGGACGTCGCTGACATATGTATCTCCACGGCCTCCTGTCGGGAGCGACGTTGAAGTCGTGGCGGCGATATCATCGTAAGTCCATGTCGTTCCCGCTTCAACAATAGCAGAATAGACGCTCTCTGCTGTGGCATTGTTTCCCTGCACCAAGACAATAAGTGCACCTGAAAGACGCTCCGACGAATCAAGCGGATCCATGATAGACCCCGCATCAATCTTCCAGTTCACGCTAGCGGCGGTCAAAAGCGAAGCGCTCATCGCAAAAAGGCTTGCAAGCAAGAACTTTTTCATGTTTCAATCCTGTCTTTATTTCGTTGGTTGATGGTTACTTGGAAAGGGGAGACTTTATGGTGATTGTGGCCGGATTGGCAACGGAAACCCAGAAAGAAGTGTTTCGAGGAATCTTTATCTCAACAGCCTGTTCATTGAGATCGCCCCACCCTGGCTTCCCTGTCTCATTCCATTCCGAATCGTATAAGTTCGTACTATACGAATAAGTCTCATAGTTTCCGTCGTCAGCATAAACCATGAGCTGGTCATTCTTCGTGAACCCAGAGAATTCAACATCCTTGCTCAAGTCAATGTCAATGGGAAACGCCGCGGCAACCAGCCCAAGGCCAGGTTGGCATTGAATGGTTTGATCAATAAGGCGAACTTTCCCAGCAATGGTAATAGTCTTTGCCGTTTTCACCTCAAGCCAAAAAGCGTCCCCAGCCGCCATCTGACGAGATACGATTTGTTCGTTGGCATCACCCCATCCAGCGATTCCCAGCTCCTCCCAGTCTTTTCCCCAAAGCGCAGGCGTATAATAATAGGTCGTGTATCCAGACGGGCCATAGAACAAGACCGTGTCATTGTACTCAAACGCCCCCTTCAAGAAGTCTTGGATGTCTGCCCCCTCAGATGCCTGAAGTGGTTCAAAAGAACAGGCAACCAAATTGAGGCCCTCTTTCAATTCGATCTGGGTGTAGCCGACGATGTCGCTTTCGACGGCGGCAAACAAAGGGGCGTTTTGGTGTGGGGTTGGGTTTTGCGTGGGGTGGGGGCTTCTTTGGGGAGGGTTTTTGGGGTGGGGGCTTTTTGGGGGTGTTTGGGGGCGGGGTGGCTTTTTTGCTTTTCTTTTGGGCGGGAAAAGGGTATACTTGTGGCTTACTTGTTTTTGTTTTTGGCAAAGGAACCGACCATGAATGATTCCGCGCAGGGCGCCGCCGCGCCTGAGTCCGTCGCAAGCACCGTGCAGCCCGTGGAGGGGGGGGCGCCGCAGCAGGCGCAGCAGGGCGGGTTCGGGGGGACGTTGATTTTCATCGTCTTGCTGTTCGGCATCTTTTATTTCATGATGATCCGGCCGCAGCAGCGCAAGGAGAAGGAGCGTCAGAAGATGATTTCCGAGTTGCGCGCGGGGCGGCGGGTGTCGTTCGCCGGGGGGTTGTTGGGGACGATCGTGGAGGCGCGGGAGCAGACGTTCGTGATCGAGGTCTGCCCGGGGGCGACGGTGGAGGTGGCGCGTGGCGCGGTGATGGCGGCGGCGGATGAGGCCGCGCCGGCGAAGCAGTGAGCGGAGGGAGATCGTGATGTTCAATTTCAAGGACATGGACACGCCGAGCCTGATCAAGTGGGCGGTGTTGGCGGTGTTGGTGGGGTTTTCGTGCTATGTGACCTTCCCGATGAAGGAGAAGGTGCGCCTGGGGCTGGATTTGCAGGGTGGGACGAGCTTCACGGTGCAGATCGACGAGGAGAAGCTTTACGCGGATAAGCGCGCCGCGGGGTTCGCGGAGCGGCGGACGACGCCGGAGGCGGCCTCGCCGGAGGTCGCCGCGGAGGTGGAGGCGCAGGCAAGAACGGCCACTGCGGCAATCATGCACGACGCGGACGAGCTGACGCTTGAGGTGCTGCGCCGGCGCATCGACGCGATCGGGACGAACGAGCCGATCATCGCGAAGGCGGACAACCACCGCATCCTGATCCAGATCCCGGGGGCGGACGAGGCGCAGGCGCGCCAGGCCGAGCAGAGCGTGAAGTCGGCGGCGTTCCTGGCGTTTCGCCTGGTGCATGAGGACAACGCGAACGTGTCGCGTCAGGTGATGAACTCCGGGCGCACGCCCGAGGGGTTCGAGCGGAGCTCGTGCGATGGGCGGGTGTGCTTTGTGCGGGGCGACGATTTCGCGGAGCTGTCGCAGCAGCCCGATTTCATGGCGCGCCTGGGGCGTTTCGCGACGCCCGGGGCGCTGTATGAGTGCGTGATGGAGGAGATCGGCCGGGATGCGGGCGGGCGCATCGCGTACGTGCCGATGTATGTCTCGCGCAGCGCGACGAGCACGATCAACGGCTCGACGGTGATCCGGGCGAACCCGGACCGCGACCCGATGAGCGGGCAGAACGTGATCAACGTGGAATTCAACGAGGAGGGCGCGAACGCGCTGGCGAACCTGTCCACGCGCTATGTGGGGCGCCAGATGGCGATCATCTTGGACGACGTGGTGCGTTCGGCGCCGAACCTGCGCGAGCCCATCACGGGGGGCCATTGCCAAATCAGCGGGGCCTTCACGTGGTCTGAGGTGACGGCGCTTTCGGGCGTGCTGAACGCTGGCGCGCTGAAGGCGCCGATCAAGATCATCGAGACGCGCTCCGTCTCGCCGAGCCTGGGCCAGGAGGCCATCTCCAAGGGCACGCTGGCCTCGATCGTGGGCGTGGCGGCGGTCTTCCTGTTCATGCTGGCGTATTACCTGCTCTGCGGCGTCATCGCGGACGTGGCGTTGGCGCTGAACGTCATCCTCTGGCCCGCGGGCATGATCATCGCCAGCGGCATCATGAGCGTCTTCATCAGCGACGGCACCGGCTCGACGGCGCTCAACCAGCTGCCCGTGCTGACGCTGCCGGGCATCGCCGGCCTGGTGCTCTCGGTGGGCATGGCGGTGGACGCGAACGTGCTCATCTTCGAGCGCATGCGCGAGGAGTTCCGCCTGGGCAAGACGGTCAAGACCGCCATCGCGGCGGGCTACGACCGCGCCTTCCTGGCGATCTTCGACTCCAACCTCACCACGCTCATCACCGGCGTCATCCTCTTCATCTTCGGCTCCGGCCCCATCCGCGGCTTCGCGGTGACGCTCTGCGGCGGCATCATCATCTCGATGTTCACCGCGCTCGTCGTCACGCGCCTCATCTTCAACCTCATCGCCGACGACACCACCAAGCCCTACAAGATGGTGCAGTGGGTGCCCGAGACCGTCGACATCGACTTCCTCAAGTGGGGCAAGCCCCTCTCCCTGGCCGCCGTCGCCATCATCGTCGCCACCCTGGCCGTCTTCTTCGTGCGCGCCTCCGGCAACCCGGCCTCGGTCATGGCGGTGGACTTCACCGGCGGGCTCTCCATCACCTACGAGGCCACGCTCAAATCCGACGGCTCGGTCGTCGCCCTCGACCCCGACGTCGTGCGCGGCGTCGTCGACGGCATCGACGGCATCTCCGACCCCACCGTCCAGAACGCCACCGCCGAGAACGGCAAAGTCCAGACCCTCGTCAAGACCGCCGTCACCGAGGTCACCGACAAGGACGGCAACGTCCTCGCCTCCGAGGAAGCCATCCGCCGCGCCATCGACGCGGCCACGCCCGACTACGACGTCGCCATCGTCAGCCGCGACCAGGTCGGCTCCCAGATCGGCGAGGAGCTCAAGCGCGACGCCGTCTGGTCCATCGTCCTCTCCCTCATCATGATCATCGCCTACGTCAGCTACCGCTTCCAGTTCGGCTTCGCCCTCGGCGGCGTGGTGGCCCTGGCGCACGACGCGCTCATCACCCTGGGCGTCTACTCGCTCTGCGGCAACCAGGTCTCCCTCACCACCGTCGCGGCGCTGCTGACCATCGTCGGCTACTCCATCAACGACACCATCGTCGCCTTCGACCGTGTCCGCGAGATCATGGCCCGCGAGCCCAACCTCGACTTCCCCACCGCCATGCGTAAGGGCCTCAACCAGACCCTCAGCCGCACGGTGCTCACCACCTCCTCCACCCTCCTGCCCGTCGCGGCGCTCTACTTCTTCGGCGGCGCGGCCATGCACGACTTCGCCTTCGCCCTCTTCGTGGGCATGATCGCGGGCACCTTCTCCACCCTCTTCATCGCCCCGCTGGTCACCGTCCTCTGGTACCGCGGCAAGCGCCCGCGCATGGCCAGCGACCGCAAGGCCCAGCCCTCCGGCTCCCTCGCCCGCTGACCTCCCCTGGAGGGGTGGCAGAGCGGTCAAATGCGGCGGTCTTGAAAACCGCTGGGCCGTCATGGCCCCGGGGGTTCGAATCCCTCCCCCTCCGCCAACCAACGAGACGCCCCCGCCCGGGGGCGTCTTTTTTTCCTGTCAAAGCGCTTTTCGGGCCCCCGCCCAGTTGTCCTGCCTGGGCTATCGGTGAGGCCCCTCGGCCGCTGGCTGGGCGAGGGCGGCGCCGCGGGGCGCGCGTGGGCCGGCCGGCGCCGTTTTCACCCCGGGGGGCTCGAGGGGGCGCCGTCGCGCGGCAAGGGAAAGGCCCCCGCCGGGAGGGCGGGGGCCGGACGTGGGCTCAGAGCGGGAGCGCGGCGGCCCATTGCGCGGCGGCCTGCCGGGAGGCGGCCGCGCGGGTGCCCGCGACGATGAGCGGGCTTGCGACGATCTCGCCTTTGGCCAGGCGCTTGAAGTCCCGCCCGCAGCGTTGTTCGCCGCCGCCGCCGTGGGTTTGGAAGAGGGCCATCTTCTTGCCGGCGAGGGCGGGGTTCTCGATGAGGGTGCAGACGGGCGGCGCGAGGGTGCCCCACCAGTTCGGCGTGCCGACGAGGACGGCGTCGTACGGGGCCAGGTCTGGGAGCACCTTGAGCGCGGGGCGCGCGCCCGCGGCGATGTCGGCCTTGGCTTTGTCGAGGCAGGCGGAGTAGGCCGTGGGGTAGGGGGTCTCGGGCGTGAGTTCCAGGAGTTCCGCGCCGAGGGCGTCGGCGAGGTGGCGGGCCAGGGCCTTGGTGTTGCCGCTCCATGAGTAGTAGGCGACGAGGGTTTTGGGCTTTTGCGCGGGGGCGGGCGTCTGCGCCCCCGCGGCGCCCGCGAGGGTCGCGCCCGCGGCGATGGCGGCGTTCAGGAGGAAGTTGCGTCTGGTCATGGGTGTGTTCCTTTCCTAGTGTTTGCCGATAGGATAGGCTTTGGAGGGCGCTCCAGGTCAAGCCTTTTTTTTTGCGCCGCCCGCCTCGCTCTTTGGCGTGGGCCGCGGATGGGAAGGCGTACCCGCCGGCCTGGCGGGGCGTTGGGGTTGCCTTTTGGGGGTGTTTCTGCCATACTGGGGAGAGAAAGGATTCAGGCGATGGTTACGAGAAGAGGCTTTTTGGGGATGTTGGGCGCCGGGGTGGGGGCGTTGGCGGCGGGGCCGGGGTGGGCGGCGGGGCCGGCGCGCCGGCCGAACATTGTGTTGTTCCTGGTGGATGACATGGGGTGGCAGGACACGTCGGTGCCGTTTTATTACCAGGATGGGAAGGCGGTGAAGACGCGGCTGAACCGCCGGTATGAGGGGCGGACGCCGAACATGGAGCGCCTGGCGCGGTATGGGATGGTGTTCACGGACGCGTATGCGTGCGCGGTGTGCTCGCCCTCGCGGTGCTCGCTGATGAGCGGGATGAACGCTGCGCGACACCGGGTGACGGATTGGACGCTGGGGGTGGATCAGCAGAGCCGTTTTGGCGCGCATGGGGAGGGCCTTTACCCGCCGCGGTGGTCGGCGAACGGGCTTCAGCCGCCGGGGACGCAGGCGCGCGGCGTGTGCCAGCCGCCGTGGCGGACGGGGCCGGACGGGAAGTTCTTCCAGCCGGCCCTGGATGCGCCGGGCGGGAACGCCTATGACATGAAGATGCCCTTCACGAACGCGCTCACCTTCCCCCAGCTCCTGCACGATGTGGGCTACCATACCATCCATGTGGGCAAGGCGCATTGGGGGAGCGGCTCGGGGCAGTACAACAAGCGGGATTCCAAGGCCCCGACGACGCCGGGGGCGGACCCGCGGCAGTTCGGCTTCGACGTGAACATCGCGGGGTGCGAGGTGGGCGGGCCGCAGAATTACCGCGGCGACGCGCATTACGGCAACAAGCAGTACTCGCAGTTCGCCACGCCGGGCCTGGACGAGAACAACTATTATGAGGACAACGTCTTCCTGACCGACGCGCTGACGGACATGACGCTCAGGGAGCTGGAGCGCCACCACGCCGCCGACCCCGACCGCCCCTTCTACCTCTACATGGCGCACTACGCCATCCACGCCCCGCTCGACAACGGGCGGGCGTGGGACGCGAGCCGCTCGGACGCCCAGGACGTGGCGCAGGACAAGCGGAACCCGAACCCGAAGGACGGGTTGAAGTGGGACGCGATGGAGCGGAACTACGCCACGCTGATCCAGGGGATGGACGAGTCGCTGGGCAAGCTCCTTGACAAGCTGGAGGCGCTGGGCGAGGCAAGGAACACGCTCTTCATCTTCATGGCCGACAACGGCGGCCTCTCCGTCTCCGGGCGCCTGAAGGCCGCGAACGAACCCGCGCGCGCCGGCAAGGGCTCGTGCTACGAAGGCGGCACGCGCGAGCCGCTCATCGCCGTCTGGCCGGGGAAAATCGCGCCCGGGAGCGTCTGCCACGAGCCGGTCATCATCGAGGACTTTTACCCGACGATCCTCCAGGCCGCCGGCGTGCCGCGGCCCGCGCGCCTGGCCGTCACCCCCGCGGGCGTGTATGACGACGGGCCGCTGGAGCAGGTCATCGACGGCGAAAGCTTCCTGCCCGTGCTCCTGGGCCGCCGCAAGACCGTGCGCCCGAATGGCGACGCGCGGCCGTTGCTCTGGCATTACCCGAACTACTGGGGCGAGGGCATCCCGGGCGCCGAGTACCACTTCTTCTCCGCGCTCCGCCTGGGCCGCTGGAAGCTGATTTACCAGCACTCGGACCAGTCGTTTGAGCTCTACGACCTCTACACGGACATCGGCGAGCGGAACAACCTGGCCGGCCAGCGCCCCGACGTGGTGAAGCGCCTCCGCAAGGAGATGGGCCGCCTGCTCCGCGAGCGCCGCGCCCAGATGCCCCGCCGCGGCAGTCCGGACGGCGCGCCCGTGCCCTTCCCCGACGAAGCCTGAGGGCGTGCCCAGGGGCGCCGCCGTGGCACGCAAGCCCAAACGCCGGGCCCCCGCCCGGACGCGCCGGAAGGCCGTGCCCGCCGCGCCGGAACCCCCGCCGCGGCAGGGGGCGGGCGGGGCGTGGTTCCTGCTCTGCGCGCTGACGGTGGCGGCGGCGGCCTTCCCCGTCGCCGCCACGCGGGTGATGAACGACGAGTGCGTCACGGGGGCCTTTTTCGCGCCGCTGGCGCTGTGGGGCGCGGCGGCGCTGTTGGGGTGGCGGTGGAGCCGGCCGCGCGTCTATGCGGGGGATCGGGGGTTGGTGGCGCTGACGGTGCTGCTGCTGGGGCTTGGGGTGGTGGAGCAGCTGCGCCTGGGGACGTGGGCGGAGAGCTGGGTGGCGTGGCGGGCCTACGCGCCGCTCCTGGCGGGGCTGGCCGGCTTTTTGGCGTGCGTGCGGTGGCTGCCGGCGGAGGCGTTGGCGCGGGCGCTGGCGCCGATGCGCTGGCCGTGTTGGCTGGCGGCGGTGGGCGTCCTTGGGGCCTTGTTCGTCTTTGGCCGGCCCTATCGCGGGGGGCTCTTTTTGCCGGGGCAGGTGAACCCGACGGAGCTGGCCAAGGTGGGGCTGGTGCTCTTTGCGGCGGGGTGGCTGCCGCTCCGGGCGAAGGGGTTGTCGCGGACGGCGTGCGGCGTGCCGTTCCCGCCGGCGCGGGACGCGCTGGCGCTGGGGTTCGCGTGGGGGGTGCCGTTGGCCGGGGCGGTGCTGGTACGCGATCTGGGGCTGGCCCTGATTTTGTGCCTGACGGCGGTCTTCCTGCTGACGGCGCTGACGCGTCGGCCCGCGTGGCTGGCCTTCGGGTTGGGCGGGGCCGTCGCGGCGGGGGCGGCGTTGCAGGGGCTGAGCGCGCACACGGCCGAGCGTTTCGCGGCGTGGCTGGATCCCTTCGCGGACCCGCTTGACGGGGGGTGGCAGATCGGGCAATCGCTCTGCGCGCAGTACGCGGGCGGCCTTTGGGGCGTCGGCCTGGGAGAGGGCACGCCCAACGCGGTGCCGATCGTCTCCAACGATTTCGTCTACGCCGCGGTGGCGGAGGAGTGGGGGCTGGTGGGGTGCGCGCTCCTGTTGCTGTTGTATTGGCTGTGGCTGCTGCGCCTGGCGCGGGCGGGAGCCGAGGCGAAGAACCCCGCGCTGGCCCTGGTGGGGGCGGGGGCGGCGTCGGCGCTTGGGGTGCAGACGCTGCTGAACGTGGCGGGGGTGACGAAGGCGTTGCCGATGACGGGGATCACCCTGCCTTTGCTGAGCCAGGGGGGCTTTTCGCTGTTGGCGACGCTGTGGCTGTGCGGGCTGGCCGCCGCGGCCTCGAAGGCCGGGCGCCAGGGGTGATTCAGGCCTCCGCGCCGAGGTGGGCGAGGATGGCCTTGGGGAGGTCGGAGGGGGGGATCACGGCGTCGTGGAGGAGGGGGGCGCCGCGCAGTTCCAGGAGGGCGGGGGGCAGGCCGGTGCGCGCGGCGAGGGCCTCGGCGGCGGCGAAGTCGTCCTCCGGGGCCGAGCCTTCGAGGGCGCGCAGGACGGTGGCGGGGAACTTCCAGGGGCTGGCGGTGGCGGCGATGAGGGTGTGGCGGCCGGTGGGGGGGAGCTCGTTGGCGACTTTCCAGCCGATGGCGGTGTGCGGGTCGAGGAGGTAGCCGAGGCGGCCCCAGGCGTCGGCGATGGCGCGCTCGGTCTCCTGGGGGGTGGCCCAGCCGGCGGCGAAGTCGGCGCGGAGGTCGTGGAGGGGATAGCCGGAGAGCTGGAAGACGCCCTCGGCCTGGAGCTGGGCCTGCCAGGTGCGGACCTCGACGTCGTTGCCTTTGGTGAGGTGCCAGAGGAGGCGCTCGACGTTGGAGGAGCGCAGGATGTCCATGGAGGGGGCGTTGGTGACGTGGAAGTCGCGCCGGGCGTCGTAGCGGCCGGTGCGGATGAAGTCGCAGACGACGCGGTTTTGGTTGGAGGCGACGGCGAGGCGACCGATGGGGGCGCCGAGGAGCTTGGCGTAGAGGGCGGCGAGGATGTTGCCGAAGTTGCCGGTGGGGACGACGACGTCGAAGGGGGTGCCGAGGGCCGCGGCGGCGTGGAGGTAGTAGGCGACCTGGGGGAGGAGGCGGCCGATGTTGATGGAGTTGGCGGAGGTGAGGGCCGCGCCGGCGCGGCGGGCGGCGGCGTGGAGGGCGGGGTCTGCGAAGGCGGCCTTGACGGCGGCCTGGGCGTCGTCGAAGTTGCCCCGGACGGCGTAGGCGTGGACGTTTCGGCCGGGGCAGCAGACCATCTGGCGGCGTTGGATCTCGGAGATGCCGCGCGCGGGGTAGAGGGCCAGGAGGGTGGCGCCGGGGACGTCGGCGAAGCCGCGCATGGCGGCGCTGCCGGTGTCGCCGCTGGTGGCGGTGAGGACGCAGACGCGCGCGAGCCCGGCGGCCTGGGCGGCGTGGGCCAGGAGGTGCGGCAGGAGGGTGAGGGCGACGTCCTTGAAGGCGAGGGTGGGGCCGTGGAAGAGCTCGAGGAAGGAGACGTCGCCGAAGGTGCGCAGGGGCACGGGGTCGGCCGGGCACGCGAAGCGGGCGAGGGAGGCCTGGAGGGCCTGGGCGCGGACGTCCCCGGGGATCTCGGGGAAGAAGCGCGCGAGGATGGCGGCCATGGTGGCGGGGTAGTCCGCGCCGGGAGCGAGGGGCTCGGGGGGGCGGTCGGGGACGTAGAGCCCGCCGTCCGGGGCGAGGCCGTTGAGGAGGGCGGCGAGGGCGTCGACGGCGGGGGCGCGGCCACGGGTGGAGCGGTAGTTCATGGGCGGGTTCCTTGCTGGGTGAGGAGGGCGAGGGCGGCTTCGAGCTCGGCGTCGGAGCCGACGAGGATGAGGGTGTCGCCGGAGGCGAGGCGGGTGTCGCGGCCGGGGGAGACGCTGGTGCCGAGGCGGCGGGAGGAGAGGGAGATGACGGCGGCGCCGGTGCGCTTGCGCAGGTCGATCTCGCCGAGGGTCCGCCCGTCGACGGCGGCGTTGCGCGGGAGGGTGACGGTCTCGGTGTGGACGGCGAGGGCCGAGAGGGTGACGGGCTCCTCAGGGGGGAGGGCGGAGACGTCGAAGGCGTCCTTGAGGATTTCGTGGGAGGTCTTGTATTGCTCGCGGAAGCGCCCGCCGAAGCGGAGGACGTAGAGGCCGCCTGCGAGGATGAGCGGGGCGAGGATCCAGGCGGAGCGGACGAAGCCCGAGCAGAGCATGGCCACGTAGATGGCCAGGATCATCCAGCCGGCGACCTTGAGGCAGGTCTTGATGAAGGAGCGGACGCGGTGGAGGCCGTGGATCTCGCCCTTGAAGGGCTCGTCGGCGGCGTGGCGGACGATCTCGCCCCAGGTGTGCCCGGCGGCCCAGATGGCCGGGGCGCAGACGAGGAGCGCGGCGGCGGCGCAGGCCAGCCCGCCGAGGGGGAGGTAGGGGACGAGGCCGTCGAGCCCGGCCAGGAAGCCCGAGACGGTGGGGATGGTGGCGACGAGGTAGAAGACCGCGAAGATGATCAGGAGCATGGCCAGCTGAAGGCCGAGGATGACGACGTGGCCGCGGAGGTGCGCCAGCGCGCTCTGCCCGCCCTCGCCCTGGCGGGTGGCGAGGTTGGCGATCCAGCGGCGGTACCAGTGCAGCAGGTCGTGCAGGCGCCCCGGGAAGGCGCGCCCGGCGAGGGCGTAGAGGCGATCTGAGGCGCGCAGGAGGTAAGGGTTGGTGGCGGTGCAGAGGAGGGCCACGCCGATGGCGATCTGGTAGAGCGGGCGCTCGCTCATGCCCCCGGCCATGGCGATGCCGGCGATGATGAAAGAGAACTCCGCCACCTGGCCCATGCCCAGGCCTACCTTGAAGGCGTCGCGCGGGGCCTCGCCCACGAGGAGGCAGGCCACGGTGTTGTTCACCAGCTTGAGCGCGATCATCGCCAGCGTGATGACGACGATGACGCCCAGGTTCTGCCACAGCGCCAGCGGCTCCACCTGCAGCCCCACGGAGACGAAGAAGACCGCGGCGAAGAGGTCCGTCACCGGCCGCACCACGCGCTCGATGCGCCGCCGGCTGCGCGCCTCGGCGATGATGGCGCCGGCGAGGAAGGCCCCCACCACCAGCGAGAGCCCCAGCCCGTTCTGCGCGAAGCAGGAGACGCCGCAGCAGATGCCGAGCGCGGCCATGAGGACGATCTCGTCGCCGAAGCGCCCGGTCACGTAGTTCATCAGCTTGGGCGCCAGGAGGATGCCCAGCACCGTCACCCCGATGAGGAAGAGCGCCAGCACGCCCAGCTGCTTGCCGATGTCGAGCATCAGCGCGCCCCAGCCCACGCCCTCGCCGCCCAGCCCGCCGGCCACGCCGTTGAGCACCGCGATGAGGAGGATGGCCAGCACGTCCTCGATGAGCGCGATGGCGAAGGTGTTGTCGGCGAAGCGCCTGCCCAGCCACCCCAGCCCTTCGAGCGTCTTCGCGGCGATGGAGGTGGAGCTGTCGCAGAGGATGAGCCCCAGCAGGAAGCTTTCCAGCACCCCCCAGCCGAGCATCTTGCCCACGCAGAAGCCGCCGATGACCATGAACGCCACGTCCCACACCGCCGGGAAGACCACCGTCCCGCCCATCTGGCGCACCTTGCGGAAGCTGAACCCCAGCCCGATGGAGAACATCAGGAACATCACGCCCAAATCGGAGAGCATCTTGATGTTGTCCGGGTCGTGGATCCACGTCACCCCCAGGTGCGGCCCCACGATCATCCCCGCCAGGATGTACCCCACCGTCAGCGGCAGATCCCACCGCGAGAAGAGCAGCCCAACCGCCGCGGCCACCGCGACCACGATGCTCAGATCCGCGAAGAAGTTCATCTGTCCATGCCCTCCGAAAAGAACGCCCGCAAGAACGCGATCCCCCGCCGCAGCGCCTCCTCCGAGACCAGCGGCGAGGGCTCCAGCACCCGCAGCAGCCCCGGCCGCCCCAGCAGCGGCCGCAGCGCCCCCCAATCCACCGCGCCCATCCCCGGCGCCTGGTGGTCCTCCTCCAGCCCCCGCACGTCATGCAGGTGCGCCCCCACCGTGAACGCCCCCGTGAAGTCGAGCGTCTCGGCCTGCGGCCAATCGCCCACGCGCGCCTTCCGCTCCCCGTGCCCCACGTCATACCACGCCCCCAGGCACGGGCTTGGGAAGCGCCGCCGCAGCAGCGCCAGCTCCGCCGGGTCCGGGAACGCCTCGAAGCCCGGCAGGTTCTCGAAGGCCAGGGTCACCCCCGCCTCCTCGAAATAGGGCAGCACCGCGTCCAGGGACGCCGCCAGCGCGTCCAGCCAGGCCCCCGCCGCCTCCGCGCGCAGCCCCCGCTCCTGCTCCACCAGCGCCCAATCCGGCCTTCCCCCCCGCGCCGCGCAGGCCTCCGAGAGCCGCGAACGGTACGGCGCCGAACCCAGGAGCAACCGCGCCCGCCGCATCCGCACCCGCCCCCCGTGCATCACCACCGCCCGCGCCCCGAGGCGCGCCGCGCAGTCCAGCGTCCGCAGCGTCGCCCGCACGGCCGCCCCGCGTCGCCGCGCCTCGGGCTCCGCCAGCGAATGGATTTCCGGCCCCGGGAAGGGCTCCGCCGCCGAGACCGGGCAAAAGGCGTGCACGCTCCCCACCGTCAGCCCCTCGGCGGCCGCGGCGGCCTCCCAGCCGTCGAGCTCCGTCTCGCGTGTCAGATATCCCAGCTCCACCCGCGCCAGCCCGAGCGCCCGCACGGCCGCGGCCATTTCCGCGGGCGCCAGCCGGCGCCCCGCGAAGTACGAGGTGGAAAGGGCCAGGTCGTCCATCAGCCCAGGATCCGCCGCCGCAACGCCTCGAAGTCCTTCGCCTCGGCCGCCGCCTCGCCCTCAAGCGGCGCCCACCCGGCGGGCTGCCCCGCGTAGCGCGGGATGAGGTGGAAATGGACGTGCCCCACCGTCTGCCCCGCGCACGCGCCGTTGAGCTGCATCAGCGCCAGCCCGTCGCACCCCAGCTTCCGCCGCAACAGGCACGCCACGCGCTGCACCGCGGGCATCACCCCGGCGAGCTCCTCGGGCGGCAGGAAAAAGAGCTGCTCGGCGTGGAACTTCGGCACCACCAGCGTGTGCCCCTTCCCGAACGGGTTGATGTCCAGAAAGGCGTAGGCGTGCGCATCCTCGAAAATCTTGGTGGAGGGGATCTCCCCGCGGACGATCTTGCAGAACAGGCAATCTTCCATAAAGCCTCCTTTTAATCCATCAGTTTACCAAAAGCCGCCGCGTCGCGCACGGCGTGGCCCCCTGGCCGCGGCGCAGGTTGGCGCATTGGCCGAGGGCACGCCGCCCCACGTATGGCGCGGCCCCCTGGCCGGCGGGCGGCGGCGTGCCCATACCGCGCCCGGGGCGCATGAGGCGCTGGAGACGGACGGTTGCCCCGTGCGCCGCGTCCGAGACGCCGCCGATAGGCCCGCCTGACGGGGAAAGCCGGGAACCCCACGCCGCCTCCGTGCCAGGGCTGTTTGCAGCTGGTAGCCAAGGTGGACAAACTCACGCTCCGCGCCCCCTCCGTGCCAGGGCTGTTTGCAGCTGGTGGCCAAGGTGGACAAACTCACGCCTTGCGCCTCCTCCGAGGGCTGTTTTCTGTATGGGCGTCCTCATCCTGAAAACAGTCGCGCCGTTCCCGTCAATCCCGGCTCCGCTTCCCATGCCGCCCAGGTCGCAGAAAACGCTTGCCGGACAAGGGGAGAAGGTGCTATTCTGGCAACACGCCGTGGAAAAGCCGCGGCATTGTCTGCGCTTTGCGCGACGACGACGTCCACCTGAACCTGAGAAATTCATCCACGGACGGCGAGTCAAGCAAGGTGCGCCGGTTTGGCGCATCGCTTTGTTCGTGTTCCGTGGAGGGCTTCTCAGGGCCTAGGTGGAGCGCAAAAAGGCGGTGCGCTTTTTTGCGGGGTTGCGCGCCGGGCGTGGCGGCGCGTATCGGGCGGGTGCCCGTGCGCATCCCGGGGAAGCGCCTCCCGCCTGCCTTCTTCCGGTTCTGCAGGACGGGAGAAGGAGTATGAGAGAACATGAGGAAAGCAGCCTTCACGGCGGCCTTCGCCGCCCTGGCTTTCTCCGCCCAGGCGGTCATCACCTCGATTTGGCAATCGGGCGACATCACCACCGGCGACAATGCCATCCCCAACGGTTACTGGGGCGACGTGACCGTGTGCGTCACGGCCAGCTTCGTGCTGGACGGCGGCATCGCGGATGGCACGGAATTGGTCAAGCTCTGCCGCGATGGCACTATGCCTGCGAACTATGCCACGCTCAAGGTCATGGACGGTCGGCTCACCCTCGTCGCGAAGGACGGCCTCGGTTCCAGTTCCGAGGTCACCGTCGGCGATGCCCTGGACATCACGGCCGGCAAACGCACGACCATCTCGTTCACCGTCCAGCGTGGCGCACAGGATGTGCCCGGCATCGTGACCTTCTTTGCCAACGGTCAGCAGATCGGCGAGGCAACGACGCTCTCCTTTGGCTACACCGCGTCCTTTCAACACGTATGGCTGAGCGAGAGCGAGGACGTCACCTTTGACTTCCTTGCCTCCTCTTGTACCGAGGCCGGAGATGACCTCGCGGCGTTCCTGGCCAGCGCGAAGGAGGCCTCGGTCATGCCCGAGCCGACGGCGGTGGCACTGCTGGCGCTGGGCGTGGTGGGGGCGGTGCTTCGCCGGCGCACGGCGTAAGCGCGGCGTGCCCGCGAAAGGGGCCCCGGCAGGCGCCGGGGCCCCTTTCGCCGGGAGGGAAGCAAGACGGGCGCGGGGAGAGAGACCGCGCCCGTGGGTTATATGTTGGGGTTGTCCGAAATCAGAACGCGTAGGAGAGGGCGAGGCCGGCGTAGGCGACGAAGTCGTCGGGGCCGGCGGCGTCCCTGGCCTTGGAGTCGAGCTGCTGGTGACAGCCGACGTAGGGGGCGATGGTGAGGCCGTCCACGGGGCTGTAGGCGAGCTCGAGGGAGGCGAAGCCGTCGCGGAACATGAAGGATTCGTTTTCCTCGAAGTCGGCCCTGTTGCGATCCTTGTTGGCCATGCCGACGCCGAGGGTGGGGGTGAGGACGAGGGTGCCCTCGCCGAGGCCGAGGAAGTCCGCGCCGATGTCGAAGCCGTGGGCGACGGAGAAGGTGGCGTAGATACCGCCCTTGCCGTCGGTCTCGCCCTCGGCGCCCTGGCGGGCGAGCTGGTATTCCAGGGTGAAGGCGGGCTGGAGCCAGAGGTCGGGGAGGGCGAGCTCGAGGTTGAGCCACTGGGTGTCCGGGTTCTCGTAGCCGAGCCGGGGCTTGTTGCAGGAGCGGGGATGGTATTCGTAGGTGTAGTTGACCGAGGTCTCGAGGACGGAGCCCAGGAGGCGGGCGGTGTCCCAGCTCTTGGAGAGGGTGAGGCCGGGGGTGAGCTCCTGGTATTTCCAGCGGCGGTCGTTGTAGCCGCCCTCCTTGGCGCCGAAGTCCGTGGTGTCGAAGATGGCGTCGACGGAAAGGGTGAGGGCGAACCAGTCGTCGTTGGCGATGGAGAGCTCGACCGAGGGGGTGACGATGGCGTGGGGGTTGTCGACGAGGCCGTAGGTGAGCTGCTTGGAGCAGAAGTCAACGCTGGCCGCGCCGCCGATGGCCCAGGCGGGGGTCTCTTCGAGCGCGACCTCCTGGGCGAGGGCCGGGGCGGCCAGGCCGAGGAGGGCGCAGAGGGCGGGGATGGAGCAGGTCTTCATGGGGTGGTTCCTTAGTTTTTGCTAATCGAGTGGTCTGTGAGAGGGTCGAAAAAGGGGCGGGGCGCCTGCGCGCCGCCGCCCGTGGGGTCACTGGACGATCCAGACTTTGACCTTGCGCCCGAGGGCCGCGAAGGCCGCCGCGACGCCGGCCAGAAGGGCGCAGGGCACGGCCACCCAGAGGGCGCTGTGGCCGACGGTGACCTGGAAGTAGAGCGTGGCGACGCACCAGCCCAGGAGCGTGAGGTAGCCGAAGAGGATGGCGGAGTAGCCCCAGCCGATTTCGCGCACGACGGTGGCCATGGCCGCGAGGCAGGGCACGTAGAGCAGCACGAAGAGGAGGTAGGCGAAGGCGCGGTGCCTGTCGTTGTCGAACTTCTGGGCGAGGGTGCGCGCGAGGGTCGCCTCCCCCGCGTCTTCGGGGGCCTCCTCGAACTCGGCGATGGAGTCCCCATAGCCGATGGGGTCGCGGAGGGTGCCCAGGAGCCCGGCGAAGGCCTCGGGGATGGTCTTGAGGGCGTCCGCGACCCCGGTGGCAAGGGTTTCCCCCGCGGCGCCCCAGGTGAGGGGCCCGCCGTCCTCCGCCTCGTCCTCCCCGGCCCCATCGATGGCGTAGAGGGTGTTGAGGGAGGAGACGACCTGCTCTTTGGCGAAGAGCCCGACGATGAGGGCGACGGAGCCCTGCCAGTTGTCGGCCTCGACGCCCATGGGCGCGAAGACGGGGGCGAGCGCGCGGCCGGAGACCTCGATGACGGAGGCCCTGGCGCCCTCCCCGGCGAAGGGGTTGGCCACGACGATCCTGTCGCAGACGCTCAGGACGAGCACCATCAGGGCCATGACCTTGCCGGCGCGGAAGAGGAAGTGGCGCAGGCGCTCCCAGGCCTGCTTGAGGACGGTGCCCGGGCGGGGAAGGTGGTAGAGCGGCAGCTCCATGACGAAGGGCGAGGGCTCGCCCACGAAGAGCGTGTGCTTCAGCAGCAGCCCCGTCAGCACCGCCAGCGCGATGCCCGAGAGGTAGATGGCGAAGATCATCGTGCCGCTGGCCGCGCCGAAGAAGGCTGCCCCGAAGAGGGCGTAGACCGGCAGGCGCGCGCCGCAGCTCATGAACGGCGTCATGAAGATGGTCAGCAGGCGGTCGCGCCGGTTGCTGAGCGTGCGCGTGGCCATGATGGCCGGCACCGTGCACCCAAAGCCCACGAGCATCGGCACGAAGGCGCTCCCGGGCAGGCCCAGCAGGCGCATGAAGCGGTCCATCACCAGGGCCGCGCGCGCCATATAGCCCGAGTCCTCCAGGATGGAGAGCCCCAGGAAGATGAAGAAGACCGGCGGGATGAAGGTGAGCACCGTCTGGATGCCCACGCCCAGGCCGTCGGCCAGGAGGGTCGTCAGCCACGCGGGCGCGCCGCAGAGGGCCAGCAGGTTGCCCAGGCCGGTGACGAAGAAGGCGTCGCCCACGCCGTCGAAGAAGTCGATGAAGCACCCGCCCAGAACCTGCGTGAACCAGAAGAGCAGGTACATCGTCAGCAGGAAGAGCGGGATGCCCAGCCAGCGGTTCAGGGCGATCCGGTCCAGCCTGCGCCCCAGCTCGGTGCGCGCGTGGCCGGTCTGGCGGACGACGCCCTTGGTCAGCTCCGCGATCGTATTGTAGCGCGCATCGGCGATGAGCACGTCGGGCGTCGTGCCGAGGGCCTTCTCCACGTCGGCGATGACCTCCTCGGCGCCGGGGAGGATGCCCTCCAGGCGGTGGATGGCCAGCACCTCGGGCTCGTTCTCGCGGCGCACGCGGCGCACCGCGTGGGCGAGGGCCTCGGGGAGCTTCGCCCGGGGCGTGCGCTGGCGCGTGGCCAGCGCCTCCAGCACCGCGCGCTCCAACGCCGCGCGCTTGGAGCGGCGGCGCACGTCGCCGGTCACCACCGGCACGCCCAGCCTGCGCGACAGCTCCGGGATGTCTATCGTGAAGCCCTGGCGGCTGAGCACGTCGGTCATCGTCAGCACCACCACCATGGGCTTGCCCAGCTCCATCAGCGCGAGGGTGAGGTAGAGGTTGCGCTCCAGGTTGACGGCGTCGACGACGTTGATGATAAGGTCCGGCTCGCCCCCGCGGGCGTATTCCGAGGCCACGCGCTCGTCCTCCGAGACCGCGTGGAGCGAGTACATGCCCGGAAGATCCACAAGGACAAGCCGCTCGCCGCCGGGCAGGGAGAGCTCGCCCAGGAGCTTCTCGACGGTGACGCCCGGCCAGTTGCCGGTCACCTGGCGCATTCCCGTCCAGGCGTTGAAGAAGGTCGATTTGCCGGTGTTGGGGTCTCCGGCGAGGGCCGCGGTGACGGTGCGCGGCGCGCTCATTGGGCCACCTCCCTCAGCTTCAGGAAGTTGGCCTCGTCTTTGCGCAGGGACAGCTCGAAGCCGCGCACCTTCAGCCGAAGCGGGTCGCCCATCGGCGCCACCCCGATCAGCTGGATGACGGCCCCGCGCGTCAGCCCAAGGGCCAGCAGTTTGGCGCGGTAACCCGCCGCCGTTTCCTCATACCCAATGATCTCGGCGCGTGCACCGACCTTCATGTCCGTGATGCCCATATTAGGCTCCTTTCACAACTGAACGGGTCAAAAGATAGCACATTCTAACCGGCAAGGCAATCTTTTTCTTCAAGAGACCTAATCCTGACAACCCCGCGGGCAGATGCCTGCCGGGAATCGTGGCCGTGGTGCCGATGCCAAACAAGCCTGCGGGCGGCCGTTGGGCCGCCCGCGGGGATCCGGCGTGCCGGGTCTCTTCCGGCGCGCGGCTCAGCAGGGAAGGGCGTAGCCGGCGGCGAGGATGTGGGCGCGGTCTTGCGCGACGGTGTTGCCCAGGGTGGTGAGCAGGTCGCCCTCGATGGCGGCGTTGACGCCGAGGGCGAGGGCGGCGTCGAGGGCCTGGGGGGAGAGGCGCTTGCGCCCGCCGGCGAAGCGGAGGAAGGCAGCGGGGTGGGCCAGGCGGAAGAGGGCGACGGCGCGCAGGACGTCGCGCTCGGGGAGGAGGGGGAGCCCGGCGAGGGGCGTGCCGGGGATGGGGGAGAGCAGGTTGAGGGGGATGGAGCGGATGTCGAGGTCGCGGAGGGCGAGGGCCAGGTCGATGCGGTCTTCCTCGCTTTCGCCCATGCCGATGATGCCGCCGGAGCAGATCTCCATGCCCACGCGGCGGGCGGCGCGGAGGGTGGCGACCTTGTCGGCGAGGGTATGGGTGGTGCAGAGCGCGGGGAAACGGGCGGGGGCGGCCTCGAGGTTGCAGTGGCAGCGGGTGGCGCCGGCCTCGCGCAGGCGGCGGAGGGCCGGTTCGTCGAGCAGCCCCAGGGAGACGCAGAGCTCCAGGCCCGTCTCGCGGCGCAGCAGGCGCAGGAGCGCGCAGACGCCCTCGAGCTCGGCCTCGGAGGGGCGGCGCCCGGCGTTGACGATGGAGAAGCGGCGGATACCGGCGGCCTCGTTGGCGCGGGCGGCGGCCAGGCAGGCCTCGGGGGAGATCAGGCCGTGGACGTCGCAGGGGGCGCGGTGGTGGGCGGACTGGGCGCACCACTTGCAGTCCTCCGGGCATCGGCCGCCCTTGCCGTTGACGATCGAGCACCGGTCGAAGAGGCGGGGGGCGCAGGCGGCGGTGAGGCGGCGGGCCTCGGCGAAGAGGGCCTCCTCGGGGCCGGCGGCCCAGGCCAGGAGGTCGGCGCGGGAGTAGGCGGGCGCTTCCATCATGGCCTCACGCTCGGCGGCGGTTGGCTCGGCGGCGCGCCGCGCGCCGGGCCCATCTGCATGGGCGGCATCATGCCGGTGGAATCGTAGATGTCCTTGACGACGCCGACGAAGGCCTCGGTCTCCTCGCCGCCCTCAAGCCCCATGGAGACGGCGACCGCGGAAAGGAGGGCGTCGCGCTCGGCGTCCTGGAGCCCGCGCACCTGGTGCATGGCCTCGCGCATGGCGCGGCGCTCTTCCTCGGTGGGGTCCTCGCCGGCCTCCATGCGCGCGTTCAGGGCGTCGATGGCGGCCTGCTGGGCGGCGAGGGCGTCGACGAACCGGGCGTGCATCTCCTGCTGCTCGGGGGTAAGGAGGGAAAGGTCGATGGCGCCGAGGAAAGAGTCGCGCCGGTCGAGGGCCTGGCGGATGCTCTCCCGGGCCTCCTGGCGGCGCTTCTCCATCTCCGCGTAACGCTCGGGGTCTTCCTGCTTGAGCTGCTCCAGGCGCTCCCTGCGGCTCATGCGGCGCTCGGGCGCGGCCTGCGGCGCGGGGGCGGCGGCGGCCTGGGCCTGCTCGGCCAGGAGGGCGTCGAGCCGTTCCTGGAGGGCGGCCTTCTCGGCGCGGAGGGCGTCGCGTTCGGAGCACAGGAGGGCCCGGTCGGCCGCGTCCGGGGCGCAGGTGGAGTAGACGACGGTTTCTTGGGTGGGGGTGGCGGTGTAGGTGCGCGGGGCGAAGAAACGGCCCAGGGCATAGCCGCCGCCGGCCAGGAGCGCGGCCAGGAGGAGGGCCGCGAGGGGTTTGAGGAGGGTCTTCATGGCGGCCATTATAACACAGGCGCGGGGGTTCAGGCCTCGGGCGGGGCGACGGTGCGGCCTTTGGCTCGCAGGGCGTCGAGGGTGCGCGAGAGGCGCTCCAGGCGCTCGCGCGGCGGCGGCGCGGCGTGGGCGAAGAGGTCGTCCGGCGGGAGGGGGGAGGGGTCGTCGGTCAGGTTGTCGACGCCGAACCCGATGAGACGGACGGGCGTCCCGGGCTCGAGGTGGCGCGCCAGGAGGGCCCAGGCGGCGTCGCGCAGGGCGAAGTCGTCGCAGACGGGCGCGGGGAAGGGGGCCTGGCGGGTGACGGTACGGAAGCCGGCGTAGCGGAGCTTGAGGCGGGCGGTGCGGCCCCAAAGGCCGTGGGCGCGGAGGCGGCGGCCGACGTCCTCGGCCAGGGCGCGGAGATCCCGGCGGAGGACCGCGGGGTCGTCCACGTCCTCCGGGTAGGTGTGCTCGCGGGAGAGGGACTTTTCCTCGCGGCCCAGGGCGATGGGGCGCGCGTCGCGGCCGAAGGCGACGTCCATCAGGTGCGCGGCGAGGGCGGGGCCGACGAGCGCGCGCAGGGCCTCGGGCGAGGCGCCCTGGAGGTCGCGCACGGCGGCGATGCCCCGCTGCAGGAGGGCGTCGGCGAGCTTGGGGCCCACGCCCCAGAGGGCGCGGACGGGCTTGGCGGCGAGCCACGACAGGCGGGCCTGGGGATCCGCGGGGACGACGAAGAGGCCGTCGGGCTTGCGCTCCTCGCTGGCGAGCTTGGCCAGGAACTTGTTCGGGGCGACGCCGACGGAGCAGGTGAGGCCGGTCTCGGCCAGGACGTCTGCCTTGATGCGCCGGGCGATGGCCTCGGGCTCGCCGAAGAGGCGGCGGACGCCCGAGACGTCGAGGAAGGCCTCGTCGATGGAGAGCGGCTCGACGAGCGGGGTGTAACGCCCGAAGATGGCGAAGACCTGCGCGGAGACCTCCTTGTAGCGGGCCATGCGCCCGCGCACGAAGATGCCCTGCGGGCAGAGCTGGAAGGCCTGGCGCGAGGGCATGGCCGAGCGGACGCCGAACTTCCGCGCCTCGTAGGAGCAGGTGGAGACGACGCCGCGCCTGTCCGGCGGCGCGCCGACGATGACGGGCTTGCCCCGCCACTCCGGGTGGTCGTGTTGCTCGACCGCCGCGAAAAAGGCGTCCATGTCGATGTGCAGGAACATGGCGGCTCCGCCCGGCGCGCCCGCCCGGGGCGCGCGGTCAGCGCGTCTCCCGCGCGCCGGTGGTCTGGCCCGGGAGGGCGGGCTGGAGCTTCCAGAGCAGGAGGCGCCCGGCAGGGGCCTCGGCGGTCTGGCGCTGCCAGAAGGCGCGGGGGGCGAAGGTGAGGGAGGCGGGCCTGACCGCCGCGCCGGGGTCGTCGAGCGCGAGGTCGAGGGTAACCTTCTCCCGGGGCGCGCGCCAGAGGCTGAAGGCGTAGCGTCCCTGGCCGAGGGGGCGGCAGAGGACGGCGTTGGGCTCGGGGCTGAGGGAGGTGGCGCGGAGGACGACGTCGAGCCCCGTGTCGATGGCGAGGGCCTCGGCCTGGCCGCAATCCGGCGGGATGACGGCCGCGCCGGTCCAGCGCAGGTAGACCATCGCGGCGAACATGGCCGCGGCGGGCGCGGTGGGGCGGGGGCCGTCGTAGACCGGCTGGCCGGGGAGGCGGCGCGAGAGCTCGGCGACCGCGAGGGGGAAGGGGAGCCAGTTGGGCTTGGAGGCGTCGGCGCGGAGGATGGCCGCGAGGTTGGCAAGCTCCTCCTCGGCGGTGGGGAAGGGCGGGCGGGTGTACAGGAGGGCTTGCGGGAGGGGCTTGGCGGGGGGGGCGGTGGTGCGGAAGAGGCAGGGCAGGCCCGTCTCCAGGTCGCGCTCGGTGGTGTAGCGGAGGGTGAGGTCGCGGCCGTCGGCCTGGGCCAGGCGCAGGAGCCAGGCGCCGATGGCGCGCTCGAAGGCGCCGTCGTGGAGCACGGCGGTGAAGGCGTTGCCGGTGCGCAGGGGGAGGGCGGGGGCGGTCAGGCGCCCGGCCAGCAGGGAGAGGTCGCCGACCTGGGCGTGCCCGTCGCGGATGGAATCGACGAGCGCCTCGGCGACTTTCGGGTGGATGCCCGGGAAGGGCGGGAGGGGGGCGTCCCCGCCGCGGAGGGCGAGGGCGGCGGCGGCGGCCTGGACGTAGGCCTCGACGCGGGGGCCTTTGGGGACGCGCCCGTCGTAGAAGGTGTCGTCGGTGTAGACGCGCTCCCAGACCTTCGGGGGGGCGGCGAAGGCGCAGCCGGCGGCTTGGGCCAGGCGGGCGGCGCGCACCAGGGCGCGGTCGTCGCAGAGGCCGGACATCTGGTAGACGGGCTTTTGCGCGGCGACGAGGAGGGGCGCGGCGGCCTGGGGGGGGCGGCGGGCGCGGAGGGCGCGCAGGCCGGCGAGGGCGAGGGCCTCGGGCTCGCCGGGGGGGAGGGTGACGAGGAGGGCGTCTGCCTGCAGGAGCGCGGCGCGGGCGGGGTCCGGGTCGTTGGCCCAGGCGGCGAGGAGGCCCACGCCCTGGTCCACGACCTGGACTTCCTCCCCGAGGATTTGCCCGAGCCATTCGGCGGCGGCGGGGGCGTCGAGGGGGGCGCCCTCGCCGACGACCCAGAGGGTCTTGGCCCAGAGGGGGAGGGCCAGGCAGAGGGTGAGTGCGGCAAGGGCGCGGCGCATGGGTGGGCTCCTTAGCGGAAGTCGGGGAGGGCGGAGAAGTCGAGGGTGGCGAAGAGGTCGTCGATCGTCTCGGCGCGGCGGATCTGGACGACGGAGCCGTCCTCGCGGAGGAGGAGCTCGGCGGAGCGGAGCTTGCCGTTGTAGTTGAAGCCCATGGCGTGGCCGTGGGCGCCGGCGTCGTGGATGACGAGGAGGTCGCCGGGCGCGACCTCGGGGAGGGGGCGCTGGATGGCGAACTTGTCGTTGTTCTCGCAGAGCGAGCCGGTGACGTCGTAGACGTGGTCGGCGGGGAGGCCCCGCTTGCCCAGCACGGTGATGTGGTGGTAGGCGCCGTAGAGGGCCGGGCGCATAAGGTTGGCCATGCAGGCGTCGAGGCCGACGTAGTCGCGGTAGGTGTGCTTGAGGTGGCGGACGGTGGAGACGAGGTAGCCCGCCGGGCCGGTGATGCAGCGGCCGCACTCGAAGCAGAGGGGCACGTCCGGGAGCCCGCGGCCGGCGATGCGCTCGGCGTAGGCCTTGCGGATGCCCTCGCCGACGGCCCCGAGGTCGACGGCGTCCTGCTCGGGGCGGTAGGGGATGCCGATGCCGCCGCCCAGGTTGATGAAGTCGAACCAGATGCCGAGCTTGGCGTGGAGCTCGGCGGCGAGGTCGAAGAGGAGGATGGCGGTGTCGACGAAGTACTGCGGGTTGAGCTCGTTGCTGGCGACCATGGTGTGGAGGCCGAAGCGCCTGACGCCCTTGGCCTGGAGCGTGGCGTAGGCCTCGAAGAGCTGGTCGCGGGTGAGGCCGTACTTGGCCTCCTCGGGCTTGCCGATGATGGCGTTGCCGCCTTTGAGCGGCCCGGGGTTGTAGCGCAGGCAGACGCGCCCGGGCAGGCCGGCGACGCGCTCGAGGAAGGGGATGTGGCTGATGTCGTCGAGGTTGATGTTGGCGCCCAGCTCCCTGGCCTTCACGAACTCCTCGGCGGGGGTGTCGTTGGAGGTGAACATGATGGCCTCGCCGGGGAGCCCGACGCGCTCGGAGAGGATGAGCTCGGGGAGCGACGAGCAGTCCGCCCCGAAGCCTTCCTCCTGGAGGATGCGCATGAGGTAGGGGTTGGGCGCGGCCTTGACGGCGAAGAAGTTGCGGAAGCCCTTGTTCCAGGCGAAGGCGTCGCGCAGGCGTCGGGCGGCGGCGCGGATGGCGCGCTCGTCGTAGAGGTGGAAGGGGGTGGGCCAGCGCGCGGCGATGTCGCGGAGCTGGGCCTCGGTGCAGGGGAGCGTCTTCTCGGTCATGGTCAGGCCCGGGGGGTGAAGGGGATCTCGGCGGCGCCCTTCCAGAGCGCCTCGATGTCGTAGTACGCGCGGGCCTCGGGGGCGAAGACATGCGCCACGACGGTGAAGGCGTCGAGCAGCACCCAGCCGCTGTCCGCGTCGCCGGAGAGGCGGTAGTGGGCCTCGTCCTGGCTCTTGAGGTAGGCCATGGCGGCCTTCTGGAGGGCGCGGAGGTGGGGCGTGGAGGTGCCGGAGGCGACGACGCAGATGTCGGTGACGGTGGAGACGCCGCGCACGTCCAGCACGCGGATGTCCTGGGCCTGTTTGTCGTAGAGGGCCTGGGCGATGCCCAGCGCCAGCTCCTCAGTGGTCCGCTTCATCGGTCTTTCCTTGGTAGAGGGCCTTGGCGCGGAGATACCGCGCCTCCAAATCCCCAATAGGATAGCGCATCGCGGCGCCGTTGGCAACCGCCTCGCGGATGGCGGTGCTGGAGAGCCCCAGCATCGGGCCGCGCAGGCGGTGGGCCAGCAGGCGCGGGTCGAAGGGCCGCGCGGGCGCCTCCACGCCGGGCCGGTCAAAGGCGATGAACGCGCACAGCCCCGCCAGCTCCCGCGCCCGGCGCCAGCGCGGGAAGTCCGCCACCGCGTCCATGCCCAGGATGAACCACAGCTCCGCGCCGGGCAGCTCCGCGCGCAGCTCCAGGATGGTGTCGATGGTGTAGACCTTGCCGCGGCGCCACAGTTCGCGGCAGTCGAGCGTCAGGCGCGGGTCGCCGCCGAGGGCCAGGCGCAGCAGGGCGCAACGGTCCTCGGCGGGGGCCGGGCGGCGGCGTTTCAGCGCCTGTTGGGCGCAGGGCATCAGGCGCACCTCGTCGAGCGCGAAGGCGTCCGCGGCGGCCCGCGCCAGGGCCAGGTGCGCGGCGTGGACGGGGTCGAACGATCCGCCGAGGATGCCGACGCGCCTCATTCGCCGGCGTCCTCCCCGCCCTCGGGCTGGGGCGCGGGCAGGACGGTGACGAGGGCGAGGGGGACGCGCTTGTCGCGCACTTCGGGGATCTCGACGGAGAGGCGCTCGGTCTTGACCGTCGCCGCCGCGCCGTCCGCGGGGATGGCGCCGAGCTGGGCCAGCAGGAAACCGCCGAAGGTGTCGCAGTCCTCCGCGTCGATGGGCACGCCCAGGGCCTTGGCCACGTCGTCGAGGGGGGCGGAGCCCTGGACGCGCCAGACGTCCGGGCCGACCTTCTCCACGTCCGGCGGGGGGTCGCCGGCGGCGCTGTCCTCGTCGGGCGTCTCGCCGACGAGGCGCTCGACGAGGTCGCTCATCGTGATGACGCCGCTCATGCCGCCGTATTCGTCGCAGACGATGGCGAAGGGGTTGTGGCGGCGCTTCATGTCGCGGAAGAGCACGTCGGCCTTGACGCCCTCGGGCACGAAGACGGGCGGGCGCACGGCCTGGGCCATGACGGCGGCGCGGTCGCGCCGCCCCAGGCGGAACCAGTCTTTGGCGATGAGCACGCCCACCACCTTGTCGAGGCTGCCGTCGCAGACGGGGTAGCGCGAGTGGCGCGATTCGTGGATGGTCTTGGCCCAGGTCTCGTCGTCGTCCTCCAGCCAGAGCGCCGCGACGTCGGTGCGGTGGGTGGCGATCTCGTCGGCCGTCAGGTCGTCGAACTCAAAGACGTTCTGGATGAAGGCGCGCTCCTCGGTGTCGATGGCGCCCTTTTCGCAGCCCACGTCCACCGTCATGCGGATTTCCTCCTCGCTGATGGCGTCGTCCTCCTTCGTCGGGTCCACGCCCAGCAGGCGCAGCACCGCGTTGGTGGAGATCGTCAGCAGCCAGACGACCGGCGCGCAGAGCCTGGCGATGGCGCACACCAGGCCGGACATCCCCAGCGCCAGCGGCTCGGCCTTGCGCATGGCCAGGCGCTTGGGCACCAGCTCGCCGAAGACGAGCGTGACGTACGACAGGATCAGCGTGATGAGGACGATGGAGACGGAGTTCCACATCGTCATCGAGCCGCCCAGCCACCGTTGCAGCGGCACGGCCAGGTAGTCCGAGAAGTTCTCCGCCGCGAAGGCGCTGCCCAGGAAGCCCGAGAGCGTGATCGCCACCTGGATCGTCGCCAGGAAGCGCGCCGGCTGCTCCGTCAGCCGCGCCAGGCGTCTCGCGCGCCGGTTCCCCGTCTTGGCCAGGCGCTCCAGCCGACGGTCGTTCATCGAAATCACCGCGATCTCCAGGCACGCGAACACCGCGTTCGAGGCGATCAGCGCCACCTGCAGCAAAATCAGCAGGAAGAGCTCGCTTCCCATACAGGCTCCAAAAACGCCGCGCAAGGACAACCACCCGCGCCGGCGCCCACCCAGGGCGCCCGCGTTGGCCTGCAAACGAATCTCGACAGCGAACTACTGAACGCGTACCTCTGCGGCATAAAAGAATAAAGCGGCATTATCCTACCTTATCCGCGCCCCTCTCGTCAAGGCCCCGCCCCCTCCCGCCCGCCGCCGTCCCGGGCGGCCTTGCCGCACCGGGGGATTTGTGGTAAGGTAAGGGCGTTTCTAGAGCAAGGGGAGCGCATGAACCGTTTGCAGTATCTGATCCGCCGCCTGATGTTGCTGGTGCCGACCTTTTTCGGCATCACGATCATGTGCTTTCTGCTGACGCGCCTGCTCCCGGGCGGGCCGGTGGAGATGAAGATGGCGCAGATGCGCGGGTTCGGCGCGGGCGGCGAGGCCGGCGGCGGCGCCAACGCCGCGCTCGTCAGCGAGCAGATGCGCGACGAGCTGAACCGCCAGTTCGGCTTTGACCAGCCCCTTTGGAAGCAGTATTACAATTGGGCGGTGCGCGACCACCTGGGCATGTCCATGCGCAGCTACAAATACCAGGATCGCACGGCGTGGGAGCTCATCCGCGGGCGCCTGCCCGTCTCCGTCTGGTTTGGCGTGGTGGCGTTCCTGCTCAGCTACGTGGTCTGCATCCCCCTGGGCATCGCCAAGGCGCTCAGGCATGGGGCGCCCTTCGACTTCGCCACCAGCGCGCTCGTCTTCACGGCCTATTCCATCCCGGCCTTCGCGGTGGGCATGATCCTGAAGATGTGCCTCAGCGGCACGGTCGACGGCCTGTGGGATCTCTTCCCCATCGGCGGCTTCGAGAGCGACGCGGCCGTCGCCGCCGGCGGGTGGACGCTCTTCTGGGACCGCGCCTACCACATGGTGCTGCCCGTGACGGCCTATGTGATGACCTCCTTCGCCCTGCTCACCATCATGATGAAGAACTCGCTGATGGAGCAGATGAGCGCCGAGTACGTCCGCACCGTCCTGGCCAAGGGCGCCACCCGCCGCCGCGCCATCTGGTGCCACGCCCTGCGCAACGCCCTCATCCCCATCGCCACCGGCTTCGGCAGCATCCTCGGCGCCCTCTTCGCCGGCTCCATGATCATCGAGACGCTCTTTGAGATCCCCGGCATGGGCCAGCTCTCCCTCGAGGCCCTCACCGGCCACGACTACGCCGTCTTCATGGCCATGCTCGTGATGACCGCCACCATCCAGCTCCTGGGCAACCTGCTCTCCGACTTCTGCTACATGCTCATCGACCCGCGCATCCACTTCGACTGAGGCGGCGCGGCGGGCCCCCGCCCGCCCTCCCAAATGAACGACACCCTGCGCGAGAAGCTCAAGCATCTGCCCGAGAAGCCCGGGTGCTACCTCTACCGCGACCGCGCGGGGACGATCATCTACGTGGGGAAGGCCGTCAACCTCCGCCGCCGCGTCCAAAGCTACTTCCGCGCCTCCACGCTCCGCCACGCGCCGCCCAAGCTGCGCAGCCTCGTCCACCACGTAGAGGATCTGGAGCTGCGCGTCGTCCGCACCGAGGCCGAGGCCCTCCTCACCGAGAGCCACCTCATCAAGACCTACCGCCCCCGCTTCAACATCCTCCTGCGCGACGACAAGCGTTACCTCTCCCTCAAGGCCGACCCCGCCCGCCCCTTCCCCCGCATCGTCGCCTGCCGCATCGTCCGCGACGACGGCGCGCGCTACTTCGGCCCCTTCCCCTCCGCCACCGTCGTCCGCGCCGCCCTCGACTTCACCGAGAAGCGCTACGGCCTGCGCAGATGCGCCGCCCTCAACCCCTGCCCCGACGACCACACCCATTGCCTGGCCGACGTCATCCGCTTCTGCACCGCCCCCTGCCTGGGCCGCATCCCCGAGGCCGACTACCGCGCCCGCTTCGACGAGGCCTGCGCCTTCCTCCGCGGCGAGCGGCCCGACGTCATCGAGGAAGTCCGCCAGCAGATGCTCCAGGCCTCCGCGGCGCAGGACTTCGAGAAGGCCGCCCGCCTCCGCGACACCTGGCTGGCCCTCAAGGAGCTCACCCGCGAGCGGGCGAGGGCGCGGCTCATCCCCGCGCTCAAGCGCCCCACCGCCCAGGAGGGCCTCGCCCAGCTCGCCGGGCTCCTGGGCCTTGGCCGCCCCCCGCGCCTCATCGAGTGCTTCGACATCTCCCACCTCATGGGCGCCCACACCGTCGCCTCCATGGTCGTCGCCCACGACGGCATCCCCGACAAACGCCGCTACCGCCGCTTCCGCGTCCGCACCGCCCGGAACGACGACCCCCACGCCATGGCCGAGGTCATCCGCCGCCGGTACACCCGCGTCCTCGACGAAGGCCTGCCCCTCCCCGACCTGATCCTCTGCGACGGCGCCGAGCTCCAGGTCCGCGCCGCCCGCGCCGTCCTCAAAGACCTCTGCCTCTACGACGCCATCCCCGTCGCCGGGCTCAACGAGCACTTCGAGGAGATCGTCCTCGACGACGGCCGCCCCAACCTGCTCCTCCCCCGGGATTCCCCCGCCCTCCAGATCCTCATCCGCCTGCGCGACGAGGCCCACCGCTTCGCCATCACCTTCAACCGCGCCCTCCGCCTCCGCGCCCTCCGGGAATCCGTCCTCGACGAGATCCCCGGCATCGGCCCGGCGCGCAAGCGCCAGCTCCTGGCCGCCTTCGGCTCTCTCCGCCGCCTTGCCCAGGCCGACGAGGCCGCCATCGCCGCCCAGCCCGGCGTCACCCCCCCGCTCGCCAAGGCCATCAAGGAGGCCCTCCGCGCCCGCGTCCGGGATTTCGACTGAGCGCCGCGCGGCCTCGCTTGACGCGGGGTGGGGGATTTGCTACACTTTGCGAGTTTCGTTTGGGGCGTAGTGTCCCCAGGCGGCTAGGCGCTCGCGGCCGATACAGCGGTCTACTGTCGCGCGGGCGCCCGGCTTGAAGGCCGGAGTTTGCGGGCTGAGACGCCCGGGGCTTACCCTTGTTGAAGCGGCCCGGCGGGCGACCGCGGGGCAGGTCGAGAACCCCTGAATGAGGTGCTGAGGCTATGGCCAGTGACGAGGATTTTGTGTTCGGGAAGCTCAAGCCGGTGGTGCAGCCGCCGAACCTGATCGAGATCCAGACGAAGTCTTTCGCGGATTTCCTGCAGGCGGACGTGGCGGCCGGGAAGCGGCAGAACAAGGGCCTGCAGGCGATCTTCAAGGAAGTCTTCCCCGTGGTCTCGAAGGACGGGCGCTTCACGATCGACTTTGTGCGCTACAACCTGGAGAAGCCGAAGAAGACGCAGTTCGAGGCGCTCCGCGACGGGGACACCTTCTCGGCCCCGCTGCACGCGACCTTCCGCCTGAAAGACGGCGACGAGGTGCGCGAGGACGACGTGTACCTGGGCGAGATCCCGCTGATGACGCGCGACGGCGCCTTCGTCATCAACGGCGCCGAGCGCGTCATCGTCTCGCAGCTGCACCGCAGCCCGGGGGTGTGCTCGGAAAAGACGACGCACGCGAACGGGCATGACCTCTACTCGGTGCGCATCATCCCCGACCACGGCTCGTGGATCGAGATCCAGTTCGACGCCTCGGACATCATGTGGGTGTACCTGGACCGCCGCCGCCGCGCGCGCAAGTTCTACGTGACGACCTTCCTGCGGACGCTGGGCTACGGCTCGGACGAGGAGATCCTCAAGCTTTACTACACCTTCCACTCCATCTCCACCGCGGACAGGTGGACGGACGAGGAGCTGGCCGCCTACGTGCTGAAGGACGACCTGATCGACATCAACTCCGGCAGCGTGCTGGCGCGGCGCTACGACCCCGTGACGCCGGCGCTGGTGGACCTGGCGGCGCGCGCGGGCATCCCGCTCTTCGACGTGGTGGACACCTCGTTCGACAAGGGCCTGCTGCTCAAGACCATCAAGATCGACCCCGCGCGCAGCGAGGAGGACGCGGTGAAGGACATCTACCACCGCCTGCGCCCGGGCGACCCCGTGACGGCGGCCAACGCCCGCAGCTACGTCCACTCGCAGTTCTTCGACCAGCGCCGCTACGACCTGGGCGCGGTGGGCCGCTACAAGGTGAACCAGCGCCTGGGGCTGATGGACAAGGTGGACCTCAAGCGCCGCGTGCTCTCCGACGACGGCATCGAGGTGGTCGAGGCCCTGCGCCTGCTCCTGGACATCGCCAGCGGCCGCGCGGACGTCGACGACATCGACCACCTGGGCAACCGCCGCATCCGCACGACGGGCGAGCTGCTCGAGAACGCCTGCCGCCAGGGCCTGGCGCGCACCGAGCGCCTCATCCGCGAGCGCATGAGCACGTACGACCCCACGAGCGGGACGCTCTCGCCGGTGAAGCTCGTCACCTCCAAGAGCCTCTCGGCGGTGATCCAGGACTTCTTCGGGCGCAGCCAGCTGAGCCAGTTCATGGACATGACCAACCCGCTCTCGGCCCTGGCGCACAAGCGCCGCCTCTCGGCCCTGGGCCCCGGCGGCCTCTCGCGCGAGCGCGCCGGCTTCGAGGTGCGCGACGTCCACCCCACCCACTACGGCCGCATCTGCCCGATCGAGACGCCCGAAGGCCCGAACATCGGCCTGATCTCCTCGCTGGGCATCTACGCGAAGATCAACCAGTACGGCTTCATCGAGACGCCCTACCGCGTGGTGAGGGACGGGCGCGTGACCGACGAGATCCTCTACATCGACGCCGACGAGGAGGAGAAGCACACCATCGCCCAGGCCAACGCGCCGCTGGACGCGGACAACCGCTTCGTGAACCCCATCGTCAAGGTGCGCCGCCGCGGCGAGTTCATGACCACCACGCCCGACGAGATCGACCTGATGGACGTGAGCCCGATGCAGGTGATCTCCATCGCCGCCGGCCTCATCCCCTTCCTTGAGCACGACGACGCGAACCGCGCGCTCATGGGCGCGAACATGATGCGCCAGGGCGTGCCGCTGATGCGCACCGAGCGCCCCCGCGTGGGCACCGGCCTGGAAGGCATCGCCGCCGCGGACAGCTGCGTGACGGTGCTCGCCGAGGAGGACGGCATCGTGGCCTACGTCTCGGCCACGGAGATCATCGTCTCCGAGGACGGCTCCTGCCCGCCCAAGGCCCGCAAGGGCGAGAAGGTCAAGGGCTGCCGCCGCTACGTGCTCGAGAAGTTCCGCCGCTCCAACGCCGGCACCTGCGTGAACCAGAAGCCCATCGTGCGCGTGGGCCAGGCCGTCAAGAAGGGCCAGGCCCTGGCCGACGGCCCCGCCACCGACGCCGGCGAGCTGGCCCTGGGCAAGAACCTGCTGGTGGCCTTCATGCCATGGCGCGGCTTCAACTTCGAGGACGCCATCCTCATCAACGAGCGCTGCGTGAAGGACGACACCTTCACCTCCATCCACATCAAGGACTTCGAGTGCGGCGCGCGCGACACCAAGCTCGGCCCCGAGGAGATCACCCGCGACATCCCCAACGTTGGCGAGGACATGCTCCGCAACCTCGGCGCCGACGGCGTGGTGCGCGTGGGCGCCGAGGTCAAGCCCGGCGACATCCTCGTGGGCAAGATCACCCCCAAGAGCGAGACCGAGCTGGCCCCCGAGGAGCGCCTCCTGCGCGCCATCTTCGGCGAGAAGGCCGCCGACGTGCGCGACACCTCGCTCAAGGTGCCGCCGGGCACCAAAGGCATCGTCATGGACGTGCGCGTCACCAACGCCGACCCCGGCGCGGCCCTCAAGACCCGCCGCGCCAAGGCCGCCCGCGGCCTGCTCATGGACGAGGGCGACACGGTGGAATCCTACCTCGACGACGCCGGCGCCCCCGGCAACGCCGCCGACGCCGACGCCCGCCACGCCGAGGAGCTGCGCCGCCGCCGCGAGGCCCAGCTGCTCGACGAGATGGCCAAGGCCTTCAGCGACCGCTTCCTGAACGAGAAGCTGCCCGTGGACATCCTCGACGCCGAGACCGGCGACGTCATCGTCCCCAAGAACCGCAAGGTCACCAAGACCCTCCTGGCGAAGCTCGCCGCGGCGCACGACCACCTCCAGGAGGTGGAGCACGTCACCATCCAGCAGCAGATCGACGACGTGCAGGGCATGTTCGCGGCCAAGTTCGCCGAGCTCGACATCATCGGCATCGAGGGCATGGGCGACGACGGGCTGATGGACGAGGAGCGCGTCGTCAAGCAGGTGCGCGTCTTCATCGCCGAGAAGAAAAACCTCTCGGTGGGCGACAAGCTGGCCGGGCGCCACGGCAACAAGGGCGTCGTCTCGCGCATCCTGCCGGACTGCGACATGCCCTTCCTGCCCGACGGCCGCTCGGTGGACATCGTGCTCAACCCGCTGGGCGTGCCCTCGCGCATGAACCTGGGCCAGCTCTTCGAGACGGTTCTCGGCTGCGCCTGCAGCGAGCTGGGCATGCACGTCAAGACGCCGGTCTTCGACGGCTGCCAGGAAAGCCAGATCGACGAGCTCCTGGCCAAGGCCCGCGCCCACCAGGAGGCCGACGCGGCCCCCGGCACCGTGCCGTGGATCAGCCCCGACGGCAAGACGCAGCTCTTCGACGGCCTCACCGGCGAGCCCTTCAGCCAGCGCGTCGTCGTCGGCACCATCTACATGCTCAAGCTGCACCACCTCGTCACCGACAAGATCCACGCCCGCGCCACCGGGCCGTACTCCCTCGTCACCCAGCAGCCCCTCGGCGGCAAGGCCCAGGCCGGCGGCCAGCGCATGGGCGAGATGGAGGTCTGGGCCCTCGAGGCCTACGGCGTGGCCTACGCGCTGCAGGAGCTGCTCACCGTCAAATCCGACGACGTCGTGGGCCGCACCAAGATCTACGAGACCATCGTCAAGGGCACCAACACCCTGGAGGCCGGCACCCCCGAATCCTTCTCCGTGCTGGTGAGCGAGCTCCGCGGCCTTTGCCTGGACATGAAGCTGCTCGGCGGCCCCGAGGAGGAGACGCCCGCCGGCCCCGTGCCCGGCGCCCCCGCGCACGTCCCGTCCCTGACCCTTTAACATCTTTTCGGAGGATCCACCAACATGAGCGCCTACGCCACGACGAAGGATCTGTTCAAGCTCTCCGCGAACGCGCAGTACGACGCGGTGAGCATCACCCTGGCCTCGCCCGACACCGTCCGCTCCTGGAGCCACGGCGAGGTGAAGAACCCCGAGACCATCAACTACCGCTCCTACCGCCCCGAGCGCGACGGCCTCTTCTGCGAGCGCATCTTCGGCCCCACGAAGGACTGGGAGTGCGCCTGCGGCAAGTACAAGCGCATCAAGCACAAAGGCATCGTCTGCGACCGCTGCGGCGTGGAGGTGACCCTCGCCCGCGTCCGCCGCGAGCGCATGGGCCACATCGACCTGGCCGTGCCCGTGTGCCACATCTGGTTCTTCAAGTGCAACCCCAGCCGCATCGGCGCCATCCTTGACCTGCCCAGCACCGTCCTCGAGCGCGTGCTCTATTACGAGGACTACCTCGTCACCGACCCCAAGGACACGCCCCTCAAGGAGTTCCAGCTCCTCACCGAGGCCGAGTACAACGAGGCCCTCGACAAGTACGGCTTCGACGCCTTCGAGGCCGGCATGGGCGCCCAGGTCATCCGCGACTGCCTCGAGCGCGTCGACCTCGACGCCCTCATGGAGCAGCTGGAGCAGGAGATCGAGAACACCCGCTCCAAGCAGACCCGCAAGAAAATCACCAAGCGCATGAAGATCGTCGAGGGCTTCCGCGCCTCCGGCGCCAAGCCCGAATGGATGATCCTCGAGGCCCTCCCCGTCATCCCGCCCGAGCTCCGCCCCCTCGTCCCCCTCGAGGGCGGCCGCTTCGCCACCAGCGACCTCAACGACCTCTACCGCCGCGTCATCAACCGCAACAACCGCCTGAAGAACCTCCTCCAGCTCAAGACCCCCGAGGTCATCCTCCGCAACGAGAAGCGGATGCTCCAGGAGGCCGTCGACGCGGTCTTCGACAACGGCCGCCACGGCCGCCCCGTCGCCGGCGCCGGCGGGCGCGCCCTCAAATCCCTCAGCGACATGCTCAAGGGCAAGACCGGCCGCTTCCGCCAGAACCTCCTGGGCAAGCGCGTGGACTACTCGGGCCGCTCCGTCATCGTCGTGGGCCCGCACCTCAAGCTCCACCAGTGCGGCCTACCCAAGAAGATGGCCCTCACCCTCTTCGAGCCCTTCATCATCCGCCGCCTCAAGGAGCTTGGCCTCTGCCACACCGTGCGCACCGCCAAGAAGATGATCGAGCAGCAGAAGCCCGAGGTCTGGGACATCCTCGAAGAGGTCACCCGCGGCAAGACCGTCATGCTCAACCGCGCGCCCACCCTCCACCGCCTCTCCATCCAGTCCTTCGAGCCCGTCCTCATCGAAGGCGAGGCCATCCGCCTCCACCCCATGGTCTGCACCCCCTTCAACGCCGACTTCGACGGCGACCAGATGGCCGTGCACGTCCCCCTCTCCGTCGAGGCCCAGCTCGAGAGCCGCCTCCTCATGCTCTCGACCAACTCCATCTTCTCCCCCGCCAGCGGCGACTCCAACAAGACCCCGACCCAGGACATCGCCCTCGGCTGCTACTTCCTCACCGTCCCCTCCCAGCCCGACAAGAACGCCGGCAGGCCCGTCGGCCGCGGCGTCGCGCCCGACCCCGTCAACGACCGCCTGCCCCTCTTCGGCTCCCCCTCCGAGGTCAAGCTCGCCTTCGACGACGGCGCCCTCAAGGTCCACGACCGCATCTGGCTCAGGAACCCCGACCGCGGCAAGCCCGAGCGCGCCAACGGCGACCCCGAGGCCAAGGTCCTCGTCACCCTCGTCGGCCGCGTCATCTTCAACGAGGTCTGGCCCGAGGAAATGGGCTTCTGGAACGACAAGGTCACCAAATCCACCCTCGGCAAGCTCATCCTCACCTGCCACCAGACCGTCGGCCACGACCGCACCATCGAGACCCTCGACAAGCTCAAGGACCTCGGCTTCGAGTGGGCCTGCCAATCCGGCGCCTCCATGGGCATCAAGGACATGATCCGCCCCGCCGACAAGGACAGGATCCTCGAGGCCTCCGAAAAGGAAGTCGCCAAGGTCACCAAGCAGTTCAAGCAGGGCGTCATCACCGAGGGCGAGCGCAAGGGCAAGATCACCGACATCTGGTCCTCCGCCACCGAGCGCATCGCCGACTCCCTCTACAAGACCATCGAGAGCAACGTCTCGCCCGACAACCCCAGGCCCGCGGACATCAACCCCATCTACATGATGGCCGATTCCAAGGCCCGCGGCTCGCGCACCCAGATCCGCCAGCTCGCCGGCATGCGCGGCCTCATGGCCAAGCCCAACGGCGAGATCATCGAGACGCCCATCACCGCCTCCTTCCGCGAGGGCCTCTCCGTCCTCGAATACTTCATCTCCTCCCACGGCGCCCGCAAGGGCCTCGCCGACACCGCCCTCAAGACCGCCGACGCCGGCTACATGACGCGCAAGCTCGTCGACGTCGCCCAGGACGTCATCATCACCCAGCAGGACTGCAACACCATGTCCGGCATCGAGGTCGAGGCCGTCGTCGAAGGCAACGAGGTCAAGCTCCCCCTCGCCAAGCGCATCGTCGGCCGCACCGCCCTCCACGAGATCCGCGACCCCCAGACCGACGCCGTCATCGTTGAGGCCAATGACGAGATCGACGAGGCCAAGGCCGCCGCCATCGAGAAGGCCGGCATCGAGAAGGTCTGGATCCGCTCCGGCCTCACCTGCGACTGCAAGCACGGCATGTGCGCCAAATGCTACGGCCGCGACCTCTCCACCGGCAAGACCGTCGAGATCGGCACCGCCGTCGGCATCATCGCCGCACAATCCATCGGCGAGCCCGGCACCCAGCTCACCATGCGCACCTTCCACGTCGGCGGCACCGCCTCCACCGTCGCCGAGACCTCCGAGATCGTCGTCAGGCGCAAGGGCTTCCTCCGCTACCGCGACCTCCGCGTCGTCCGCAACGAGCAGGGCGAGCTCGTCGTCCTCAACAAAAACGGCACCATCGCCGTCACCGACGAGGAAGGCAACGAGTTCGAGTCCTACCCCATCCAGATGGGCACCACCCTCACCGTCGAGGACAACGGCAAGGTCAACAAGGGCGACCGCGTCGCCACCTGGGACCCCCACTCCGTCCCCATCATCACCGACAACGCCGGCGTCATCGTCGAGGAGGACTTCGAGGAAGGCGTCACCGTCGAGACCAAGCTCGACGAGGCCACCGGCGCCAGGATGCGCGTCGTCACCGACAGCCGCACCGCCCTCCACCCCCGCCTCGTCGTCAAGGAGCTCCCCGAGGGCGCCGTCGACGCCAACGGCCTCGACACCTCCAAGCTCCACACCCTCGGCGTCTACGCCATCCCCTCCGGCGCCTCCGTCATGGTCGCCGACGGCGACCTCGTCAAGGCCGGCGAGACCCTCGCCAAGACCCCCCGCGGCGAGAACAAGACCCGCGACATCACCGGCGGCCTCCCCCGCGTCGCCGAGCTCTTCGAAGCCCGCACCCCCAAGGACGTCGCAGAGATCTCCCGCATCGACGGCGTCGTCGACTTCGGCGACAACGAGCGCGGCAAGCGCGTCCTCATCGTCAGGGACGAGGTCACCGGCATCACCGAAAAGCACCTCATCCCCCTCTCCAAGCAGATCGTCGTCTTCAAGGACGACCACGTCCGCCGCGGCCAGCAGCTCACCGAAGGCTCCATCTCCCCGCAGGAAATCCTCGACGTCTGCGGCCCACAGGAGCTCCAGAAATACCTCGTCAACGAAGTCCAGCAGGTCTACCGCCTCCAGGAAGTCCAGATCAACGATAAGCACATCGAGATCATCATCCGCCAGATGCTCCGCAAAATCCGCATCGAAAACCCCGGCGACACCGACTTCCTCTACGGCGAGCAGGTCTCCCGCCACATCTTCGAGGAGGTCAACGCCCAGATGGCCGAGGAAGGCAAGCGCGCCGCCGAAGGCAAGCCCGCCCTCCTGGGCATCACCAAGGCCTCCCTCGAGACCGACTCCTTCATCTCCGCGGCCTCCTTCCAGGACACCACCCGCGTCCTCACCGAGGCCTCCACCATGGGCCGCGTCGACGAGCTCCGCGGCTTCAAGGAGAACGTCATCCTCGGCCACCTCATCCCCGGCGGCACCGGCTTCCCCCTCTACCGCTACATCAAGATGAAGGGCCTCGGCACCGAGATCAGCCAGGAGGAAATGGACGAGGTCTACGGCAAGAAAGACGAAAACGGCATCTCCACCGACGCCATCGAGATCCCCGAAGAGGAACTCGTCGCCGACGCCGACGCCCTCTCCGACCTCATCCCCCAGACCCCCGAGGCCCTCGTCTCCGAGACCGACGCCTCCGGGGACCTCCCCGAGGAAGTCTAAGCCTCAGGCGCATCGACAGGCGGGCCCCGCGGGGCCCGCCTTTTTTTGTGCCCATGCCCCGCCTGACCTCCCCCGCCCCGCGGCGGCCCGCCGCCTGCCAAAAAAGACTTGCGCGGAGATGCCCAAAAGGTGTATCCTAAAAGGCACGTCGTGGGAGAGCCACGGCAACCGAACTGTGCGAATGCACAAGGACAAGCCTCGAAACTTAGGAACTTTCACGCTTGATGTCCGATGTGGCGCGCACGCACCATCGCGTGCCCGCTCCGTTGTCTCAAGCAAGGTTTCCTAAGACCTCGAGGTTAACATCGGAAGCGGGCACGTTTTCGCCCCCATGCCCGCCTCCGTTCATCCTCGGGGCGAGTAGGAGGCATCCCCTCATCATGAAGAAAACAGTTCTCACCGCGGCCTTCGCCGCGCTTGCCCTCTCCGCCGCCCAGGCGGTGAACATCAGTTGGCAGCAGGAGTCCGTCACCGGAAACCAGACCATCGGCAGCTTCGGCGACGGCTCGGTCTTCGCCCTCACGGCCACCCTCACCGTGCCGGGCGCAAACGGCCAGGATCTCTTCCGCTTTGGCGCCGGGACCGGCGCGACCGCCAACTACATCAAGGTGGCCAAGAACACGGACGCTAGTCAGAGAGGCATACTCAAGTTCTGGGCCAAAGGCGCCAGCAACACGAGCGAGGACGCGCAAGCGACCTCCGCGGTCGTCGGCCCCAACAACAAGTATTCCATCTCCATGGTCGTCGACCAGCGGGACAGCGCCTCCAAGGTCACGCTGTACGTGGGCGGTACCAAGGTCGGCGAGCTGACGCTTCAGACCGATTTGGGCGCCCCCATCACCACCCTTGTCGTCAACGACGCGATGGCCACCTACGGACTCTCGCTTACCAACGCCTCCGTCTACACCGCGGAAGAAGGCGAGGACATCTACGACCTCGCGCAGCGCTCCTCCGTGGATGGGACGGTCGTCCCCGAGCCGACGGCGCTGGCGCTGCTCGCCCTCGGCGTGGCCGGCGTGGCGCTTCGCCGCCGCGCGGCGTAAGCGGCACCCTGTCCGAAACAAGGCCCCCGGCATCCGCCGGGGGCCTTGTTTTGACAGGGGCTCAGCTGCGGGGGAAGGCGGCGTCGAAGGCGGCGCGGAGGCGGCCGGGGGCGACGTGGGTGTAGAGCTGGGTGGTGGAGACGGAGGCGTGCCCGAGGAGCTGGCGGATGTCCATGAGCGGCGCGCCGTGCTCGAGCAGGTGGGTGGCGTAGGCGTGGCGGAGGGTGTGCGGGGTGGCCTGGACGCCCTCGGGGAGGAAGGCGTGGATGCGCCGGTGGACGAGGGCCGCGAGGGCGGGGCGCCCCAGCCGCCGCCCGGTGGGGGAGAGCAGGAGAGGCGCCGTCGGCGCCAGCAGGTCGGCCGCCAGGACGCCTTTCTTGTAGGTTAGGGCAAAACGCTCGCGGGCACGGAGCCAGCGCAGGAGCGCGGCGTGGGCGGGGGGGCCGTAGGGGACGACGCGCTCCTTGGCGCCCTTGCCGCGGACGCGGAGGGTGCGCCCGGCGAGGTCGGCGTCGTGGAGGGTCAGGCCGCAGAGCTCGGCGCAGCGCAGGCCGCAGCCGTAGAGTAGCTCCAGGGCGGCGCGGTCGCGCAAGGACTGCGGGTCGTCGCCGTCGACGGCCTCGATCAGGCGGTTGAGTTCGCCCTCGGGGAGGGTCTTGGGGAGGCGCTTGGGGCGCTTGGCCGGGGGGAGGGCGTCGAGCGGGGAGGTTTGGATGCGGCCCTGCTCGAGGAGCCAGCCGAAGAGGGCGCGGATGGCGGCGGTGTGCTGGGCGAGGGTGGCGGGGGCGTAGCCGCGGGCCTCTTGGAGGCGGCGGAGGTGCGCCGCGAGGACGGCGGCGTCGACGCGGGGCCAGGCGTCGAGGCCCTGGCGGCGGAGGTCTTGGAGCAGGGCGCCGAGGGCGTTGGCGTAGGCCTGGCGCGTGGCGGGGCTGAGGCCGCGGGCGTATTGTGCGGCGTCGAGGAAGGCCTCGAGGTCGCGGGCAAGGGCGTCAGGCGAGGAGCTCGTCATACCGGTTGGCCCAGTAGGAGATGATGAGGTCGGCGCCGGCACGGGTGAGGGCAAGGGCGCTCTCGCGCACGAGGTCGCGCAGGTCGCCCCAGCCGGCGCGGGCGGTGGCGATGAGCATGGCATACTCGCCGCTGACGTTGTAGGCGGCCACGGGGAGGAGGGTACGGGCCTTGAGGGCGGCGATCATGTCGGTGTAGAAGAGCGCGGGCTTGACCATGAGCAGGTCGGCGCCCTCCTGTTCGTCGAGGGCCGATTCAAGGAGCGCGGCGCGGGGGTTGGCGGGCGAGGCCTGGTAGCCCCTGCGGTCTGCGGGGGCGCCGGGCGGCGGGGTGGGGGCCGACCCCTCGGCGTCGCGGAAGGGGCCGTAGCAGGCGGAGGCGAACTTGGTGGAGTAGGCCATCAGGAGCGTGTCGTCGAAGCCGTCCTCGGCCAGGGAGGCGCGGATGGCGGCGACCTGCCCGTCCATCATGGCCGAGGGGGCGACGACGTCCGCGCCGGCGGCGGCGTGCGAGAGGGCCACCTTGGCCAGGCAGGCGCAGGCGGCGTCGTTGTCGAGCGCGCCGTCTGGGCGCAGGGGGGCGCAGTGGCCGTGGCTGGTGTAGGCGCAGAGGCAGACATCCGTCATCACGGTGAGCTGGGGGAAGGCGCGCTTGAGGGCGCGGACGGCCTGCTGCACGGGGCCGCGCTCGTCCCACGCGCCGGAGCCGCCGTTGTCCTTGGGGCGGTCGCTCTGCCCGAAGAGGAGCACGGAGCCCACGCCCTGGCGCACGGCGGGCTCCACCGCCTCGCAGATCCGGTCGGCCGACCAATGGAACTGGCCGGGCATGGAGGCGATCTCGGCCTTGACGCCCGCGCCGGGCACGAGGAAAAGCGGCCAGCACCACTTGGCGGGGCCGGGGATCTCAAGGTCGAACAGCGCGCGGATGCCGGGGGTGCGCCGGGCGCGGCGGAGGCGGAGGTCTGGGAATGCGTTCATGCCCATAGTATAGCGCGGTTTGATTTTCGCGGGCAAATCGTGTAACATGGCGGCGTAAAGGTGAACAAGATGGCAAAGCAACAACCCAAACTGAAGGTCGCGATGGTCGGCGGCGGGAACGAGTCCTTCATGGGGCGCATCCACCGCGCGGCGATCGAGGCCAGCGGTTGCCTGGAGCTGGTCTGCGGCGCCTTCGGGTCCACGCGCCAGCGCTCCTTCGAGACGGGCAAGAGCCTGGGGATCGACCCCGCGCGCGTCTACGGCGTCTACCGCGACATGTTCCGACGCGAGGCCAAGGTCAGCGGCGAGGGGCGCCTGGATCTGGTGACGATCCTGGCCCCGAACAACATGCACTACCCCGTGACGATGGCCGCCTTCGACGCCGGCTTCCCCGTCTTCTCCGAAAAGCCCATGAGCTGCAACATGGACGAGGCCCAAAACCTCAAGCGCCGCATGCTCATGGGCCCCCAGCTCTACGCCACCGCCTACGTCTTCCCCTTCTACCCCGCCCTCCGCGCCCTGCGCGAGGCCGTCCTCGGCGGCGCCATCGGCAACCTCCGCCGCGTCGACCTCCGCTACTACCACGGCTGGATGGGCGTGCGTCTGGAGACCGCCGGCAACCGCTCCGCCGGCTGGCGCGTCGACCCCCGCCGCTGCGGCGCCGCCGGCGCGGTCTACGACCTGGCCGGCCCCTGCGCCTACCTCGCCGAATGGGCCACCGGGCGCGAGATCGCCGCGCTCTGCGCCGCCGGCCGCCCCGCCGTCGCCGGGCGACTGCTTGACGACGACGCCACCATCCTCCTGCGCCTGGACAACGGCGCCCTCGGCCTCATCGCCGTCAGCCAGATCGCCCTCGGCGAGGCCGGCGGCGTCCAGCTCCACCTTTACGGCGACAAGGGCTCCGCCCACTGGGGCCAGGCTACCGCGGACCGCTGGGAATCCGTCGCCCCGGACGGCGCGCGCACCCTCCACCGCGCCAAGGGCGCCCCCGCCCCCACCGAGGGCCCCAACCGCTTCGCCGAGCCCTACGGCGACGACGCGGCCTACGTCGCGGCCCTCGCCGAGGCCTACAAAGACTTCGCCCGCGCCATCCTCGCCGCCCGCGGGGGGCGGCCCTACGAAAGCGCCTGCGTCGGCGTCGACCCCGCCCTGCGCGTGGCCACCTTCAACGCCACCGCCGCCCGTTCCATCGCCCCCGGCGCGGACGACTCCGCCGCCAAATGGCTGGATTTCTGCGTGCCCAAAGTGGAGCTCCTCGTCTGACATGACCTGCAGGGAAATCGCCGCGCTGCTCGATGACGAGCTCCGCCCCAACCTCTTCCGCGACGTCTCGCACAACGGCCTGCAGATCGAGAACGACGGCCCCGTCACCCGCCTCGCCGTCGCCGTCGACGCCAGCCTGGAGACCTTCGCCGCCGCCGACGGGCTCGGCGCGCAGATGCTCATCGTCCACCACGGCATCTCCTGGGGCGAAAGCCTCGCGCGCATCGACGGCCTCAACCGCCGGATCGTCGCCGACGCCCTGCGCCGCAACCTCGCCCTCTACGCCGCCCACCTCCCGCTCGACGCGCACCCCACCCTGGGCAACAACGCGCGGATCGCCACCCTCCTGGGCCTCACCCGCACCCGCTCCTTCATGGCCTACCGCGGCCAACTCATCGGCGTGGCCGGCCTCCTTCCCCGGCCCCTCCCCCGCGACGCCTTCGCCCAGGCCGTCCAGGAGGCGCTCAGCCCCCCGCGCCTCGTCCGCTTCGACTACGGCCCCGAGATCATCCGCACCGTCGGCATCTGCTCCGGCGCCGCGCCCGAGGGCGTCGACGCCGCCGCCCGCGAGGGGCTCGACGTCTACCTCGGCGGCGAGGCCTCCCTCCAGGCCTACAACCTCGCCAAACAGTGGGGCCAGAACGCCCTCTTCGCCGGCCACTACGCCACCGAGCGCACCGGCCCCCGCGCCCTCGGCGCCTGGCTCGCCGAGCGCACCGCCCTCCCCTGTCCCCTCATCGACCTCGACCTGCCGTGGTGAGCGCCCGCCGGGGCGCCGTTTTGGGCGGGGCGCAAAAAAGGCTTGCATCCGGGGCGCGGGGTTTGCTATAGTAAGGCCGATTTTTGGCGCGATAGCCAAGCGGCTAGGCAGAGGACTGCAAATCCTTTTAGACCGGTTCGACTCCGATTCGCGCCTCCATTTTCCGGCGACCCGCAAGGGTCGCTTTTTTGTTATCGTATGGCCATGAAGCTGGTTTATTGGACGGTTTTCCCCAACACGCACCAACGGGCGCTCATCGACGCGCTCCGCGCGGCGGGGCACGACGTCGAGGTCTGCTACTTCGGCCATTACGACGCCTACCGCGCGCGCCTCGGCTGGGTGGAGCCCGCCGCGCTGCCGCCGCAGGAGCGCCGCGTGCGGACGCTGCGCGCCGCGCGCCGCGCCATCCCGGACTACGACGCGCGCACCGTGCTGGTGGGCGGCTATTCCCACCCCGTCTTCTGGGCCAACGCCCTCCGCTGCGCCCTCCGCCGCCGGCCGTGGGCGCTCATCGCCGAGAAAAGCCAGGGGCGCGCCCGCTCGTGGCCCCTGCGCCGACTCTTCGGCGCGCTCGTGAACCGCTCCGCCCTCGCGGCCTTCGGCCTGGGCCCCGAGGCGGTGGACGACCTGGCGCGGGGATGGGGCGTGCGCCGCAGCAAACTGGCCGAGCTGGCGTATGCCACGCCGGGGGCGGAGGCCCCCGCCGCGCCGCGTCCGCACGCGGGCTTCCGTTTCGTCTTCGCGGGGGCGCTGACGCATCGCAAGGCGACGGACGTGTTGGCGCGGGCTTGGGCGGGTTACGCGCCCGCCCACCCCGAGGCGACCCTGCGCATCGTCGGCGACGGCCCGCTCGCGGCCTGCCTGGAGGGGTTGCCGCGCGTGGAGCGGTGGGGCGTCTGCCCGCCCGAACGCATCGCCGAGGCGCTCGCCGACTGCGATTGCGGCATCCTGCCAAGCCGTTTCGACGGCTGGGGCATGGCCCTCGCCGAATACGCCCGCGCGGGGCTGACGCTCATCGCCACGCAGACCTGCGGCGCCGCCGAGCCGCTGATCCGCCCCGGCCGCAACGGCTTCATCGTGCCGCCCGGGGACGTCAAGGCGTTGACCCAGGCGATGGCGGACGCGCCCGCGCTGCGGCCCGACCCCGCGCCGCTCGCGGCCACCGCGCCGGCCCGCCTCGCGGCGGCGCTTGTCCGTCGGCTGGAGGGGTTCGGGGAGGTGTGGACGCCCCCGCGGCACCTGCTGCACGTCGTGGCGGGGTGCTGGGCCGACGGCGGCGGCGTCTCGGAATCGGTGGCGCAGACGGTGCTGGCGCAAGCGCGCCAGGGGCTCCGTGTGACGCTCGCGTTCCTGGGCGGGCAGGCCGAGCACCCAATCGTGCGCGCCTGCCGGCGCGCGGGGGCGACGGTATGGGTCTTCCCGCGCTCGCGTCCCCATGCGCTTTACTTTTCGTGGCCGCTGCTGAAAACGTTGCCGCGCCTGGTGCGACGGGCCAGCGCGGTGCGCATTTATTCGTGCTGGACCTTCCCGGTGTGGTGGGCGGCGGCGCTCGCCCGCTTCCATGGCGTGCCGTACGCGCTGGCGCCACACGGTTGCCTCGACCCCGTCCGCCGGGCCTACGGGCGGCTTCGCAAGGGTTTGGCCTGGGCGCTCTTCGACCGTCATGTCCTGCGAAACGCCGCATGGCTTCACGCGACGGCGGAGACTGAGGCAAAGTGGCTGCGCGCCGCGCTGGGGCGGCGGTGCCCGCCCATCCGCGTCATCCCCAACGGCGTGGACGGCGCCCTGCTCGATTCAGTCCCGGAAGTCCCGCGCGAAAAGACCTTCCTTTATCTGGGGCGGCTCCACCCGCTCAAGGGGCTTGACCTGCTGACCGAGGCGTGGGCGCAGAGCGGGTTGGCGCGGGAGGGCTGGCGGCTTGTCGTGGCCGGTCCGGCGGACGGCGCGGAGGCGCCGCGCGGGCCCGGCGTCGAGACGCCCGGCCCGCTCCTCGGCGCGGACAAGGCGCGCGCGCTGAAGGCCGCCGCCTGCCTGGTGCTGCCGACGCGCTCGGAGAACTTCGGCATCGTGGTGGCGGAGGCGTTGTGGTGCCACACGCCGGTGATCTGCACGCAGGGGGCGCCGTGGCAGGAGCTGGGGGAGTTTTGGGTGGCGGTCTCCGCGGAGGCGATCGCCGACGCCCTGCGCCGCTTCGCCACGATGGACGAGGCCGGGCGCGAGGCCCGCTTCGCCCCGCTCTTCGAGGACGCCCGCCGCCGCTTCGCCTGGACGGCCCTGGCGCGGGCGTTGGCCGAGGGTTAAAGGCGCGAGACGCCCGCCCCCGAGAGCGCGCTGCGCCCGCCGCCGAGCTTCTCCACCCGGATCTGCGCGGGGATGCGCTCGGCGATCTCGGCCACGTGCGAGATGATGCCGATGAGCTTGCCGTCCTGCCGCGCGCGGCACAGGGTGTCGAGCGCGGCGTTGAGGGCGTTCTCGTCGAGCGTGCCGAAGCCTTCGTCCAGGAAGAGCGAGTCCACGCGCAGCCGCGCCCCGCCCATCTCCGCCAGCCCCAGCGCCAGCGCCAGCGACGCCTGGAAGCGCTCGCCGCCGGAGAGGTTCGAGACGGGCCGCGCCACGCCGCCCTGGTCGGCGTCCTCGATCATCGGGAGGAGCCCGGCGGCCTGCGGCGCCCAGATCAGGCGGTAACGCCCCTGCGACATCCTCTCCAGGTGCGGGTTGGCGCACCGCAGCAGGTGGCGCAGCGTGATGCCCTGGGCGTAGCGCGTGAAGTTCTGCCCCTGCGCGCCGCCGAGCCAGTCGTTCAGCCGCCCCCACCTGTCGGCCGCCGCCGTGGCCTCGCGCAACGCTTCCTCCAGCCGCGCCCGCTCACGTTGCCGCGCGGCGTCGGCCCTCAGGAGCCCCTCCGCCCGCCCGGCCGCCTCGGACGCCTCCGCGGCGGCGCGCTCCGTGGCCTCGGCCTCCGCCCGCAGGGCCTCCGGGTCGGGCAGGCCCGCCCTGGCCGCCTCGAACGCCTCCCCCGCCAGCCTTTCCCGCCCGCGGGCGGCCTCGGCCTCCCGGCGGGCCGTCTCCGCGGCGGCCTCCGCGGCGGCGCTTTTCGCCGCGGCCTCGGACTGGGCCTCCGCGGCGCGGTCGCAGGCCTCCTGCAGCCGCTCGCGCACCTGCTCGGGCGGCGCGTCCAGCCCCAGCGCGTCGAGCGCCGCCCGGGCGTCGCCGAGCCGCCGCGCGGCCTCCCGGAGCGTCTCGGCCTGTCCGGCCCGCCGCGCCTCCAGCTCCCGTGCCTCCCCCGCCGCCTCGTCGTGCGCGGCGGCCTGTGCCCTGGCCTCGGCGCGGGCGGCGGCGGCGGCGGCGGAGAGGCGCCCACGCAGCCGTTCGATGGCGGCGCGGTCGTCCGCGATGGCGCGCTCGGCGGCCTCGGCGCGGGCCTCGGCCCGGCGGCGTTCGGCGGCCGCGTCGTCGCGGCGCCCGTCCTCGGCGCGTTGGGCGGCCTCGGCGTCTTCGAGGGCGGCCTCGTAGGGGTCCGGGCGCGGCGGCTCGCCCGTGGCGTAGGGGTGGTGCGTCGCGCCGCAGAGCGGGCAGGGGCGGCCTTCGCGCAGGCGTCCGCGCTCCGCCTCCAGATCCGCCACGCGGCGGGCCAGGATCAGCGCCTCCCGGGCGTTTCGCACGGCGGCCTCGAGCGCGGGGCGGAGGGCGCGGAGCCGCGCCTCGGCGGCCTCGGCTTGGGCCTTGGCGGCTTGGGCGGCGGCGCGGGCGCGTGCGGCCTCGGCCTCGCGGCCGGCGAGGCCCTCGCGCAGGTGCAGGTAGTCCGCCGCGTCCCGGTCTTGGCCGGCGTGTTCGCCGCGCAGGGCGGCCTCGAGCGTTTCGGCGCGGGTCTGTGCGGCCCTGGCCTCGCGGCCGGCGCGTTCGGCGCGTGCGGCGGTGCGTGCCAGGGCCTGGTCAGTCTGCCCCAGCGCGTCCCGCAGGGTCTGCTCGCGGAGTGCCTCGGCCTCCGCCGCCCGGGCCAGCGCGAAGGCCTGGCGGAGCGTGGGCTCGGCCTCGGCGCGCCGGTGGCGGGCGTCCCGGGCCAGCCGGGCGGCTTCTTCGGCGCGGGCACGGGCCTGTTCGGCCCCGGCCTCGGCTTGGGCGCGGGCGGCCTCGCGCCGGTTGGCCTCGGCCCGGGCGGCTTGGCAGGCCTCGGCGGCCTTGTCGTGGGCGTCCAGGCGCCGGCGCATGGCGGCGAGGGCGTCGCCGAGGGCGCGGGCCTTTGCCTTGGCCGCGTCGCGGTCGGCCTGGGCCCGGGCGCGTTGGGGGGCGTCCATCGCGGCGGTGGCCTCGAGGCGGGCGCGGAGGTCCGCGACGGCGTCCTCGGCGCGTTTGGCGGCGGCGAAGATGGCGCGGCCCATGGCCTCGTAGGCGCCCGTCCCGGTGGTCTGCTGGAGGATGCGGGCGCGCTCGTCGTCCTTGGCCGAGAGGAAGCGGTCGAACTGGCCCTGGGCGAGCAGGACGGTGCGCTGGAACTGGCCGAAGTCCATCCCCAGCTTGTCCTCGATCAGCCGTTGCGTCTCGGTGGCGGTGTGCTCGCCGACGTAGGCGCCCCTGGCGCAGTCGAAGAGGGTGCGCTTGACGGGCTGCAGGCGCTTGGCGCCCCGGCGTTGCTCCCACCGCGCGCGGAAGCGCCCCTCGGCGGTCTCGAACGTCGCCTCGGCCCAGGCCTCTGCCGCGCCGCGGGTCATCACCTCGTTGGTCGTCGCGGAGACCCTGTCCTGGCGGGGCGTGCGGCCGTAGAGCGCCAGGCAGAGGGCGTCGAGGAGCGTGGTCTTCCCTGCGCCGGTCTCGCCCGAGATGAGGAAGAGCCCGTCCTCGAAGGCCTCGTCCGTGAAGTCCACCGCCCAGGCGCCGGCCAGCGCGTTGAGGTTCGCGAAACGCACGTCCAGGAGCCGCATCGCCCTATGCCTCCAATCCCCGGAGCATCCCCAGGAAGGCCTCGCGCTCGGCCTCCGACAGCGGCTCCTCGGCCAGGCGCAGCGCCGCCACCTGCAGGGGCGTGAGCATTTGCAGCGCCTCGCCCTCCGGCACCTCGGCCAGGCGGCTCGCGGCGGCGCGCGGCCGGGCGTCCTCGCGCAACAGCAACGCCACGCCGGAGCCCTCGCACAGCGCCTCGGCCCGCCGCCACAGGGCCATGGGGTCGCCCGTGCCCGCGGTGACGCGCAGGGCGGCGTAGAGGCGCCCCGGCCCTTCCGCGACGGCCCCGGCCAGCGCGGCCTCGATCGCCTCGGGCGTGCCCGCGAAGACCCGCAGGGGCACTGGGGGCGGGAAAACCGCCTGGCGCACGCGGGGCGGCTCCCCCGGCGCGAGCTCGGCGATGGTCACGCCCTTCTCCTGCCCCGCCTCGGCGAAGCTCATCGCCAGCGGCGCGCCGGAATAACGCGCCGTGCCGCCCACGCCCTGCGGCAGGTGCAGGTGCCCCAGCGCCACGTAGTCCGCCCCCGCGAAGGCGTCCGCCCCCACCGCCTCCACCCCGCCGACGGGGCCCGCGCGCTCCGAGCGTTCGTCGCTGGCCCGCGCGCCCCGCGCCGTGCAGTGGGCCATCGCCGCCACGGGGCCGCCGCGCGCCAGCCGCCGCGCCGCCGCGATC
>CALXSE010000011.1 GCA_944391085.1 uncultured Kiritimatiellota bacterium | reverse complement strand
CAACATCAAACGAAACAAAACATGATCCTCATTCATCCCTTTATATTTACCAAAATTAGATGCGTTTGCCCTGGCGGGGCGGGCCGCCGGGCGTCCCCCGCCGCCGATGTGGTATGATAGGCGCGTTATGGACGTGTCGTTTCTGACGGGGCATCGCGATGCCATCATCCTGGGGCTGGACCTTTTCGGCACGGCGGTCTTCGCCGTGACGGGCGCGTTGCGCGGGTGGCGCAGCCGGCTGGACTTCTTTGGGGTCGTCGTGCTGGCGTGCGCCGTGGGCATCGGCGGCGGGCTGATGCGCGACGCGCTCATCGGGGCGACCCCCGCGGCGGCCTTCGCCGACAGCCGTTACCTCATCATCTGCGCGGCGGTGGGCGCGGCCGCCTTCTACGTCGCCCCGCGCCTGAACGACCGCTGGAACGTCATCCCCGTGCTTGACGCCCTGGGCCTGGGCGTCTTCACCGCGATCGGCTGCGAGAAGGCCGCCGCCTATGGTTGCGAGTGGGTGGCCATCGTCCTCTGCGGCGTCATGACGGCGGTGGGCGGCGGCGTCATCCGCGACGTCCTGGCCATGCGCATCCCCGCCGTCCTGCGCAGCGACTTCTACGCCACCGCCTCCGTCCTTGGCGGCGGGCTCTTCCTGGCGATGCGCCGCTGGATGGCGGAGACGGAGCTGGCCTACTTCTGGCGCTTCCTGGCCGTCTCCGGGTTCGTCCTGCTCATCCGGTTGATCGCGATGCGCTTCAAGTTCCGTCTGCCCGAGGCCCACGCCGTCCCCGCCCGCCAGCGCTGGCGCCTCAAATACCCTCGCCTCCGCCTTCCCAAGGAATGAACGGGGCCCGCGCGGCGGGGCGTGCCGGCGCATTGCCCGGGCCCTGCGGGCAAACGGCGCATTGGGAGGCTCGGCACGCCTGACGGGGCGGGTGTGGTTGGGTCAATCGGGCCTCGGCCGTGCTTGCCTTGTCCATGCAAGAAGAAGCCTTGGCGCGCACGGCGCTCCTCGGTGGCGCGTGTGTCAAGGCCGAACAAAAGTCACCCACCTCGACAAACGCCTCTCTGGGGGTGCGGCGTCTGCCTTGCCGCGCAAAAGACAAGGCCCGGCGGGGCCGGGCCTGTCCGGGTGGGAGGGGTGGGGGAGGGTCACTTCGCGGCGAGGTAGGCGTTGATGGCCTTGGCGGCGCGGCGGCCCTCGCCCATGGCGAGGATGACGGTGGCGGCGCCGAGGACGATGTCGCCGCCGGCGTAGACGCCGGGGATGGAGGTGGCCTGCTCCGCGTCGACGACGATGTGGCCCTTGCGGTCGATCTCCAGGCCGTCGGTGGTCTGGGGGATGAGGGGGTTGGAGGCGTTGCCGATGGCGATGATGACCGCGTCCATGGGGAGGGTGAACGCGGAGCCCTGGATGGGGACGGGGCTGCGGCGGCCGGAGGCGTCGGGCTCGCCGAGCTCGTAGCGGAGGCACTCGATGGCGTTGACGACGCCGTTCTCGTCGCCCAGGATGCGCTCGATGTTGCAGAGGAAGCGGAAGTCGACGCCTTCTTCCTCCGCGTGGCCGATTTCCTCGGCGCGGGCGGGCATCTCGGCGCGGCCGCGGCGGTAGATGAGGTAGACCTCCTCGGCGCCGAGGCGGAAGGCCATGCGGGCGGCGTCCATGGCGACGTTGCCGCCGCCGAGGACGGCGACGCGCCTGGCGGGGTAGTAGGGGGTGGCGGCCTCGGCCTTGTCGTAGGCCTTCATGAGGTTGGCGCGGGTGAGGTATTCGTTGGCGGAGAAGACGCCGACGAGCTCTTCGCCGGGGATGCCCATGAAGCGGGGGAGCCCGGCGCCGGTGCCGACGTAGACGGCGTCGTAGCCGTCCTTGGCCATGAGGTCGCGGAGTTTGCGGGTGCGGCCGACGACGAAGTTGGGCTCGACATCCACGCCCATGGCCTTGAGCCCCTGGATTTCCTTGTCGACGATGGCCTTGGGGAGGCGGAACTCGGGGATGCCGTAGACGAGGACGCCGCCGGGTTTCTGGAAGGCCTCGAAGAGGGTGACGGCGTGGCCTTCGCGGCGGACGTCCGCGGCGACGGTGATGCCGGAGGGGCCGGAGCCGATGACGGCGACCTTCTTGCCGGTCTCGGGCTTGACGGCGTTGTCGATGGGGGCCTGGGCCTCGTGGGCGCGCTGCCAGTCGGCGACGTAGCGCTCGAGGCGGCCGATGGCGACGGATTGGTTGACGTCTTTGTGGATGGCGCCGACGGTGCAGAACTTCTGGCACTGGCTTTCCTGGGGGCAGACGCGGCCGCAGATGGCCGGCAGGATGCTCGTGCGGCGGATGACGGCGAGCGCGCCGGCGTAGTCGCCTTGCGCGATTTGATGGATGAAGCCGGGGATGTCGATGGCGACGGGGCAGCCCTTCATGCAGGGGGCGTTCTTGCACTGGAGGCAACGGCTGGCCTCGACGCGCGCCTGCGCCTCGGAGTAGCCCAGGGCCACCTCGCCCATGTTGCGCTTGCGGAGCCCGGGCTCCTGGACGGGCATCTCCTGCTGGGGGATGGCGGTGCGCTCCTTGGGCGTGAGCGCCTTGTCTTTGATGGCGGCCCAGGTCTCTTCGGCGCGGGCCTCAAGCGTCTCCTTGGAAACGAAGCTCATGGTGTCCCCCTTACTTGGTCTTCTCGTCGGCCAGGCGCAGGAGGTTGCAGTTCTCCTCGCGCTCACGGGGGACGAAGGTGCGGTTACGCTTCATGAGGTTGTCGAAGTCCACCTGGTGGGCGTCGAACTCCGGGCCGTCGACGCAGACGAACTTGATCTTGCCGCCGACGAGGACGCGGCAGCCGCCGCACATGCCGGTGCCGTCGATCATGATGGAGTTGAGCGAGGCGACGGTGGGCACGCCGAAGGGGCGGGTGGCCTCGGCGCAGAACTTCATCATGATGGGCGGGCCGATGGTGACGCATTCGTCGACCTTCTCGCGCCCGCAGACCTCCTTGAGGGGCTCGGTGACGAGGGCCTTACGGCCGTAGGAGCCGTCGTCGGTGCAGACGATGAGCTCGTCGGCGATCTTGCGCATGTCCTCCTCCATGATGAGGAGGTCTTTGTTGCGCGCGCCCATGATGACGATGACCTTGTTGCCCGCCGCCTTCATGGCCTGGGCGATGGGATGCAGGGGGGCGACGCCGATGCCGCCGCCGACGCAGACCACCGTGCCGCGCCGCTCGATGTGCGTGGGGCGGCCCAGGGGGCCGAGGAAGACGGGCAGGGCGTCGCCCACCTCCATTTGCGCGAGCTTCCTGGTGGAGAAGCCGACGGCCTGGAAGATGATGCGCACGTCGCCCTTCGCGGGGTCGGCGTCGGCGATGGTCAGGGGGATGCGCTCGCCGAACTGCTCGTCGAGCTGCAGGATGATGAATTGTCCGGCCCGGCGCTCCTCGGCGATGAGCGGCGCGTGGATCCACATGGAGTAGACCTCGGCGGACAGCTGTTCCTTGGCGACAATGGGAAACATCGTTCTCTCCTTTGTTGCCCCCCAGTATACCAAAACGGTAGGGCTGCCGCCGACCCCCGGGACCCTGCGGCGTGCCGGGCGCGAGGGCAGGCAGGGCGCCCAGGGCCCTCATGGCATCTCAATCAGGGGTGTCCGGGGGTTGGAAGATCGGCAGCGCCGCGTGGTCGAACCCGGGCGGCGTGACGATGAACAGTTCGATGAGCTGCGGCTCGGGGCCCTCCAGGCGCCAGCGCACGGGCTCGGCGGGCTCCCAGACCGAGAAGACGGGGCGCTGCCCCACGCGCACCACGGCCGAGACGCCCGCGGGGAAGGTCAGGTCCAGCGCGGCCTGCTCGGCGCGGACGTAGAAGCCCTGCGTGCCGCGCGAGGGCTCGACCAGCCCCGCGTCCTTGGCCGGGAGCGGCAGCGTGTGCGGCAGGAACAGGCGCTCGGAGGCGCGGCAGGCCGTGGCGTTGGTGAAGTCCGGCACCCACGGGCAGGGCTCCGCCCAATCCTCGAAGTGGCTGAGCATGGCATACGCGCCCTTCTCGCCGGCCACGGGCCTGCCCGTCGGGGGCGCCTCGAGGGGCCGCTGGTAGCCCACGCCGGTGAGGAGGGGGAAGATGGAGGCCGCGGCGCACTCCGCGGGCGGGGGGAGGCCCACGATGTCGGCCATCGTGGGGATCCAATGGTCGGCGTCGATGGGCTTGGGGTCGAGGTGCGCGGGCCAGACGACGTTGCGCCAGCAGACGATCAGCGGCAGGCCGCCGCGCTGCGGGGCCAGGATGACGAGCGCGTCCGTCGCCAGAAGCGCCGGGAGCGTGGCGGCGAGATCCCCGGGCGCGGCGTCCTCGCAGAGCATCACGCAGAGCGGGTCGAGCGCGATGCCGTCCTCCACGCGCGAGCGCCGGCGCAGGGCGAGCATCCCGGCGAGGGTCTCGCAGGCCTCGCGCCATGGCACGTCGCGCACCGGCAGGAAGCGGTAGCCCGCCGCGTCGAGGATGGGCAGGGGCCCGCCGGACCGGAAGTCGGCGTCGGCGAGGAAGGCGTTCGGGAGGGCGGTGCCGGCGGCCTCCGCGGCGCTGAGCGCCGCGGCGTAGGCCTGGGGCTCGGCGGTGGGCCTGGGCGCCAGGAAGAGGATGTCCGGCCGGCGCGTGTCGGCGTGCTGCCCCTGCAGCTCGAGCACCGAGGGCGTCGCGGCGGCGAGGGCGCGGCAGGCCAGGAGCGCCGCCGCGCAGAAGAGGGTCGCGCAGGCCGTCAGCCGAGCCATGGGCGGAGCACCCAAACCCAGAGGGCCCAGTTCGCGGCCAGCGCGTAGAGCTGCGCGGCGAAGTCGTCGGCCACGATGCCCCAGCCGCCGGGGAGGAACTGGAGCTGGCGCGCGGGCGGCGGCTTGGCCACGTCCAGCGCGCGGATGACGAGGAAGGTGGCGGGGATGAGCCACGGGCACGCCGTCAGCGGCAGGCCGATGGTGGCGATGGGGTAGAGCATCCACTCGTCGGCCGAGATGCGCCCGTCGTCCTTCTTCTTCAGGCAGTCCTCCGCCACGGCGCAGACGGGCACGGCCAGGAGCGCGAGCGCCGCGCAAAGGAGCGCCTGCGCCCACCAGCAGGGCATCCAGGCGGCCATCGCCGCGGCCAGCGCCACGCCGGGGAGCGAACCGAAGGTGCCCGGGGCGAAGGGCGCCACCAGCCCGATGCCGAAGCCGGTGCCGACCCAGACGCAGAGGCGTCGGTGAAAGGAAACGCCCAGGGTTGCCTCCGGGCGTTGGCCTGCGTAGGGATCCGGGCCTTCCCAGCCCATCTCACTGGCCTTTCGTCATGCGGTAAAAGGTGAGGAAGGAGCGGATGACGTCTTCCTGCGTCACGTCGTCGATGGTGTACTTGACGCCCTCGGGGCGGAAGGGCTCGTCGTGGTTGGTGGTGCGCGCGTTCATGCGCACCACGCGGGCGTTGGCGCGGGGGAGGATGCCGTCGTTCACGTACTGGCGGGTGACGGAGTAGCAGATCTCCTCCACGTTGCCGTCGCGGTAGACCGTGAGAATGGTGGAGGCCGGCGCGGCGCGCACCGAGGCCACGCGCCCCAGGCGCCGCATCTCCTCGGCGATCGCCTCGAGCGCGGGGGTGGCGACCTCGCGCAGGAAGCGGACGAAGCGCGCGTTCTCGCGCTCGGCCCGCGAGGCCTGCGAGTCGCTCAGGAAGATGTTCTCAAGCTCCTGCTTCCAATCGGCCATCGCTCAGTACCCGAGCATGAAGTTGAGGATCGGGAAGAAGGTGACCGGCGAGGAGCGGATGACGTTGATGAGGCCGATCTGGTAGCCGTAGATGGAGTCCGTCGAGTTGATGAGGCCGATCTGCACGCCGCGGATGTCGCTGGTGGCGTTGACGAGGCCCACCTGCAGGCCCTTGGCGATGGTGGCCTCGTTGAGCAGGCCCACCTGCATGCCCGAAAGCTCGCCGGCGCCGTTCGCGCCGATGGCGATCTGGAGGGCGCCGGCGCGGTCGATGACGTTGTTGCGCACGAGGGCCAGCTGCAGGCCGTAGGCGTTCACCGCCTCGCCGGCGATGGAGAGATCCAGGCCGGTGAGGTCGTTGCACTTGCCGCAGATGCCCAGGCGCAGGCCGACGATGTCGACGGTCTCGTCCCCCTGCAGGGCGAACCAGACCGGCGAGATGGTGCGCGTCTCGACGCGCGTGGGCTGGGCGGGCCGCTGCTGCTCGGCGGCCGCCCCGTCGGCCTCCTGCGCGGTCGCGCAGACGGTCAGGGACAGGCAGGCGAAAAGGGCCACAATCGATTTCTTCATAGCGTCCTCGCTAGGTTGGTTCTCATACTCATCAAAAGAATACCCCATTCCGAGCGAAAGTGCAAGCGCAAAAGTTCACGCTCCCCGCCCCTCGCCGCCCCGGGCGGGGCGTGGGGGGCCGCCGCTCCCCGCACGCGGCCGGCGGGGGTCAGCGGCTGGGGAGGGCGGGGAGCCCGGCCCGGAACTGGCGCAGGCGGCAGGCGGCGGGGGAGGCCTCGAGGGCGCGGGCGTAGAGGGCCTGGGCGCGGGCGCCGTCGCCGGCGCGCCCGGCTTCCTCGGCGGCGACGGCGAACCAGGCCTGGGCATAGGCGGGGTCGTCGCGGTCGTTGAGCTCGCCGAGGCGCTCGGCGATGCGGCTGCGCTCGGGCATGGCCGCCAGGGAGAGCTCGGGCCAGCCGTCGACGACCTTGCGGAGCATCTCGAGGGCGCCGGGGTCGCCGTGGAAGGTCTCCATGGCCCAGGCCAGGCGGCGTTTGCCTTCGGGGAGGTCTTTGGCCCGGTAGGGGGCGGCGAAGAAGTCCGGCATGAGCAGGGCGCCCCAGCCCCGGGGGATGGGGCGCGCGGCGGCCTCGCGCAGGAGCGCCTCGCGGGCGGCCTCGTCGTCGGCCTTGCGGAGGGCGCGGAAGGTCCCCAGGAAGAAGTCCTGCGCCTCCTGTTCGGCGGCGAGGGCGGTGTGGAGGGCGTCCGGGTCGGCGAGCGGCGCCTGGGCGCGGAGGGCGGCGGGCAGGACCTCGAGGGGGCCCTTCCAGAGCAGGCGCCCGCCGCGGAAGTAGGCGACGAAGGGCGGGTTGTTGCGGCCGTTGAACCCGAAGCGTTCGCCGGGGTCGCCCGGGACGAAGCGGAGGTCGGCGCCGCGCCAGGCCAGGGGGGCGAGGAGGTCCGTCGCGTGGGGCTTGGCGCGGTCTGGAACGACGACGATGACGCGGTGGGGGTAGGGGAGGGCCTTGCCGATGCGGCGGTCGGGCAGGAAGGAGAGGGTCGTCCAGTTGAGGCTTTTGATCCAGAAGGGGTTGGGCCAGTAGGCCAGGAGGGTGGGCACGTCGTCGGCGGGGAGGGGCGCGCCGAGGAGCGCGGCGTAGGGGGCGGCGTCGCCCTCGGCGGTGAGGGCGGCGGGGGGGATGGGGTCGGCCTTGGGGAGCGCGGGCCCGGCTCCCTCAAGGGTGGGAATCCGCCCCGCTTTGGCGGCGAGGGGGTGCGCGGCGAGGGCGCGGCGCTGGAGGTCGGCGGCGGCGGCCCAGTCGCCTTTGGCCGCGGCGGCGTCGGCCTGCCGCTCCAGGTCGAGGAGCGCGGCCATGGGGTCGGCCTCCTTCGCCTCTTCCCGGGCCTTGCGTTCGTCGCGCCAGGCGCGGAGCCTCTCGGCGGTGAGGGCGGCGGGGTGGCCCTGCCAGACGATATCGCCCCCGCGGAGGACGATGGCGTGGGGGATGCCCTTGACGCCGAGGCGTTTGGGGAGGTCGCCGGCGCGGTCGACGGCGAGGTCGTAGGTCGGGGGCGTGGGCTGCTTGGAGAGGAAGTCGAGGATCTCGGCGTCGGTGCCGCGGTCCCAGACGTTGAGGCCGATGACGTGGACGCCTTCGTCCCTGAGCTCCCGGTGGAGCGCCTCGAGGTGGGGCATGGCGCGGAGGCAGGGGCCGCACCAGCGGGCCCAGCATTCCACCACGGTGATCCCGTCCCCGGGCCAGGCGGCGGGGCGTTCGCCGCGCAGGAACGCCGCGGGCAGGGCCTCGATGGGGAGGGCCTCTGCGTGGAGCGCGGCGGCGAGGCAGAGTGCGGTGAGCGCGGCGGGCAATCGCATGGCGGGTTCTCCTTGTTCGGTCAGGCGCAGGCGGCCCCCTGCGCGGCGATGAGGCGGTTGACGCGGCGGCGTTCGTGAAGGTGGAAGGTCAGGGCGATGAGCACGGAGAGGACGTCCGAGATGGGCGCGGCCCACCAGACGCCGATGGGGCCCAGGAGCGGCGGGAGCAGGAACATGAGCGGCACCAGGAGGAAGCATTGGCGCGAGAGGCTCATCGCCAGCGCCACGCCGCCGCGGCCGATGCTCTGGAAGTATTGCCCCACCAGGATGGCATAGCCCACGAAGGAGAAGCCGCAGAAGAAGACGAGCATGTCCGTGGGCCCCACGGCCAGCAGGTCGGCGGCCATCTCCTCCCGGCAGAAGAGCAGGAAGAGGGGCCTGCGCAGGAGCATGACCGCGGCCGAGAGCACGAAGATGTAGCCGCCGCCCCACCAGGCCGCCAGGGTGAAGGCCCGCGCCATGCGCCGGTAGTTGCGCGCGCCGTAGTTGAAGCCGAGGATGGGCTGCATCCCCTGCGCCACGCCGAGCACGGGCATGCAGACGAGCATCTGCACCGTCATCACCACGCCGACGGCCGCGATCTCCACCTCCGCCGTGCGCGCGTCCGGCGCGAAGGCGCGGAACAGGATGGCGTAGAGCGCGGTGACGCCGCTGCCCACCAGGTTGAGGGCGAAGGGCGGCAGCCCCGCCACGATGACCTTCCAGAAAAGCGGGCGGTACAGGCGCACGAAGCCCAGGCGCAGGCGCAACGCCGCGCCCCGGCGCAGGAAGTGCGCCAGCACCCACGCCGAGGAGACGCCCTGCGAGAGCACCGTCGCGATCGCCGCGCCCTGGATCTTGAGCCCCAGCCCCGGGAGCGTGCAGAAGCCCAGGGGGACCTCGTCGAAGATGAAGAACGGGTCGAGGATGGCGTTCGCCACCGCCCCGAAGAGCATGGTGAAGAGCGCCTTGTTCGGGTGGCCCTCGGCGCGCATCGTGTGGTTCAGCCCGAAGCCGACGTATTGCAGGATGGCGCAGAGGAAGACGACGCGCAGGTAATCCGCCGCCCACGGGATCGTCTTCTCCGTGCCGCCCGTAGCCCACAGGATCGGCTCCACGAAGAGCGCGCACAGCGGGTAGACGCTCAGCGAGAGCAGCACGTAGAAGCAGACCGCCTGGCCCAGGTAGCACTGCGCCACCGTGCGCTTGCCCTGCCCCATCGCGATGGAGATGCGCGTGGCCGTCCCCACCCCGAACAGCAGCCCAAAGGCCAGCATCACCATCATCGGCGGGAAGGTCAGCGCGAAGCCCGCCAGCCCCTCCTGCCCCACGCACCGCCCCACGTACAGCCGATCCACCACGTTGTAGAGCGCCATCACCAGCATCCCGATGATGGCCGGCACGGAATACTTCCACAGCAGCCTCCCCACCGGGAAGCGCGCCAATTCCTTCGAGGCCCGCGTCGCCGCCGCCATGCTCACCTGCCCCAGGCCCGGGCGAAGGCCTCGGCGCACCGCCCGCGTAGCCCGGCCACGGCGGCGGCCATGTCGGCCTGCGCGAAGAGGTAGGAGCCGGCGACGAAGGCGTTGGCGCCGGCCTCGGCGGCCAGCGCGGCGGTCTCGCCGTTCACGCCGCCGTCGACCATGATGTCCAGCGCCGGCGCCCGCCCGCGCAGGGCGCGGATCTTCGGCAGGACGTCGGCGATGAAGGCCTGCCCGCCGTAGCCGGGGTGGACGGTCATGCAGAGGATCTCGTCGGCGCAGTCAAGGAAGGGGAGGGCCGCCTCGGCGGGCGTCTCGGGGTTGAGGGCCAGGCCCACGCGGGCCTTCCGCGCGTGGAGGTCGGCCGCCAGGGCGCGGACGTTCAGCCCGTCGCGCAGCTCAAGGTGGAACTGGACGGTGTCGGCGCCGGCCTCGGCGAAGCGCCCGGCGTATCTGTCCGGGTTGGTCATCATCAGGTGCGCGTTCAGCTCGACGCCCGCCGGCAGGAGCCCGCGGCAGAGCCCCGCGGCGGCCGGGGAGAAGGAGAGGTTCGGCACGAAGTGCCCGTCCATCACGTCCAGATGCAGGCCGTCGGCGCCGCTTTGCGCGGCGCGGGCGATCTCCTCGCCCAGGCGCGCCAGGTCGGCGGCCAGCAGGGAAGGCAGGATGCGGATCGTCATGGGGCGTCCTCCTCAGGCGTCGACGAAGAGCTCGGCGGTGGCGAAGAGCGGGTCGTTCGTCGCGCGGATGCCCAGGCGGCGGAGGCCGGCCTCGTCGCCGGGGGTGAGCATGTGCGACAGGTGCATCTCGCAGTCGCGCAGGTCGGCCAGGCGCTCGAGCGCGGCCTTGGCGGCGGGGTCGGTGGCGGCGCAGATGGCCAGGGAGACGAGCGTCTCGTCGAGGTTCAGCGAGCCGTACTTGCCCTTGAGGATGCCCTGCTTCATGTGGGTGACCGAGGCGATCGTCTCCGGGGCGAGCAGGTGGCGCCCCCGCGGGATGCCGGCCAGGCGCTTGACGGCGTTGAGGACGGTGGCGGCGGCGGCGTGGAGGCTGGGGGAGTTCTTGCCCTGGACGACCGTGCCGTCGGGCAGCTCCAGCGCCGCGCCGCAGGCCACGCCCTCGAGCGTGTGCGAGAGCGAGGCGTCGTGCGCGGCCTGGCGCGCGGGGACGACAACGGGGCGGTCCTCGGGCCGCAGCCCCAGCTGGCGCATCAGGCGCTCGACGATCTCCACGGGGTGCTTGTCGCTGGAGCCTTTGGCGACGGCGTCTGAGAGGTGGCGGAAGTAGCGGCGGATGACCTCCTGGCGCGCGGCCTCCTGGCAGACCGCGTCGTCCACGATGCCGGTGGAGATGCGGTTCACGCCCATGTCCGTCGGGCTCCGGTAAGGGCACGAGCCCGAGGCGTCCAGGCGCGTCCAGATCTCGCGCAGGATGGGGAAGGCGTCGACGTCGCGGTTGTAGTTCACCGCCGCCTTGCCGTAGGCCTCCAGGTGGAAGGGGTCGATCATGTTGATGTCGCCCAGGTCCGCCGTCGCCGCCTCGTAGGCCAGGTTCACGGGGTGCTTCAGCGGCAGGTCCCACACCGGGAAGGTCTCGAACTTCGCGTAGCCCGCCGGGCGCCCGGCCATGCGGTCGTGGTACAGCATCGTCAGGCAGGTGGCCAGCTTGCCCGAGCCCGGGCCGGGGCCGGTGACGACGACGATCGGGCGCGTCGTCTCCACGTAGGCGTTCGCGCCGTAGCCCTCGGGCGAGACCACCAGGTCGAGGTTCGAGGGGTAGCCCGGCACCGCGCGGTGGAGCTTCACGGTGATGCCGCGCGCCTCGAGCTTGTTGCGGAACTGGAGCGCCGCGGGCTGGCCGTCGAAGCGGGTGATGACCACGGCGCAGACGTGGATGCCCCAGGCGCGGAGCGAGTCGATGAGCTTGAGCGCGTCGTCGTCGTACGAGATGCCGAAGTCCGCGCGCATCTTCTTGCGCTCGATGTCCTCGGCGTAGACGCAGAGGATGATCTCGGCCTGGTCCCCCAGCGCGCGCAGCAGGCGCAGCTTCGCGTTCGGGTCATAGCCCGGCAGCACGCGCGCGGCGTGGTAGTCGAACATCAGCTTGCCGCCGAACTCCAGGTAAAGCTTGTTGCCGAAGGCCTCCGCGCGCCTCGTCAGCCCCTCGGCCTGCGCCTTCAGGTAAGCCTCGTTGTCAAACCCGTTCTGTCTCATCTTTCGCTCCCAAGATTGGCGGGCCCGTCGGCCCGGAACGGGGCGCTATGATACCAAAACCGCGCCCCGCCGTCCCCGCGCGGCCTCAGCTCAGGCCCAGGTTCGCCAGCAGGTAATGCGGCAGGTCGTCGACGGCGATGGGCGTGGCCTGCGGCTCGCCGAGCGTCGGCGGCTCCACGGCGGCCGGGCTGAACGGGATCAGCACGTCCTGCCCGCCGAGTTTGCGGCACTGGAAGCCGAACTTCGCGGCGGGGTGGGCCGTGCAGCTGTTCGGGCAGCCGCTGATGCGCACCTCCGTGGTGACGATGCGCGCGAGGGCCCGCCGCTCGGGCGTGTCGGCGGGGAGCCAGGCGTCGAGGGCGCGGGCTAGGCGCTCGCCGATGCGCGGGGAATCCGCCGCGCCGATCTTGCAGACGGTGTTGCCGATGCAGGTGGGGATGTGCCCCACGTACGAGCGCAGCGTCAGGTCAAAGTCCGGGAACTCGCGCAGCAGCGCGTTGTAGAGCGCCGCCAGACATTGTTTGTGGACGCGCGGGACGACGAAGTCCTGCGAGACGAGCAGCTGCAGGCGCGTGAGGCCGTATTTCCTCAGGAAGGCGCAGAACCGCGCCAGCATCGGCCGCGTGAAGTTCCCGAAGGGCACGAAGAGCCGCACCGCGAAGGTGCCGTCCGCCAACGGCTCGCAGGCCACGGCCCGCCAATCCTCGAAGCCCGCGGCGGGCGCCTCCCCCTCGGGCAAGGTGGTCAACGGGTACGTCTCGGGCCGGAGGTCGGCCTCGCGGCACCACGGGTAGCCCCGCTCGTCGGCCTGGGCGTAGTACTCCCGGAAGAGGGCGGCCAGGCCCTCGTCGCCGAGCTTGGCGCGCAGGAAGCGGAGGCGGGCGGTGGCGCGGCAGGCGCGGTCGCCGTGGTCATGGAACAGCGCGGTCACGGCCATCGCCACGCGGATGCACGCCTCCGCCGGGAGGGCCTCGAAGAGCCTGAAGGCCACGCGCGGCTTGTTGCCGATGCCGCCGCCCAGCCACGTCTCGAAGCACCGCCTGCCGTCCTTCACCACGGCCACGAAGCCCAGGTCCTGGATGGCGCAGAGCATCCGGTCGGCCGCGCGGTCGGCGAAGGCGATCTTGATCTTGCGCGGCAGGGCATAGGCCGTGTCGAAGGCATAGAACGCCTCGGAGAGGGCGCGCGCGTAGGGCAGCACGTCAAAGGCCGTGTCCGGGTGCAGCCCGCTGTTCGGGTTCACCAGCACGTTGCGGAACGTGTTGCCGCCGCCCCCGCGGAAGCGCAGCCCGGCCGCCTCGCAGTCGGCCAGACAGGCCCCCACGTCCGCCGCCGCCACGCCGTGCAGCTGGATGGCCTGGCGCGTGGTGAGGTGCGCGTACGGCACGCGGTATTTCTCCAGCAGCGCGGAGACGGTCTCCAGGTCGCCGAGGGTGACGATGCCCCCCGTGCGCCGGATGCGCATCATCGTCGCGTCGTCCTTCTGCTGGTAGATGCCGAAGTTGGAGGAGACCGCCTTGAGCTGGAGTGGCGTGATCTTCCTGGCGTTGTAATCGGCCCAGGCGCCGAGCAGTTCGTCGTGGTATCCCATGGAGTCCTCCCGCTGAAAGAAAGTTTGCCTGCCAGTATACCAAAAACCCCGCCCGTCCTTCCCCGCGCGAGAGGCGTTCGGCGCCGCGCCGAAAGGGGCCCCGCGCCGTCCCGTTCCCCATGCGAGGCGCGGGCGGGCCGTGCGTCCCCGCCTCCGCCTCACCCCGGGGAGCCAAGCCGCCTCCAGCCTCGGGGCCTCGCATCGGCATGGCGGGGATGCGGCCTGGGGAAAGGGGCCGTTCGCCGTCCCACACGGGCGGGTGGGGCGAGCCCGCGGGGTCGTGCGCCGCACGGGTAATCCGGCCCCCGGCGCGCGGGAGGGCGCTTGCGTTGGGGCGGGGTGGGTTCGCGGCGGACAGTGGGACGGGCGGGCGTCCCCGTGGGCGCGGGGAGTGCCGGGCCTGGCGGTTGGCTTCGCGGAGGGGCGCGGGGTTTTGTTAGAATAGGGCACGATGTTACGTTACGTACTGAGACGGTTGCTGGAGATGGTGCCCACGACGTTCGGGGTGCTGTTGCTTTCCTTTGTCCTTTTCTATGTGGTGGGCGGGTCGCCGGCGCAGACGGTGCTGGGGCAGCACGCCACGCAGGAGGCCATCGCGGCCTTCGACGCGGCCAATGGCTATGACCTGCCGCTTTTCTGCGGCAACTGGGCCGAGCTCGACGCCCTGCGCAGGGCCCCGGGCGGCGGCACGGAGCTGGCCTTTTCCCTTGGGCCGGGGCGTTACGCGCTGCCCGGCGCGCGCGAGGCCGTCCTGCGCGACGTCGGGACGGGTGCGGAGCGGACGCTCCCCGTGGGCGCCGACGGGGCGGTGGAGGTGCCGGAGGGCGCGCGCCTGACGGCGGCGGACGGCGCGGTCGCGGCCCGGCGGCACACGCGCCACTTCTTCGATTCGCAGTTCGTACGTTACCTGAACGGCCTCGTCCATCTGGACTTGGGGATGTCGCTGGAGACGAAGCAGCCGGTGACGCAGGTGCTGTTGCAGGGGCTGCTGCCGACGCTCTCGCTCTCGGTGCCGATTTTGTTCTTCGGGGCGCTCTTCGGGGTGGTGCTGGGGTTGCTGTGCGCGGCGGCGCAGGGCGGGTGGCTGGATCGCGGCATCCTGGCCTTTTCGACGGCGCTGATGAGCGTGAACTACGTGGTGTGGATCTTGCTGGGGCAGTTCCTGCTGGGCTTCAAGTGGCCGCTCTTCCCCATCTGGGGCTACGAGAGCGCGTATTACCTGGTGCTGCCGGTGGCCATCGGGGTGGTGAGCGCGCTGGGCGGGGACGTGCGGTTTTACCGCGCGGCCATCCTCGACGAGATCTACCGCCCCTACGTCCGCACCGCCGTCTCCAAGGGGCTCGGGCGCGGGCGCACGCTGTTCGTCCACGTCCTGCGCAACTCGCTCATCCCCATCGTCACCTACGTCTCGCTCTCCATCCCCTACCTCTTCACGGGGAGCCTGCTGCTGGAGAGCTTCTTCGGCATCCCGGGCCTGGGGAGCGTCTCCATCAACGCCATCAACTCCGCCGACATGTCCGTCGTCCGCGCCGTGGTCATCTTCGGCGCGCTTCTCTACCAAGCGGTCAACCTGCTCACCGACATCGCCTACGGCTGGCTTGACCCCCGCGTGAGGGTCGCCCAATGAACGCCGCCGCCGAGACCGCCGCGCGCCGCGGCCCCTCCGCCTGGGCGCGCCTGTGGGCCGACAAGGTCACGCGCCTGTGCGTGGTGGCCATCGCGCTCTACACCCTCACCGCGCTTTACGGCGAGGCCGTCTACCGCTACTACAAGGGGGCGCTCTGGGAGGGCGCGCCCGCGTGCCTCACCTGGGGCCCCGAGCGCGTCCCGCCCTACAACCAGGTGCATCTGGAGAGCCGTTACCTGCCGCCGCTCTCGGTGGCCGCGTGGCCGGCCCGCACCCTGGCCGACGGCACGGCCGTGCCCGAGACGCGCCACCGGTATTGGCTGGGCTCCGACAACCTGGGGCGGGACGTCCTCCAACGCCTGGTCCAGGGCGCGCGCATCGCCTTCCACGTCGGCGTCATGACCTCGCTCATCGCCATCCCGCTGGGCGTGCTGCTCGGGTGCCTGGGCGGGTACTTCGGGGGGAAGGTGGACAGCCTGGTGGTGTGGCTGTGCGCCACCGTCTCGGCCATGCCTGGGCTGCTCTTCATCCTGGCCATCGCGCTCATCGCGGGCAAGGGGCTCTTCGGCATCTACCTGGGCATCGGGCTGACCACGTGGGTGAGCGTCTGCCGAAACATCCGCGCCGAGGTGCTCAAGCACCGCGACCGCGCCTACGTCCAGGCCGCCCGCGTCCTGGGCTACTCGCACCCGCGCATCCTCTTTCTGCACATCCTGCCCAACGTGATGCACATCGTGCTCATCTCCTTCTCCATCCGCTTCCCGGCGAGCGTCGCCACCGAGGTCTTCGTCTCCTTCCTCGGGATCGGCGTGCAGGGCGAGCCCTCGTGGGGGATCATGATCAACAACGCCCGCGCCCGCCTCTGGCAGGGCATCTGGTGGGAGCTCGCCTTCGTCTCCCTGGCGATCTTTCTCCTGGTGCTCATCTTCAACCGCCTCGCCGACGCCCTGCGCGACGTCTTCGACCCCGCCCTCCGCAACCGCTAGGGCGGCCATGTTTTTGGAATGATTGCAAAAAGGCCTTGCCTCTTCCCCCGGGAGTTTTGTATAATGGCCCCGTTCGAAACCCCAACAAGGAGAGTGCCATGGAACTCAAAGGCAGCAAAACCGAAAAGAACCTGATGGAAGCCTTCGCCGGCGAATCCCAGGCCCGCAACAAGTACACCTACTTCGCCTCCGTCGCCAAGAAGGAGGGCTACGTCCAGATCGCCAGGATCTTCGAGGAGACCGCCAACAACGAAAAGGAGCATGCCAAGCTCTGGTTCAAGCACCTCCAGGGCATCGGCAACACCCTCGAGAACCTCAAGGCCGCCGCCGCCGGGGAGAACTACGAGTGGACCGACATGTACAAGCGCATGGCCGACGAGGCCGACGCCGAGGGCTTCCACGACATCGCCCGCCAGATGCGCGGCGTCGCCGAGGTCGAGGCCCGCCACGAGGCCCGCTACAACGCCCTTGCCAAGAACGTCGAGACCGGCGAGGTCTTCGTCCGCACCGGCAAGCGCCGCTGGGAGTGCCTCAACTGCGGCGCCGTCATCATCAGCGACAAGGCCCCCGAGATGTGCCCCGTCTGCAAGCATCCCCGCGCCTACTTCGCCCTTGAGCCCGAAAACGCCTACTGAGGCGCGCCCGGCGCGCACGCCAAAGGCCCCCGGCCCCGCCGGGGGCCCTTTTTTTTCATCCCGCCAAAAAAAAGAGTTGCATTCCTGGAAATGGATGCTATAATATTAGGCGTTTTCACGAGGCGGAAGCCTCTGCCGCCCTGAGCGGCGGCCCGTTGGGCCCTTGCCGGTTCGCCCGGCGCGCCGCGTCCGCGGCCCCCTGCCCGCCCCCGCGGGCGTTGTCCCGTGGCAGGCCCGCAAGGCCGGCGCGGGCCGTTCTCCCCCGCCCAAGCCGTGCGATGGGTGCCGGCGGTTCCCGGCACGTGCGGTGTGGTATAATGCGCGCGCTATGGCTTTGGTGACTTTGCATGACGTGACGGTGGGGTTCGGCAACGCGCCCGTCCTGGAGAACATCACGCTCTCGATCGAGCCCGGGGCGCGCGCCTGCGTCACGGGGCGCAACGGCGAGGGCAAATCCACCCTGCTCAAGGTCATCGCCGGCCTCATCGAGCCCGATTCCGGCGAGGTGCTCAAGGCGCCCGCCACGCGCGTGGCCTACCTGCCGCAGGACGTTCCCGCCGACCGCCCCGGCACGGTGCACGAGATTTTGCTGGCGGAGCTGCACGACCCTGCGCGCGCCCACGTGGCCGACGCGCTCTGCACGCGCCTTTCCCTGCCGCCGGCGGCCGCGTTCAACGCGCTCTCGGGCGGGCTCCGCCGCCGCGTGCTGCTGGGGTGCGCCCTGGCGCGGGAGCCGCAGCTGCTGCTGTTGGACGAGCCGACGAACCATCTGGACATCGCCTCCATCCAGTGGCTGGAGCGCTTCCTGTCCACGGCGCCCTTCGCGTGCCTGTTCATCACGCACGACCGCGCCTTCCTCCGGGCCGTGGCCAAGAGCGTCTTCGACCTTGACCGCGGCGTCCTCTCGGGCTGGGACTGCGATTATCAGACCTTCTTGCGGCGCAAGGCCGACCTGCTGTCCGACGAGGCCGTCTACTGGGAGCGCAAGGCCAAGAAGCTGACCGAGGAGGAGGCGTGGCTCCGCCGCGGCGTCAAGGCCCGCACCTGCCGCAACGAGGGGCGCGTGGCCGCGCTCATGAAGCTGCGCCGGGAGTTCGCCGAGCGCCGCACCCAGGCGGGCCAGGCCACGCTCACCCTCAGCGCCGAGGGGCGCGCCGGAGACCTGGTCTACCGCTGCGAGGGCGTCACCTTTGGGTATGACCCCGCGCGGCCCGTCCTGCGCGACGTGTCGCTGCGCATCCTGCGCGGGGAGCGCATCGGCATCCTGGGCGGGAACGGCGCGGGGAAGTCCACCCTGCTCAACCTGATTCTCGGGCGGCTGACGCCGCAGGCGGGGGAACAGCGCCTCGGCACGAACGTGAGGCCGGCCTTCTTCGACCAGCTGCGCGCGGCGCTCGACCCGGAGGCCACCGTGGCGGAGAACGTCGCGGAAGGCAAGGAGTTCGTCACCGTCGGCGGCGTCCGCAAGCATCTGTACGGCTATCTCGGCGATTTCCTGTTCACCCCGCAGCGCGCCCGCACGCCCGTCAAGGCCCTCTCCGGCGGCGAACGCGCGCGCCTGCTGTTGGCGCGGCTCTTCCTCAATCCCGGGAACCTGCTGGTGATGGACGAGCCGACCAACGACCTGGACGTGGAGACGCTCGAACTGTTGGAGGAGCAGCTCGCGACGTATCCCGGCACGCTCCTGCTGGTGTCGCACGACCGCGATTTCATCGACCACGTGGCCACCTCCGTGCTCGTCGTCGAGGACGGGCGCGTGGCCGCCTATCCCGGCGGCTACAGCGATTGGCAGGCCGCCCTGGCCCGTCAGCCCGCGCCCGTCCCGGCGCCCGCCGAAGCGGAGCCGAGGAAGGCCGCGCCGCCCCGGCGCGACAATGCCGCCACGCGCCTCTCTTACAAGGAGCGGCGGCTGTTGGAGACCCTGCCGGGGGAAATCGAGGGGATGGAGGGGCGCGTCGCCGAACTCAACGCCGCCCTCGCCGCGCCGGGCGCGGATTACGCCGCGCTTTCGGCGGAGCTGGCCCAGGTGCAGGCCGCGCTCGACGCGGCCGTCGAGCAGTATCTGGCGCTCGAGGAAAAGTCGGAGGCCCTCGCCGCCCAGGCCAACTAAAGGGGCGGGCGCGCCGCTCAGGCCAGGTAGTGGACGAGCGAGCGCGGGAGCCAGTCTGGGAGCAGCGCGCCGAGGGCCCGCCAGAAGCGGGGCGAATGGTTGAATTCCAGCAGGTGGGCGGCCTCGTGGGCGAGCGTTTCCTCGAGGATCGCCTCGGGCCAGTCGGCCAGGCGCGGGTTGAGGCGGATTTCGCCCGTGCGCAGACATTGCCCCAGCGTCCGGTTCCTGAGGCGCGGCCAAACGGTCAGCCCCGTGGGCTGTCGCGGGAGCCGATCGCCCCATCCCGTCAAGATGGCCTGGGCCCGGGAGAGGAGCGCGTCGCGGCGGAAGGCCTCGACCCGCGCGGCGAGGGTCTCGGCGTCGGGTTTGCGGCGATAGGCCAGGAAGAGGTCGCCGCCCTCGCGCCAGGCGTCCTCCGCGCCGGCGAACAGCGGCCGCACCCGCAGGATTTGCCCAAGGCAAAGCGTCTCGCCCGGTTCGGGCGGGTGGGGGGGCGGCGCGCCGGCCTCGGCCCACGCGGCCTCGAGCGCGTCGGCCTCCGCGGGGAACTCGTGGGCCGGCAGGAAGACGCCCGCCACGCGCTTCCAGGGGACGAAGTGGAAGACGCGCCCGCGGAGCGTGCGCTCGGACAGGGCGGCGCGCGCCTGGCGGAAGGTGCGCACGCGGAAGCCGCGGAAGTCGGGCACGGGCGATGGGATTTCCCGGAACACGGTCAGCCCAGCAGGCCCTCCAGGCGGAGGATGGCGGAGGCGTCAGGGTCGCGCCCCATGAGGTCGCGGAAGACCTGCGCGGCGGGGGCGGAGCCGCCGAGGGCGAAGAGGGTCTCGCGGACGCGGCGGCCGAGCTTGCGGCGTTGGGCGGCGGTGGCGCCCTGGAAACGGGCGTAGATGTCCGCGGAGAGGGTCTCGCTCCATTTGTAGGAGTAGTAGCCCGCGGCGTACCCGCCGGAGAAGATGTGGGTGAAGGCGTTGAGGAAGCGGTCGTCCTCGTGCAGGCCGCCGGGGATGAGGCGCCGGGCCGTGCGGCGCAGGAGGGCGAGGGGCGTGTCGCCCTTGCGGGGGAAGCCCTTGGCGTGGAGCGCCAGGTCGGTCTCGGCGAAGAGGAGCTGGCGCACGAGGGCGTTCCCGGCGCGGTAGGTGCGTTTGGAGACGACGCGCGCGGCGAGGGCGGGCGGCAGGGGCTTGCCGGTCTCGACGTGCCGGGAGAGGCCGCGCAGGAGGGCGGGCTCGTAGGGGAACTGCTCAAGGAACTGCGAGGCGATCTCCACCGCGTCCCACTCGACGTTGCTGATGCCTGAGCAGGTGGGGGAGTCGACGCGCGTGAGGGTCTCCTGGAGGGCGTGGCCGACCTCGTGGAAGAGGGTGGCGACCTCGTAGAAGCTCATGGTGGCGGGGGCTTTGCCGCGCGGGGGCTTCTGGTTGCAGCAGACGACGGCGATGGGCAGCTGCCGGCGGGTCTCGAAGTCGCGCCCGCGGATCTCGTTCATCCAGGCGCCGCCGTTCTTGGTGCCGGGGCGGGCATAGGGGTCGAGGTAGAGGCCGGCGATGAGTTCGCCGCCCTCGTAGAGGCGGTAGAAGCGCACGTCCCTGTGCCAGGCGTGGAGCGCGCCGGCCTGGCGTTCGACGCGCACGCCGAAGAGCCGGTCGATGAGGGCGAAGAGGCCTTCGAGCACGTGCTCCATCGGGAAGTAGCGGCGCAGTTCCTCCTCGTCGTAGCCGAAGGTCTCCTGCGAGAGGCGCTCGGCCCAGAAGGCTTTGTCCCAGGGCTGGAGCCTGCCTTTGTGCCCGTGGGCCTTGGCGAAGGCGGCCAGCGCGGCGTCCTCGGCCTTGGCGGCGGGGCGGCCGGCCTCGGCCATCGGCGCGAGGAGGTCGAGCACGGCCTGCGGGCGGCCGGCCATCTTTGCGTCGGTGGAAAGGTGCGCGTAGTCCGCGTAGCCCAGCAGCTCGGCCTCCTGCCGGCGCAGGGCCAGGATCTTGTCGATGGCGGCGGTGTTGTCGTGTGGCGCCACGGCGCCGCGCGAGACCCGCGCCCGCCAGAAGCGCTCGCGCACGGCGGGCGTCTCGGCGTGGCGCATGACCGCGTCATAGGTGGCGAAGTCCACGCCCAGCGTCCATGGGCCCTTGCCCTGCAGGAGGTCGGCGGGGATGCCGGCGGCTTCGTCGGGCGCGATTTCCACCTTCGCCTCGCGCTCGGCGTCGAGGACGTTGTTCGAGAAGGCCATCGAGAGGCGCGCCAGCTTGCGCTGCACGGCGTTCAGCTTCCTGCGTTGGGGCGCCGGCAGGCCCACGCCGGCCTGCCGCATGGCCAGGAGCTGGCGCGACACCACGTGGCGCTGCCAGGGCGCGAGGGCGGGGTCGTCCTTCAGCGCCATCAGGCCTTCGTAAAGCGGCCGGCTTTGCGCGGCGCGCTGGGAGAGGGCGATGATCGGCGCCTGCCACTTCTCCTCCTGCTCGCGCCAGGCGGGGCTGTTGACCACGCTCGTCAGGTGGCAAAGGGCGCCCCAGGCCTCGAAGGGCGCGCGCAACGCCAGCGCCGGCGCCACCACCAACCCCTGCCATGACACGTCCAGCCGCCGCTCCACGCTTTCGAACGCGCGCGCCGCGGCCGGCAGGGCCGCCTCCATCGCCGCCGCGCACGCCTCCGGCGTCATCGCGTCGTACTTCGGCATCCATCCGTCGTCAAGAAAGGGATTGTCCTTCATGCTGTCTCCTTTTGCCCTTATCATACCACACCGCGCCTGCGGATGAACCCGCGCAGGAAGAGGACGAGCGGCACGGTGAGGCCCATGAGGATGGGGTAGAAGAGCCAGGGCATCAGCTGCGCCGGGGTGAGCGCCAGCCCCAGCGCGGTGGCCCCGGCGGCGGCGTAGAGGAGCTGCGCGCCGTAGGGCAGAAGGCCCTGACAGACGCTGGCGTAGATGTCGATGAGCGCGGCGGCGCGCGCCGGGGAGACGCCGTGGCGTTCGGCGACGGCGCGGACGACCGGGCCGGCCATGACGATGGCGACGGTGTTGTTCGCGGTCGCCACGTCCACCGCCGAGACCAGCAGGGCGATGCCGGCCTGCGCCCCGCGGCGGCCCTTGGCGCGCCGGAGGATATGGCCGAGAAGCCAGTCGATTCCGCCGTTTTCGCGAACCAACCCCAGCACGCCCGCCACGACAATGGAGATGGCCGTGATGTCGTACATCCCCGCCACGCCGTCGCCCACCGCCCTGAAGGCCTCGGCCGGCGGGAGCGCCCCGGTGAGGATGCCCACGCCCAGCGACAGGAGCGTGCCCAGCGCCAGCACGAGGACGACGTTCACCCCGCAGAGCGCCGCGGCCAGGACCGCGACGTAGGGCAACAGGCGCGGGAGGCTGTAGGGCAACCCATCCCCGAGGGGCGCGCCGCCGGGGGCCAGGACGGCGAACAGCAGGAGCGAGAGCAGCGCGGCGGGCCAGACGAGCCGGAGGTTCTCGCGGAACTTGTCGCGCATGTCGCAGCCCTGGGTGCGCGTGGCGGCGATGGTGGTGTCCGAGATGACCGAAAGGTTGTCGCCGAACATGGCCCCGCAGACGGCCGCGCCGACGCAGAGCGCGCCGGGGAGGCCGGCCTTGAGCGCGATGCCGACGGCGATGGGGGTAAAGGCGACGATGGTGCCCACCGAGGTGCCCATGGCCGTGGAGACGAGCGCCGAAAGGGCGAAGAGCCCGGCGACGGCGGCCCAGGGCGGGAGGAGCGTGAGGCCCAGGTTGACGGTGCTTTCGACCGCGCCCGCGGCCTGCGCTGCCCCCGCGAAGGCCCCGGCCAGGAGGAAGACCAGGCACATGACCATGACGTCGACCTGCCCCATGGCCCGGGCGGTGACGTTGAGCCGCTCGTGGAAGGCGTGCCTGCGGCATTGGAGGAAGGCCACGCCCAGCGCCGCGAGGAAGGGGACGATCGCCGGCAGGTCCACGCGCCCGCGGAAGGGAATGCCCACGCCCAGGAAGAGGAGCAGGAGGATGGCCACGGGCAGGAGCCCGATGAGGCGTGGGCGCGGGGAGGGCATCAGAAATCGGTGTTGTCGACGAAGAGATTGTCGAAGATGTAGCGGCGGCGCTCGGGGGTGTTGGAGCCCATGAGGAACTGGACGGTGTCCCAGACGCGGGTGTCGGCATGGACGTTCACGGGGGTCAGGCGGATGCCTTCGCCGATGAAGTCCTTGAACTCCTTGGCGTTGATCTCGCCCAGGCCCTTGAAGCGGGTGATCTCGGCCTTGGGGCCGCAGGCCTTGATGGCGGCCGCGCGCTCGGCGTCGTCGTAGCAGTAGAAGCTTTGCTTGGCGTTGCGGACGCGGAAGAGGGGCGTCTCGAGGATGAAGAGGCGCCCGTCCTTGACGATGTGGTCGAAGAAGCGCAGGAAGAAGGTGATGAGGAGGTTGCGGATGTGCAGGCCGTCGACGTCGGCGTCGGTGGCGAGGATGACCTTGCCGTAGCGGAGGGCGTCGGGGGATTGCTCGATGCCGAGGCTCTTGACGAGGTCGTAGAACTCCTTGTTCTTATAGATGGCGTCGCGGCGGAGGTCGCAGACGTTCAGCGGCTTGCCGCGGAGCTTGAAGACGGCCTGGGTCTGGGTGTCGCGGGCGGTGCCGACGGTGCCGCCGGCGGATTTGCCCTCCACCAGGAAGATCATGGTGTCCTCGCCCTTGTCCTTGGCCTTGTCGAGGTGGCGCTTGCAGTCGATGAGCTCCTCCACGCGCACGGCGCTCTGCTTGGCGCGCTCGCGGATGGTCTTCTGGAGGTCTTTGCTGGCGGCGCGGAGCTTGGCGGTCTCGTCGACCTTGTCGAGGAGCCGCTGGGCGTCCTCGGGGTGGCGGTGGAGCTCGTCCTCGACGACCTTCTTGATTTCGGCGACGAGGGCGGCACGGATCTCGGGGTTGCCGAGCTTGTTCTTGGTCTGGCTCTCGAAGACGGGGTCTTTGAGGCGGATGGCGACGGCGGCGATGATGCCGTCGCGCGCCACGTCGCCGTCGTAGCGCTTCTTGGAGAACTCCTGCACGCCGCGGAGGAAGCCCTCCTTGAAGGCGGTGAGGTGGGTGCCACCGTCGTTGGTATATTGGCCGTTGACGAAGGTGTAGTAGTCCTCGCCCATGTGGTTGGTGTGCGTGAAGGCCACCTCGAGCATCTTGGAGCGGAAATGGAGGGGGCCGTAGAGCTGCCCGCCGTCGGCCTCCGCGCCGATGAGATCCATCAGGCCGTTCTCCGAGCGGATGGGCTCGCCGTTGAGCTCGATGGTGAGCCCGGCGTTGAGGTAGGCGTACATCTTCAGGCGCCGCGCCACGTGCTCCTCGCGGAAGGCGAACTTCGGGAAGATCTCCGCGTCCGGCAGAAAGGCCATGAAGGTGCCGTTGCGCTCGCGGGTCTCGCCTTCCTGCCGCCCCAGCAGCTTGCCGCGCGCGAAGGTGGCCTCCACGAAGCGCCCCTCGCGCGTCGCGCGCACCGTGAAGCGCTCCGAGAGGGCGTTCACCGCCTTCGTGCCCACGCCGTTCATGCCCACGGAGAACTGGAAGACGTCGTCGTTGTACTTCCCGCCCGTGTTCATCTCACTCACGCAGGCGACGACCTTCTCCAGCGGGATGCCGCGCCCGTAGTCGCGTATCGCGACCTCGCCCGTCGCGTAGTCCAGCTTCACCACGATGCGCTTGCCGAAGCCCATGATGAACTCGTCGATCGCGTTGTCCAGCACCTCCTTGAGCAGGATATAGATGCCGTCCTCATACTGCGCGCCGTCGCCCTTGCGCCCGATGTACATCCCCGTGCGCAGGCGGATGTGCTCCATCGGGTCGAGCGTCTTGATGCTGTCGGCGGTGTAATCGGCGGGGTTCTTGGCCATGGGCGTTCCCTCCGTGGGCGGGTCAGCGGGTGGACGAGGCCGCGGGGAGCGGGGGCTTGGCGCGGCGGCGCGAGGGCGGCTGGCGCGGGGCCTTGCGCGGCGCGGCGGCGGGCGTCGGGCGCGGCGTGGCCACAAGGCGCCGCTCCCCGCCCGGCCCGGGCTCGCCGGGGGAGAGCAGGTAGGGCGCCTTCCCGGGGCCCTCGCGCAGCACGGCGTCGGCCAGCGCGTCCTCCACCAGGCGCTCGATGGCGCGGCGGAGCGGGCGCGCGCCCTGCTCGGGCCTGAAGCCCTCGTCGAGCACCAGCTTGGCCGCGGCCGCGTCGAGCTCAAAGTGGATGCCGTTCGCGGCCAGGCGCCTGCGCACCGCCGCCAGCTCCACCTCCAGGATCTTCGCCATCGCCTCGCGGTCGAGCGCGCGGAAGACGATGGTCTCGTCGAACCGGTTGAGCAGCTCGGGCTTGAGCGCCTTGCGCGCCTCGGCCAGGATCTTCGTACGCAGCGCCTCGTGCGCCATCAGCACGCCCTTGGCCGCCTCGCCGGGCAGGAAGCCCATCGTCGGCGCCTCGCCGGCGAAGTTGCACCCGAGGTTCGAGGTCAGGATGACCACCGTGTTGCGGAAGTCCACGCGCCGCCCCAGCCCGTCGGTCAGGCAGCCCTCCTCCAGGATCTGCAGCAACGTGTTCGCCACGTCCGGGTGGGCCTTCTCGATCTCGTCGAAGAGCACCACGCAATAGGGGCGGCGGCGGACGCGCTCGGTCAGTTGCCCGCCCTCCTCGTGCCCCACGTAACCGGGCGGCGAGCCGACCAGCCGGCTGACGGTGTGCTTCTCCATGTACTCCGACATGTCCAGCTGCACAAGCGCCTTCGCGTCGCCGAAGAGCGCCCTGGCCAATTCCTTGGCCAGCAACGTCTTGCCGACCCCGCTCGGCCCCAGGAAGAGGAACGACCCGATCGGCCGCGAGGGGTCCTTCATCCCCGCCCGCGCCCGCCGCAGCGCCCGCGCCACGGCCGAGACCGCGTCGTGCTGGCCGATGACGCGCCCGTCAAGCTCCTGCTCCAGGGCCAGCATCCGCCGGCGGTCGCCCTCGGTCATCTGGCTCACGGGCACGCCCGTCATCGTCGCCACCGTCTGCGCCACCGCGTCGGCGGAGACGACCAGGCGCTTGGCGCCGCGGCGGCCCTGCCACTTGCGCAGCTCGTCCTCGAAGCGTTCGGCGGCGGCCGTCTCGCGGTCGCGCAGCACGGCCGCGGCGTCGTAGTTGTCCGCCGCCACCGCCACGTCCTTCTGCTTGGTCAGGGCGCGCAGCTCCTGCTCCAGCTTCCGCAGGTGCGCGGGGCGCATCGCGGCGGCCAGGCGCAGGCGCGAGCCCGTCTCGTCGATCGCGTCGATGGCCTTGTCAGGCAGCTGCCGCGCCGGCTGGTAACGCGCCGTCAGGCGCACCGCGGCCTCCAGCGCCGCGGGCGAATACCGCACGCCGTGGTGCTCGGCGTACTTCGGCGCCAGGCCGCGGAGGATCTCGATGGCCTGCGCCACCGTCGGCTCCTCCACCATCACCGTCTGGAAGCGCCGCTCCAGCGCCGCGTCCTTCTCGATGCCCTTGCGGTACTCGTTGAGCGTCGTCGCCCCGATGCACTGGAACTCCCCGCGCGCCAGGGCCGGCTTGATGATGTTCGCCGCGTCCATCGCGCCCTCGGAGCCGCCCGCCCCCACGATGGTGTGCAGCTCGTCCAGGAACAGGATGATCCGCCCGCCCTGCGCCACCTCGTTGATGACGCGCTTCAGGCGCTCCTCGAACTGCCCGCGGTACTGCGTCCCGGCCACCAGCAGCGCCATGTCCAGCGCCACCACCCGCTTGCCCAGCATCGCCTCGGGCACCTCCCCGGCCGCGATGGCCTGGGCCAGCCCCTCCACCACCGCCGTCTTGCCGACGCCCGCCTCGCCGATGAGCACGGCGTTGTTCTTGCTCCGGCGGCACAGGATCTGGATCAGGCGGCGCAGCTCGGCCTCCCGCCCGATCACCGGGTCGAGCCTCCCGCGCGCGGCCAGCTCCGTCAAATCCCGCCCGAAGGTGTCCAGCGCCGGCGTCTTCTTCGGCTCCTTCCCCTCCTCGGGCTTCGCCTGGCCCTGCTCCGGCTTCATCGCCTCGGGGCCCTCGAACTCCTGCTCCGTCGCGTCCACCTGCGGCATGAACCGCTCCAGGGCCTCGGTCGTCACGCCCAGCTGGCGCAGCACCAACGCCCCCAGCCCCCCCTCCGCCACGATGGCGTAGAGCAGCGTCGTCGTGTCCACCCCCTGGCGCCCGCGCGTTTCGGCCACCATGCGCGCCACGTCGCAGATCTTCCGCACGCGCTGCGACCACGGCAACCCCGCCGGGTTCGCCTCCTGCACCCCGCCCGAGGCGACCTGCGCCTCCACGCGGACGCACAGGTCGTCGGCCGACGTCCTGAACGCCGTGCGCAGGATCCCCTGCGCGCGGCACTCCACCTCCGCCAGCGCCACGATCAGATGCTCCGAGCCCACATGGTCGTGCCCCAGACGCTGCGCCACCACCTGCGCCTGGCGCATCACGCGCCGCGCGTTCGGCGAGAACCCACTCAAATCCGGCAATTCCATTCTCGAACCTCACTTTCAATCTTTTGACCCGCCATTTTACCACAATCCGCCCCCCCGCGCAGGACGCGCCCGCGGCGGCGCAAAGGCCGGGGCCTTTCGACGCTCGGAAACGTTGCTAAGGCAGACTGTCCCACCCCCGTGGGAACGCCGCGCGAAGGCGGCAAAAGGGGCATCGCCCCGCCGCCCGTGGGCGGCATCTGAGAATGAATCTCAGAAAACGCCTAAAATTATATCAAACATTTTCTCTCAGTCAATCCCCTTTTTTGCTTTTTTTCGCGTCCCGCGCCCAAGGCGGGGTTTATGCGCCCCGTGCAAGACTTGTGCGGGTGGCCCGCCCCCGCGCCCGGGTGCTCCCCACGTTTACGCTTGACCTTGCGCCGGCCAAGACAACCCAGCCCCGTCTCAGGACGGGATTGCGCGCGTCCCCGTGCAAGCGTTGCGGGCAAGACCAAGGAGGCGTTTCCGGATGGGCTGGGGGCGAGACCCACGCGCCCCGCGCACGCGTTGCGGGAGGGGCCCCCGGCCCCGTGCCTGGGCGGAACCTATGCGTACCCGTGCAAAGTTGCGGGGAGGGCGGCCTGTCCTTGCGCCCGGGCGGGCCCCCGTGGCCGGCGCGTCGGGCTGGGCGTTGGCTGTTACCCGGCCCCGTGCCTGGGCGAGCACCCGCGGCGAGGTGGCGGAACGGCCGGCACGAAGTGCCCCTGCCTCCGCCAGGACGCCGCCGCGACGCGGCGATACGGGCCTCGGGCGGGCCTTGGGTGCCGGGGAAGGGTGGGGCGCGGCCTTCCCGGCGCGGCGGCGGGGGCTGTGGCGGGGGTGGGATTTTGGTATACTGAGCGGGATTTTCAGAAAGGACGGGCAACATGGCCATCGAGATTTCCAAGGAAGAGGTGTTCGCGTTCCATGACGGCGGCAAGGTGGGGGTGGCGCTGCGGCGGCCCCTGGCGACGCAGAAGGATCTGTGCCTGGCCTACACGCCCGGCGTGGCGCAGGCGGTGAAGGCCATCGCGGCGGAGCCGAAGGCGGCCTTCGACCTCAGCGCGAAGCGCAACCTGGTGGCCGTGGTCTCCGACGGCACGGCCATCCTGGGGCTGGGCGACTTGGGCGCGGCGGCCTCCATCCCGGTGATGGAGGGCAAGGCGGCGCTCTTCAAGGCCTTTGCGGGGGTGGATGCCTGGCCGGTGCCGGTGGGCCATTGCCGCCAGGGCGGGCAGGACACGGGCAAGACCGACCCCCGGCGCGTCATCGAGGTCTGCCGCGCCATCGCCCCCATGTACGGCGGCATCAACCTGGAGGACATCGCCGCGCCCGCGTGCTTCGAGATCGAGCGCGTGCTGGACGAGGAGCTCGACATCCCCGTCTTCCACGACGACCAGTGGGGCACGGCCGTCATCACCGTGGCCGGGCTTATCAACTACGCGGCCATCGCCAAGCGCGCGCTGGGCGAGCTGCGCGTGGTCGTCAACGGCGCCGGGGCCGCGGGCATCCGCATCGCCGACATGTGCAAGGCCGCCGGCGTCAGGGATTTGACGCTGTGCGATTCCAGGGGCGTCATCCGCGCCGACCGCGCGGATCTCACCGAGCACAAGCGCCGCCACGCCGTGGACACCGGCAAGCGCACGCTGAAGGAGGCCCTCGTGGGCGCGCATGTCTTCATCGGCGTCTCCGCCGCCGGCGTGCTCTCCGGCGAGGACGTGCGCGCGATGGCCGAGTTCCCCGCCGTCTTCGCGATGGCCAACCCCGACCCCGAGATCGAGCCGGCGGCGGTGGCCGAGGCGATGGCCGGCCGCCCCTACGTCATGGCCACGGGCCGCTCGGACTATCCGAACCAGATCAACAACGTCCTGGGCTTTCCCTTCTTGTTCCGCGGCGCCCTCGACGTCCGCGCCCGCACCATCAATACCGAGATGAAGGTGGCCGCCAGCCGGGCGCTGGCCGAGCTGGCCCGCGAGCCCGTCCCGGCAGAGGTGCAGGCGCTCTATCCCGGTGAGCGGCTGGCCTTCGGCCCCGGCTACATCATCCCCAAGGCCTTCGACAAACGCCTCTACGCGCGCGTCTCCTACGCCGTGGCCGAGGCCGCCGTGAAGTCCGGCGCCGCCCCGGCGGACACGGATCTCGCCGCCGTCAAGGCGCGCCTGGAGGCCGGGCTCTGAGATGGGCCGCTCCCCCGAGCCGGGACAGGCCGCCGCGGAATCCGCCCTGAAAGAAGCCGGGCTCGCCAAGCGCCTGTGGGCGCTGACGCTGACCTTCGGGAAGTTCGGCGGCATCACCTTCGGCGGCGGTTACGCGATCGTGGCGCTGCTGGAGGAGGAGCTTGTGCGCCGGAAGGGCTGGCTGACGCAGGACGAGCTCTTCAACATCATCACCGTGGGCGAGAGCACGCCCGGGCCGATCGCCGTGAACACGGCCACCTTCGTGGGCTACCGCCTGGCGGGGGTGCTCGGCGGGTGCGTCGCCACGGCGGCGCTCGTCTTCCCCGCGTGGCTGGTCATCGTGGTCGTCAGCGGCTTCTACCTGCAGTTCCGCGAGAATGCGTGGGTGGCGGCGGCGCTGGGCGGCATCCGCGTGGCGGCGATCGTGCTCATCGCGCGGGCCTTCCTGCGGATGGGGCACGGCGTGCCGCGCAACGCGGCCAACGCGCTTGCCTTCGCCCTGGCCTTCCTGCTCGTGGCGGTGCTGGGGCGGAACGCGCTCTGGGTCATCGTCGGCGGGCTGCTCTACGGCGTGCTGTGGTACGGCGTGCGCCCGCGCCTGAAAGGGGGCAGGCCGTGATCTACTGGATGCTTTTCTGGACCTTCCTGAAGGTGGGGCTCTTCACCATCGGCGGCGGCTACGCCATGATCCCGCTCATCCAGCAGCAGCTCATCGAGCGCCACGGGTGGGTCACGCCCGAGCAGTTCACCGACTTCGTGGGCATCGCCGAGAGCACGCCCGGCCCCTTCGCCATCAACATCGCCACCTTCTCCGGCGTCCACGTGGCCGGGCAGCACGGCCTCAGCCCCCTCCTGGGCAGCCTCTGCAGCACCGGCGGCGTGGTGTTGCCTTCGCTGGTGATCATCCTGCTCATCGCCGGGGCCTTCCACTATGCCATGCGCCACTGGGCCGTGCGCGCGGCGCTCGAGGGCGCCAAACCCGTGGTCGTCGGGCTCATCGGCGCGGCCGCCGTCACCCTGTTGCGCCACACGCTCCTGCCCGCGGGCGAGCCCTTCCACTGGGCCGCCGCCGGCTTCGCCGTCGCCCTCTTCGCCCTCACGCACTGGGTCAGGATCGGCGCCGTCTCCCTCATCCTCCTGGGCGGGGCGCTGGGGCTGGGCCTGCGATGCTTCGGCGTCTCGCTCTGACCTTGCGCACGTGGGGCGGCTGGGCGCTCGACGCGCTCTACCCGCGCGACTGCCTCTTCTGCGGCCGCCCCTCCGGCGATGGCTACGTCTGCCTGGACTGCCTGGGGCGCCTGCCCCTGCGGCGCAACCCCTCCTGCCTGATCTGCGGCGCCGAGTCGGCCATGCCGGAGGGGCCCGACTTCGTCTGCTCGGACTGCCTCCGCCACCGCCCCGCCTTTGAGCGCGCCTTCGTCGCCGCGCGGTACGAGGGCGACGTCCGTCGGCTTGTCCACGACTTCAAATACCACGGCGGCATCTGGCTCACCCGCGACCTCGCGCGCCTGCTCGTGGCCCTCTACCTTGACCGCCTTGCCCCCCTGCGCCCCCGCATCGACGCCGTCGTCCCCGTCCCCATGCTCCGGCGCAAGCGCGGCGCCCGCGGCTACAACCAGGCCGAGCTGCTCGCCCGCGAGCTGGCCCGCCAGCTCCACCTCCCCTGCCGCGCCGGGCTCCTGCGCCGCGTCTCCACCGGCGTCCCCTCGCAGACGCGCCTGGGCCGCGCCGAGCGCCTGCGCAACGCCGAGGCCGCCTTCCGCCCCGCCCATCCCGACCGCCTCCGCGGCAAGACGCTGCTCCTTGTCGACGACGTCCTCACCACCGGCGCCACCTGCGACGCCTGCGCCCGGCTTCTGCGCCGCGCCGGCGCCAAGCGCGTCTACGTCCTTGCCCTCGCCCGCCCCCTGCGCGTTTGACCGCCCGCCCGGCTTGCCTGAACCCCTTCGCTTTTGTTACCTTGAAGGCACGTCGCGGGAAAGCCGCGGCTTTGTTTGCGCTTTGCGCAGATACGGTTGCTTTAGCTGAAACTTCGGAACTTTCATTAAAAGGGCAACATGTCGAGCAAGGCGTGCCGTTGTGGCACGTCTTCTTTGTGCGTGTTCTTTTAAGGGCTCCGAAGGCCTCAGCTAAAGCACGGACAAGGAAGGCGTGCTTTTTTGATGGCGAAGGCCAGGGAGACGGAACAGAGACTGATCAAGTCCCGTAAACGCGTGCGGGACCATGGGGAGGTCTTTACCCCCGATTGGCTCGTCCGCGACATGTGCGATTTGGTGGCCGCCCAATGCGCCGACGTGGGCGCCCGCTTCCTTGAGCCCGCCTGCGGCGACGGCAACTTCCTGGTCGAGATTTTCAGGCGGAAACTGCGCGCGGCGCGCCGGCTGGTCGGCGGCCGCAACGATACGGCCCGCTTCCGCCGCGCGGCCTTCGAGGCGTTGACCTCGCTCTACGGCATCGACATCCTGCCCGACAACGTGGCCGCCTGCCGCGCCGCGCTCCTCGCCCGCTGGGAGGCGGCGCACGGCAAGCGCCTGCGCGGGCAACGTCAATTCCCCGTCTATCTGGCCGCCGCCCGCTTTGTCCTGGAGCGGAACATCGTCCTGGGCGATACGCTCCACCCCGAGGGGACGGAGACCCACCCGCCGATCGTCTTCACCGAGTGGCGGTGGCAGGGCGACGCCGTGGCCCGCGCGGAGTGTTCCCTCGCCGATTTGCTCGACGATTCGGACAGTCTTCCGTTCGCGGCCCTCCCCAACAACGCCTTTCCCCCCGTGCCCTACCATGCGCTCGCGCCCTTGTCTGCCGACGCCCCGCCGCCCGGGGTACGCCGCGCCGTGGAGGCGGTCGCCCCGGGCGTTGTCCAGATGACCTTGGATCTTTGACGGAAGGAGTGTGCCATGGAAACGGAGAAGATTGTGCGCAACCCGGACGTGCTGGAGTGCCTGGCCAACCTGTCCAACGACGAGGTCTTCACGCCCCCGCGCGTGGCCAACGCCATGCTCGACCTCTTGCCGCAGGGGCTCTTTTCCGACCCCTCGGCCACCTTCCTCGACCCCTGCTGCAAGAGCGGCGTCTTCCTCCGCGAAATCGCCAAACGCCTCATCAAGGGGCTGGAACCGACCTTCCCAGACCTGCAGGAGCGCCTGGACCACATCTTCCACCGGCAGCTCTTTGGGCTGGCCATCACCGAGCTCACCGCCCTCACCTCCCGCCGCACCGTCTACTGCACCAAGTCCGCCGACGGCGAATACGCCATCTCCCACTTCGACACTCCCGAGGGCAACATCCCGCTGCCGCCCGCCGCGCACGCCTGGAAGGGCGGCAGGTGTACGCTCTGCGGCGCCTCCGCGGAGGTCTTCGGGAAGCGCGCCGAATCCCACGCCTACGCCTTTATCCATGGCGTCAACCCAGAAAGGCTCTTCGACATGAAGTTCGACGTCATCATCGGCAACCCCCCGTATCAACTGGATGACGGCAGCGACAGCGCCAGCGCCACGCCCATCTACAACCTCTTCGTCGAACAGGCCAAGGCACTGCATCCGAATCACCTTGTCATGATTATTCCCGCCCGTTGGTTCACGGGGGGAAAAGGCCTCGTTCGGTTCCGTGAGACGATGCTCCGCGACGAACGCCTGAAAACGATTGTGGATTACTTCGACTCCAAGATTTGCTTCGGCGATGGGGTGGATATCTCGGGCGGGGTTTGTTATTTCCATTGGCAACGCGACTATCGCGGGCTTTGCACCTTCCGCAACGTCGGGAAGCGGGCGACCTCCGAGACCCGGCGCACATTGCTTTTCCCTTGGTCGGAGGCCTTCATCCGTTTCAACGAGGCTTTGTCCATCGTGGAGAAGGTGCGCGCGAAAAAGGAACATTCCTTCGCTTTGCTGGTGAGTGAAAGACGGCCCTTTGGCCTGGAGACGAAGGTATTGGGACATGTCGGCAAAGAAAAAGGAGATGTCCGCCTGTATGCCAGTAAAAACGCTACAAAGGAACCCCGTTACATTGCCCGCGCGGACGTGCCCGAGAAACAAGCGTGGATAGACCGTTGGAAGGTAATGATTTCCTATGCTTATGGCGAACGTGGCGATTTCCCCTATCAAGTGATAGGAAAACCTTTTCTTGCGGAACCCGAATCGTGTTGCTCTGAGACCTATCTTGTAATAGGTGTATACAAAGACCAGAGGGTCGCAGAAAATGTCAAACAGTATATGTCTACTTGTTTCTGTCGATTCCTAATCTTACTCTTGAAAAATACTCAACATGCGACAAAACGCGTTTATCGGCTTGTCCCCCTGCAGGACTTTTCGAGGCCGTGGACGGACGCGGAGCTGTACGCGAAGTATGGGCTGACGGACGAAGAGGTCGCGTTCATTGAGGGTATGGTGAAGCCGATGGAGGCGTGAGATGGCGGAAGCGTTTGTGCTTGAGGGGCGGGCCGCGGTGCGGCCGACGATCTATGCCTACCGGCTGAAGGCGGAGGGTTACGAGGGGCTGCTGAAGGTGGGCTACACGGAGCGGGAGGTGGAGATACGCATCCGCGAGCAGGTGGCGGCCATCAAGATGCCGCACGCCATCTATGAGGTCGTGTTGCGGGAGTCGGCGATGCGGCGGGATGGGACGACCTTCGGCGACCATGCGGTCTTTCGCCAGCTGAGGCGGCAGGGGGTGCGGCGGCTTGCGGGGGAGTGGGTTCGGTGTGGGGTGGAGGTGGTGCGCGCGGCCATCGTGGCGGCGCGCAACCGGCGGGAGTTCCAGCGGGGGCGGACGCGGGACTTCGCGATGCGCCCGGAGCAGGCCGAGGCCGTGCGGGTGACGGCGGATTACTTCCGCCGGAAGGCGCGGGAGGAGCCGGGGACGAGGCCGCGCTTCCTGTGGAACGCGAAGATGCGCTTCGGGAAGACCTTCGCGGCCTATGAGCTGGCGAAGGCGATGGGGTTCAGGCGGATCCTTATCCTCACGTTCAAGCCGGCGGTGGTGAGCGCGTGGGAGGAGGATTGCCTGACGCATGTGGATTTCGAGGGGTGGCAGTTCATCCGGCGGCGGGACGGCGACCCGTCGGCGCCGGGCCTGGAGGAGCAGTATCTGGCCGCGGACGGCCGGCGGCCCATCGTCTGCTTTGGGTCGTTCCAGGACTTTTTGGGGCTGAACGCGCTCGGCGGCATCAAGGAGCAGCACAGGTGGGTGCGCGAGGAGCGGTGGGATCTGGTCATCTTTGACGAGTATCACTACGGCGCGTGGCGGGAGCGGGCGCAGGAGCTTTTCGCGAAGGAGGACGAGGAGAAGGAGGTGGAGGCCGCAGAGGCCGCGGAGGGGGCGGCGCCCACGGGCGCGGGGCGCCTGTCCGAGGCGGATCTGCCCATCCGGGCGGAGCGTTACCTTTATCTTTCCGGGACGCCCTTCCGGTCGCTGGCGAGCGGGGAGTTCATCGAGGAGCAGGTCTATGGGTGGACGTACGCGGATGAGCAGCGGGCCAAGGCGGCGTGGAAGGGCCCGGGGCCGAACCCCTATGCGGCGTTGCCGCAGATGGTGATGCTGACCTACCGCCTGCCGGAGGCCATCCGCAAGGTGGCGGAGCAGGGGGAGTTCGATACCTTTGACCTGAACACCTTCTTCTCGACCGCGAAGGAGGCGGACGGGCGGCCGCGGTTCGTGTGGGAGGAGAACGTGCAGCAGTGGCTGGATTACCTGCGGGGGCGTTACCTGCCGAGCGAGGTGGAGGGGCTGAGGAGCCACGAGCCCGTGGCGCTGCCCTTCGCGCACGGGGCGTTGGCCGACGCGCTCCGGCACTCGGTGTGGTTCCTGCCGAGCGTGGCGGCGTGCGAGGCGATGGCCGCGCTGCTGCGCGCGAAGCGGAACGCGTGGTGGCGGGACTTTGGGGTGATCGTGTGCGCGGGGAAGCATGTGGGCATGGGCGCGGCGGCGTTGGAGGCGGTGGAGGCGCGGATGGAGGACCCGATGGCCTCGAAGACCATCACGCTGACGTGCGGCAAGCTGACCACGGGCGTGACGGTACGGCCGTGGGGCGGCATCCTGATGTTGCGCAACCTGCAGAGCCCGGAGACCTATTTCCAGGCGGCCTTCCGCGTGCAGAGCCCGTGGACGACGCGCGACGCGCAGGGCGGGGAGGTCATCATCAAGCGGCAGTGCTACGTGCTGGACTTCGCGCCGAACCGGGCGTTGCGCCAGGTGGCGGAGTACAGCGGCAAGCTGAGCTGCAACGAGACGGCCCCGCAGACGGACGAGGCGCGCGTAGGGGAGTTCATCCATTTCCTCCCCATCCTCTATTCCGACGGCGGGAGGCTCACCCCCATCAACGCCGCGCAGGTGCTGGAGCTCGCCTTCACCGGCGACGCGGCCACCCTCCTGGCCCGCCGCTGGCAGAGCGCCCTGCTCGTGAACGTGGACAACGAGACGCTCAGGCGCGTGCAGGGAAACCCGGCGGCGCTGGACGCCATCGGGAAGATCATCGCCGACCGCAACCTCGGCCGGGACACCATCGAGACCATCATCAACCGCACGGATGCCATCAAGAAGGGCAAGCGCGAATCCCGGGACGGGCCGGGCAAGGCGCGCGAGCGGCCCAGGGAGACGCCGGAGGAGAAGGAGCTCAAGAGCCTGCGCAGGCAGGTGCAGGAGAAGCTCATCAAGTTCGCCGCGCGCCTCCCCGTCTTCATGTATCTGACGGATTATCGCGAGCGGTCGCTCCGCGAGGTGATCGAGCAGCTGGAGACGGCGCTCTTCGAGCGGGTGACGGGGCTGACGCTGGAAGATTTCCGGCTGCTCGTCTCCCTGCGCCTCTTCAACGACGAGCTGATGAACCTGGCCGTGCTGAACTTCAAGCGCTACGAGGACGCGAGCCTCTCCTACGCCGGCGTCGACCGCCACGCCGGCGAATCCCCCGCCGGCTGGTGACGCCGCGCCGCCCTTGGCGGGGCGGTCAGCGGAGGGGGAGGGCCATGGCGATCTCGGGGCAGGTGAAAGGGTTGGTGTGTTTGGTGCAGTAGACGCAGCCGCGGTAGATTTTGTGGATGATCTGGGTCTTGGGGACCTCGCGGAAGCCGAGGGAGCCGAAGAACTCGGGCTGGAAGGTGAGGACGAGGGCTTGGGCGGGCTTGAAGCCGTCGATGCGTTGGAGGACGAAGCGGACGAGGCGCTTGCCGATGCCGCGCCCGCGCCAGGCCTTGGCGACGGCGACGGATTGGAGCTCGACGGTGGCGCCTTCCGGGCAGCCGATCTCGGGGAGGATTTGCCAGCCGGCGCAGGCGATGAGCTCGCGCCCGCGCACGGCGACGGTGAAGCGGTCGATGTTCTCGACGAGGTTGTTGACGGGCCTGAGGATGAGCTCGTGGGGGTAGCTCTGGATGAGGCGGTGGATGGCGAACACGTCCTCGAGGGTGGCGCGGCGGACGACGACTTCCTCTGCTTCCATGGGGGCTCCTGGGGGTTAGGCTTGGGCGAAGGCGTCAATCTTGTCGGACGCGCCGCAGACGAGGAGGTGGTCGTCGCTGCGGATGGGGGTGTCGGCCTGGGGGATGAGGAGGCGGCGGGGCGCGGCGGGGTCGGCGTCGTCGAGGCGGCGGATGGCCAGGACGGTGATGCCGTGGGCGCGGCGGACGTCGGCCTCGGCGAGGGTCTTGTCGGCGACGGCGTCGGGGGCCTGGATCTCGGCGGCGCAGAGGCCGTCGGCGATCTCGAAGAGGTCGACCTGGCTGACGGTGAGGAGGCTCCGCGCGAGGCGCTGGGCGCGGTCGCGGTTGGGGAAGATGACGACGTCGGCGCCGACGCGGCGGAGGACGCGGCCGTGGACGTCGGTGGAGGCCTTGGCGACGACGGTGCGGACGCCGAGGTCCTTGCAGTTCACCGTGGCCATGATGGAGCCCTCGACGTTCTCGCCGATGGCCACCACCACTGTGTCGCAGCTGCCGAAGCCGGCCTCCTCGAGGGCGTGGATGTTCGTGGCGTCGCCCTCGATGGCCTTGGTGACGTACTCGGAGAGCTCCTGGATTTTGCGGCGGTCGGTGTCCATGAGGAGCACCTCCGCGCCCTGGGCCGCGAGCGCCTGCACGAGGGCCTCGCCGAAGCGGCCCGAGCCGATGATGCCGATGCGTTTCATGCGCCCATTGTACCAAACCGCAGGGCGCTCGGGGGAGGGGCGGCGGGCGGGCGCGGGGTGGGGCGGTTGCGGCGTTTGGGGGGATTTTGCTATTGTGTATGGGAGTGCCCTTGGTGGCGCGTCGGCGGTCTGCCGTCGCGGCGCGGGGGGGCGTCGCTTTCATCGGAAAGGATTCGGAGACATGGACAAGAGCGCTTTCAACATGCGTATCCAGAACGCGCTGGACGGGGAGACGCCGGATTTCAAGGAGGCGTTGGCGGCCATCGGGGAGCAGCTGGCGAACGATGCCTCCGGCGCGTCGACGGCGTTCGCGGCGGCCACGGAGAAGGCCGTGGAGCACAAGGATCTGCGCGGGGCGCTGGCGTGCATGGCGTTCTTCGCGGCGCGCGGGGCGGAGCTGAAGCGGGTGGATCTGGCGCAGATGCGCGAGGTGGTGCGCCGGAGCGCGGCGACGGCCGACGAGAAGCTGATGGTGGACTCGGTGGGGTTGGCCTCGGCGACGGCGTCGGCGATCGTGCGGCGGCTGTCGGTGCTGCTGGCGCTGAAGCCGGGGGTGTACGTGAGCAGCCAGTCGTGGGGCTTCGGGCAGGTGCAGAGCATCGACGCCTTTTACGGGAAGGCGATCATCGACTTTGAGGGGAAGAAGGGCCACGCGATGAGCCTGGCGGTGGCGGGGCAGAACCTGGAGATCGCCGACGACGCGCACCTGATGACGCGCCTGCTGAAGAACCGCGAGGAAATCGTGGAGATGGCGCAGAAGCGCCCGGCCGAGCTGGTGCGCCTGGCCCTGGAGAGCTACGGGCCGCTGACGATCCAGCGCCTGCAGGAGCGCCTGGCCTCGGCCGGCCTGGTGGCGCAGGACGCGTGGAAGGGGTTCTGGGACGCCGCGCGCCGGGGCCTGAAGGCCGACAAGGCCCGCCCCGTGGAGATCCCCGCCAAGCGGACCGAGCCCATCCGCCTGTTGGAGGCGGAGGAGGATTTCGGCGACGCCTGGCTGAAGAAGTTCGCCAAGCTGCGCGACATCAAGGCGATCTACGACGGCACCCTGGCGATGCTTGCCGACAAGAAGGGCGAGCTGCCCGACGGCTACCGCGACACGGTGGCCAACCGCCTGAACTTCGCCCTCAAGGGCGCCGACCGCGCCGACTACCCGCGTTACGCGCAGGTGGCCGCGCTCCTGGCCCGCCTGGGCCTCTCCTCCGACGCCGAGCGCGCCAGGCAGGCCGAGGCGCTGACCGAGAAGGACGAGCAGGATAACTTCCTGGCCGCGATGAAGGGCCTCTCGGCCCGCGACGTGGCCGCCACGGTGCGCTTCATCCTCGCGGTGGCGCCGGAGAAGAAGGCGCTGATCCTGGCACATCTGCCGCAGCTCAACAGCGTCGCCCTGGGCGCGACGCTCGGGGCGCTGGCCGGCGACGAGGAGGCCGGCGCGGAGGTGCGCAAGCTCCTGGCCCGCCAGGCCAGCCCCGTGCCTACCCTCGTGGTCTGGGCCCTGCGCAACCGCACCGACGCCGAGGCCTGGGGCGCGCCCGCGCTCAACGAGCTCATCACGCAGGCCATCCACATCGTCGAGCAGCGCCTCACGGGCGAGAGCCTCAAGATGCGCAACGCGCTCCAGGCCTTCTTCGACAGCGCCAAGTGGCTTGAGGGCGTCTGCAAGGAACTCTCGGACTTCGACCGCCGCGTCGTCTTCGAGCGCATCCAGGCCTCCACGGCCAACGAGTGGGACGCCGCCAGCAAGCGCAACGTGCTCGTGCGCATGGCCCGCTTCGACCCCACGCTCGCCAAGCTGCGCCGCACCGAGCGCCAGCCGCAGGAGCGCGCGCACCTGACCTCGGCGCGTTCCCTCGCGGCCTACCGCCTGGCCTACGACCACCTCACCAACGTCGAGATCCCCGCCAACGCCAAGGACATCGCCACCGCCCGCAGCTACGGCGACCTGCGCGAGAACGCGGAATACCAGTTCGCCAAGGACCACCAGCGCGTCCTCCTCGGCCGCCAGGACGAGATGGACCGCACCCTCAAGCTGCTCAAGGCCACCGACTTCGCCGGCGTCTCCTGCGAGACGGCCGAGCCCGGCACCCGCGTGACCGTCGAGACGGCCCGGGGCCGCGCCACCTACACCATCCTCGGCGAGCTTGACCGCGACGAGGCGCTCAACATCATCTCCAGCCGTTCCCGCCTGGCCGCCGCCCTCCTCGGGCAACAGGCCGGCGCCAAGGTGGAGCTCCCCGCCGAGCGCGGCGCCGAGCCGGCCACCCTCGTGGCCATCGAGCCGCTCGACGAGGCCGTCAAGGCGTGGCTGGCGGCCATCCCCACCCAGTACGAGCCCAACGCTTAATGTCCCCCAACCTCACGAAGCACCGTCAGCGGGGCAGCATCAAGGCCGTCATGGAGGCCCTGCGCCGCTTCCGGCGCGTCCTCCTCACCGCGCACGTCCGCCCCGACGGCGACGCGGTGGGCTCGTGCGTGGCCATGGCCCGGCTCCTGAAGGCCAACGGCTGGGAGCCCACCGTCGCCCTCTCGCCCCTCGGGATGGGGCCGCCTAGGTTCCTGCTGGACTACGCCGCCTGCGTCGCCCCCACCAACGTCAAGGCGCGCGACTACGACTGCGTGTTCATCCTCGACTGCGGCGGGCCCGAGCGCCTGCCCGACCCCCTGCGCGACGCCGCCGCCAGGCTCCCCGCGCTCGTCGTCGACCACCACGCCACCTCCAAGCCCTACGGCGTCGCCCGCTGGGTCGTCCCGGACGCCAGCAGCACCGGCGAGCTCGTCCACCGCTTCGCCAAACGCCAGGGCTGGGCGCTTGACCTGCCCGCCGCCGAGGCCCTGTGGGTGGCCCTCGTCACCGACACGGGGCGCTTCGCCTATTCCTGCACCCACCCCTCCACGCTCCGGGCCGCGGCCGACCTGCTCGCCCTCGGGGTCGACTCCTCGGCCATCAACGACCGCCTCTTCCTGTACGCCAGCGAGGGCGCCGTCCTGCTCAAGCGCAAGGCCTACGACTCCCTCGCCACCTGGTTCCGCGGGCGCGTCGCCCTCATCTGCCTCACCGCTAGGGACTTCCGCCGCGCCGGCGTCGCCAAGAGCGAGATCGAGGACGCCATCGACATCCCCCGCTCCATCCCCACCGCCCAGGTCTGCCTCTTCTTCTACGAGACCAAGGATAAACCCGGCGTCACCCGCCTCAGCGTCCGCACCCGCAACGAGCCGGCCACCTTCAACGCCGCCACCATCGCCGCGCACTTCGGCGGCGGCGGCCACCTCCGCGCCGCCGGCTGCGACCTCCACTGCAAGCCCAAGGCCGCCGTCGAGGCCGTCAAGGCCTACCTCGCCACCCTCTTCGCCGACGACCCCGCGCCCGCGGCTCCCTGAGCGCCCCGCCCTTTGGCCATGCAAGAGGCCCCCGGCAAGCGCCGGGGGCCTTCTTTGCATGGCCGAGGGGGCCGTTCACGCCACGCGGCGGCGGAGCGCCGCGCCGGCCACGCCGAGGGCCAGCAGGGCAAGCGCCGTCGGCTCGGGCAGGGCGGCGATTTCGTCGCCGGTCGCCACGCCGGCCGCCACGGCCAGCTGGGCGTCGCCGCTCCACGTGGCGCCGTACGGCTGGGCGCCGACGAAGACATCCGTCCAATCGCCGGTCTTCCAGCTGTCCGGCGTCGCCATCGTGCCGAGCAGCGTGTCGTTGGCGTAGAACGAGATCGTCGTATCGCCGAAGACGATGGCCGCGACGAGGGAGTCGGTGCCGTTCCAGGAGAAGTCCGGCGCTGTGGTCACAGGCGTGTTCCCGCCCCAATCAGAGCCGATTCTGGTCTCGGTGTAGAACGTCCCGTCCGAGCCGACTTGCAGCCTCACCTGCTGGTTCGAGGTCGCGTTGTTCCTGAGCGTCAGCAGCGTTTGGTAGCTGTCCTCCGCAGGCAGGGAGCCGCCGGAGAGGACGACCGCGACGGTGAAGCCCGTGGAGGCGCTGTAGCCATTGCCGATCGACACCGGGGAATTGTTGCTCACGCTTGATTCCACCCAGTCGAAGGTCACCGCCTGAGCGGCGGAAAGGGCCACGGCGGCGAAGGCCGCGGCGAAGTATGCGCGTTTCATGTGGTTGGATTGCTCCTTCCGCCCCGAGGGTGGCCGAGGGGGACTGGGGCGGGAGGTGGGCCCTTCGGCTGTCGCGCCGCGGACACGCGCCCGCGTGCGCCGCCCGCCGTCGCCGCCGGGGCCGCCCCCAAAAGGGACGCACCCCTCGCCGGTCTCCGTTCAGGCCCTGAGAAGCCTCTTTAGGAACACGAAAAGGGATGCGCCAAAATTGGCGCACCTTGCCTTGTCTTGTTGCCTAAAGCGCGAATTTCTCAGGTTCGAACGGACAACTTGCGCAGCACTGTGCGGGTGTCGCCGTGGCTCTCCCACGGCGTGCCATCAGGATAACACAACCGCCCGGCCGGGGCAAACGGCTTTTGGTATCATGGGGGCATGAGGCGGATTTTGGTGATCGGGGCGACGTCCGGGATCGGGCGGGCGCTGGTGGAGGCGGCGCGGGCGCGCGGCTACGAGGCCGTGGCGGCGGGTCGGCGCGAGGCGCTGCTGCGCGAGATCGGCGGGGAGACGCTGGCGTTGGACGTGACGGCGCCGGACGCCCTGGCGCGCATCGGGGCGGTGGGGGCGGACACGGTGGTCTTCAACGCCGGCTTCGGGGAGCGCTCGGAGCGCCCGGACTGGGGACTGACGGAGCGGACGCTGCGCCTGAACGTGCTGGCCTTCGAGCGGGTGGCGGGGTGGGCGCTGACCCATTGCGAGACCTTCGCGGCGACGGCGAGCGTGGCGGGGGTGAGGGGGCTGGAGCGGACGAATGGCTATTCGGCCTCGAAGGCCTATATGCTCAACGCGATGGAAGGGTACCGCCGACTGGCGCGGCACGGGGGCCACGCCTGCCGTTACGTCTCGCTCGTGCCGGGGTTCGTGGACACGGCGATGGGGCAGGCGAGCGCCTTTTGGCGGTGTTCGACAACGGCGGCGGCGTTTTGTATACTAAAGGCGTTGGAGCGTGGGCAGGCCGTGGCCTACGTCACGCCCCGTTGGCGTTGGGTCGCGGCGGCGCTGCGGCTGATGCCGCGGGCTTTGTTTGAACGGTTGCCGCTTGGTTGAAGGGAAGACGTCATGCGTATGCGAGGTTTGTTGTCGGTATTCGCCGCAGTCGCGGCGGGGGTGCTTGCCGCGGGCCCGATGCGGCTGTCCTGGCAGGAGGGGGAGGCCGCGCCGGCGGCCGCGCCCGAGGCCGTGGCGCGGGCCTTCTCCGGCGTGCTCGGGGGCAGGCTGGTGACGGCGGGCGGCTCCACCTTCGCGGAGGCGAAGGGGTATTCGGCGGCCATCGCGGCGTATGACCCGGCGGCGAACGCCTGGCAGGGGCTGGGGGCGCTGCCGGCGGGGGTGGCCGAGGGCGGCGCGGCGGTGGTGGAGGCCGGGACGGCGCTCGCCCCGGAGCCGCGCCTGGCGTGCGTGGGCGGCGTGACGGCGCAGGGGCCGACGTCCAAGGCCTTCCTCCTGGCCCCGGACGGCTCGACGGAGGCGTTGCCGGATTTCCCCTTTGGGACGCTGTCCATGACCGCGGGGGCCTCGTGGCGCGGCGGGGCGGTCTTCGCGGGCGGCCTGTTGGACGGCAAGCCCACGAACCGCGTCTTCTCGCTGAAGCGCCAGGGCGGGGCGTGGGTGTGGGGCGAGCTGCCGCCGTTGCCCGGGGCGGCGCGTTGGCAGGCGGTGGCGGCGAGCCAGAACGGCGACCAGAAGAGCCCGATCCTGGCGGTCTTCGGCGGGTCGGTCGTGGGGGCGGACGGGAAGCCGAAGGCGACGACGGACGGGTGGGGGTTCACGAAGGATTTCGACGGGAACTGGGTGTGGAAGCCGCTCGAGTCCGCGCCCGTCTGCGCCATCGGGGCGGCCTTCCTGCCGGTGGGCGACCAGCATGTGCTCCTGGTGGGCGGCTATGACGGGGAGATGTGGGACGCCGCGAACCGGATGCTGCCGGCGGGGTGGGCGAGCAAGCTGAAGGAGCCGCCGGAGGCATTCGGCTGGAACCGCAGGGTCTATGCCTGGCACGCGGTGACGGGCAAGTGGTCGGAGCTCGGCGAGCTGCCGGCGGGGATGGACGCGCGGTGCGGCGCGGCGGCGGCCATCCTGCCGGCGGGCGCGGGCCGGGGCGTGCGCCTGATCGTGGCGGGGGGCGAGGTGAAGCCGCAGGTGCGGACGGCGGAGGTGGGGGTGGCCGGGTTTGAGCGGCAGGGGTGGCGCTTTGGGTGGGAGAGCTGGATCGTCATCGGGCTCTTCTTCGCCTCGATGGCGGGGATGGGGATTTACTTCGCGCTGAAGCCGAAGACGGCGGACACGTATTTCCGCGGGGGCAAGAGCATCCCGTGGTATGTGGCGGGCGTCTCGATTTACGCGACGATGCTCAGCTCCATCACCTTCATTTCCATCCCGACGATGACGTATATCTCGGACTGGCGGTACTTCACGATGGCGCTGTGCATCCTGGCGATGGCGCCGATCGCCATCTTCTTCTACCTGCCTTTCTTCTGCCGGCTGAACATCACCAGCGCGTATGAGTACCTGGAGCGGCGCTTCAACGTGGGCGTGCGGCTCTTCGGCGCGGCGGCCTTCAACGTCTTCATGGTCTGCCGCGTGGCGGTCGTCACGCTGCTGCCGGCGATCGCGCTGGGCGCGGTGACGGACATCCCGATTTGGCTGGCCATCCTCCTGTGCGGCGTCGCCACCATCGTGTACTGCTTCTTCGGCGGCGTGGACGCCGTGATTTGGTGCGACTTCGTGCAGGGGCTCATCCTCCTGTGCGGCGCCATCGTCGTGCTCGTGGCGCTGGTCGTCGGCTCGGGCGGCGTGAGCGAGTTCGCCTCCGTGGCCTGGGGCGCGGAGAAGTTCCGCACCTGGGACTTCCGTTTCCTCTTCGGCGAGCCGGTCTTCTGGGTGGTCCTTGTCATGGGCCTGGTCAGCAACCTGAACAGCTACACCGCCGACCAATGCGTCGTCCAGCGTTACATCACCACGCCCGACGAGAAGTCCGCCGCCCGCTCCATCTGGTTCAACGGCGTCCTTTCGGTCCTCTCCTCGGTCATCTTCTACCTCATCGGCACCGCCCTCTACACCCATTACGTGAAGCATCCGGAGCTGATGGACGTGACGATGCCCAAAAGCGACTCGATCTTCCCCACCTTCATGGCCATCGAGCTACACCCCATCGTCGCCGGCCTCATCGTCGCCTCCATCTTCGCGGCCACCATCTCCACCCTCGCCACCAACCTCAACAGCTCGGCCACCTCCATCGTCACCGACTTCGTCGCCCGCTTCCGCAAGGACATGGACGGCGACGCGCAGGTGCGCTGGGGCCGCTGGCTGGTCATCGTCGTCGGCGTCCTGGGCGTGGCCGCGGCGCTCGTGCTCTCCGTCCTGCCCAGCCGCTCGCTTTTCGACGAGTTCCAGAACTTCATCGGCACGCTCACCGGCGGCCTTTCGGCGCTCTTCCTCATCGGCATCTTCATGCCGCGCGTCGGCGGCGTGGCCGCGATGGTCGCGCTCGTTGTCAACTACGTCATCAGCCTGGGCATCGGCCACGTCTTCCCCGGGCTGCACTTCTTCACGTACGGCGGCATCGGCCTGGCCGCCTGCGTCGTCGTCGCCTGGGTGCTCTCCTTCGTCTTCCCCAACCGCAGGGGAACCCAGGGGCTTACCCACTTCTCCCCCCCGCAGAAAGAGGAAGCCTGATGCGCCGCGCCCACCACCTCCTCGCCCTCCTCGCCCTCCTGCCCGCCCTCCTTGTCGCCCAGCGCCCGGACGCCCCCAAGCGCCTCGCCCCCGTCTCCGTCGGCCTGGCCATCGAGGCCGGCAGCTACGTCCTGGGCGAGACCGTCCCCGTCCGCGTCCTCGTGCGCAACAACACCCCCGCGCCCCTCACCCTTGGCAAGGGCGACCACCCTGCCGGCGCCTTCGAGGTCATCCGCCATGGCGACCCTCAGCGCCGCAACCTCGCCCGCGAGCCCAACGGCTGCCTCCCCAAGCCCCTCACCCTCAGGCCCAACGAAGAGCGCGTCTTCGACCTTGACCTCTCCGTCTGCGCCGACCTCTCGCGCCAGGGCAAATACCTCGTCACCTTCGGCGCCATCGTCCACGGCGTGCGGCACGACACCCAGCCCAAGGCCGTCGACCTCGTCCCCGGCGGCGTTGTCCTTGAGGGCACCCAGCTCTTTGCCAACGACCCCACCCGCCAGCGCCACTTCACCCTCGTGCGCTGGCCCCGCAACCACATCGACCGCCTCTTCCTCCGCATCCAGGACACCCCCGACGGCCGCACCTTCCCCACCGTCATGCTCGGCGCCTACCTTCCCCTCGTCACCCCCCGCCTCAACATCTCCCCCGCCGGCGAGGTCGTCCTCCTCCACCGCGCCACCCCGGAGTTCTACGTCCGCAACGTCTTCTGGTCTTTGCCCAACGAATTCGTCCGCCGCTCCACGCAATCCCTCCTCGACCCCGCCACCGCTGACACCGAGCGCCTCAACGGGATGCGTGCCGACCTCGACGCCCTCATCCAGAAAAGCGAGGACCAGCGCAAGAGCGACCACGACAAGATCGAGCGCATCAAGGCCAACAATCCCCGCAAGCCCCTCAGCTGATCACGGGGCGCCTTCGCCGCCGCCCCCGTGCCTCCCCGTCCGCCGACCGTGGCGCACGGGGAAGGCTTCCGCGCGCCGTCCATCCCGGTCTTTCGTGGGGCGCCATGGGGACGCAAAAGGCGGGGCATGGTTGCCCATGCCCCGCCTTGTTTTGCCCCGGGCGCGCTTATTGGTTCTGGGCGCGGCGCTCTCTGGCAAGGGTCTGCTCCCACTGCTCCTTGCAGGCCACGCAACGGATGGCGAAGGGGGCGGCCTTGAGGCGCTCGGTGGGGATGAGCTTGCCGCACATCGCGCACACGCCGTAGGTCTTGTTCTTGATGGCGCGCAGGGCGTCGTCGATGGCGCGCAGGCGCATATGCTGGCCGTCGGCGCGGGTAAGGTCGGCCGTGCGGTTGAAGGCGTTGGAGCCGTCCTCCTCCACGTTCTCCTCGTCGGTCTGGCGCAGGGCGTTGGAGCGCGCGGAGTTGAGCTGGGACAGGATCTCCTCGCGGTCGGCGATGAGGCGCTTGCGGAAGGTCTCGAGCGTGGCGTCGCTGAACCGCTGCTTGGCGGGGGCGGGCCTGTCGGCGGACTTCGCCGGTTTGGCGCCGGAGGGGCGGACGATCGCGTAGTTGGGCTTGAGCGCCCTCGCCGCGGGCTTTTTGGCGGGCGCCTTGGCCGCGGGCCTCTTGGCGGGGGCCTTGGCCGCGGGCTTGGCGGCGGGCTTCTTGGTCGCGGCGGCGGTTTTTTGGGCGGCGGCCTTGGCGGGAGTGGCCTTTTTGGCGGGCGCCTTGGCGGCGGTCTTCTTGGTCGCGGCGGCGGGTTTCTTGGCGGGGGCCTTCTTCAGGGGAGTGGCCTTTTTGGCGGGGGATTGCTTGGCCGGTGCCTTCGCGGGGGCCTTGGCCGCGGGCTTTTTGGCGGCGGCTTTGGTGGCGGGGGCGGCCTTTTTCGCCGCGGGCTTGGCGGCCGCTTTTTTGGCCGGCTTGGAGGCTGTCGTTTTTGTCGCCATGGTGTCACTCCTTGTTGGGGCTCCAAGGCACGAGGGGGCGCGTGGCCCATGCCCTCGCACGGAACAGGGAAAGACTAGCAAAAAGGGCGCTTCCGCGCAAGGTTTTTGTGCCCTGCCGGGGGTGCGCGGGCGGCCTGCGGCGGCCCGGGGGGCGCGCCGGCGCCCAAAAAATGTTTGACCATGCGGGCGGGGCTGTGCTAGGATACATGACGTGCGAGGGCGGTCAGAGCCCGAACCATGACTTAAAAGGAGTACGGAAATGAAAGCATCCCGCAAGCAAGGCTTCACGTTGATCGAGCTGCTCGTGGTCATCGTGATTATCGGCATTCTGGCAGGCGCCCTCTTCGGCCCCATCACCGGCGCGTTGGCCTCGGCCCGGCGCTCGGGCATGATGAACGTGGGCCGGCACATCGTGCAGGCGATCATCACGGCGGACGCGACGGGCCGTTACCGCGGCTATGCGTGGCCGGCGGACAGCAACGGCGAGTATGACGGCGACAAGCCCACCGGCCCGGATCTCTACCAGGCCTTCAGCTCCACCGCCGACTACTTCACCGAGGCGCTTTACATGGAGGAGACGGACACGAACCGCCGCAACCGCCTGAAGGTGCTCCAGGAGATCGAGCCCGCCGACCTCGTGGCCGACGGCTACACCGAGGCCACCGGCACGACCATCACCGACCGCAACTGCGCGTGGACCATCGCCTCCAACGCCGGGCGCGCGGCGGGCACCACCCCCGTGCTCATCTCCCGCAACATCAACGGCTCCACCTTCGCCGGCACCGCCGGCAACGACACCGGCGCGGATTACGACACCCTGCTGACCGACAACCAGCCCTTCGGCAAGGATGGTTGCGTGCTGATCTACCGCGACGGGTCGGGCCGGGATTTTGACGCGGCCGGCGTGCTGATGCGCGACATGGTCTCGGGCCTGGGCAACGGCAAGCTCACCGACATCGAGCAGGACGGCAACGCCTTCAAGTTCCTCGAGACCGGCTCGGGCAACTGAGCCCGGCGCGTCCTCGCACCCCGCGGCGCCCGCCCCCCCAGCGGCGGGCGCCGCCGCTTTTTTCCACGGGCAAAAAAGTGTTGTTTGCACGTCTGTTCCGTTGTATAATAAACGGCAATTGGTTGGGCACCGGTCTTCCGGTGAAACCATATAGAAAGAGCAAACGAACAAAGGCGAGAGCAACATGAAGGAAGAACCCACGGATTTGGACATCGAGGCGATCCACCGCCGCCTCCATAAAATCATCGGCCAATGCAACGGCATCAGCCGCATGATCGACCGCAAGGCCGCCTGCGCCGACATCATCCTGCAGGTGAGCGCCGCCAAGAGCGCCCTCCACCGCGTGGGCCAGCTGCTTCTGGTCCATCACCTCAAGGAATGCGCCCGCGACGGCGTCGCGAAGGGCGACGCCGAGGAGATCATCCGCCGCGAGACCAAGGCCGTGGACTACTTCTGCCGCCTGGAGGACTGACGCGCGCCGCCCCGACGCAAGGAGGCCGCCTCCCGGCGGCCTCCTTTTGCTATAATGGCCCCCATCGCAATCGAATGGAGAAACCGCAGATGACGCTGAGCAAGCTGGCACTGGCCGTGACCGAGGACGACATCAACAAGGGCCTCGAGGGCGCCTTGGCCAAGATGGCCGAGGGGCCGCAGGGCGAGGGCCTCAAGAAAATCAAGAACCCGCGCGTGGAGCTCAAGGAGGGGCTCGTGGTCTTCAAGTGCAAGGCCTCGATGGGCCTGCTGCCCGTGCCGGTGGAGGCGCAGATCCGCCTGGCCCCGGCGCAGGAGGGCGCGGCGCTCGACGTCACGCTCGAGAAGGTCTCCCTGGCCATGATGGGCGGCGGGGCCATCGCCACGCAGCTGATGGGCCAGCTGGCCGCGGCCGTCGCCGGCAAGCCCGGGCTCACGGTGGCGGGCAACACGCTCACCGTGGCCGTCCGCACGCTGGCGCAGATGCGCGGCGTCACCCTGGAAGGGTCGCTCCGGACGTTGGCGGTGGAAGGGCGCGCGCTGCGCCTGGACTTCGAGTGATTGTGCTATCATAGCGGACGTCTTTCGACAGATTGGAGTGCTTTCATGAAGGAATACAAAGTCGGATTGGTCGGCATCGGCGCCGTCGGCACCGAGATGGTCAAGGTGCTGCGCCAGCGCAAGTTCCCCGCCTCCGAGATCCGCGTGCTCGCGACGCGCGACCGCGACGAGGAGATCGCCGGGGAAACCTTCCGCGTCCGCGCCACCACGCCCGAGGCCTTCGAGGGGCTGGACGTGGTGCTCTTCGCCGGCACCGAGGGCGCCAAGGGCGCCAGCAAGATGTGGGGCAAGGCGGCCACCGACGCCGGCGCCATCGTCATCGACAACGGCGACGATTTCCGGATGCGCGAGGACGTCCCCCTCGTCATCCCCGAGATCAACGCCGACGACATGGAGCGCATGGTGCGCGGCGGCGCGCGCTTCATCGCCAACCCCAACTGCTCCACCATCATCACCCTCATGGGCGTGGCCGCGCTCCACCGCGTGAACCCCCTGCGCCACATGACCGCCGTCACCTTCCAGAGCGTCTCCGGCGCCGGGCGCGCGGCCATCGACGAGCTGGAGCTGCAGACGCGCCAGCTGGCCGCCGGCGAGCCGACCGTGCCCAAGGCCTTCGCCCACCAGATCGCCGCCAACGTCCTCCCGCAGATCGGCGGCGCCAAGCCCGAGATGCCCGGCTTCACCACCGAGGAGGCCAAGCTCACCTTCGAAAGCCGCAAGATCCTCGGCGCGCCGGGCCTGCGCATCGCCTGCACCTGCGTCCGCGTCCCGGTCTTCTACGCCCACAGCATCGCCGTCCATGCCGAGTTCGAGCGGCCTTTCACGGCCGAGGAGGCCCGCGCCGTCCTCGCCAAGGCCCCCGGCGTCAAGGTGGTGGACGACCTGCCCAACGCCGTCTACCCCATGCCCAAGGACTTCGGCGGGCAGGACGACGTCGGCGTCGGGCGCATCCGCGTCGACCCTTCCGTCGAGAACGGCCTGGCGCTGTGGTGCTGCGGCGACAACATCCGCAAGGGCGCCGCCCTCAACGCCGTCCAAATCGCCGAGGAGCTCATCCGCCGCGGCCTCATCTAAGGAGCGACCATGACCAAACCCGAAGCCTCCGACCCCTGCCCCTGCCACTCCGGCAAAGCCTACGGCGACTGCTGCGGCCCCATCCTCGGCGGCACCCGGGCGGCCCTCACCGCCGAGGCCCTCATGCGCGCCCGCTACACGGCCTACGCGACGGACGACGTGGACTTCCTCTACGCCTCGAGCGGCGACGCCGTGCGCGCGGAGTTCGACCCCGAGGGCTCGCACAAGTGGGCCCGCAACTCCGTCTGGACGGGCATGGAGGTGCTCGGCGTCCAGGGCGGCGGGGTGGACGACGATGAGGGAACGGTGGAGTTCGTGGCCCATTACACCGTCAAGCAGCGCCCCTTCTCGCACCACGAGCGTTCCGTCTTCCGGCGCGTCGGCGGCGAATGGCGCTTCATCGACGGCGAGCTGATCACCCCCGAGGCCGGGCAGAAGGGCGTCACCATCGTGCGCGAGGCCCCGAAGGTGGGGCGCAACGACCCCTGCCCTTGCGGCTCCGGCAAGAAATACAAGCACTGCTGCGGGCGCTGAGCCCCGCCGGAGGCTGCCCCGCCGGGCGGCCTCTTCCATGAAGGGAACGGCCATGCCTTACGAGAACGCCAACATCGAGACCATCGCCCGCGGCGTCTGCCTGCGGGACGGCCACCTCCTGGTCTGCAAGCCCGCCAAGGGCGGCCGATGCTACCTGCCCGGGGGCCACGTCGAATTCGGCGAGACCGCCCGCCGGGCGCTGGTGCGCGAGGTGCGCGAGGAGCTCGGCCTGGACGCCGAGGCGGGCGCCTTCCTGGCCGTCTCCGAGAACGCCTTCGAGCAGGCGGGCGAGCCGCACTGCGAGGTCAACCTCATCTTCCTGCTCGACGTCCCCGGCCTGCCGCGGCCCCCCGCCGCGCCCAAGGCCGCCGAGCCCTGGATCGCCTTCGCGTGGGTGCCCTTCGACGCGCCTTCGCTGGCCGCCGCCAACCTGCTCCCCGCCCACCTCATCGCCGACCTCCCGGCCTACCTGGCCGCCCCCGGCCGGCACACCGAGGCCCACTGACCATGAAGCTCGCCCCGCTCGCCTGCCTCCTCGCCGCCTCCGCCCTGGCCGAGCCGGCCCGCCACCCCGCCTACGAGCCCGACGGCAAAGACCCGCAGGGCCGCCCCGCCGCGGTGCTCCGGGCCGGGGCCAAGCCTTGGTTGACGCCCGTCTCCATGCGCCAGCGCTTCGGGCGCGACGTGCCGAGCGCGGTCCCCGCGCCCAAGCGCCCCGGGCTGGCGATGCGCGGCTGGCGCGGCGAGCGCGTCTGCGCGCAGGTGCTCATCGAGAGCCCCGCCGGCTTCAGCGAGCTCCGCCTGGAGCCGTGCGCGCTGCGCGCCGAGGATGGCCGCGAAATCCCCGTGCGGCTGGATCTGGTGCGCTACACGACTGGCGGGGGCGTCCTCTTCGCCGACATCCTCGACGGCACGGCGCAGACGACCTTCGCGGGCGTGACGCGGCCCCTCGTGCTGACCGTGGATATCCCCGCCGACGCCGCGCCGGGCCGGGCCACGGGCACGCTCGCCCTCCGCGTCAACGGCACGCCCCTCTCCGCCCCCGTCACGCTGACGATCGACCCCGAGACCCTCCCGCCGCCGCGCGAGTGGGCCTGCCACCTGGACATCTGGCAGCACCCCGACGCCGTCGCCCGCTGGCACGACGTGCCGATGTGGTCGCCCGCGCACTTCGCCCTCCTGCGCCCGGCCATGCGCCGCCTGGCCGACGCGGGCCAGAAGACCATCACCGCCACCCTCATCGACGAGGCGTGGGACCGGCAGACCTACGACGCCTTCGGCGCGATGGTGCGCGTCACCCGGCGCAAGGACGGCTCGTGGGCGTATGACTTCTCCGTCTTCGACCGCTGGGTCGCCTTCATGAGCGAGGAGGCCGGCCTGGCGGAGGCCACGGTGAACTGTTACGGCCTCCTGCCCTGGTCGCTCACCTTCGCCTACCACGACGAGGCGCAGGGGCGCACGGTGGCGCCCCGGCTCACCCCCGGCACGCCCGAGTACGAGGCCTTCTGGGGGCCCTTCCTCGAGGCGCTCGTGGCCCACGTCCGCGCCAAGGGCTGGGAAGGGCGCGTGCGCCTGGCGATGGACGAGCGCCCCGACGCGCTCTTCCGCCCCACGCTCGAGGTGGTGCGCCGCCACGCGCCCACCCTCGGCATCGTCGCGGCATGCAACGCGCCCAGCGCCGTCACCGCGGACTTCGACGACTGCTCGTACGGGTTGGACATCAGCGAGCGCCTTGCGCCTTTGGCCGCCGCGCGCCGCGCGCAGGGCAAGCGCACCACCTTCTACGTCTGCTGCGCCCAGCCGCGCCCCAACACCTTCGCCCACTCCGCCCTGGCCGAGGCCGAGTGGCTCCTGCCCGCCGCCGCGCATTATGGCCTCGACGGCTTCCTCCGCTGGGCCTACCACTCCTGGCCCGAGAACCCCTTCGCCAGCCAGGATTACCGCCCCGCCAACTGGCCCGCCGCCGACACCTCGCTCGTCTACCCCGGCGACCGCCCGAGCCTGCGCTGGGAGGCCCTGCGCAACGGCGTGGAGACCTTCGAGAAGATCCGCCTCCTCCGCGCCAGGGCCGCCGCGCTCGGCCGCCCCGGGGCCCTCGCCCCGCTGGAGGAGGCCCTCGCACGCTTCACCGTCGCGCGCGGCATGGGGCCGGGCTGCCCCTACGAGGACGACCTCGAGGCGCTCGACGCCGCGCTCCTGCGCGCCGCCGAGGCCCTGCGCTGAGGCTGTGCTATAATCTGCGGCCATGAGACGCGCAATCCTCTTTGACATCGACGGCACGCTCCTCCACGCCAAAGGCATCGGCCGCCCCGCCTTCGCCGAGGCCTTCCGCGCGGCCTATGGGGTGGGGGTGGACGTGGCGTCTGTCTCCTTCGTCGGCGCCACCGACACCGGCGTCGTCCGCGACCTGGCCCGGGCCTGCGGCGTCGCCTCCACCCCGGCGCGCGAGGAACGCTTCTACATCGAGCTGGCCAAGCGCCTTGAGCCGCGCCTGGCCCAAACGCCGCCCGCCGTCTACCCCGGCGCGCGCGCCTTCCTCGAGGCCCTGCGCGGCCGCGGTTTCCTGCTGGGCGTCGTCACCGGGAACATCCGCGCCACCGCGTGGGCCAAGCTCATCCATGCGGGCCTGGCCGACCTCTTCGACTTCGGCGCCTACGCGGGCGACGACACCGACCGCGACGCCCTCGCCCGCCTGGCCTGCCGACGCGCCCGGGACCTGGGCGCGGAGCCCTGCCTCCTCGTCGGCGACACGCCCAAGGACATCCAGGCCGCCCACGCCGCGGGCCTGCCCTGCCTGGCCGTCTCCGTCGCCGGCTGGAAGACGCCCCGGGAGCTTGCCGACGCCGAGGGCCTCCTCCCGGGCTACGGCGACCTGCCCGCGGCCCTGCGCGCCGTCGAGGCCCTCGCCCCCGCGCCCCTGCCCATCCGCGTGCTGGCGTGGGAGCTGACGCGGCGCTGCCCGATGGCCTGCAGGCATTGCCGCGGCGCCGCGCGGGACGCCGCCTGCGCCGGCGAGCTCTCCGCCGAGGCCTGCGGCCGCGTGCTCGAGACCCTCGCGGCGGCCTATCCCGGGGGCGGCAAGCCCCTGCTCATCCTCACCGGCGGCGAGCCGATGTACCGCGACGACCTCGAGGACATCGTCCGCCGCGCCACGGCGCTCGGGTTCCCCTGCGTGCTCGCCCCCTGCGGCCGCTTCGCCACGGCCGGGCGCCTGCGCGCCCTTAAGGCCGCCGGCGTGCGCGCCCTCTCCATCAGCCTCGACGGGCCCGACGCGGCGGCGCACGACGCCTTCCGCGGCGTGCCCGGGGCCTTCGACATGGCCCTGCGCGCGATGGCCGCCGCGCGGGAGGCGGGGCTGCCCTTCCAGCTGAACCACACCGTCACCCGCGCCACCCGCGGCACGCTCCGGGCGATGCGCGACCTGGCGCTGGCCCAGGGCGCCACGCGCATCGACTACTTTTTCCTGGTGCCCGTCGGGCGCGGCGCGGCCATCGCCGGGCAGTGCCTGGACGACGCGCAGACCGAGGCCGCGCTCGACGAGATCCTCGACCTTGACGCCGAGGGCGCGCTGCCCGTCCATGTCACCTGCGAGCCGCGCGTGCTGGCCCGCGCCAAGGCCCGGGGGCTGACGCCGCGCAGCCGCCTCAACGGGTGCCTGGCCGGCGCGGGCTTCTGCTTCCTGGCGCACGACGGGCGCCTGCAGCCCTGCGGCTTTTACGAGGCCGACGGCGGGAACGTGCGCGACTTTGGGTATGACCTGCCGGCGGCCTACCGCGCCAGCGCCCTCTTTGCGCGGCTCCGCGGGGGCGGGTGCTGCCTGGCCCGCGCGGCGGCGCGCTGAAGGCTTTCCTTTTTCGGCCGGATATGGTATGTTGTCTGGCCAATCGATTTGAACCCAAAGGACACCCAACCGATGAAGAGCGAGATTGTCAAAGAGGAAGGCCCCTGCCGCGTGATTGTCAGCGTCGAGGCGGGCGCCGAGGAGATCGTCCCCATCCGCAAGCGCGTCCGCGGCGAGTATGCCAAGCGCGTGCGCCTGCCCGGCTTCCGCCCCGGCAAGGTGCCCCCGGCGCGCATCCAGGCGCTTTACGGCAAGGAAATCGAGCAATCCTCCAACCAGGAGATCGTCAACCTCTTCGTCGACGCCGCCGCCAAGGCCGCCAAGGACAAGGGCCGCGAGCTGGCCCGCGTCGTCGACCTCAAGGACTTCAAGGCCGAGGACGCCTCCGCCTCCGCCACCGTCGTCTGCGACCTCGAGCCCGCCGTCGCCCTCCCCGACGAGGCCAAGTGGCATGTCCGCAAGATCGACGCCGAGGTCACCGACGAGATGCTCGAGGCCCGCCTTGCCGACGTGCGCAAGATGGCCGCCTCCTTCCGCAACGCCGAGGGCGAGGACGCCGCCGCCGAGGACGACCTGGCCGAGGTCTCCTTCACCTCCGACCTTTCCAAGGAGGGGCTCTCCGACGCCGCCGCGCGCTACGCCGAGGACGCCGGCTATTGGATGCAGCTGCGCACGGACGCCTTCATCCCCGGCCTGGCCGAGGCCCTCCGCGGCAAGAAGCCCGGCGAGGCCTTCGCGCTCGACGTCGCCTTCCCGGCGGATTTCCGCGTCGCCGACCTCGCCGGCAAGGCCGTCCACTACGACCTCACCCTGAAGACCCTGCGCAAGTACGTCCCCGCCGACGACGCGGCGGTCGTCTCCCGCTTCAACGCCAAGAGCATGGACGAGGTCCGCCAGAACGTCAAGGAGAGCCTGGCCCTCACCCGCCAGTACGAGGAAGGCCAGCGCGCCCTCAACGACCTCATCGCCGCCATCGACGCCTCCGTCTCCTTCGACCTGCCCCAGACGGTGCTTGACCGCTGGACGTACGACGAGCTCTCCAGCGACCAGTCCAACCCCCTCGAGCGCTTCAAGGACGACCCCGAGGGCCTGCGCAAGGATCCCGTCTACGCCGAGGCCGAGAAGCGCGCCGCCCAGCGCCTGCGCCGCCACTACACCCTGCTGGCCGCCGCCAAGGCCCGCGACCTCAAGCTCTCCGCCCAGGAGGCCGACGGCGCCATCACGTCCCTGGCCGAGCGCCTGCGGATGCCCGCCAAGGAGGTCGTCCGCCGCCTGCGCAACAACGGCCGCCTGGAGCAGGTGTTTGAGGACGCCCTCTGCCAGAAGGTGCTCAACGCCCTGGTGCCTGCCTGCGCGGTGCTCTGAGGCCCGCCGCTTCCCAAACGCCCCGCTTGCCGGGGCTTTTCTTTTCCCAGAAAGGAGTTGGCCATGGCCGACGTGATGGAAGAGACCATTTCCGGCGCGATTGTGCGCGCCTTCTTCGAGAAGTTCGAGCGCCACCTGGCGGTGGACGTCGGCATCGTCGGCGCGGGCCCCTCCGGCCTCGTCGCCGCCCGTTACCTGGCGCAGGCCGGGCTCAAGGTGGCCGTCTTCGAGAGCAAGCTCGCCCCCGGCGGCGGCACCTGGGGCGGCGGGATGCTGTTCAACGAGGTCGTCGTCCAGGACGACGCGGCGCCCATCCTCCACGACTTCGGCGTCTCCACCCGCGACCTTGGCAACGGCTACCACACCCTGGACTCCGTCGAGATGGCCTCCGGGCTCATCTTCGGCGCGCGCAAGGCCGGCGCCGTCATCTTCAACACCATGTGCGTCGAGGATATCTGCGTCCGCGAGGGCAAGGTCTGCGGCCTCGTCGTCAACTGGAACCCCGTCCGCCGGCTGGAGATGCACGTCGATCCCGTCGTCGTCACCGCCCGCGCCGTCCTCGACGGCACCGGCCATCCCTCCGAGATCGTCCACAAGGCCGTCGACAAGGCCGGCATCAAGGTCGATTCCCCCACCGGCGGCATCATGGGCGAGAAGCCCATGTGGATGGAGGACGGCGAGCGCACCACCGTCCTCAACACCAAGCGCCTCTACCCCGGGCTCTATGCCTCGGGCATGGCCGCCAACAACGTCCAGGGCGGCTTCCGCATGGGCCCCATCTTCGGCGGGATGCTCAAATCCGGCAAGAAGGTCGCCGAGCTCATCCTTCAGGATCTCCGTCCCTGAGGGCGCGCCTGGGGACGGGCGCGGGCGGCAAGGCCTGCCGCCCGCCTCTCCCTGCCGCCCGGGGCGACCGCGTTGGCGCGGAGACCCGGCGGGGCGCGTCCCGGCCGTTTGTGCGCCCGCCCTCGCCGGGCCTCTGTCTCCCGCAGGGGCGCCTAAGCCTTCAACCTCCCCAGCCCAACCATGACACTCTCCGGACTCTGCCTCGTCGTCACCGACCCCGTCACCAGCTATGAGGCCGTCACCGAAGCCGCCGTCAAGGCCGGCGTCGGCTACCTCCAATTGCGCATGAAGCGCGCCCCCCGCGCCGACGTCCTCGCCACCGCCCGCCGCCTGCGCGCCCTTACCCGCGGCACTGGCACCCTGTTCATCGTCAACGACGACCCCGCGCTCGCCGCCGAGGCCGGGGCCGACGGCGTCCACCTCGGCCAGGGCGACATGCCGCTCCCCGAGGCCCGCGCCGCCTTCCCCGCGCTCCGCCTCTTCGGCCTGTCCACCCATTCCCATGCCCAGATGGAGGCCGCCCGGGCCGTCTCCCCCGACTACATCGGCGTCGGCCCCCTCTACGCCACCCCCACCAAAGCCATCCCGGATCCCACCCTTGGCCCCGACGAGGCCGGGCGCATCATCCGCGCCGCCCCCTGGCCCACCATCGCCATCGGCGGGATCGACGAGGCGCGCCTCCCCGCCGTCGCCGCCGCCGGCGCCACCGCCTTCGCCGTCGTCCGCGCCGTCTGCCGCGACCCCGCGCCCTACGACGCCATCCGTCGCCTCCAAGACCGCTGGGCCGCCCTCCGCTGACCCCCCGCACGGCCCCCGCCACGGGAGCGCATCTGGGAAGCGGGCGCCGCTTTCCCGTCGGCCTTTTGCCGGGGCGAAGACAGGAAAAAGGGCAGGGCGAGAAGAAGCACTTGACCGAATGGGGGGGGGGTGGTATTATAAGCGCGTTTCTGAAAAGGAGAGCCCCCGTATGGGGCGGATAAGGACAAAGATGAAACGTGCGTTTATGTCTGACCCGGAGAAACCCATCGTTGTGCCTGAGCCGACGGCGCTGGCGTTGCTTGCGCTGGGCGTGGCCGGGGTGGCGTTGCGGCGTCGTGTGTAAGAGAATGAACAACTATTGTGGGAGCCCCGGCGCCGCCGGGGCTTTTTTGGGGCCACGCCGCATGGGATGCCTGCCCGGCCGGTGCGTCCGCCGGGGCCCAACCGGCGGCGCGCGGCATCCGTCCGCGCAAGCGGGGCGGGTTTTTGGTATGCTTATAGGGTTATGGCGTTGGAAAGGAAAAGGCGTCTGATGAAGCCGTTGCTGATTGTGATGAGCGCGCCCAGCGGGGCGGGCAAGAGCACGTTGTGCGACCTGCTGCTGCGGGAGTTCCCGGAGATCACCTATTCGATTTCGTGCACGACGCGCGCGCCGCGCGGGGAGGAGGAGGACGGGGTGGATTACTTCTTCCTCACGCCCGAGGCGTTCGCGCGGCAGGAGCGCGAGGGGTTGCTGCTGGAATCCGCCACCGTCCACGGCAACCGTTACGGCACGCCCGCGGGGCCGGTGCGCGAGGCCTTCGCCGAGGGGCAGAGCGTGCTGATGGACATCGACGTGGTGGGGGCGGCGTCGGTGCGGCGCTTCGTGGCGGGGTTGCCGGCGGGCGACCCGCTGCGCGAAGGGTTCGTGGACGTCTTCATCGAGCCGCCGAGCGTGGAGGAGCTGCGCCGGCGCCTGGAGGGGCGCGGGGAGGACAGCCCCGAGAGCATCGAGACGCGCCTGGCCAACGCGCAGGGCGAGCTGGCGCGCGCCCATGAGTTCGCTTACCGCGTGGTGAACGACGATCTGCAGGTGGCCTATCGCCGCCTGCGGGACATCCTTTTGGTGAAGGGGGGCGAGCTGTGAGCGTGAAGGTCTCTCTGGGCGTGACCGGGGCCATCGCGTGCTACAAGGTCTGCTCCCTTGTCCGCCTGATGGTGCGCGAGGGGTGGGAGGTGCGCGTGGCGGCGACGCCGCGTGCGCTCGACTTCGTGGGCGAGATCACGTGGCGGACGCTTTCGCAGCACCCGGTGGAGACGGACGCCTTCGCGCCGCGCGCGGATTGGCGCCCCCTGCACATCGAGCTGGCGCGGTGGTGCGACCTGTTCGTCGTGGCGCCGTGCTCGGCCAACACGTTGTCGAAGCTGGCGTACGGCCTGGCCGACAACCTGCTGACGCAGGCGGCCCTGGCGTGCGAGCGGCCGCTGATCCTGGCCCCGGCGATGAACGCGGCCATGTGGGCGAACCCGGCCACCCAGGCCAACGCCGAGGCGCTCAAGGCCCGCGGCGCGCGCCTCCTGGACCCGGAGGCCGGCGAGCTGGCCTGCGGGGTCAAGGGCACGGGGCGCCTGCCGGAGCCCGAGGCGCTGATGGCCGCCCTGCGCCGCATCGCGGAGGGCCGAGCGTCATGAAGTGTGAGCTGTGCCATCGGCAGGACGCCGAGACCGTGCTGTACCGGACGCGGCCCGACGGGAAGCGCGAGGAGCTCTACGTCTGCAACGCCTGCGCCGAGCGCGAGCGTGCCTTCGACGAATCGCGCGGCATCCAGGTGGCGGCCATCGATACGGACGGGGAGGCGCCGCGGCAGGGGGGCTCGCCCATGGGCGAGCTCTTCGGGCGCCTGGGCAAGATGCTCGAGGGCCTTGCCGACCCGGAAGCCGGGGGCGGCGAGCCGCGCTGCCCCGGGTGCGGCGCGACGATGGAGGCGATCCGCTCGGTCGGCCTCATCGGCTGCCCGCAGTGCTACAAGACCTTCGCCAAGCCCCTGCGCGCCCTTTTCGACGACTGCCAGGGCGGCCATGCGTACAAGGGCGACCCGTTGCCCGGCGCGGAGCGGGCCGGGGCCGAGCGCGACCTGGAGCGGCGCCTGGGCGAGGCGCTGCGGCGCGAGGATTACCGCGAGGCCAAACGTCTGCGCGCGGCGCTTGACGCCCTGCGCGGCGCGGAAGGGGGGCCGGGCGATGGCGTATGAGCCCTCGGCCGCGGCGGAGCGGAACCTGCGCCTCTTCTGCACGAAGACGCAGATCTCCCTGGTGCGCAACGTGCGCGGGGCCGTCTTCCCCGGGAGCATGGGCGAGCGCGCGGCCAAGGCCTTCGGGCGGCGGCTGCAGGAGGCGCTCCTGGCGTGCGTGGCCGCGGAGGACGTGACCGACGACGACGACCTGGCCGAGATGGGCGAGGTCTGCCACGGCCTCTCGCCGCGCGGCGAGCGCGGCCCGGGCTACCGCCTGCTCAAGGCGACGGCCGGCGACGGCGAGACGACGGTCTGGTGCGAGGTGATGAGCGCCAACCACCTGACCTTCTCGGTGAGCGGGACGTTCCTGGACTTCGTGGGGAAGACGGCGCTGCTGCGGGCCTTCGTGGACGCGCTTGCCGAGCCGCTGCGCTTCGTCTCCGCGCCAGGCCTGGGGTACCTGACGGCCCAGCCGACGCTCGTGGGCACGGGGATGCGCATCCGCTCGTGGATGCACCTGGGGGGGCTGGCCCACTTCGGCTACCTGAACGAGCTCTGCAACGCGGCCGAGGCGAAGGGCGCGCTCGTGGAGCTGGAGCATCCCGAGAACCCGCCCCCCGGGAGCCTGATCATCCTCTTCAACCGCTTCTCGCTGGGCGGGACGACGGCCGAAATCGCGGGGCACTTCCGGGAGTTCCTGGTGCGCGTCTCCGAGCAGGAGACCGAGGCGCGCTGGCGGCTGCTGCGCGACGAGCCGTTCGTCTTCCTCGACATCCTCACCCGCGCCAAGGCCGTGCTCAAGGCCGCCACGATGATGGGCGAGGCCGAGGCGCTCGACCTGCTTTCCGACCTGCGCCTGGGGCTGACCACCGGCGCGGCGACGGCGCGGAAGGTGGACCCGCTGTCCCCGCAGTGGTTCGACGACGCCACCGACCGCGTCTTCTTCCGCAGGCATGGGCGCGCCCTGCGCCGCAAGCTCTCCCTGCCGCACGACGTGGACACCTACCAGCCGTGGCGCGAAGAGGCCCTGCGCGCCGCGTGGATGCGGCCGCTGGCGGGCTTTGCGCTCTCGCGCGAGCTGATCGAAAGGGCCGACGGGCAATGAGGCGCCTGGCAGCCCTTCTGTTGGCCGCGCTGGCCCTGGGCGCGCCCCTCCGCGCGGAGGACGCCACGGCGGGGCTTTCGCCGCGGCAGATCCTGGTCCAGGCCCGCTCGATGTTCCCGCGCGAGCGCGTCGCCGTCACCGGCTCGCTCATCACCGCCAAGGCCCGCGGGCTGGAGGAGACGGAGCGGCCCTATGCGCTGACGCTGGATTGGTCGGGCGGGGAGCCCTCGGCGACGTGCGACCTCTTCCGCGCGCAGGGCGACCGCACGCGGCTGCTGCGCGCCGAGCTGACGCGCCGCGGCGGCGCGCCCGTCCTGGCCCTGACGCAGGACGACGGCACGCGCGTGGAGGGCGTGCGCCTGAACACGCCCATCGGCGAGAGTGACCTGACGTGGATGGATCTCTCCTTCGATTACCTCTGGTGGCCCGACGTGCGGCGGCTGGACGAGGCGGAAATCGCCGCCAAGGGGATCCGGACGCGCCAGAACAGCCGCGACTGCGTGGTGCTGGAGGCCACGCCGCCGGCGCCCGTGCCGGGATTGGCGGCGGTGCGCCTGTGGGTGGACAAAGGCAGCGGCAACCTGTTGCAGACCGAGCAGTTGGACGCGGACGGGAAGGCCGTGCGCCAGATGTATGTGCAGCGGCTGGGGCGCGAGGAGGGGCGTTGGGTGCCCCGGGAGTTCCGCGTGCGCCGGCCGGGGATGGGGCGCGTGACGAAGCTGACCGTGCGCGCCATCCGATCCGAGAGTTTCAAGACGGGGGAGGACGGCGATGCCTGAGCAGAGGGGCGCGCGTTTCGTGACGTTGGGCGAGGCGCAGAACCGCGTGGTCGCCGCGTCGCTGACCTTTTTGAGCGCCGCCGCGCTGGCGGTGGGGTTCGTGGCCTTTGTGTGGCTGGTGCTGGAGGTGCTGGGCTATTTCCTGCACATCGTCGGGCCGGTGATCGTGGCCTTTTTCCTGAGCCTGCTGACGCGGCCGTGGTATGCGCGGCTGCGGCGGTGGTGCCGGCATGACGTGCCGACGGCGGTGGCCTTCGCGCTGTCGATCCTGATCCCGCTGGCGCTGCTGGTGTGGTTCTTCGGGTCGTTCTTCTATGAGCAGGGCACGGCGCTGCTGCAGGTGTTGCCGGGGGTGATGGAGCAGGTGCGCGCGGAGCTGGTGGCGCGCTTCCCCAACGCGCGGGAGCTGGTGCAGGGGCTGGTGCCGAGCCTGCCGAGGGTCTTCGGGGCGGATGGCTCGATCATCCTGACGCAGCTGGCGGCGTGGTTCGGCAAGGGGATGTCCGTGGGCGGGGCGGTCTTTTCGGCGGGGGCGACGACGTTGCTGTGGCTGCTGACCTTCTTCTACTGGCTGCTCTTCGTGATGCAGGAGCCGCTGACGGGGGAGGGCTTTGCGGCGAAACTGCCCTTCCTGGGGGAGCGCGGGCGCGCGGCGGTGGCGCGGTATTTCCGGAACTTCAGCGACATCGTGGTGTCGTACTTCCGCGGGCAGATCATCGACGTGGTGCTGCAGGGCATCCTTTACGGCACGGGCTTCCAGCTGCTGGGGCTGCCCAACGGCTTCCTCATCGGCTTCGTGCTGGGGTTGATGAACCTGGTGCCGTATCTGGGCGCGACGTTGGGGCTGTGCGTGGCGTTGCCGGTGGCGTTCGTCTCCGGCGGGCCGTGGTATACGCTGGCCATCTTCGCGGTCTACTGCGCCGTGCAGACCTTCGACGGCTACGTCATGCAGCCCTACATCCAGGGCAACCGCATGAAGCTGGCCGCGTGGCAGATTGTCTTCGCCCTGCTCTTTTGGACGCGGCTGGGCGGGTTCCTGGGGTTGCTTCTGGCCATCCCGCTGACGGCCTTCGTCAAGGCCTCGTGGGGGGAACTGCGGGCGACCTCGGAGCGGTTGGTCGGCGCGTCCGGGAAGGAGGGCGGCGATGAGTGAGCTGGCTTTGGCGCGGGTGATGGTGGGGGCGCTGGCCGCGGCGCTGGCGGCCTTTGGGTGTTTTCTCTTCGCGCCGGGCGCCGGGGCGGCGGTGGCGCGCCTGCCGCGGGCCCGGGCGCTGGGGTGGGGGCTCTCGGCGCTTTGCTGGGCGTGGGTGGCGGCGCAGCTGACGTTGCACCCGATCGATTTCCTGGCCTTCCTGACGCCGGCGCGGACGATCGTGGGCGCGGCGGTCTGCCTGGCGCTGACGTGGTTGCTGTTGGGCAACCTGCTGTGCGCGCGGGCGCTGGGCGGGCTGATGATGCTGTGGCCGATGCCCGTCATCCTCGCGGTGCGCGAGCAGGCGACGGCGTGGCGCCTGGTGCCCGTCTCGGTAGGTTACACGAGCCTCACCTTTGGGATGGTGGTGGTCTTTTACCCGTGGGTCTTCCGGGCGGCGTGCGACGCGCTGGCCGGCCGGCCGGGGCTCCGCCGGCTGACCGCGGCGCTTTTCCTGGCGTCTGGCGCGGCGGCGGTGTGCGCGGCCTTTGCGCTGGGGGAGGTGATCGGGCAATGAGCGGCATCCTGTTCCGTTATGTCCTGCGCTCCTTCGCGGTGCCGGCGACCATCTGCCTGGTGGGGCTTTGCGCGCTGACGCTGCTTTTCATGAGCTTTGACCTCATCGGGGCCTGCTTCGACCCGAAGTCGAGCGTCACCTGGCGCGTGGCGTTCGATTTCCTGGCGGGGACGCTCTCGATGTACCTGGAGTGGCTGCTCCCGGCGGTCTTCCTGCTCTCCACGCTTTATACCATGTGGCAGTTCTGCCGGCACAGCGAGCTGGTGGCCATGCGCGCCGGCGGCATCGGCATGGGCACCATCGCCGCGCCCATCCTGCTGGCGGCCTTCGTGGCCGCGGGGCTTTCCTTCGCCAACACCGAGCTCTACAAGCCCACGGCCGCCGCCCGCGCCATGGCCATCAAGAACTCCGACTTCCGCGCGACGGGGCGCGAGGCGATGCCCGGGGGCTTCTTCGCGCCGCGGGGCGACCACAGCTGGATCATCGGCGAGCTCTCGCCGGAGCATCCGGAGACGCTCCGGGACGTCCGCGTCACCTTCTTCCGCCCGGACGGCTCGCAGCGCGTGGCTTACGCCGCGCCCCTCGCCCGGTGGCTCGACGGCGCGTGGTGGCTGCTCGGCGGCGTGCGCCGCACGCGCTACAACGAGCTCAACGACCAGGAGGGCGCGCCCGAGACGTTCCCCTCCCTGGCGCTGTACGACGCGCCCGAGACGCCCCAGCAGATCCTGGTGCAGAACCTCTCGGATCTCTCCCTGGCCTCGGTCGGCGACCGTGAGGCCAACCGCGAGATCCGCGAGCAGAGCGGGATGTCCACCCGCCAGAAGAACGAGGATTCCTACGTCACCTACAACCATTACGCCGCGCCCTTCTCCATCGTGCTGGTGACGCTCTTCGCCATCCCCGCGGGCATCGCCTCGGGGCGGCAGTCGGTCTTCCGCGGCATCCTGTTGGCGTTGGGGCTCTTCCTCTCCTACTACGTGCTCACGGCCGCGTCGATGTCCCTCTCCAACGCCGACGTCATCAAGCCTGCGCTCGCCGTCTCCCTGCCCTGCATCGTCTTCGGGGCGGCGGCGGCGGCGCTGTTCCGAAAACTGCCCTGAGAAAGGCCCGCCATGCCGCTTCGTTCCAGAGCCACGATGAAAGGCGTCCCCGGAGACGCCGCGCGCCGCAGGGGCCTCAGGCGCGTCCTCTGGCCGGTGGCAGCCTTCGGCTTCGCCTTCGGCGCGGGCGTGGGGCTGACGGTGGGCGGCGCCGGGCTCGTGCCGTGGTGGGCGGGCGCGGCGGCGCTGGCCGCGGCCGTCGCGGGGTTCGCGGCGTACCGCAGGCGCCAGCCCGCGCTGGTCTACGGCTTCTTCAAGGGCGCGCGCGGCGAGGAGATGGTGGCCGGCGAGCTGGCCCACCTGCCCGCCGCCTGGACGGTCCTTAACGGCGTGCTCCTGCCCGATGGGCGCGACGTCGACCACGTGGCCGTCGGCCCGCAGGGCCTCTTCGTCATCGAGACGAAGCATTGGAGCGGCGAGGTCTCCGTCTCCGGCGCGCAGATCCTGGCCAACGGCCGCCCCCTCAGCAGCTCGCCCATCGAGCAGGTGCGCCGCGCCGTCAACGCCGTCTCCCGCGCCGCGGAGGTCTGCCCCGAGGCGCTGCGCGGGGTGCTTTGCTTTGCCGGGCCGCAGTTCGCCGACGCGTCGGCGCACGTCGATGAAATCCTCGTCTGCTCGCATCTGGATTTGGTCTCCGCCCTCACCCTCGGCCCCGCCGTCCTCGACGCCGCGGCCGTCGCCCGCTGCGTGGCGCGGCTGGGGGCCCTCACGCTCACGGAAGGACTCTGACATGGACAAACGCCTCCTTGCCCTCCTTGGCCTGCTGGCCGCTGCGGCGCTTCGGGCCGCCGTCGCCCCCGTCGCCCCCGAGCCGGTCTACCCCGAGATCGCCCGCCGCGTCACCCGCCAGCTGGCCCTCAACCACCTCTCCGGCGAACGCTTCGGGGACCGCCTTTCCGCCGTCGCCTGGACGAACCTGGTGGACGCGCTCGACTACGACCGCTCGTTGCTGACGCAGGCCGACCTCGCGCGCCTGGAGCCGCAGAAGGAGCGCCTCGACGACATGATCGCCCGCGGGGATCTCTCCTTTGGCTATGACCTCATGCAGCTTATCCGCGAGCGCCTCGAGGCCCGGTGCGACTTCGTCGAGGCCATCCTCAAGGAGCCCGAGCCCTTCGACTTCACCGTGGACGAGTCTTACTTCTGGAAGCGCCGCAAGGCCGAGCGCCCCGCCGATGAGGCCGCGCAGCGCGCCCTCTGGCGCGCCTGCCTCAAGAACGAGTACCTGGCCCTCACCCTGGCCAAGGAGCTCGATGCCGAGGAGGCCGCCCAGGCCCAGGCCGAGGGCAAGGAGCCCGAGGAGGACGAGGACCCGCGCGACGAGGATCTCGACGAGCCCGTCCCCGTCATCCTCGCCAAGCGCTACGGCGCCCTGCGCGACGCCTTCGCCGAGATGGATTCCGAGACCGTCCTCCAGCGTTACCTCTCGGCCGTCGCCAACGCCTACGACCCGCATACCGACTATATGTCCCCGATGAATTTCGAGGACTTCAGCATGGAGATGAACCTCACCCTCTGCGGCATCGGCGCGAGCCTGCGCTACGACGACGGCGCCGTGCGCGTGATGGAGCTGATGTCCGGCGGCCCCGCGGCCCGCGACCCGCGCGACATCCGCCTGCAGGAGGGCGACCTCATCATCGGCGTGGGCCAGGGAGACGGCCCCATCGAGGACATCCGCCACAAGCCCCTCTCGCGCACCGTCCGCAAAATCCGTGGCCCCAAGGGCTCCAAGGTGGTCCTGCGCGTCATCCCCGCCTCCGACAAATCCGGCTCGCGCACCAAGCTCGTCGACCTCGTGCGCGACGAGGTCAAGCTCGAGGAGCAGGCCGTCACCGGGCGCGTCGAGCGCCTGACCCTGCCCGACGGCGGCGAGCGGCGCCTGGGCTACGTCCGCATCCCCACCTTCTACGCCGGCATGGTCGGCGGCGCGGACGGCGCGGACGCGCGCTCCATGACGCGCGACCTGCTGCGCTATATCCAGGATTTCAACCAGGAGCACGTCGACGGCCTGGTCATCGACCTGCGCAACAACGGCGGCGGCTCCCTCGCCGAGGCCCTCGCCATGACCGGGCTCTTCGTCACCGGCCCCGCCGTCCAGGTGCGCGACCGCTCGCGCGTCCAGACCCTCAACGCCCAGGGCCGCGTCGCCTTCCGCAAGCCCCTGCTCGTGCTGGTGAACCGCAACTCCGCCTCCGCCTCCGAGATCGTCGCCTCCGCCTTCCAGGACTACGGCCGCGCCCTTGTGGTGGGCGACTCCAAGACCCACGGCAAGGGCACCGTCCAGACGGTGCTGGGCCTGGGCGACAACAAGGTCTACGGCGCCGACCGCGTCACCTCCGCCTGCTTCTTCCGCATCAACGGCGGCACCACCCAGCTCCGCGGCGTCGTCCCCGACCTCGTCCTCCCCTCCATCTACGACGCGCTCGACCTCGGCGAGGATCAGCTCCCCGGCGCCCTTCCCTACACCGAGATCCCCCCGGCCTACTACGCCAAGACCGAGGACGTCGCCCCCTTCCTGCCCCGTCTCAAGGCCGCCTCCGACGCCCGCCTCAGGGACGACGCGCAATATCAGGCCGCGCAGAGCCTCATCGCCCACGTCCGCCGGGCCAACGCCGAGCAGACCGTCCCCCTCAACATCGACGCGCGCCGCGAGCGGATGCGCGCCGAGCGCGCCATGGAGAAGCTCCAGGAGGACGCCCTCCGCGGCGGCTCGGCCAAGGCCCGCAAGGAAGGCCCCACCGTCGAGAACGACCCCGTCCTGCGCGAATCCCTGCGCATCCTCTCTGACTACATCGACCTGCGCGGCGGCCCAGACGCCCCCGTCGACACCGACGGCGACCTTGGCCTGCGCCTCTTCCGCCTCTTCGGTGCCCAATGACCACGCCCGCGCCAGAGATCGCCACGCCGCTCCTTGACGCCATCGCCTCCCCGGCCGACGTCAAGGCGCTCCCCGAGGCCGACCTCCCGCGCCTTGCCGAGGAGCTCCGCGCCCGCATGGTCGCCGTCGTCTCCAAGACCGGCGGCCACCTCGCCCCCAGCCTCGGCGTCGTCGAGCTCACCCTTGCCCTCTGCCGCGTCTTCGACTTCCCCGCCGACAAGGTCGTCTGGGACGTCGGCCACCAGGCCTACGCCTGGAAGATGCTCACCGGCCGCAACGCCCGCATGGGCACCCTCCGCCGCTTCGGCGGCATCCGCGGCTTCCCCTTCCCCGGCGAATCCCCCTACGACGCGGCCGTCGGCGGCCACGCCGGCGTCGCCCTCGCCACCGCGCTGGGCCTGGCCTCCGCCCGCGACCGCCGCGGCGGCAAGGAAAACGTCATCGCCGTCGTCGGCGACGCCTCGCTCACCAACGGCATCTCCCTTGAGGCCCTCAACGCCGTCCGCCACGCCACCGACCGCCTCATCCTTGTCATCAACGACAACGGCATGAGCATCTCGCGCAACGTCGGCGCCATCGCGCGCCTCTTCGCCCGGCGGCTCGCCGGCCTGCGCTACAACCGCATCCGCGCCGCCGCCGAGGCCGCTGGGCACCGCCTGCGCCTCAACCGCCTCAAGGCCTTTTACGGCGGCTTCAAGGCCATCGTCAAGGGCGCACTCCTGCGCCACCGCGCCGCCATCTTCGAGGATCTCGGCCTGCGTTACATCGGCCCCATCGACGGCCACGACGTCCCCGCCCTTTGCGACGCCCTGCGCGCCGCCGCCGAGGGCCACGTCCCCGTCGCCCTGCACATCGCCACCGTCAAGGGCAAGGGCTATCCCCCCGCCGAGCGCAACCCCGCCAAATGGCACGGCGTCGGCCCCTGGGCCGCCGCGCCCGTGCCGCCCGGCCCCAAGGCCGCCCTCACCTGGTCCGAGGCTTTCGGCCGCGCGCTCTGCCTCCGCGCCGCCCGCGATCCCGCCGTCGAGGCCGTCACCGCCGCCATGCGCACCGGGACCGGCCTGGATGCCTTCTTCCGCGACTTCCCCTCCCGCGCCCACGACGTCGGCATCTGCGAGGGGTACGCCGTCGCCTTCGCCGCCGGCCTCGCCGCCGCTGGCCTCCGCCCCGCCGTCGCGCTTTACTCCACCTTTGCCCAGCGCGCCGTCGACAACCTCATGCACGACGTCTGCCTCCCCAACCTGCCCGTCCTGCTCTGCCTCGACCGCGCCGGCGTCGTCGGCCCCGACGGCCCCACCCACCATGGCCTCTACGACCTGGCCATGCTCCGCGCCCTCCCCAACCTCGAGATCCGCGCCCCCGCCACCCGTGCCGGCCTCGAGGCTGCGCTCGACGCGGCCTTCGCGCGTCCCGGCCCCACCGCCGTCCGCTACCCGCGCGGTTACGTCCACGAAGGCCCCGCCCCTCGCCTTGGGGGGCCGGAAGGCGCGCCCCTCGTCCTTGCCCTCGGCCCCACCGCCTTCTGGGCCGAACCCGTCGCCAAGGCCCTTGGGCTGGCCCTCGAGACGGTCGAGTGCGTCAAGCCCCTGCCGGACTTCATCCGCGGGCTCGGCGCGCGCCCCCTCATCACGCTCGAGGACGCCGCCGCCGCGGGTGGCTTCGGCTCCGCCGTCGCCGAGGTCCACCGCGGCCCGCTCCTTATCCTCGGCTGGCCCGACCGCTTCGTGCCGCAGGGCTCCGAGGACGAGCTCCGCGCCGCCTGCGGGCTGGACGCCAACGGCCTGCGCGTGCGCATCGCCGCCTTCCTGGGCGCGCTCCCCGGGGGCTGGCATGGCTGAGCGCCGCCCCATCCGCGTCCTTCCCGAGACCGTCGCCAACCAGATCGCCGCCGGCGAGGTCGTCGAGCGCCCCGCCTCCGTCGTCAAGGAACTCGTGGAGAACGCGCTGGACGCCGGGGCCAAGCGCGTCGACGTCGAGGTCGAGGGCGGCGGCGCCAAGCGCGTCGAGGTCGCCGACAACGGCTGCGGCATGGATCGCGAGGACGCCCTCGCCTGCCTGGAGCGCCAGGCCACCAGCAAAATCGCTTCCTCCGAGGACATCGCGCGCATCGCCACCTTCGGCTTCCGCGGCGAGGCCATCCCCTCCATCGCCAGCGTCTCGCGCTTCTCCCTCTGCACCCGCCCCGCCGAGGCCGACGCCGCCACCGCCCTCACCGTCATCGGCGGCGCGCTCGACTGGGTGGGCGAGGCCGGCCGCCCCGTCGGCACCACCGTCTCGGTGCGCGACCTCTTCTTCAACGTCCCGGCGCGCCGCAAGTTCCTCCGCGCCCCCGCCACCGAGCTCGCGCGCATCCGCCAAACCCTCGCGGCCATCGCCCTGGCCAATCCCGCCGTCGCCTTCCGCCTCCGCGCGGACGGGCGCGAGCTTTTCCGTCTGCCCGAGGGCGACACCCTGGCCGACCGCGTCCGCGCCCTCCTGGGCGAGGCCGTCTCCGACGCGCTTCTGCCCGTCCGCCACGCCCAGGGCCCCATCCGGGTCTCCGGCTATCTCTCCAAGCCCGACTTCGTCCGCGCCGGCACGCCCGAGCAGTTCTTCTTCGTCAACCGCCGCCCCGCCACGGCCGTCCAACTCCAGGCCGCCCTGCGCGAGGCCTGGCCCACGCGCGAGCGCCGCCCCGTCGCCGTCCTCTTCGTCGACCTCCCCCCCGAGGACGTCGACGTCAACGTCCATCCCGCCAAACGCGAGGTGCGCTTCCGCCGCGGCGATCTCGTCTCCGCCGCCCTCCGCGCCGCCCTGGTCGAGGCCCTCGGCGCGCCCCTGCCCACGCCCCCGCCCCTCGGCGCGCCCACGCCACAGGCCGCCCCGCGTCTCGCGCCCATCGGCCCTTTGCCCACGCCCCAGGCGCCCCCGCCGCGCCAGGCCGACCTTCCCCTGCGCGGCGTGACCCTCTCGGCCTATCCCGTCTTGCAGGATCCGCCCCCGTCCGCCGAGCCCATCGTCCCCCCGTCCGCGCCGCCGCCCGAAGAGGCCGCCCCGGCCGCCGTTGCGCTCCCTTGGAAGTGGCTCCGCGTGGCCGACGTCTCGGGCCCCGGCTATTGGCTCGTCGTCACCGACCAGGGTTACGTGACGGTCGACGCCAAGGCCGCCCTCGAGCGCATCCTCTATGAGCGCCTCGCCCCCGCCGCCGCCGAGGCCGCCGCGCAGCCCCTGCTGCTCCCCGAGACCCTTTCGCTTCCGCACGCCGACGCCGAACGCGTCTCTCGCTTCCTCCCTGAGCTCGCCGCCCTCGGCTTCGGCGTCTCCCCCATCGGCCCCGACGCGTTCCTCGTCGACGCCCTCCCCATCGCCCTCGCCGAGCTCCCCCCAAAGGAGATCCTCGCCGACCTCGCCGCCGAGCTTGACCAGCCAAACCCGCGGAAAGGCCTCGACGCCTGGCGCCGGGAGGTCGTCGCCCGCGCCGCCGCCCAGGCCGCCTCCAAAGCCTTCCGCGTGGCCGATCCCAGCGTCGCCGAGGCCCTGATGGCCGAGCTCGCCCGCTGCCCCATGCCCTACGCCACCCCCCGCGGCCGCCCCACCATGATCCTCACCACCTACCGCGAGCTTGACCGCCGCTTCCGCCGCGTCTGACGCCCCTTGCGCCGCCCCGGCGGGGCGTGCCAGTCCTCGACGCGCTTGCCGTATCCATGCCATTGAGTGACAACGGCCTTCCGGGATATCCTGGAAGGCCGAAAGGAAGGGATGGAGCGTGGTGGTTTTAAGGAACTTATTGAAGGGGCCGCTTGCCGGTCGCCCCGTTTGACCCATGGCCATCCTGGCACATGATTGGAGGGGAACAAGCGCTTATTGGATGAGGGTGGCATGATGCCGCGTCCATTGACCGTGGTTTCGCGGTAGCGATGAGCCCATTTTGCTGCCATCCCCGCACGGAAGCCTCGTTGTCGGGGTGCTTGAAGCGGTTGAAAAAGGTTGGCGGCGTTTTTGTGCGGGGGGCGGGGCGGATGGGTGGGGGAGGGGTGGGTGCGGGGGAAAGTGCTATTGTAAAATCAATGGGTTAGTGGGGCGCGAAAAAATCGTGAAAAAAGTGCTTGCATTTTTGGCGCGGATGTGGGATTATATACCTCGTTTTCGCGACACGAGGGCAAGGCGCCCGAGGGCGAAACCTGATCTTTGAGAATTGAAT